>DASTHW010000016.1:0-132681 GCA_035717985.1 Saccharimonadales bacterium (SeqCode) | reverse complement strand
TAGCGGTAATCCTGGTTCTGGCAATGCCTTAATCCTAGCCAGCAATACCAATGCCGCCCCAACCGGCTACCTAATTGATCTACAGTCTGGATCCTCACCAACCAGTAAGTTTAAGGTTGATGCTAGTGGTAATGTGACGGCCACCGGCGCGTTAACTGTTTCCGGCACCTACAACACCAATACGTTTACTGGCTCTAGCTTAACCTTTGGTTCGGCCTCCGCCGCAGGGGTTGATTCAGCTAACGGCCAGGACTTGAACGTTGGTACCACCAACGCCAAAGGCCTAACTCTAGGTAATACGTCTATGACCGACGTCCTAGCTCTGCAGGGCGGGACTGCCGGCATTAGCCTGATTACTGGTGCCAGCGGCGGTACGGCCGGCAGTATTACTATCGGTAATACTACTGGCGCCAACAGCCAGACCATTAATGTGGGCACTAATGCGACAGCCTCATCATCAACAACTGTTAATATCGGTTCGGCTATCGGTGCCAGCAGCGTGGCCATCCACGGCGGTACCGGTTCAGTATCAATTGATAACCAGGGTACGGGCGCCATAAATATTGCCAACAATGCGGTTAATTCCGTAGTCAATATTGGCAAAACCGGCTCTACCGGATCGGCTAGTACTATTAACCTGGCTACTTCTAATGCTATCGGGCAGACAATTAATATTGGCGGTACCGGTGGTGCCAGCACAGATTCTAATAGTGGTACGGCAATCACTCTACAGGCTGGTTCGGCAGAACTTGACATGACTAACAGCGGCACCATCTTTAAGTCATATACTAATTCGGCTACGGCTTTCCAAGTTCAAAATAATAGCGCCACAGCATTTAACGTTTTTGCCGTAGATACTGTCAACAACCAAATAGTCCTAGGCTCCTCTAACAACACTACTGGTAAAATCGCCTTTGAAGGTAATACGGGAACAGCCATTCTTTATCTAAAAGGACCAGATACGCCGGACGCCGGTAATTATACTTTGAATATTCCGGCTATCACAGCTAACGATGTAATCTGTACCAATAGTACGCGGGGTAGCGGCTGTAGCAATTACGCCCCGACCAGTGGCGACGGTAATTACATTCAAAACCAATATACAGCTCAGCAGACCGCACCCTCGAATTACTGGATTAGCGGTACCGGACGGGCAGATACATCCATCCTATCTCCGCAGTTTGATAGAGCCACAGCAGGCACCCTGAGCATTGGTACTGATACCACTAATACAACTGGCCTGACGCTAGGTAATTCCTCTATGACGAGCGCGCTCGGTATTCAGGCGGGAACTGGCGGTCTGGCACTATCTACTAACGGCGCCTCTAGCAATATTACTATCCGCGGGCTGGCGTCCGGCGCGTCCATAGGTATTGGTGATAATTCCGGCATAGTCCAGACAATAAATATTGGTAATACGACTGGCACCTCGGGGATTGCCATGCATGTAGCCAGTGGGAACTTTACTCTCGACGGGGTAGGCGACAGTAACTACACTCTCGGCGCCTCTACGGTGGGCGGGAACATTACTATTGGCGGCTCGGCCCAGACCGGGAGCATCAATATCGGCAATGGTAATGCTAATCAGACTTTGACCTTTGGTACTAACGCTAGTGCCGGCAATAAGACGGTCACCGTTGGCTCAACTACCGGCAGTAGCTCGTTAACGCTCAATGCCGGTTCCGGCACGCTACTACTCAACGGCGGCACCGGTGCCATAACCCTACAAAATCAGGGTACCGGAGCCATCAATATTGCCAATAACTCGATCGATAGTATAGTTAACATCGGTAAAACTGGTACAACTTCTAATGCTACAACCATTAATCTGGCTACCAGCACGGCCGGCGCTGGCAGTATCAATGTTGGCGGCACCGGCGGTGCTGGAAACTCTAATTCTGGAACAATTGTGACCCTCCAGGGTGGTGCTTCTCAGCTCCAGATCGCTAATGGCGGTAGCGTCTTTAGTGGCGTGGTGAGCCAGTCCGGCGGCACGGTAAGCATTAATGCCAGCGGAGCGTCTAGTGTTAAAACTGCTTCCGGCGCCCTGACTATTACATCGAATCAGGCCGCCACCTGGTCTACTACCAACGGCACGCTGACGCTCCAGTCTGGTAGCGGCTCGGTATCGCTGGGCACTTCAACCCAGCTGACCGCCAACGGCAATCTGACAATAGCTTCTAACTCCAGCAATACACTAACCCTGCAGGGCGGCACCGGTGGCACCTTAATTACAGCTAACGGTACAGGTAATACCGGGGTGGTAGTTAAAACAACCACCGCTTCGACGGCCGCTTTCCAAGTTCAGGATTCTTCCGGCAATTCAATACTGCTGGTGGATGGTTCTAATCGTCAGCTTAGAGTATATGAGAATAACGGTACGGCCAACTATGCCTTAATTTACTACGACACAGCCACTAACACCGCTAACTATACCGCCAACACCGGTACAGTAGCCGTCGGGCGGGGGACTGGTGACATAAGTGTTACGGCTGGCCCATCCAGCGCTGTTAATATCACCGCTAATGCCGACTCGGTTTGGAGAACGACAGCCGGCACCCTGACACTGCAGACGGGCGGCAGTTCGGACCTAATTCTTAGCCCTGGTTCGTCAATCGTAAGTATTAATGGTTCCAGCGTAGTGAAGCTGGGGTCCTCTCCGGGCGACCCAGCCACCTGTACGGTTGGAGCCATAATCTATAACACTTCCACTCAAAAATTCCGCGGTTGCCAAGGTACTACGCCGGCCTGGGTGGACCTGGCTTCGATTACACCTACGCTACAGACAACTTATACGGCTTCCACCGGGGGCACTACTCCGGAAGTCAAAGTCGATAGCACTCGGGGCGGTTTTGATATCCAAGATGCTGATACCTCCCTGGCCGGTGAGATATTTGGTGTTCGGGCCAGTAATGCCGGCGGCCTAGGTAGCCTGCTATTATCGGTAGAAACCGCCAATAATAGTGTTCAAATTGGTAGTTCCACCGGTCATTCCAGCAATCCAATTATTCTAGTGCTTGATAACTACTCCAGCGCCGCTGACCCAACAGGGTTGACCGGCGCCATGTACTATAACTCAACCAAAGGTAAGTTCCGTTGCTACGACGGCACCTGGCGAGATTGTATGACCGGCTTTAACGAGATAACCAAGACAGCTGATCAGTCTACCACCAGCACCACTATGCAGAATGATAATACGCTGAGTTTCAGCATGGCCGCCAATACCAATTACGTGATAGACGCCTGGATACCGGTTGATGACTCTGACGTAAATAACTCTTTAGGTAACTATACATTCACGGTTCCGACGGGCGCCGCACTCAATATTTCAACATCTAACTACAGTAATCTCTCTGGCAATATTACATGTAACATAATTTCATCTGGGCAGGTCTGCTCACTTGTCACAGCAAGTGCAGTTAACTTCATCCAAGTCAGAGGCTTTATCCGTAACGGCTCAACAGCTGGTAGCCTAAACTTCCAGTTTGCCCAAAAGACTACCAGCGTAAACGCCTACCCGGTAATCAAGGCGGGCGCCGTTATGACCTGGCGCACCGCCGACTAGTTTGTTAATGAGAGGCTTTAACGCTGTTTAAGATTAGTCTAAGACTATCGGCTGAGATATTACCCCTGGAGGGGCTAACGATTAGCCAGCTTTGATCAGTGGCCAAACTGCCGATTAATTGACCGTTGGCCCGGCCGATAGCCGCCTGACCGGCACCGGTATTAAAGACGGCGGCACTGGCTAAACCCTGCTGATAAAAAGTCCCAAAGTCAAAAGTAGGCGGTCTTTTCTGAACCGTAAAAACTATCTTCTGACCAGAGGTAGTGCGCGCTGAAAAGAGCACCACGTCGTTAGCGCTAGAAAAGGATGAGGGATCAATCTTATACCCGGCTGGCAATTTAGCCGGATATAGCAAGGGGAAGTTTACCGACCGGCTGATATTAACAGGTATGGGGGATGACTTTTTGACTAAAAAATAATGAGCGCCAAAACCCGCTCCGGCGATCAGTAATAGGACAGCCATAGAAAGTACCATTAACTTAGCACTGAGCCGGCTAAATTTATTAACTTTTACCTTCTGGGTACCAACGGTAGTGGCCTGCGGTAGTTCGGCGACATCTGGGATTATAGGGGTAGGAGAGCTAGCGGGTGGAGCCGTATTGATCCGTTCGCCGGTGTAATCGTGCCGGTACCTTTGGCGCAGATCTTCATAGTCCATTGATTATTAAGATAGCTCTTATAGTTATAATCCACAAGCTGAAAAAGCCGGCTATCTAGTTACCGAGTTGACTGCCGCCAGTGATATTGGCACCCCCAGTAATATCTAAATGCAAATTACCGGTAGTGAAGCTGACTGTCGAAGAATATGGGCCATAGGTATCACTGCCGCCGGGGTCAATGGCCCTAGCCCTCATATAATAAGTAGTATTAGAGGTGAGTTGGTCAGTAGCTGGTGTAAAACAGTAGGCCATATCTGACCCCGAAAGGTAGCTAGTTGAGTTGTAGGCGGTATTGCTGTTAGCGTCCAGACCAACCCAGCACGAAGAGGTGCCGGCATATACGTGGCCGCCGGAACCGCACGGCCAGCTGTTAGTCGGGCAGACCTCAACATCGTACTGTAAATAATCGTTGTTAAAGTCAGTGGCTTTTAGCTCGTACTGAGGAGTTAGCGATACGCCGGTCTGACCATTAGCCACACTATAGATAGTTGGGGCGGCGGGGGGAAAGTTTAAGTAAAGGATTGGATAGTTAGAATAATTTTCTAGCGGCGTGCCGTTATTGGTTACCCTAAAGCAGTAAGATTGGTAAGTAGCATTAGAATTGGGCTGGATAGCGTATTCCAGCTCTGTAAATTGCCCAGTCGTTAAAGTGATAGAACTAGCGCTATTGGACGGCGGTTTTACTAACTTGCCGGCTGTAAAACTATAGCCAGCTGGATCAGAAATTACGCCTGAGCCGGTGGTTGCGTTAGTGGAGGCGCTTTGGTCAGTATAGTTAGGCGTATTATACATATTGAAGTGCTCAGTAGTAGCGGTAACAGGTACAGCCGTCCAGCTAGCGCCACAGCTACTAATATAAGGAGTGTATTCAAGCCGGTAAGAGTAAGTGGCCGAATCGCCCTTATGGGTTATTAAAAGGCGCAGGCGGACAGGGTTGGTGCCAACAGTGGTGGCCGGTGTGTCTTGTGCGGCTAGGGAAGTGCCACTTGTCTCACTACCATCGTCGCGCCGCCAGCGGTAATCTGATTGAGAGGTGTAGCTATACTTTATTATTATTAGGCCGGGTTGGCCGCTGGCGCCACTACCACCGGTCCGCTTTTTACTCCCGCCGCCGCCACCGCCACCGGCACCGTAAGTACCACCACTACCGCCATTGGTACCATTGCTGTTATTATCTCCAAGCCCGCCAGCGCCGCCGCCGCCGGAACCATGACTAGCGTCGTACTCCGTGCCGGCGCTACCGTTGGCACCGGTGCTAGCCCCGCCAGCTCCGCCGAAACCGGTGTCTCCACTACCACCAATGCCACCAGAGGTAGAGCTCGTAGAGGAGCCAGCATTACCGGCTCCATTTAATCCAGCCGCACCACCACCACCACCGCCACCTAGACCGGTCGGGCCACCACCACCGCCGCCATTTGCACCGTTACCGCCAGAGTATGCTAGGGTGCCGGTGGCATTGGTGGTGGTGCCACCCGCGCCGCCCGGTCCAGTAGAGTTACCACTACCAGGCGAGCCGCCCGCGCCCCCCTGGGCGGCAACTATAACGGCGCTATCAGTTAAGCTGGAGCAGTTTCTATTTGAGTTACATAGGTAGGTATCGCCACCATTAGTGCCACTGCTGGCGGTGGCGCCACCGCCGCCTCCGGCACCAATATTAATAGTGACTGTCGCACCGGCCGATAATTTAGCATTAATTACTTTAGTATAGCCACCACCACCGCCACCACCGCCGGCACCAGTGCCGCCGCTATAACCGCCGCCGCCACCACCACCACCAGCGATGACCTCAATGGAGTTATTTAGAGTGCTCCAGTCCGATGGGACTGTCCAAGAAGTGCCGCTGGTAAGGAAAAGCTGAGCGTGGGCAGAAGGCCTATATATAAATAAAATAAGGCTAAAAACAAAGACGCTAAGAACCAATACGGCCGCCAGCGGCTGAGCTATCCTTTTTATCCTTTTTGTCTTTTTCATTTTTATTCTTATAACCCATCCATATTATAGGATAAAACTATACAGATGGAACACCTTGAAGGTTCCTCGTTTACCCCTAAAGGTAAATCTGCTAATCTTTAGTTAGGTTTAAATAATAAAAATGACTAAAATTATAGCTGTTTTAAATCAAAAAGGCGGGGTAGGCAAAACTACTACCTGCATTAACCTAGCCTCATTTTTAGCCCGGGCCGGCCATAGGGTTTTAGTAGTTGATGCCGACCCACAGGCAAACGCTACCAGCGGTCTGGGCATTGACAAGAACTCCTTAAAGCAAACATTGTACGACGTACTGTTTTCTCGAGCCGAGGCAAGTATTGTTATACAAAAACTGCCAAAAAAAAATTTGTTTTTACTGCCGAGTAATCGTAACCTATCTGGCGCCGAAGTCGAAATGGTGCCCCTAGCCGAAAGAGAACTGCGCCTAAAGCAAGTCTTAGGAAGCTTAAACTATGACTATGTATTTATTGACTGTCCGCCTTCCTTGGGCCTACTGACAGTCAACGCCTTATCGGCGGCTAGTGACGTGCTGATTCCGGTCCAGGCGGAGTATTATGCTTTGGAAGGACTGAGCCAGCTATTAAGCGTAATAGCCCAAGTGAAGCAGGCCCTCAATCCGGATCTGAATATTTTAGGTGTGACAATAACACTTTATGACAACCGGAACGCTCTTTCTGGACAGGTAAAAGCGGAACTTGAAAGCTATTTTGGCGATAAAGTATTTGCTACAGTTATTCCTAGAAATGTGCGGCTAGCGGAGGCTCCCAGCTTTGGCCGCACTATAGATGAACACGATAAATGGAGTAAAGGAGCTAGAGCCTATAAAGCTTTAGCCAAAGAAGTGGAAAAGAGGGTTTGATGGCTAAGAGACAAACATTGGGCAAAGGCTTTGACGCACTAATCCCCAAGGATTTGGATACTAGAATTCTGGAGACAGATAAAGATAGAATACAAAAAATACTCATTACCGATATTACTCCTAACCCCGATCAACCCAGGCGGGAGTTTGAAAAAGGGGCACTGGAAGATCTGGCGGCTTCAATTGCGCGCCATGGAATGATACAGCCGATTATAGTTTCCAAGTCTACTAAGGCGCCAAACCGGTACTTAATTGTGGCTGGTGAGCGCCGCTGGCGGGCGGCCCAGCTTGCAAATCTAGTAGAACTGCCGGCTATAGTTAGAAGCCTCGAAGAACTGGAACAATTAGAGGTATCTCTAATTGAAAATATCCAAAGAGTTGACTTGTCGCCGCTGGAGCAAGCATTAGCGGTATTAAAATTACAACATCAATTTAATTTGACCATCGAGCAGATTGCTAAAAGGTTAGGTAAGGCTCCGAGTACGGTCAGCAATTTAACCAGACTACTACAGTTACCGGAATCAGCTAGAGAGGCATTGCGACAGAGTAAGATTGTAGAGGGACACGCTAGGGCAATCTTAGCCCTCAGGGGCCAAAGTGATAAGCAAGAAGAATTATTGCGTTATATTTTAGACAACGGGTGGACCGTTAGGCAGGCGGAAGAGTATGTAATCAAATTAAGAAAGGCCTCGCAAGGTGATTTGAAGTCTGATGAACAGGCCTTAGCCGCTGACCTAAGTAAGAATTTAAAGACCAAAGTGGCCATTAGGCACACCGCCAAGGGCGGACAATTAATTATTTCGTTTAAGGACGAGGCCGAACTTGGTCGCCTAGCGGACAGTCTTCGCGGCTAGGCCCGGGTATATAATTTGTTCAGTATTTAAAATGCTTTAACATGGTCGATTGGTAAAATTCGAAGAATTAATTCGCCGACCACATTATTTAATTTGACGGGGCCAAAGTAGCGCGAGTCTTCAGAATTGCCGCGGTTATCGCCCATTACGAATATCTCGTTGGAGCTTAGAGTTACATCCTCGTTGCCGGTGGTTACTTCTGCATTGATGGTATAGAGACCGCTGGTGTCTGGATCAAAGCCTTTGGGATGAGATTTATTAAAAATAGTGACTGTGCCGCCGGCTATCTTAACCCGTTCGCCGGGCAGACCAATAACCCGCTTAATAAGTTGTTTTTGATAAATCGTGTCGGATAAACCGGTTTGATTAAAGACAATTATATTGCCTCTCGCCGGCACGTATGGGTGACCGGTGATCCGGGCCCAGCTACGCGGTAACTTATCAACGATAAGCCGGTCATGATTATCTAGAGTTTTCTCCATGCTGTAGCCGTCGACCTGATACGACTGGATGACGAAGGCTGTTAAAAATAGCGCAATGACGACAGGGATGACTATAAAAGTGAAAATAGCCGCAAGAATACCGTAAAAATCCTGCCACCTGGAGGGTCCGGCGGGTGCTAGATTAAACTGCGGGTGCCGGTCATAATTAGACGATTCGCCGGCAGAATCTTCGGGTTTGTTTTGTTCCATAAGTTAATCATTATAAACCCGGCCAGGGGCTGTTGACTATAAGCGTTTTGCCTACCTCGGATGGTATACTGGTCTTTGCGTAATGGAAGATAACAAAAAGTTTCAGAGACCAAAGCGCCCGGTCTCTATAGATGGTTTTGTATCCGATGGGCGGGGACTAGGTGCAGTTGTGCCTCGGTCTTACCAGCCTTCCAATCCAGCTAACAGTGAGCTGGGTAATTACCGAGCTAGGTCAGACGGCTTTTACCCTCTGCGCCAAGCACCGAGGGACGTCAGCCACACGCCCGAAGAGGCCGAAGAGGAAGCTTTACTTAATGAACCAATTTTACTTGGTGAAGAGCTAGAAGGTACTAAGCGAAAACCGCACTCCGTCAACAAACATCAAAGAGCTAAGCGTCGTCTAAAAAGGGCAGGGCTAGCGCTATTTAGCCTTGTAATAATCGGTGCGGCCTACTTTGGTGTTAAGCTCTACGCCACTGAAAAGCATTTATTTCATGGCGGCGGCGGGGCGCCGGCTTTAGCCGCCCAGGTGGATATTAATCAGCTGAAGGGCGAAGGTGATGGGCGGGTTAACATACTGTTACTGGGCATTGGTGGGCCCGGACACGACGGGCCAGACCTAACCGACACCATGATGATAATGAGCATCGATCCGATTAATAATAATGCCTCACTGCTTAGTATCCCCCGGGATTTGTGGGTTAAGATTCCCGGCAATGGCTACCAAAAAATCAATGCCGCCTATCCTGACGGCAAGGCCGAGTCTACTGCCAAAACGGTATCCGGCCAGACGAAGGACGGCCTAGCGCTGTTGGATAAAACACTAGAGCCGATTATCGGTATACCGATTCATTACCACGTTATAGTTGATTTTTCGGCCTTCAAGCAGGCCGTTGACGCCCTGGGCGGTGTGACGGTAAATGTCCCGGAAACTCTTTATGATCCGACTATTGCTTGGGAGAACCACTGGAATCCTTATATTGCCAAACAGGGAGTCCAAACTATGTACGGCGCGCAGGCCCTACTTTATGCCCGATCACGAGAAACCAGCTCTGACTTTGCCCGGGCTCAGCGGCAAAGAGCCGTTATCGTAGCCATTAAAAACAAGGCTTTATCTCTTGGCACTTTCACCAACCCGGTGAAAATATCATCACTGCTGGATAGTTTTGGCAATAATGTCTATACCGATTTCTCGCTATCAAACGTGGGCCGCTTGCAAGAAATTTTTAATAAGATTCCATCTAATAAAATTACTTCGCTGGACTTAGTTACGCCGCCGCATGATCTGTTGACCACGGGCAGTATGAACGGCCTGTCGATTGTTAAGCCCAAAGCTGGTCTGTTTGATTACAGCGATATAACCAGCTATATCCGTAACACCTTGCGCGATAGCTTCATCGCTAAGGAAAATGCTCAGATTGCCGTCTATAATGCCACTTCTATCTCTGGGCTGGCGGCCGATTCGGCTAACGTACTAAAATCTTACGGTTATTCAGTAACTACTGTTGATAATGCTCCGCATACGACCAACCAAGAGCTGACTACTATCGTTGACTTAACTCACGGCAAGGATAAGTACACGGCCCACTATTTAGAGGAGAGATTCCAGATAACTACTACTGATTCTATGCCCCCCGGAACCGGTATCTCGGCACCGGCCGGCACCAACTTTGTTATAATTTTAGGTAGAGATGCTGCAGATTCCAGCCAAACTTCATTGGCGAATTAGACCGACCCGCGGGTTTTCTCACGTCTTTCACATTATTTTATCGGCGTTCTTGCCGATTTTGGCCTACATATTAGTCCGGATTGATTTTGTCGGACTAGCTATACTTCTGATTTTTTTGGCCAAGTGGCGGATGTTTGCGGTGCGCCCCCGGTACTGGCTGACCAATTTAACCGCTAACGGCGTGGATATAATGGTGGGCCTAGCCTTAGTATTGTTTATGGCCAGCACCTCGGTGGTTTGGTGGCAAATTCTGTGGGCAGTTCTTTACGGGGTGTGGCTTATTTGGCTTAAGCCCAAAAGCGATGTTTTAAGTGTGTCGGCTCAGGCCATGATAGGCCAGCTGTTAGGACTGTTCGTTTTATATTTAAAGTTTGGCGACAGCTCGCTCCTGCTGTTGACGGCCGGTACCTGGCTGGTGACATATTTGTCGGCTAGGCATTTCTTAACTAGTTTTGAAGAGCCGTATACGGCATTGCTGGCGCACAGCTGGGGTTATTTTTCGGCGGCGCTGGCTTTTCTTTTAGGCCACTGGCTACTTTATTACGGCACCATCCCGCAGATAATTGTTATCTTAACGGCCGTCGGTTATGGTCTGGCGGCTCTTTATTATCTGTCAGCCAAAGACCGCCTAACCATTTTATTGAAGAGACAGCTTTTGCTAATTATGCTGGCTGTGCTGGTGGTAATCTTGGCACTATCAGATTGGTCCGGCGCCACTGTTTAAGAGCGTGTGAAATTTAAGTTATTTTCAGCTGGCGTTCAGTTTTATAGTAAATTATAGATAGCAGTGGAAGATCAAACTAAACCTCAATCAGGGCCCCAGCCAAAGCCGGCTAAATATACTACCAAGCCCGATCATTACAGCATCACTATCCCGCGGCCGAGCTGGGATAAAGTAGGCCGGTTTAGGGATAAGAATCCGCGGCGCTGGCGTGGCGGTCTAGTAGCTATCATTGTAATTATCTGCTTTTTGGTAGGTCTGCTGGGTGGCCTGGTTGGTTCGTCGATTTACGACGGCGGTCACAATTCTCCTACTAGCATAGCCGCTCAAAAGCAATATATTTCCAACCAAAGCCAGTTGATTGCCAGCATTGCTAAAAACGTCGGGCAGAGCGTGGTCAGTATTGACGTCAACAGCCAGACCCTCAGCCAAGATTTCTTCGGTTTTAGCCAGCCGGTCTCTCAGCAGAGTGCCGGTACCGGCTTTATCGTCAGCTCTGACGGCATTATCATTACTAACCGTCACGTAGTACCGGACGGCACGGACAGCGTTACAGTTACCCTATCCGACGGTACTAAATATACTAACGTTCAGGTTATCGGCAGAACTAGCGACTCCAGCGCGCTAGATGTAGCCTTTCTAAAAATCGGGGACCTTAAAGGCAAGAAGTTAACGCCGGTAACTCTTGGTGATTCTTCCAAAATGCAGGTGGGTGACGAGGTGGTAGCCATCGGCAATGCTCTGGGCCAGTTCCAAAATACGGTGACCTCTGGGATTATTTCTGGTCACGGCCGTGATGTGCAGGCTGGTGATCAGTCCGGTGACAGCACGGAAAATTTGACCGACCTATTCCAAACCGATGCGGCTATAAATGAGGGCAATTCCGGCGGGCCTCTGGTGAACATTAACGGCCAGGTGATTGGCCTTAATACGGCTGTGGCCAGCGGCGCTCAAAATATTGGTTTTGCCATTCCGATTAATGACGTAAAAGGTTTGATAAATTCAGTCTTGGCCTCCGGTAAGCTCCAGCAGACGTACCTGGGCGTGCGTTACGTGTCGTTGACGCCGGATCTAGCCTATCAGTACAATTTGAACGTTGATCAAGGTGCTTATATTGTGCCTAGCCCTGACGGTACGCCGTCGGTTATTCCCGGCAGTCCAGCCGACAAGGCCGGCCTGCAGGAAAAAGACATAATTACCAAAGTTAATAACATTTCGATTAACAGCCAAAACAGTTTAACTAGCGTGCTGACTCAGTTCAAAGTTGGCCAAGCGGTGAATTTAACGGTAGTGCGCGGCTCAAAAACGATTAGCTTAAATGCTGTTTTGGCGGCCGCCCCGAACTCTTAAGGCCCTATCTCAACTCAAATACCTGGATAAAATCTTTGGATGACTGCTTTTGGTAGCTACTTCCATTAGCAATTTTTTCTAAGCCCCTATGTTGTGGCGGCATAGATTCAGTCAGAATAAATTTAGGCGGGCGGGGCCGGCCGGCCGCCTGGGCGAACATGCGGCGATATAAATCTAGTCCGTCCTTACCGCCTAAAAAAGCAATTCTGGGCTCCATCAAAATAGAGGGGTGCAAACGCCAATGGCTGGGAATATAGGGCAGGTTGGCTAAAATCACATCGTAGTCTCTAGCGGGCCGGTTTAGTAAATCTCTTTTATGTACGCCAACCGTCAGCTCATGTAGGTGGGCATTATGCCGGGCGACGGCAAGGGCGGCGCTGTCAATGTCGTAAAGATCGACCGTGCTGGCGGTAATTTCCAGGGCGGCGGTAATACCCAGACAGCCGGAACCAGTACCGATGTCGGCTATTTTAGTTTTTGCCGGCAAGGCTAGCTTTTTCAGTAAATCAATCATCGTTTCTGATTCCGGCCGTGGTTCCAGCACCCGTTTATTTATTTTAAAAATGCGGCCGTAAAACTCGCTCCAGCCGCGGATGTAGGCTAGCGGCTCATGGCTAGAGCGCCGGTCCAGCCGCTGATTTAGGCGGCCTAATTGCCGGCCGCTAAGGGGTTGGTCGAGGTGGGCTAGTATGTAAGAGCGGTCTTTGCCCAATACTTCCTCCAGCAGTATTAAGCTATCCAGCCGCGCCGAACCGATTCCAGCTTTTTGCAGTTTAGCCGTCGCTAAAGCTAAAAAGGCGCCAACGTTCATCATGGCTCATTTTTAATTAGCTCTAGCTCAGCCTCCTGCAGTTTTTCGATCAAATCGTCAATTTGCCCGTCCATGGCCGACGGCAAGTTACTGCGAGAATAATTGACGCGGTGGTCGGTAATGCGGTCCTGCGGGAAATTATAGGTGCGAATTTTCTCGCTACGGTCGCCGCTTCCAATTAGCGCCCGCCGCGCGGCGCTCATCTGGCTTTGCTCTTGTTCAATTTTTCTTTGCAGAAGCCGCGCCCGCAAAACGCTCATAGCTTTATCACGGTTTTTAATCTGACTTTTTTCATCCTGCTGGCTGACTACAATGCCGGTTGGCAGGTGAGTAATGCGTACGGCACTGTCTGTGGTATTTACCGATTGGCCGCCGTGGCCACTGGCTCGGAACACATCGACCCGGATATCTTCGGGTCTAATCTCGACATCTGACTCCTCGGCCTCTGGTAAGACCGCTACAGTAGCGGTGCTAGTGTGTATTCGGCCTTGACTTTCGGTGACCGGGACTCTTTGTACGCGGTGCACGCCGGCCTCAAACTTGAGCATCTTATAAGCTTGCTGACCGTGAACTTCAAAAATAATTTCTTTATAACCGCCAGCCTCGGCCGGGCTTTGGCTGACTAGCTCTAGTTTAAAGCCCTGGGCCTCGCAGAAACGGGCGTACATCCGGTAAAGCTCTCCGGCAAACAGACTGGCTTCATCGCCGCCGGCGGCGGCTCGAATTTCCATAATACAGTCCCGCTCGTCATTTGGATCTTTGGGCAGGAGCAGTTCGGACAATTGTGAATTGAGGTTTGGGATTTTCGACTCTAGCTCTTCAATTTCTGCACGGGCTAGCTCGGCTAGCTCCAGCTCGCTGGCGCCGGCCATAACTTTAGCTTCCGACAGTTGGGAGTTGAGAGCACCAAGTTCGCTGTAAAGATCGAGAATTTTTTTCAGCTCGCTTTCCCGGCGGGCTAGCGCCGGGTAGTCTTTAGACGCATAAATAGACGGCTCTTTTAGCTTTTCGCTTAGAGCTTGATACTCTTGCCGTAAATTATTTTCCTGTGAGTCCATAAGTTTAAATTATAAGACCCCTCGTCTGGTTAACAAACGAAGGGTTTTGGTTAACTAGTTAGCGGCTAGCGCTGGTCTTTGTGCCCAGCTTTTGAGCCTGAGCCTTAGACTTTTTAGATTTGGGCTTGGACGAGGCCCGCGTTTCACGGGCTTTACGGGCGGCGGCTTGGCGGGCTTTAAATTTATCTACCCGGCCTTCAACGTCAACGATGCGCTCTTCGCCGGTAAAAAACGGGTGTGAGCTTGAACTAATGTGAACTTTAACCAAAGGGTAAGTAACGCCGTCTAGCTCGATAGTCTCATCACTGGACACGGTGGAGCGGGTCAGAAAAGTAGTGTTGTCATTCAAATCCTGAAAGACTACTGGCCGGTAATTATCGGGGTGTAAACCTTTTTTCATCCCGTTAGGAATCCTTTCTTACGATTACCCCGTATTCATTCCTTGCCTGATTAGGTAAGCCGGAATTTCTAACGGGATTCATAGCCTGGCTATTGTAACTAATTTACCTCTGTTGGTCAACCGTCCTGTAGGTCTTTGGCTTTCCTGGTAACTTCATCGCGCCAAAGTTGATACTCGCCTTCACCATAGGTGTTGTACAGGGCTCCGATGAACCAGCCAGGGTTCTTTAGCAGTCTATTTAGAGCCCGGCTACGTTCGGCCGCTATCGCCATAGTTTCCCAAAGCACAACATCTTGGTTGTGCTCGCCGCCCAAAACGACGTATGCCTGGGCGGCCTCATCAGTTAAACTTTCGCGCAAATCACAAAAGTGGCTGTCTATGCCTTTTTTGGCGTTCATGGCAATTCAGATACTAGGCTTATTGCAAAACACCGTCAAATAGAGGTACAATTAACAAGCTAAATTATTAAACAAGGCTAAGCAAGAATCCTCTTTTTAGAATCTCGGCTCCGAACCTAAAAAGTTAACTTAGTCTGGTGAGAAAGGATTATTTTAGATGGCTAATGCCGTAGATATTAAAGAATTGCTAGAGGCCGGGGCTCACTTTGGGCACAAAACCAGCCGCTGGCACCCCAAAATGGCGCCCTATATTCACAGCAAGCGCGACGGTAGCCACATTATTGATTTAACCAAAACTGTGAACGCGTTAGATGAGGCTCTAAGCTTTATCCGCGAGACAGCCGCCGCCGGGAAGCAAGTTTTATTGGTTAGCACCAAGCGTCAGGCTAAAGACAAGGTTAAAGAAGTGGCCGAGGCCGCCGGTATGCCCTATGTTTCCCAGCGTTGGCTAGGCGGTATGCTGACCAACCAAACTACTATCGGCTCACGTATCCGTCATCTAAAAGATCTGGAAAGCCGCATGATAAGCGGCGAGCTGGCTAACCGCTACAGCAAGCTGGAAGTTCAGCGGATGAGCGAAGAAATTGATGAGATGAACAAGCTTTACGGGGGCATTAAAGAGATGGCTGCCAAACCAGGAGCCGTCTTCGTGGTGGATATACTCAACGATGTTAACGCTGTACGTGAAGCTAATAAGCTAAAAATCCCAGTAATTGCTCTAGTAGATACCAACACCGACCCAACATCTATAAAGTTTCCGATTCCGGCTAATGACGATGCCGCTAAGACCATTAATTTAATACTAGACTGTGTGGCTCAGGCTATCGAAGAAGGCAAAGCCAAAGTTAAAAAACCAGCCGCCGAGAAGCCGGATGCCGATAAACCAGCCAAGCCGGTAGCTAAAGCAAACACTAAAGAAGAACCGGCTAAACCAGCGGCCAAAGCTAAAGCCCCAGCCGTAAAAGAGGGCAAAGACTAATGGCCGACATATCAATCGACGAAATTAAACGCCTGCGGAGCCTGACCGGCGTCGGCATAACCGACGCTAAGCAGGCCCTAGTAGAGGCTAAAGGTGATTTCGACAAAGCTCTCTCAGCAATGCGTAAAAAAGGCCTAACCAAAGCCGAGAAGCGCGGCGAACGCGAGGCCCGGGCCGGCTTAATCGGCTCCTATGTGCACGACGGCCGCATTGGTGTCATCTGCGAGGTAAACTGCGAGACCGATTTTGTAGCTAAGACTGATGAATTTAAGGAGTTAGTTAAAGATATTTGCCTGCACATAGCGGCCGCTGGGCCAGAATATATTTCAGCAGGCGACGTGCCGGCCAGCGTCAAAAAGACAGTCTCAGCTGAGTTTAGCGACAAGGCCAAAGCCGAGGGTAAACCATCCGAAATGATAGATAAAATAGTCGAGGGTCAGCTAGCCAAATATTTTGCCGAGAAGTGCTTGAGTGATCAGGCCTTCATCAAAAACCCAGATATTAAGGTTGGCGATTACATTAAAGAGCACATTGCTAAACTGGGCGAAAACATTGTTGTAAGGCGCTTTTCGCGCATGGTTTTAGGCGAAGTTAGCTAATCTAAATTAAAAAAGCGGCCGTACCCATCGGCCGCACGGAGAACCCCGCCCGAGGCGTGCCTCGGGCGGGGTTCTGCTTGGAGGTACCGGAAAGCCGGCGTCATGGCCCCGGCTGAGCTTCCAGCAGGGCGTGGGCGGCGAGCGGGCCGCCAAACGCCAGCCCGACACCGGACCACACCAGGCTGGCCCACAGCCACTCCAGCACGTCTCCTCCTTCTCTATGCGTAGATGTAGAGGATGTCGCCCGTCATGAGAGCGACTCCGCCGGCGCCCACCAGAGCTGGCACCACCCCGCTGACGGAGAACCGCCCAAGGGACACCACGCCGCCGTTTCGGCACTGACGCCAGAAGATGGCCGACGCCGCACCGAGCAGGTTCAAGCTGACGGCGATCAGCCAGCGTTCGAACGGACTCAAAAGCCCTCCTCTCGGTTAGAGCTGTCCACCGTGACCCCAGCTAGTGGGATCGTCGGACGGGCTCAGTTGACGATTGATCGAACCGGCGCGCTGGATGACCGTCAGCCAGGCCAGCACGGCCACCGGCCAGCCGACCCAGTTGTAGCCGGTCCAGTGGGCCGCCAGCACGCAGACAGCCAGCAGGGGCAGGCGCACTTGGCGCGATCCCCAGCCAGCCGTGCCGCGCAGGCCGTCCAGCTCCGCCTTGGCCCGCGTGTAGCTGACCATGAACGAACCAGCCAGGGCCAGCAGACAGCCCAGCCGGCCCCAGTCGGCGGAGCAGAGCCAGAACAGAGCCGCCCAGATGGCAGTCTCGACGACCCGGTCGGTCAGCGAGTCCAGCAGGCCGCCGAACCGGGTGTGCATGTTTCTCACCCGCGCGACTGAACCGTCAAGAGCGTCGAGCCCCGTGCCGCCGAGCGTCAGGCCCCAGCCCACCCAGTACAGCTTGGGCGAGTGCGTCTGCTGGGTCCAGACCGCGCACCCGCTCAGGGCCACCAGGGTGCCCAGAACGGTCACCTGGTTGGGCGTGAAGCCCGCGGCCGCGAACAGCCGGCCGGCAGTGCGGTCGATGAACGCTCTGACCGGATCAACCGGCTCCTGCGGAGCTGGTACGGCGATAGCCGTCAAGAGGTACCTCCTTGTTGAGGAGCGAGCCTACGCTCGCATGGGTGTACGGGGACGTAAACTGAGGCGAATTATAAAATTTTATTGAGCCATTATCAAATGGCAGGGATTATTTAATGAAAGAGCGGCATGACCGCGAGTAAAAAATACTGCGAGCGGTTCATGCCGCCAGCGGGGGAGCGCTCTAAGACGCGCTTCAACCCCGCACTTACCCGGGACCGACTAAGTGTCGGCCGCTTGCCGGAGGGTTAACACCTCCAGCGCCTGTCCGCTAACGGGCCAGGACGAGGATGGTAGCCAGGGCTACCATCACCATCAGCCAGCGGAGGGCCGTTTCACTACGGCTCATCATCCCCTCCCTAGGAGTTCGTAACGGCAATTGCCGCCAACGCTGAGTAGACGCAGACCCCGACAGAGGCCAGCACGCTCGCCAGGCTCATGGACCGGACGATTTCGCCGCGCTCCAGAGACCTGTACGTCTTGAATCCGGCCAACGCCAAGACGGCGTAGGTCCCGGCCACCTTGAGCCAGTCGGCTGAGGACATTTTTCTCCTTTGACAATAGGTGCGAGACTTAAAGTTGGCAGGGTTATAGTGTCAAGGCCAGAATAATTTATAACATTTAAATGCTTATTCTTCAAGGGTAGTGAATATTGTATAATTTTAAAATGAATTCAAATCAGGCAGTCGAGGAGACTAAGCGTAGATTAGCCGCTACTTCGGACCACCTTCGTGAGGAGCTGAGTAAGATCCGCACCGGCCGGGCCCACCCCGGAATGCTGGACGGGGTAATGGTAGAGGCCTACGGGCAAACTATGCCCTTAAAAGCAGTCGCCACTATCACTACGCCCGAAGCTCAGTTAATTCAGGTTTCGCCGTTTGACCCGGCTAATTTAAAAGCCATCTCAACCGCCATTAGAGACGACCAGTCCCTGGGACTGAATCCGGCTGACGACGGCCGGGTCGTGCGGATCCAAATTCCGCCTCTGACAGAGGAGACCAGAGGCCAGATGGTGAAAATTGTGGGTCAGAAGCTGGAAGAATGTTTAATTAGCGGCCGCCAAATCCGCCATGAGGCTATGCGCCGCACCGAGCAGGCCGAGAAAGACAAACAGATTAGCAAAGATGACCGTTTGCGTCTAGAGAAACAGGTCGATGATCTGCTGGCTGAGCAAAAACAAGAGGTTGAAGCTCTGGCTAAAGCTAAAGAGCAGGAAATTCTGACCATCTAACCCCTTAATTATCAGCTGTCCGGCCCAGGCGGCATGATAGAATGCAAAGTAATGCAAATCTTCTTATTTATCATTGCTATTTTACTGTTCGCCGGCTTGGTGCTGGTGCACGAAGGCGGTCATTTTTTAGCCGCCAGGCTTAGCGGTGTATCGGTAGAAGAATTCGGCCTCGGCTTTCCGCCGCGGGCTTGGGCCAAGCGGCTAACTAGCGGCATGGTCTTAAGTCTTAACTGGCTTCCGGTGGGCGGCTTTGTCAAGCTTAAAGGGGAGCACGACGGTGACCGCTCTCACGGCAGTTTTGGTTCGGCCAGCCTGGGTGCCAAAACCCGTATTTTGCTGGCCGGAGTCTTTGCCAATTTAGTGGCGGCGGTGGTTATATTGACCATTTTGGCCTTAATCGGCATGCCCCAGCTGATTACTAAAAACGAATTTGGGCAAGGCCAGTATAGTGTTAAAAGCGATACCCACATCAGTAAACAAGATGTTTTAGCCATCTATGTCGAGAAGAATTCTCCCGCGGCCAGGGCCGGCCTGAGTTCGCTCGACAAGATTACCTCTATAGATAGCGGCGGCCGAGTTATAAAAACCAATACCGCCGACAAGCTAAAGCAGGCCACTGATGAATTTGCCGGCGAAACTGTGAGGCTAAACTATACTCACAACACTAAAGCGGAATCTAAAACAGTAAAACTGCGCTCCAAAACCGATATTACGGCCAATTTACTTAAGCAGGCCGGCTTAAAATCAGCTTCTCAGGTAACCAGTATTGAGGTGCCGGGCCAAAAGCCGCGGATCTATCATATTAACAACTCGTCAGACTTTTTAAAGACGGCGCAGTATCTTTCCGGCACGCCGGTGCTCATCAAATATAAGAATGCCGGTCAAGAGCTGACTAAAAAAGTTACTCTAAATGCTGAGGGCTATTTAGGCGTCGAGCCTTATCAGCTAACTTTTACACGCTCCGGCTGGAGCGCGCCGATTACAGCTATTGGCTTTACCTGGCAGTTGATTAAATTAACAGTTTTAGGGATCGGCCACGCCCTAGCCGGCCTGGGCTCACTAATTGCCGGGGCGACGACCGGTAACAGTCAAGCTCGTCAAAACGGTCAGGCCGAGGCCACCAGCCAGGTGGGCGGCCCGGTAATTATAGTTAAAATCCTTTGGGGTGCCGGTCTAATTGGCTATCAATATATGCTGGCCATAATCGCCGTTGTCTCGCTGAGCTTAGCCGTCTTCAATGTTTTACCGATTCCGGCGCTGGACGGTGGACGATTGTTCATGATTTTATTCTCCAGGCTCATCCTTCGCCGGCCACTTAGCAAGCTGGCAGAGGAAAGAGCCGTAGCCACTGGCATGGCTTTACTGCTGGCTCTGGTTGTCCTAATAACCATAGTTGATGTCCGGCGCTAAACAAAAAGATTCGCCCGCTCAAAAGCGAAAACTAAAATTGTTCAAACCACTGCGAGCTCAGCCGCCTAGCGACCTAGGCGGTCCATGGTTTGTCTTTGGCGTGGTGGTGGTTATTTTCATCGTCAGCCAGTTTATTGCCGCCCTTATTTTAGAAATAATTCTGGGCCTGGCGCATGCTTCCAGCGGCAGTTTAGATAATTCGGTAACGGCCCAGTTCTTTTATGTGCTTTTAGCTGAGGGTTTATCGGCACTACTAGCCATCTGGGCAGTTAAAAAGCGGGGCTTAAAGCTACCATTTATAGGCCTTGGCCGGCGGCCAAAATTAGGCGATGTTGGCCGGGCCGGTGTCGGCTTTTTAGTTTTTTATATCCTTTTGATTATCGTTAGTATAATTGCCAGCGCCATTTTTAAAGGTTACAACAATGGCACTCAGGATCTGGGCTTTAATAATCTCCATGGTCCAGCCAGCGACGTGCTAGCTTTTATCGCGCTAGTCGTTTTGCCGCCGATTGGCGAAGAAACACTAATGCGCGGTTATCTGTTTTCGGGCCTGCGGGCGCGGCTAAGTTTCGTGCAGGCCGGCCTTATAACCAGCCTGCTATTTGGGGCCGCCCATCTGCTGACCGGCGCCGGGCCGGGCCTGCTTTGGGCCGCCGGTGTTAATACATTTATATTATCTTTGGTGTTAGTCTATCTTCGGGAAAAAACCGGCGCACTTTATGCGGGCATGATGGTGCACGCGCTTAATAATGCCATCGCCTTTGCTGTTATGTTCCACGGGATTAATCTATAATTGGCTAGTATTTATGAGGCGATCGCAGTTATTTATTAAAACCAAAAAACAGGCCCCGGCCGACGAGACGGCTAAAAACGCCCAGTTACTCATCCGGGCCGGCTACATCCATAAAGAAATGGCCGGTGTTTATAGCTATTTACCGCTGGGCAAAATAGTCATTGAGAAGATTAGCCAGATTGTCCGTGAGGAAATGAATAAAATTGGCGGTCTAGAAGTGTTAATGAGTACTCTGCAAAATAAAGAAATTTGGGAAATTACCGGCCGCTGGGATGATAAAAAAGTTGATAATTGGTTCAAGACTAAGCTAGCAAACGGCACCGACGTTGGGGTTGGCTTAACTCATGAAGAGCCGCTGATAAATGCTATTAAGAATTTTGTCAGCTCTTATAAAGATCTGCCGATTTACCCTTATCAAATACAGACCAAATTTAGAAACGAGCTGAGGGCTAAGTCCGGCCTAATGCGGGGCCGGGAATTTTTAATGAAGGATCTTTACAGCTTTAGCCGCTCGCAAAAAGAGCACGATAAGTTCTATAACGATATTGCACCAAACGCTTACTTTGAAGTTTACAGGCGGCTAGACCTGGGCGACATTACCTACAAAACTTTCGCCAGCGGCGGCTACTTCAGTAAATTCAGCCTGGAATTTCAAACTTTGAGCGAGGTTGGCGAGGACACTATTTATCTCGATAAGACCAAGCGCTTAGCCGTCAACAAAGAGGTTTATAGCGACGAAGTGCTAAACGATTTGGGCCTATCAAAAGACGGTTTGGAAGAGGTTAAAGCGGTAGAAGTCGGCAATATTTTTCCGCTGGGCTCAGGCTATTCTGACGCGCTAGGATTATATTTTACTGATGAGCACGGCCAGCGCCAGTCTGTGATTATGGGCTGTTACGGCATAGGCGTCAGCCGCCTGGCCGGACTGCTGGCTGAGCACTTTGCCGACGAGCGGGGCCTGGTTTGGCCGGTGTCGGTGGCGCCGTACGCCGTTTACCTAGCCTGCCTAGAGGATAAGCCTGAGGTTAAAAAGCTAAGCGACTCCGTCTATTCAGAGCTTACTTCTGCTGGGATTAGTGTGCTATATGATGATAGAGACGAGCGGCCCGGTGAAAAATTTGCCGATGCCGACCTTTTAGGCATGCCTTTACGGCTTATTGTTAGCGAAAAAAGCATAGCCGGCGGCGGCCTGGAGCTAAAAAGCCGGACAAAAGATGATACCCAAATTGTGCCAGCAGATTCTGTAAAGCAGTTGATAGTTGACAGGCTGAGCGGTCTGGTATAATCTACCAAAATCCAAGTTAACTGCGGAGATATGTAACAGGGGCAAGTAAGCCCCGGGCGGATGAAGAATTATGAAAAAACTATTCAATTTAACTAAGCAGGGAGCCGATGAGCTGAAGACGGAGCTAGCTGGTTTAACTAGCCAGCGGGGCGCCGTAGCAGAGCGGATTAAACAGGCCCGTGAGCTGGGTGACTTGAGTGAAAACGCCGAGTATCAGACTGCCCGTGAGGAGCAAGACCGCCTAGAGGCCCGGATTAGTGAGCTGGAGCATATCCTGCAGAATGTTCAGATTATCAAAAAGCCCAAAACTAACGGCTCTGTCCGCCTGGGTTCGACTGTTAAATTGAAGGCCGGCAGTTCAACTAAACAGTTCCAGGTTGTCGGCACCATGGAAGCCGACCCAATGGACGGTAAAATCAGCGACGAGTCGCCTATCGGTATGGCTCTGATCGGCAAAAAGGCCGGTGATAAGGTAGAGCTCAAAAATTCGGCTGATTTAGTGAAATACACCATCGTCGACATCTCTTAGACCCAGTTATCTGCAATCTAAAGTATAATTTTTAGTAATGCAGTGGCTGAATGACATAGTCGAGTCAGCCTGCCGGCTTGCTCCGGAAGGCGAAATTTTAGTTGAGTCCGGCATCTCGCCGTCGGGCAGTTACCACATGGGCTACCTGCGTGAGCTTTTGATTTGCGACGCAATAGTCATTGGCCTAGAGCAAAAAGGCCGAGCCTCGCGGCATGTGCATTTTGTTGATGACCAAGACGGTTTTAGAAAAGTGCCTAAAGGCCTGCCGGCCGCTTATGAAAAATATCTGGGTCGGCCGCTTTGTGATATGCCGGCGCCGGATGACTCGGGCCGCTCATACGCCGATTACGCGCTTGAGCCGTTTTTAGATAGCGTAAAAGCGCTGGGTATTGAGATGGACGTTATCAGAAGCCATCAAAAATACGGCCAAGGCTTTTTTGTGCCGGCTATTGAAAGAGTGCTGGATAACTTGGCTGAGGTTAAGTCTGTTCTGGAAGATGTCTCCGGCCGCCAGCTGGACGAGCAGTGGTCGCCGATTCAGGTTAATGAGGATGGATATTTAAAAAAACGGGCCTTTTTAGGTATCGACAAAGCTTCTAAAGAGATCCGCTACATCGACAAAGATGGTAACCAGCAAACAACGGCTTACGATAAAGGCCAGGTCAAGCTAGACTGGCGGCTGGACTGGCCGGCCCGCTGGTGGCTGTTAAAAGTTGGTATTGAACCGTTTGGCCGGGATCACGCTACCCGCGGCGGCAGTTATGATACCGGCAAGGCTCTGATGGATAAAGTATTTAAGGCGCCGGCGCCTTTGCCGGTCCCGTATGAATTTATCAACCGGGCAGGTGAAAGTAAGAAAATGAGCGCCAGTGCCGGTACTGGCATTTTGATGAGCGAGGTAGTGTCTGTTTTGCCGCCGGAAGTGGTGCGCTATTTTGTGCTGTCTACACCGCCGGATAAGACTCTATATTTTGATCCGGTGGGCGGCGTCACTAAGTTGATCGATGAGTTTGCGGCCTTTTTGGCTAAAACTGATAAAACGCCGGATGAAGCTCAGCTACTCGCCGTCTGCACCCACGGGATTGAGCAAACAGTGGTCAGCTCCGTACCATTCTCGCTGTTGGTCAGTAGTTACCAGGCTGGCTTGAAAGACCCAGCCCGAGCACTAGAAATTATTCGGCGCAGTGAGCACGGCTCGAAAGTTAACAGCCAAAAAGCGGTGATTGAGCAGGAGTTTAGCTTTATTGGCAGGTGGCTGGCGGCTTGGGCGCCTGACGAGGTTAAATTTGAACTAGCCGATAAGCCGCCGACCGGACTAAACTCTAAGCAAATAGATTTCTTAAAAGCCTTGGCCGGCAAAATCGCCGAGGCTCCAGCCGACGCCGACGGCGAATGGTTTCATAAAGCCATCTACGACTTAAAAGACCAAAACAGCTTGCCACCGCCGGATATTTTCTCGGCTATCTATCAGGCCCTTATAGCTAAAAACCAAGGCCCGCGGGCTGGCTGGTTTTTGTCGATTTTGCCCAGGGATTGGTTAGTTAAGCGTCTAAAACTTGAATCTTAAAACTGCTTCTATCGTTAAACTGCCGTCGCTGGCGGCGGCGCCGTTACTTTTGGGCTGGCACCTATGCCGCCAAACTCCAGACGGTACTATCAAGCTAAAAATTGTCGAGACTGAGGCCTACCATCAGGATGACCCGG
Source organism: Saccharimonadales bacterium (SeqCode) (assembly GCA_035717985.1). Lineage (GTDB taxonomy): Bacteria > Patescibacteriota > Saccharimonadia > Saccharimonadales > UBA10212 > DASTHW01. The sequence continues at coordinate 107,984 of DASTHW010000016.1, read as the reverse complement.
CTAGCCATTCATACCGCGGTAATACGGGCCGGACCTGGCCGATGTTTGAGGCCGGCGGCCACCTTTATGTTTATTTTACTTACGGCATGCACTATGCGCTTAATATTGTCACCGGGGCCAAGGGAGTGGGCGAAGGCGTGCTAGTCCGGGCCGGCGAGCCGGTGTCTGGAATCGACATCATGATAAAAAACCGTGGAACCCAAGTTACTAAAAATCTGGCCAGTGGGCCGGGAAAATTAGCCCAGGCTCTAGGCATTAGGGATACGAAACTATCCGGTCAGCCGCTAGGTAAAACTGCAATTTGGCTGGAGCCGCCAAAAGAACCAATTAAGAAAGCTGATATCGTTATCGGCCCGCGGGTCGGAGTTAGCCGGGCGGCTGAAGCTTTGGCCCGTTTTTATATTCGAGCCAACCCGTACGTATCCAAGCTATAATTAAGGCTAAGATGAGCAAAGTTATTGTTATTTGTTCAAGCGGCGCTTTTTATGAGCACGCTAATCAGGTAGCTGACGAGCTGGAGAAGCTGGGCTTTAAAGCGGTGGTACCGGCGACGGCTCGCCAAATGAAAGCTAGCGGTGATTACGATATCTCTAAGGTTAAAACCTGGTATCAAGACCCGAGTCAGGCGCCGGTTAAGGTCAGCAAAATGCGCGGGCATTTTAAAGAGGTCGATAAGGGCGACGCAATTTTACTTATTAATGATGACAAGCCCGGCCTGCCCGGCTACATCGGGCCGAACGGTTTCATGGAGTGGGGCCTGGCGGCTTACTTGGGCAAGCCGGTTTTTATCCTAAACGCTGTGTCTAAAGATTCTAACTATTGGGAAGAGGCGCTGACGGCTACGGTGTTGGGCGGCGACCTTGCTAAGATAAAACTATGAAAGCCATTTGGAATGATGAAGTTATAGCCGAAGCCCAGAAGGATGAGCTGATTTATATAGAAGGCAATTGGTACTTTTCGCCTTCATCCGTTAAAGAAGACTTTCTGCGTAAAAGTGACACACCCTATACCTGCCCATGGAAGGGCGAGTGCCAGTATTTTGATGTCGGTGGCGGTGATAATTGGTCAAAAGACAGCGCCTGGAGTTATCCGTCGCCTAAACCATCGGCCATTGAAATTGTTAAAAAAAGCTCGGGTAAGGACTTTTCAGGTTATATTGCTTTTTGGCGCGACGTAAAGGTTGAGTGATATATGTTTGCTCGATACTTAAACCAGCGGCACTCGTGCTTGTTGGCAGTGCAAGAAACCGGTTCAGCGCGTAATGGAGTAGCTAATGGCTAAAGCTACGGCTATTTTTGCGGCAGGCTGTTTCTGGGGAGTCCAATACTATTTTGATCAAGTACCGGGTGTGATAGAGACTTTAGCCGGCTACAGCGGCGGCCACACCGGTAACCCTACTTACGAGCAAGTCTGTGCGCATACTACCGGCCACGCTGAAGCCGTCAAAATTACATACGATCCGGCTAAAGTCAGTTATCAGACTCTTTTAAGGCACTTTTTCAGGCTTCATGACCCCACCCAGCTAAATAGGCAAGGCCCGGACGTAGGCGACAATTACCGCTCAGCTATCTTTTATGAGGGCGACAGCCAAAAGCAAACAGCTCAAGATATAATTGACCGACTTAATAAGTCTCAGTTCAAGGGCCAAATAGTAACTAGCCTCGAACCGGCCGGTAAATTTTGGCCGGCTGAAGCTTATCATCAAAAATTTACCGAGCGCACTGGCCGGGGCGCTTGCCACGTAGACTATGCGCCAGTTTAAGAGCTGGCCGCAAAGACACCGGTAAGAGTAGTTTGATCAAGGATGTGGCCGCTCATGGCCGCCTCTAGCTTTTCACGGTTGGCGCTACGCTCTAAACCTAAGGTAGTATCAAGCGCATAAAGTTCAAATTGATAGCGATGCGTGCCGGAGCCGGCTGGCGGGCAGGGACCCATATATCCCTGAGAATCGGATTGATTATAGCCCGCGACTGCGCCAACCGGCGAGCTGTTAGCGTTGATCCCCTCAGTCGAGGGCGGGATATCCCAGATCAGCCAGTGCAGGTAGTCACCCACCGGCGCGTCCGGATCATGCATGATTATTGCAAAGCCTTGAGTACCAGCCGGAGGGTTGACGATATTTAAGGGCGGGTTAATGTTTTGACCCTTGCAGGTATATTGCTCAGGGATAGTTTGCCCCTCTCTGAACGCTGTACTAGTTAATCTAAGGCCGCTGTCGCCGGCTGAATTCATAAAATCCTCCATCTTAACCCTACCGCGCTGTGCTGAGTTAGTTCTGTTAACAATCTAACGCAGGCAGACGGCTGATAAAATAGGGAATATGGTAGACATAAGCGAGAAAGATTTTGAGGCGTATGTCGCTAAAGCGATAGATAATATCCCGGATCTTTACAGACGGCACCTGGATAACGTGGCCTTTTTAATTGAGGACGAGCCAACCCCTGACCAGCGGCGGCGGCTTAATCTCTACGTCAACGAGACCCTGTTTGGTCTTTATGAAGGCGTACCACTACCCCAGCGGGGCGGGGCGGCCAAAATCCTGCCTGATAAAATTACCCTTTTTCGCCTGCCGCTAACCCGCGCTAGCGCTAATTTGGAGGATTTCAAAAAGAAGCTCGCCCACACTATTTGGCACGAAGTCGCCCATTACTACGGTTTAGATCATGCCCGGATTCACGAGCTGGAGTATAAAAATGCCCGTCCTAAGCTGTAGCTTTTTAGCTGTGGAAAATTCCTTGCTAAATTACTAGTACGGTTATATTATGAGCTTATTAACAACTAAAGGAGGAAAGATGAATTTCTCTTTGACTAGGGTCAATCTACGAGCTATGGTGGAGAGCTCAGTGAACCTCTTTATCGTGCTAGTAGAAGTCCTACTACTCGCGAGAGTGTTCTTTAAATTCTTCTTTACTGTTGCCAGTGGCAGTTTCTTTCACTGGATATACGCTACGACGGACTCCGCGTTAGCGCCGTTTAGGGGCCTGTTCCCTCAAACTGCTAACGGCGGTACGCCTCCCACCCACTGGTTTGTGGACTGGGTAGCCCTGTTCGCCATGGCGGCTTACGCGGTGGTCTTTCTAGCCGCTGTAGGCTTTGCTAGCTGGCTCGGCTGGGTCGGCCGCACTCGCAAGTAAGCTCATAAAATAAAGAGCAAGGAAACGGGCCAATAAAAGGCCCGTTTTTGTTATCCGATTTTAAATTTCAAATAGCCGTGCAGTATAATGGAGAGCAATATTCCACTTATGGCTTGGCGTATATTTAGATTCAGTCTTAGACGGTTTAATGTTTTTGCCTCTTTAGTGCTAATTATCCAGGCGATAATTTTGCTGTTTATCGGTCGTGGCTCAAGCGGTGTAAGGCCGGTTACAATCAGCTACCTGACTAAGGATAATCTAGCCTCCCGGGCCCAAGGTCAATCCGTGCTGGCTCAAGCCAGCCATCATTTAGTATCAATAAACCTGCTGTATTTAGTGGCGGCATTCTTATTAGTTAGCGGCGTCAGCTATTTCCTGTCAGCCACCATCTTTAACCGGACCTATAAAGAGGACCTGCAGGTAAATTACAATCGTCAGCGCTGGATAGGCTTAGCTGTCAGTACGGCGCTTATGATGGCCACCATTGCTCTACTGGTTGGCATTTATGACTTACCTAGCCTAATATTGATTGCCGGCTTAACAGCGCTGGCGGCCCTGCTGGGGCTACTGCTGGAAGTGGTCCGGCCGGCCAACTGGCTAAGTTTTTGGTTTGGGGCAGGGGCCATCGTTTTACCTTGGGTGGTAATAATTCTTTACCTTTGGGGAGCTTACGCCTATGGTAGCTCTCTGCCGGTTTATATCTACTGGCTGTTAATAACCATGGTTTTGCTGTTCGCCAGCTTAATAGTCAATACCGGCTTTCAGCGGCAAAAAATCGGCCACTGGGAAAATTATTTATTCGGTGAAAAAATGTCGATTGTGCTAAATCTCATCGCCCAGACGGCTCTAGCTTGGCAAATTTTTGCCGGCACTCTGCATTGATAAAGTAGGCTAAGCGGCTCGGAGCTTGCTAAAATAGGGGTAATGGAGCGTAGTTATCGGTCAAAGCCATACAGTCCCGGGCAAACCGAGCCGTATAAGATTAGCCGCAGTAAGATTGATTTATTTATGCAGTGCGCCCGTTGTTTTTGGCTGGATGCCCGCTTTAAAATAGGCCGCCCCTCCAGCCCGCCGTTTCGCATCAATAGCGCCATCGACGAGCTGTTTAAAAAGGAGTTCGATGTCCACCGCTCGGCTCAGACGCCGCATCCGCTATGCGTGAGCCTCGGTCTTGATTTAGTGCCCTTTAAACATGAAAGAATTGATGAGTGGCGGGACGCTCTAAGCCGCGGCGTGCAGTTTTTACATGAACCGACTAATCTGCTGGTCCGCGGCGGTATTGACGACGTTTGGGTAGATTTAAAGAAGAATGAGCTTACGGTAGTGGACTATAAGGCCACTGCTAAAAATGGTGAAGTCAGCCTTGATGCCGACTGGCAAATTGGCTATAAACGCCAGATCGAGGTCTATCAATGGCTTCTACGCCAAAACGGCTTTGATGTCAGCAGTACCGGCTATTTTGTTTACACCAATGCCCGGCTAGACGCCGAAAGTTTTGCTGATGTGCTGGAATTTAAAACCAAGATAATTCCTTATAAAGGTGATGACAGCTGGGTAGAGCCAACTATCTTAAAGATTAAGGCTTGCCTGGATAGTGATGAAATTCCGCCGGTCGGCAAAAACGTCATGAATCCCGCTAGGCCCTGTGAATTTTGCGATTACGCTCGGTCCCGCACCCAGTTAACAATTGACGCTCTCAAGACTACTAAATCAAAGAGTGCGAAACTAGCTAGTAAGGCTTAGCCTCTTTAAGCAGATTAATGATCTGCTGGGGGACGCTGACTTGATAGAATTGCCTGCAAGCCGGCTCGGTATTTTTATAAAAATATAGGGTCCGGCCGTCGCTCATTTTTAGACTGCCAGCCGTTGTTAGGTCAGTGCCGATCTTATTATTAATTCCCACAGCAGTTAATCTTTGCTGACACGGCACATCGTTGAAAGAATCAACCAGGCGGTTTAAGAAAAATACCGTTGTGAACTGGGCCTGGGCCGGCAGGTGAGCGGTTTTATCGCCGGATGTATAAAGATAGCGCAGAGACCTAGTCTGATCATTCAGCGGCAAATAAAATTTCATCTCGGGGAAATAAACCCGGTTGTCGGTAGCCGAGGCCACACCGGCCTCGTGATAAAAGCCCTTAAGGGCGTTTTGAATGTAGACTTTAAGCGGAAACATGGCCAATCCGTTTTCTTGTTTTTGGGTGTCACTGCCAACGCCGTTAAGCTCGTTGTCCAAATCGCGGATTTTATAGCCATAGCCAATAAGTACAATCAGAAGGAGCAGGACCAGAACTGCCAGCAGAAGGGTAGTAATCTTATACGGGTGTCTTTTAAAGTTTTTTATTTTCATGGTTACTCGCCTGATTATAAACAGCTTTTTTAGAATGCAAAACTGCTAGTTCGCCGTTATAATCAAAGCAAATGCTAGATATTCGCTTTATTAGGGATAACCCCGAGTTGGTAGCCGAAAAGTCAAAACAAAAAGGTTATGAAGTTGATATTAAGAAATTATTACAGCTAGACGATGAGCGTAAAAACCTGTTAACAAAAGCCGAGATCATCCGGGCTCAGCGTAATCAGCTGTCTGAAAGTTTAAAATCGGCTAAACCTACTGCCCAGCAGATAGAGCGGGGCAAAGAGCTTAAAGCCCAGCTGGCGGAATTAGAAGCTAAACTAAAGCCGATTGAAGATGAATACCTAAAGCTTTTAAAGGCAGTGCCCAACATGCCGGCTGAAGATGTGCCGCTTGGCGCCAGCGAGGCTGAAAATAAATCAGTCAAAGAGTGGGGCGAAAAACCTAAGTTTGATTTTGAGCCTAAAACTCACTGGGAAATCGCGGAAAGCCGGAATTTGATTGATAAAAAACGGGCGGCTAAAGTGGCGGGGAGCCGCTTTGCCTACATAAAAGGCGACTTGGTGCGTCTGCAGTTTGCCTTAATTAACTTTGTAATCGACACCTTAACCAGTGAGGAAACGCTCAAAAAAATTATTCAAGCTAGCGGGCTGAAGGACGTATCAGCTAAACCATTTATCCCGGTTTTGCCACCCTTTATGATACGGACCGAGGTATTTGACGCCATGGACCGGCTGGAGCCCCGCGACGATCGCTACAGAGTGGGGGCCGATGAGGACGAACTATGGCTGGAGGGCAGTGCCGAGCATACGCTTGGGCCAATGCACGCCGGCGAACTCTTGCCGCTTGCTGAACTGCCGATTCGCTATCTAGGCTATGCCACCAGCTTTCGCCGTGAGGCCGGCACCTACGGTAAAGATACCGAGGGTATTATCCGTATGCATCAGTTCGACAAATTAGAAATGGAGAGCTTTAGCTCACCTCAAAATGGTTTGAGCGAACATTTATTTTTGATTGCTGTCCAAGAGTACTTGCTTCAGCAAATCAAGATTCCGTATCGGGTTTTGCAAAAGTGTACAGCTGATATCGGTAAGCCCAACGCCCGCGGCATTGATCTGGAAGCTTGTCTGCCCGGCGCCGGTAAATATATGGAGACTCACACGGCTGATTTTATGACCGATTATCAAGCCCGCCGGCTGGGAATAAAAACTAACTCGGCATCGGCCCCTGAATCAGCCGCCGGCAATCCACCGACAGTTTTTATTCACACCAATGACGCCACGGCTCTGGCTATGGGGCGCACTATGGCCACTATAATTGAAAATTACCAAACCAAAGACGGCCATGTTGGTATACCCAAGGTTCTTCAGCCGTATATGTCCGGTCAAACCCAAATTTAAAATCAGCTCGATTTAGGCTAAAATAATAGGAACGTTTTAATTGGTAAAAGAGGGCTTAAAACTAAGCATTTATTAGTAGTGAATACGAAATTTATTAAAAGAGTTCTTGGCGATCCTCAGGCCGCTACCATCAAGCGGCTAAAAAAGCGTGTCCGCGAGGTAAATGCCCTAGCTGAAAAGTATCAAAAAATGACCGATAAACAGCTGGCCGCTCAAACAGGCGAACTTAAAAAACAGTTAGCTGACGGTAAGACGCTGGATCAGCTTTTGCCCCAGGCTTTCGCCGTAGTGCGCGAGGCGGCCAGCCGGACGCTGGGCCAGCGGCATTATGACGTTCAGCTAATCGGCGGCATGATTTTGCATGAGGGCAAGGTGGCTGAGATGAAAACCGGTGAGGGTAAAACTCTGGTGGCTACTCTGCCGCTATATTTAAATGCCTTAGCTGGTAAAGGCGCTCACCTGGTTACAGTAAACGACTACCTAGTCCAGCGCGATGCCGGTTGGATGGGCCAAATTTATCATTTTTTGGGCTTATCTGTGGGCGTAGTTATTCCGGATGAGTCTTTTATATATGACCCAAGTTACACCAATAAAGAACACTTTGATGAACGCTTACATCACCTAAGGCCAGCCAGCCGGCAGGAGGCCTACCAGGCCGACATTACTTATGGAACCAATAACGAGTTTGGCTTTGACTACCTACGCGACCACATGGTGCGCGAGGTAGACCAACTGCGCCAGCGCGATTTAAATTACGCCATCGTTGACGAAGTAGACTCCATCTTAATTGACGAAGCCCGCACGCCGCTGATTATTAGCGCGCCGGCTACGGCCAGCGCCGCCGCCTACCAGCAGTTTGCTAAGGTAGTCCGCTCCTTGCGCGAGACTGAGCATTTTGAAAAGGACGAGAAGCGCCGGAGTGTTATATTAACCGACGCCGGCGTAGAGCTGGTCGAGAAAATTCTAGGCATTAAAAACCTTTATTCCACTGATAATCTACGGACTATTTACCACCTAGAGCAAGCCCTGCGGGCCCAGACACTATTTAAGCGCGACAAAGATTATGTCGTGACTAAGGGCGGCGAGATTGTGATAGTCGATGAGTTTACCGGCCGCCTACTGGCCGGCCGGCGTTATAACGAGGGCCTGCACCAAGCTATCGAGGCCAAAGAGGGCGTTGAGGTTCAGGAAGAATCAATGACGCTAGCTACTATTTCTTTTCAAAATTACTTTAGGCTATATGACAAGCTGGCCGGTATGACCGGCACCGCCCTAACTGAAAGCGAAGAATTTCATCAGGTTTATAAAATGGATGTCGTTGAAGTGCCAACCAATAAGCCGATGGTCCGCGTCGACGAGCCGGACCGAATCTATAAAACCGAGACCGGCAAATTCCGGGCTATCATCCGGCAGGTTCAGGAACTTCACACTAGCGGCCAGCCGGTCTTACTTGGTACGGCCAGTATTGAGAAAAATGAGCGGCTAAGCTCGCTTTTAAAAGCGGCCAAAATTCCGCACGAGGTACTTAACGCTAAAAACAACGAACGCGAGGCCGCTATCGTCGCCCGGGCCGGTCAAAAGGGCGCAGTTACCCTAGCTACCAACATCGCCGGCCGCGGTACCGATATCATTTTGGGTGACGGTATTGCTAAATTAGGCGGCCTGTTTGTGCTGGGCAGTGAGCGGCACGAGTCGCGGCGGATTGACAACCAGCTTCGAGGCCGCTCCGGCCGCCAAGGCGACCCTGGCCGGACTCAGTTTTATGTTTCCTGTGAGGATGATTTGATGCGGATTTACGGCGGCGAGCGCATAGCCGGCTTGATGGACAGGCTCAAAGTAGACGAAAACACGCCGATTGAAAGCCGCATGATTAGCAAGAGTCTGGAAGGCGCCCAGAAAAAAGTGGAGGGCTTTAACTTTGATGCCCGTAAAAACGTTGTCCAGTATGACGATGTGATGAACCGCCATCGCCGGGCAATTTATGCTATGCGCAGTGAAATCCTGCGCGCTGAAGACATTAGCCCGCGCATTAAAAAATTAATCGCTGAAGAAGTAGAGTGGCTGACCAACCACCCTGAATCGCTGAGCGAAAGCTATGAGGCCATCATCAACCAGATTTTTCCGTTTAGCGATAAAACCATGGACAAATTATTCGACAGCCCAGCCGACAAATTCCAAACCGAACTAGAAACTGCGGCGGCGAACCTATATGAATCGCAGGAAAAATTATTTGGCGCTGAAATTATGCGTAAAGTGGAGCGCGATGTATTTCTGCAGGTGCTGGACAATCTTTGGATGGAGCACCTAGAGAATATGGATCATCTGCGCGAAGGCATTCACTGGATAAGCGTCGGCCAGCGCGACCCACTGGTGGAGTACCGCCGCCAAGGCCAGCGGCTGTTTGATGACATGCAGGAGCTTTTGCGGCACGAGATTGTGCGCACACTAACCCACGCCCAGCCACTGGACTCGGTAGTTACTGATAAAGTAGTCGAGACTGAGTTAACCCGGGCGGCTAGGGCTTCGGTAGATAATGCCGGCCAAGTTACCAGCGCTGAGAATTATGAGGAGACTGACTTCAAGCCAAAACAAATCGAAGAGGCTCAAACCGCCAGGGCCCACGCCAAGGCTAAAAAGGCCCGCAAGGCTGAGCGCCAAAGGAAGAAAAAACCAGCTCGAGGTAAAAGGAAGAAGAGGTAGCTTATGGTTCATAAAACCAGTCAGATTACTCTAAAAAACGGCGCTAAAGGCCTGTTAATACATGTACCAGACGCCACGGTTATGGACTTTGAATTTAATTTTCGGGCCGGCGAGTACCTAGTCCCTCGTGAAAAATGGGAAGTGCCGCACCTGATGGAGCACGTCGTACTGGGTGCCAACCAAATGATTCCTAAGGCCCGGGCTTTTCAGGCCGAGTTTGAAAAAAACGGCGCCGCCAATAATGCCAGCACCGGCCTTTATTACATTACTTATGAGGCCGAGGCTGCAGATTTTGAGTGGAAGCGCATACTCGAGCTAATGATGGTAGCTATCAGTATGCCAATATTCTTGCCGGGCGAATTTAAAGCTGAGTTTGGCAATGTGCGTGATGAGCTGGTAGCTCGATCTAATAATCACTTCCGTACGCTCAGTATCACCGCCCGCGAGGCTCACGGCCTGCTGGGCATGACCGACCGCGAGCGCCTGAAGATGATGAAAAACGTCTCCAAAAAGAACATTGAAGAGCATTATAAGCGCACCCACACTACCAGCAATATGCGCTTTGTCATTGCTGGCAACTTAAACGGCCGGCGTGCCAAAATCAAAGAACTACTTGAGAGCATCCAACTGCCTAAGGGCAGGGGTTTGTTTGACTTGCCGGACGAACAGCCTAAAAATTTGGACGCTCCGGTTTTCGTGGCCCGCCCATCGGTTAAAAACGTTTACTTTGATATGGCAACCTTTGCCCGCCGCCGGTTTAATGACGCTGACATGGACGCTCTGGAGCTAGTTAACAGCATGCTGACGGCTACACTTTATTCGCGGATTTTGGGCGAAGCCCGCGAGCGCGGGCTGGTTTACAGCATGGGCTCGGGTATAGACATTATGAAAAATGCTACCGGCTGGTGGTTTAGCGCCCAAGTTATTGCCAAAAACGCGCCGGCCCTGTTTGAGATAATGGTTCGCGAACTAACAAGAGTTAAAGCCGGCGACATCACCGACCACGACCTGGAAGCCGCTAAGCTTTATTGGCTAGGCCGTCACCAACGGGGCGCTCAAACCGTCAGCGGCACTATGGCCGGCTATAGCGGCCGCTATTATTTTGATGAAGTGATTAACGACTACGACGCCATCCCGGCCCGCATTAAAGCCGTCACTAGGGAGAGGATAGTAGAGAGCGCCCGAGCCATGTTTGACGAGAAGGTCGGCGGCCTGGGAATCCTGGGCGGCGGCGGCCGAAGCCGCGAGCTGGCTGATCAGCTGTACGCCCAGGTCCAACCGTTATGGAACAGCTAAAAACCAGAATAAGTCAGCTCAGCCTTGATATTAATCGGGATAGCCAAAACTTAAAGATTAGTGAAAAGCTAGCTGAACTCGAACAAATAAGGGAGCAGATGAAAAGCCCGGATTTTTGGTCAGATACCGGCCGGGCCCAAGAACTCAGTAAAAAGGAAGATAAGTTAGGTAAAGAAACTGAACCCTGGAAAAAGTTGTTAGATAGTGCCAAAGAACTCCAAGAGCTGATTGATTTAAACGATGGTTCTTTAAGTGGGGAAATATCAGCTAAACTCGACGAGCTGGAAAAAGAATATCAAGACATTAAAAAACTAAACCGCTTTAAGGGGCCCTATGACGACCACGACGTTATCCTATCTATCTATGCCGGCGCCGGCGGTACTGACGCTCAAGATTGGGCCGAGATGCTAGAGCGCATGTACCTGCGTTGGGCCGAAAGCCAAGGCTTAAAAACCAAGGTCCTAGACCGCTCTGCTGGCGAGGAGGCCGGCATTAAAAGTGCCACGCTGGAGATTACCGGCGGCAGTTATTTATTTGGTAAGTTAGCCGGCGAGCACGGTGTGCATCGGCTGGTGCGTCTTAGCCCGTTTAACTCGGCCGCTAGCCGCGAGACCAGCTTTGCTAAAGTTGACGTTTTACCGCTGATTGACCAGCCTAGTGAAGTTCAACTGGACGACAAAGATTTGAAAATTGATGTTTTTCGGGCTGGCGGCCACGGCGGCCAGTCCGTCAATACCACTGACTCAGCTGTGCGGGTAACGCACTTGCCGACCGGTCTGAGCGTGGCTATCCAAAATGAGCGGTCACAGTTACAAAATAAAGAAACGGCGCTTAATATCTTGCGTGGTCGGCTAGCCTCGCTGGCCCTAGAGCAACACGCCGAGACCTTGGCCGAGCTAAAAGGACCAAGTCAATCGGCGGAGTGGGGAAGTCAGATTAGAAACTACGTACTACATCCTTATAAGCAGGTAAAAGATTTGCGTTCTGGTTATGAATCCAGCGAGGTTGAAAAAGTTTTAGACGGTGCGCTCGACGCACTAATCAACGCCTGGCTGGAGCATGGAGTCTCGGTTAAATAGCCTTAGCCAGCTTATCTTATATAAGCGCAAACGCTATCTGATATACTAAAAACCGATGATTTTGCTCGACAGGGTAAGCAAAAATTATAACCGCCGCGGTACGGCGCTGGAGCGCATTAGCCTTCATGTTGAGCCAAAAGAGTTCGTTATAATTGTCGGCCCCAGTGGCTCGGGCAAAACTACCATCTTTAAGCTACTGACCAGAGAAGAGAAGCCTACCAGCGGCAAAATCATCGTTGGCGGCATGGACTATGAGCACCTGCGTGACAAAGACATACCGCTCCTTAGGCGTAAAATTGGCGTGGTCTTTCAGGACTTTAAGCTATTAAACAACAAAACGGTTTATGAAAATGTAGCTTTTGCTCTAGAGATTGCCGGCATCTCCAATAACGAGATTAAGCACACCGTACCCCGAGTGTTGGATATGGTCGGCCTTAAAGGTAAAGCCGATAATTACCCGATGGAGCTATCCGGCGGCGAGCGCCAGCGGGTGGCTATTGCCCGGGCCGTAGTCCGTCAGCCCAAAATCTTGATAGCCGATGAGCCCACCGGCAACCTAGACCCCAAGCACGCCTGGGACGTTATTAAAGTTCTGGAAAAGATTAATAAATACGGCACCACCGTTCTTTTAACCACTCATAACCAAGATATCGTTAATACCCTCAAGCGCCGGGTAGTGACTATTAGCGCCGGCCACATCGTCAGTGACAAGGCTCAAGGTAAATATAAAGCCGTATGAAAAGCCGTAAGTTTATAACCTTTGAGCGGATTATAAAAAACGGCTTTGTCAGTTTTGGCCGTAATATCTGGCTGGCCATCGCCGCCATTGCCATGATGGCCATAACGCTGACCATTTTGTTATTCGCCGTAGTGGCAAACGCTACCTTTAATCACACAGTAGCCGATATTACCAGCCATATTGACGTCTCAGTCTATTTAAAAGATTCTGTTACCACTACCCAGAGGGTCAAACTAGAAAACCAAATCAAGCATTTAGATAATGTGCAGTCGGTGACCTATCTAAGTAAAGAGGAGGCCCTAAAGCAATACGAGGCCCAAAACGCCGGCAACTCCGACCTGCTGGCCGCTATTTCGGAAACCGATAACCCTCTGCCGGCCTCACTGACCATTAAGCCTAAAGATCCCAATAACCTACAGTCGATCAAAACTTTCTTAGATAAACCGCAGGTGCAATCTCTACAGTCTGACCCCACCAGCTATAGTGGCGACCGTAAAAAAGCGATTGATAACATCACCAGCGCCACTCACTTTTTCCAGGAAGCCGGCATAGTCGGCATTATTGTTTTCATCATCATCTCAATGCTGATTATTCTAAACACTATCCGTATGGCCATTTTCAACCGCCGCGACGAGCTGATAATTATGCGCCTGCTGGGTGCTAGCACCTCTTATATTAGGGGGCCGTTTGTGGTCGAGACTATGCTTTACGGAGCAGTCGCGGCGGCGGTGTCGCTAATAATTTGCGGCGCCCTGTTTAAAGTAGCCAGCTCGACCTTGCAGGCCAGTAGCCTGGGCCTACTTGATATCAGCTATTCCAATAGTTTCTTTAATTCGCATCTAGCCGAAATTTTGATTTTACAGATTCTGGTTGGTATACTCATTGGTGCCGTTTCCTCACTGACAGCCACACGGCGGTATCTTAGGCTAAACCGTTAAGCGCTTTAGCCCACCAAACCAGCTAATAAAAATACTTAAAACTCGTAAAAGCGGTGCTAGTTCCGCTAATTTGATGACCCGGTAAATTGGGACTAAAAAGCTAGCGTTTAAACGGAGGGTATGGTATTATTACGTCGTTCTTACCAAAACAAAAAATGGCTCAAAAATTTAAAAAAGTCCTTTTTGCTAATAGATTGGCGCTAATTCTGCTTTCAGCCACTGTTTTAACAGTGGCCAGTCTGGGCTATGGTAAGGTCCGCGCCGACCAATATGATGATCAGATTAAGGCCCTGCAAAACCAAAACAGCGGCCTGCAGGCTCAGTCTGACTCTTTGGCCTCCACGGCCACCAGTTATCAAGACGCTATTAACCAGCTAGCCACCGAAATTAATGGTCTTCAGCAAAATATCGTCAGCACTCAATCAAAGGTAGACGACCTTAAAACCCAAATTACTCAGGCCCAGGCCCAGATAGACCAGGAAAAGAAGACTTTAGGCGAAGATATTAAAGCTATGTACCTAGAGGGCCAGATGTCCACCCTAGAGGTGCTAGCTAGTAGTCAAAACCTTAGCGACTTCGTTAATAAGCAGGAGTACCGTAACGCTGTCCAGGATAAGGTAAAAACCACGGTAGACACCATTACCGCGCTTAAAGTTCAGCTGGTAAAACAACAAAATGACTTGTCTATCCAGTTAAAGAGCCTACAGGCTCAGCAGTCCGATCTCTATAACAAACAGAGCCAGGAAAACAGTATGCTGGCTTATACCGAGGGTCAGATTGCCGCCTACAACCAGCAGATTAGCGCTAATAATTCTCAGATTGCCAGCTTGCGGGCCCAGCAAATTGCCGCTAACCGCCGGCTAGTTGGTAGCGGTAACGTCAGCATTGTATCCACCGGTAACTGCGGCGGCGGCTATCCCGGCGACGCTCTAGGGCCATACGGGCACTGGGGCTGTGATTACTCCCAGGACAACACCATAGATAACTGGGGGATGTTAAACCGTGAATGTGTTAGCTACACCGCCTGGCGGGTTAGCCAAGCCTACGGCAATATGCCTTACTGGGGCGGAGAAGGTAACGCCGACCAATGGCCTGGCGACGCCGCTAGCTATAACATTCCTACCGGTTCAACGCCTAAAGTCGGCTCGGTGGCCATCGGTACTAACCCTTACTACTTTGGCCCAGTGGGGCATGCCATGTGGGTAGAGGCCGTCAGCGGGAGTCAAATATTGGTCAGTCAGTACAATTTCAGTGCACCGGGCCAATACAGCACGATGTGGATCAGTAGCAGTCTAATTAATACCTTTATCTACTTTGGTGGTTAAGACTAACCAGTTATAATTAAAGCTTAAGCCAAAGTCCAAAACTAAAAGAGGGAGTGGTGGAAGACCAATCAAACATGCAGTTTCAGCCCCCAGGCCGCCGGCCTAGAAGGTCTACTTGGGCGCTGAAGAAAATCGTCCTGACTGTAATTTTTGCGGCTTTGTTATTTGGTGCCGGCTGGGTTAGCGGTAACCGCGATTTATTCATTCATAAACAGGCCGCCGCCGCTAGCGGCTTAAATTTTGCCTCAGTCAATCAGATATATAAAATCTTAAAGCAGGATTTTGACGGCAATCTAAATTCAACAAGTTTGATTAACGGCGCCAAGGGCGGTCTGGTTAGTGCCACTGGTGACCCATATACCGAATACTTTAATCCAACTCAGGCCAAGCAGTTCAATCAAGAACTGTCAGGGACCATTACCGGTATCGGCGCCGAACTAGGCACCGATAGCGACAACAATATCGTAGTGGTCTCGCCGCTAGACGGCTATCCGGCACAAAAGGCCGGTCTAAAACCTAATGATATCATTGCCGGCATCAACGGCAAATCAACCGCCGGCATTAGCATAGATACAGCCGTCAGTAAAATCCGCGGCCAGGAGGGGACTAAAGTCACTCTGACAATTGTTAGAAACGGCGGCAATGCCTTTAATGTAACGATTACTAGAGAGAAAATAACTGTCCCTAGCGTAACCTGGAAAGAGGACGGCGACATCGGCTATATGAAGATCAGCCAATTCACTAACGATACTTCCGATCTTGCCCAAAAGGCGGCCCAAGAGTTTAAGGCCAAAGGTGTAAAAGGGGTTGTTCTTGATCTACGCGGTAACCCCGGCGGCTATCTAACGGCGGCTGTTAACGTATCCAGTTTGTGGCTAAATCAAGGCCAAACTGTAGTCTCAGAGCGCCGAGGCAGTACCATCACCAGCACCGAATATGCCACCGGCAATGACATCCTTAAAGGCTTACCGACGGCTGTGCTGATTGACGGCGGGAGCGCCAGTGCTAGCGAAATTACCTCCGGTGCCCTACACGACAATGGCGACGCTACGCTGGTAGGCGCTAAAAGTTTTGGTAAAGGTAGCGTCCAGCAGGTAGTGAATTTGCCGGATGGCAGTGAGATGAAAGTAACAATCGCCCACTGGTATACGCCGGCCGGCAAGAATATTGATAAACAGGGTATTACACCGGATGTGCCGGTCTCAATCAGCGACAGCGATGTTAAAGCCGGCAAAGATCCGCAAAAAGGTAAAGCCTACCAGATAGTCCAAAGCAAAATTGGTACCTAGAGCGCTAACTGTTGCTGAATAAACTATAGCCAGTGGGGCCGCTTGTCCGTTAGTATCATAAGCAAGTAACTACCGGCGTGCCCGGCTAGGGAGGAAAGAGCCAAAAGTGGCGGTTAAAGCCAAGTCAGCTAAGTATATTTTTGTGACAGGCGGTGTGCTGTCTGGTGTCGGTAAAGGCATCACCGCCGCCTCTATTGGAACTATCCTTAAAGCCCGGGGGCTGACGGTAAACATCCAAAAGTGCGATCCTTATCTAAACGTTGACGCCGGGCTCTTAAACCCCGCTGAGCATGGTGAATGTTTTGTCACCCGTGACGGTGCCGAAACCGACCTGGACGTTGGCCACTATGAGCGGTTTTTGGATGTCGAGCTGACGCAGGCCAGCTCGCTGATGAGCGGGCGGGTACTGCGTGATGTGATTAGCGCCGAGCGGGCCGGCAAATATAGGGGTAAGACCGTACAAATTATCCCGCATGTCACCAATCACATCCAGGAAGCTATAGCTCAGACCGGCCAAGGTTTTGACGTGCATATCGTCGAGATTGGCGGCACCATCGGCGACATTGAGTCGCGCAGTTTTCTGGAGGCTATCCGCGAAATGGCTATGCGCTTAGGCCCGGACAACTGTCTGTTTGTGCACGTGGTTTATCTGCCTTATCTGGGTACCAGCCAGGAATTTAAAACCAAGCCGGCTCAAAACAGCGTGCATGAACTGCGCGGACTTGGGATTGTGCCGGATATTTTAATTGGCCGCTCAGAACTAAAGCCGCCGCGCTCGGTTATTCAAAAACTCAGTATCTTTAGCGGCGTGGAGCCGGAGGCTATTGTGCTACTGCCTAATGCTAAGACGATTTATCAGGTACCGCTGACGCTAGAGGACAGCGGCATTGGCGGCATTATTACTGACAGATTAGATCTGCGCCGAGCGCCGGCTAGCCTTAGTTCTTGGCGGCGGATGGTGGAAAGCGCCATTAAAAAATATCCTAAAACCGTCCGTATAGGCATTATTGCTAAGTATGTAGACAATCAAGACACCTATATGTGCGTGTTTGAGGCCTTGCGGGCCGCCGGCTGGTCGGCGAGCGTCAATGTCGATATTGTTTGGATTAGCGCCGAGGATTTAGGCAAAAGTCAAAAATCGCTAGGCATACTGGAAGAACTGGACGGCGTGGTGGTGCCGGGCGGCTTTGGCGAGCGCGGTCTAGAGGGCAAAATTGCGGCCGCTGGTTACTGCCTGGATAATAAAATTCCTTATCTGGGGCTTTGTCTGGGTCTACAGATGGCGGTTATTGCCGCCGCCCGGCGGGCAGGGCTGACTAGTGCCACCACTGTTGAGCTGGATCCGGATAGCCCGCATAAAGTTATTGATTACATGGCCGACCAGGCTGATAAAAAAAATACCGGCGGTACCATGCGCCTGGGCGACTATCCTACGGCTTTAGCTAGCGGCACTAAGGCCAGAAAAGCCTACGGTCAGGGCGAGATAATTGAGCGGCATCGCCACCGCTGTGAGTGCAATAACGCCTACCGCGACCAATACGCCGACTGGGGAATAACAGCTAGCGGCCTTAGCCCTGACGGCCACCTGGTAGAAGTTATTGAGGCACTGGATCATCCTTATTTCTTGGCCACCCAGGCGCATCCGGAATTTCGCTCCCGGCCCAACCGGGCGCATCCGCTGTTCGGCGGCTTCATCCGGGCATCCATTGCCAACAGCTAGACCTTATTGACTTTAGGCAAAACTTGTGATATAGTGATTCTAGTTAATCAAAAAATAAAGAAAGAAAAATATGAAAGATGAACAATACCCAGCAAATTTAGGCGATCCGGCGCGCGCCGCCGCCTGGGAGGTCGATCGGCGTATCGAAGCGGCTCCGCTTCCGTTTGCGCACGAGAGGCACTACGCTAATGAAAGTCATCGTCAGATTGATCTCTATGCGGCTGGAAGGGGTAATATTGCTAAAGCCGCTGGTGAGCTGGGCCTGACGACTACAGAATGGCACGAACTACGTGCTAAGCTCGGCAAGTCACCTTCCCGAGGTGATGTTCAGCCTCAACGCTAATACTTAGTCTCTAATTACCCTCAGCAGGATTGACCTTGCGCCAGTCAACCCGCTCGTACATTGCTGGGCGGCCGAATTCATTGTCCGGTAAGTTCCAGGTATGGCGGATTTTCATAATGAGGCCCACGCTGGGTTCTGCAAGCTCAGCGTCACCTAAAACGTCTTTTCTGACGTCAATTCCTCTTTCCTTATAGACCATCTCTGAGAGATACTCAACTAGGTCGGACAGGGCGCCCGTGTCTTGAGCTATATCCTCCGGCGTTAAGCCAAAAGTTTCGACCAATATTGCCACACCGAAAGTCTTCATGCCGGCCAAAGGCTGAGATCGATGCTCCTCGGCTTCGTATATATGATTAACAGCCCTATTTAGAGCCTGAGCTACCGCCCCGACTTGCTCCTCCTCAGTAGCTAGTGCCGGTTTTTCTAATAGCCGGGATGGCTCTACAGTAAATTCGGCCTTTGGTACAATTTGCCATCCGGCTAGGACGTTCGCTATGTCAGCATTGCCGCGCACGGCTTCCTGGCGGGCAGTTCTTAAGCCATGGTTACCGGGCTTTGGCTCCATAAATTTATTATTCTACGGTGACTTCGGTGCGGGGGATGCTACGGCCGCTAAAGCTTTTGACACGGCGCTTGTTGAATTTAACTACGCCGTCACGGGCGGCATGAATTGAAAAATTACGGCTCATAAAGGTACCGTCGCCGGCGCGCTTGGTCATGCCAATTTGGCGGACAATTATCTGGCCGGTCTTAACTTTTGCGCCGCCAAATATCTTAACGCCTAGGCGCTGACCTGGGCTGTCGTGGTTATTTTTGCTGGTTCCGCCAGCCTTAACATGACTCATTATCGCTTCTCCAGAATTAATAATTGTCGGGCGACTACCTGATTTTCTCTAAAGTAGATTAAATCTTGGTGCCGCACATGTTTTAGATCCAAAATATTGTAGCCCATATCTGTTAATTTAGCAAGTAGGGGCAGGTTGGTAAGCTGGCCGCCTGGAGCCCGCCAAGCCGGCACAGCCAGACAAATCTGGCGTCCAGGCTTAATTTGCCCGGCTAAGCTACGAAGAAATTTACTGATAATGGTATTAACGTCGTTAACAATTGGCCCTAGCTTCTCCGGCGGGGGCAGGGTAGCCAGTGGCCGGCCCAGGTAGGCTTCGCTGGCTATAGCGCTAAAACCCGGCCAGCGGGCGCGTGTGGCGTCGGCCTGTTCGATAACCGCCATGCCTTGTATCTGAGGATTCTCCTTAACCAGCCAGTCGATGTTGGTTTTACTGTACTGCACCATCCGCGGTTCAATATCGGTACCAAGCGCGCTATAGCCGGCCAGCAGAGCTTCCTGCAAAATTACTCCCGTGCCGCAGAATGGATCGAGAACTCTAACTCTTAATCGGGCCGAAGATAGGTTATCTTTATTCTCACTCACCAGTTTTTGCTCAAGCGGGCCGACGGCTAAATTAACCATAATTTGGGCCAGTTTGGGCGGGAGCATGCCAACCCGGGCGTCGCGGGCTGGGCGGGCCTGGTCGCGGGCGGCGTAGGCCTCAATATCTTGAACAAATAGTGTCTGGGCTAGGATGGTCCGCTGGCCGTCTTTGACGAGTAATAGCTCCCAGCCTCCGCGGCTGGTGAGCTTATTATGCAGAACCTGAGCGCTGTTAAGCTCTAGTGTCTTATTGGGCACTATCCGTGCCGGCCGGCCGGAAGCTTGAATGATTTTTTTCAGGCCAAGAACATCTTTATTTAACTGGGCCGTGGGCAGGCTCAACCCGTAAAAGCTCACTCCTAAAGTAAATTTACCCGCCGGCAATTGCTTTAAGTGGTTCGGTATATTTTGGCGTAGATAGGCTAGTAGGTCGGGCCATTTGGTAGTCGGTAAGATAGCTAAAACCCGGCCGGTTTTAATAACCCCGCCTAGCCGCTTAAATTCAACGGTTTCCGGCTCCAGCGCTAGCAGAGCCGATGAGCCGGCTGGCCGCACGGCCTCGGCACCGTACAACCTCTCTAGCTCAGCTAGGCCTAGCGCTGGCTGGCGGCCTAAAATGCAAATTGTCTTAAAATCGGCCTCACTCATCTGACTGTTAGTATAGGCTATAATAGGCCATAAAGTATGAATCAAGAGTCGGCCCCTCGGCAGTCCCGCTGGAAGCTGGTATTAACGCTGGCCACCTTCGTGGCGTTAATAATTTTAATCTACAGCCTGCGCCGGCAAATCGGCTCGGTCATTACTAATCTAGGTAAGGTTAACGCCTGGGCACTTCTTTTAATAATCCCGATTGAGATTATCAATTATGACTCTTATGCTCGTCTCTACCGGGAAGTTTTCCGCATCTTGGGCGAAAAGGTACCCTATAAACCAATGTTTAGGCTAACGCTGGAGCTTAACTTTGTTAATCATATTTTGCCCAGCGGTGGCGTCAGCGGTATCAGCTACTTTACGGTGAGAATGAGAAGCCAAGGCGTTAGTGGCGCCAAAGCTACATTGGCACAATTTCTAAAGCTGTTTTTGCTATATCTTAGTTTTCAGCCGATTTTAGTGGTTGGTATTTTTCTGCTGGCTCTGCGCGGGCACGTTAATAATCTGGTGATTCTAGTGGCTGGTTCGCTAATCACCCTAATGATTGTTGGAACTTTCGTGGCTCTTTATGTGCTGGAAAGTCGACAGCGAATAAACTCTTCACTGACAGTCATAACCCGTTGGCTGAACTGGCTCATACACCTAGTCCGCCGGCGCCACCCAGAGACCATTAACATTGAGAACGCTCAGTCCACCTTTATGGAGCTACATGACAATTATGTTGTCTTGAAAGAGAAGTGGCGCCAGCTTAAAAAACCATTTTTGTACATGATAATCGCCAATCTTACAGAGGTAGCCGCCGTCTACGTAGTCTATATAGCTTTTGGCCGGCTGGTTAATGTCGGGGCTGTGATTTTAGCCTACGCCATTGCTAACTTCGCTGGCCTAGTGTCAATTTTGCCGGCCGGTATTGGTATATACGAAGGGCTGATGACTGCCGTGCTGGCAATTGCTGGCATCTCGGCTTCTTTGAGTATCCCGGTTACAATCATGTACCGCGTTATTAATATGGTTATTCAGCTAACGCCGGGCTACTATTTTTATCAAAAAGCCGTGCGCGAGGGCCTGGGCGGCCGGAGGAAATCTTAGCAGATGGTGATCATCGGCATATTAGTGATCGCTTTGATACTCATTTTTTTCGTTTTCGTTTTTGTGATTATTTTTGGTGCGCCGTATGTACCGACGCTTAAAGCCCAAAGGCAAACGGCACTAGATTTATTAGATCTTAAAAAAGGCCAGACGCTATACGAGCTGGGTAGCGGCGACGGCAGTTTACTGATCGATGCGGCTGAGCGTGGTTTAAAGGCTATCGGCTGGGAACTTAACCCGTTTTTGGTCTTAATTGCCCGCTGGCGGGCCAGGCGCTATCCTGGCCAGATAAAAGTGGTTTGGGGTAATTTTTGGAGTGCTGATTTTGCCAAAGCTGACGGCGTCTTTGTTTTTCAAATGGACCGGTCTATGAAGCGGCTGGAGGCCAAGATTAAAAAAGACGCTCCTGATAGAAAAATTAAAATTGCCAGTCATGCTTTTCAGATTCCTGGCAAAAAGCCACTCAAAAAACAAAACGCCGTCTTGCTTTACCTCTTACCTTAGCTTGCACGCCGCCCGCTGTTCGTTTACCATAAGCATGGTATGGATCCGCAGGCTAACCGGTCTCGCAAAACCGCAATCATCGCGGTTTTGGCTGTGCTTTTAATCATCAGTTTGATTTTTGGTTTTTGGGCCTTCTCGGGCCGGCAGGATTATAAAAATAATGTTAATACCAAGGTAGCCAGCGCCGTCAGCCAAGCCAAAAGCCAGCAATCGGCCACCGATAAAACCTATTACACTCAGCTGGCCGAACAGCCGTACAAGACCTTTAGCGGGCCGTCCACCTACGGCTCGGTGACGTTTAGCTATCCAAAAAACTGGAGCGCCTACGTGGACGAAACCAGTGCTAACGAGCCGGTTGACGGCTATTTTGCACCCGACGTAGTCCCAGGTATTCAAAGCGACACAGCCTTTCCGCTGAGGGTAGAGCTAGTCGATAGTGATTATAGCGATGTAGTTAACCAGTTTGAACCTCAAGTATCGCAGGGTAGTTTAACTTCCGCGGCCTTTATGCCGGCCAAGCTAAAAAATTCTGCCAATGTCCAGGCAGGTGTTAGGCTCGATGGCATAATAGGGCAGGATAATAACAATAACCCGCTAAAAGGCTCCATGGTTATTCTTAAAGTTCGCGATAAAACTTTGGAGATTTATACACAGACCACGTCGTCCCTACAGGAGTTCGACAACATAATTTTACCCAGCCTAACCTTTGCGCCGTAATTTTTTACTAGATTTTAAGGACCCGGCCGGCCGGCTCGGTGCTATAATTTTGATTAAGCACTGTTTACTAGAAGAGGGTGATGAAAAAACAAATTTTGCGCGGCTCCTCGGCCTATTTGGCCGAGCAAAAAGCACTCCTTACGGCGTTATCCAACGATTTAACTTTGCCTCTGCTTCAAATTCGCTCTTCACTAGAGCTGTTAGCTCAAGCTGATTATCCCAAAAAAATGGTAGCCAACCAGGCCAGACTAATGGCCCTGTCTGCCGACAATGGACTGCAGTTGACTGAGGCCTACCGCATGGTTTTGCAGGTTGATAAACTTCATGAACTGCCGCTCGAGCCTATTGCCATCGGTGCCGTTTTAGACGAAGTAGCTCACCAGCTTTATGCTTATGCCAAAGAGTATTCTACCCAGCTGGAGGTCGACGTCCAGACCCATCTAACTCCGGTCTTAGCTAACCGGGCCAGCCTAGACGCCGCCTTAAATTGCCTTAGCACCAGCCTTATCAGGGCCCAGGCCGCCCAGGCCAAACAGGGAAGTCACCGCTTGATACTAGGTGCCCACCGGGCCCGCGGTAATGAAATTGCCGCCGGTGTGTTCACTAATATGCAGGGATTAAGCGACCGCACCCTGCGGGCCGCCCGCTCGCTGGCAGGGCAAGCCCGCCAGCCTTTGCCGGCTTTGCCGGATGGTGCCGTCAGCGGCGTGCTGATTGCCGATGTGCTTTGTGCGGCCATGTGGAAGCCACTGAGGTCTGCCGCCCATCGGCATATGTCCGGTTTAGTAGTGGGTGTTCCGGCCAGTAAACAGCTACAGTTTGTCTAAAATTATGCCAAGAGTACTCCTACTAGAAACCGACAATTTGCTCGCCAAAAACGTATCTAAAGCACTACGCGCTAAAGGGCTAGAGGTAGATTGGCAGGTGGAGCCCCAGGCCGCCGTTACGGCTGTAGATGAGCGCCCAGTGGACTTAGTCATTATGGATTTGGTTCTAGCCAACCGCTCCGGCATTGAATTTCTGTACGAATTTAGAAGCTACCCCGACTGGCAAAATCTGCCGGTTATTATTTACACCAGCGTGCCTCCCGGCCAGCTGGCCGACTGCGCTGATAGCCTGGGCCAGCTAGGAGTTAGCGCCTATCTTTATAAGCCGGCTACCACGCTGGCCGGGCTTAGTTTTTCGGTTTTAGACTGTTTGGCCGCTACGGCAGTTTAAAATATAGCTATGGCCCGCCAAGTTAAGACCAAAGGAATTATTATTAGCCGCGTTGACTTTGGTGAGGCAGACCGGATTTTAACTTGGCTGACTCTCGATAACGGCAAGATTAAAACCATCGCCAAGGCGGTGCGTAAAAGTACCAGCAAACTAGCCGGCGGTGTAGAGCTGTTTAGCGTTAGCGAAATTTGTTATGTGCTTGGCAAGGGAGACATTAATACTCTGACGTCCAGCCGGCTAATCAAGCATTTCGGCAATATAGTTAAAGACTTGGAGCGCACCCAAATGGCTTATGAGCTTATCAGGATTTTAAATAAAGCTACTGAAGATAACACCGAGCCGGCTTATTTTGATCTGCTGGAATTAGCCCTGCAGGCGCTAGATGATTTTGCTATTTCACCGGGAATTACCAAGCTTTGGTTTGATATGCGCCTACTTAGACTAGCCGGCCACATGCCCAACTTAGAGACTGACGCCTCAGGTAAGAAACTGAGCGTCGATAGAAAATATTATTTCGAGATTGAGCACATGCGTTTTCGGACTTCGCCCGAGAGGCAAGGCGACTTTGGGGCTGACCATATTAAGTTTTTGCGGCTAGGTTTTTCATCGGCTAGCCCTAACGTTATCCAGCGGGTTAGTGCGGCACCCCAGCTGACTGTTCCCGTCCAGCCCTTGGTCGGCGCTATGCTGGCTAGCTTCGTTCGCCTTTAAAT
Source organism: Saccharimonadales bacterium (SeqCode) (assembly GCA_035717985.1). Lineage (GTDB taxonomy): Bacteria > Patescibacteriota > Saccharimonadia > Saccharimonadales > UBA10212 > DASTHW01. The sequence continues at coordinate 83,350 of DASTHW010000016.1, read as the reverse complement.
TGCTATTCTAATTTTTGAATGACGATTCAGGAAATTTATAAACAGTATAAAATTATGCCCAACCTGCAGGAGCATCAACTGCGGGTCGCCGCTGTAGCTAGACAAATTTGCGATAACCTGACCGTGCCGGTAGATAGTTCATCGGTAATCACCGCCTGTCTCTTGCACGACATGGGCAATATCATTAAGTTTGACCTATCGCAGTTTCCGGAGTTTTACGAGCCGGAAGGCGTGGATTACTGGAGGAAAGTTCAGCAAGAGTTCATTAATGAATACGGCCCGGACGAGCATCAGGCCAGCCTGGATATAGCTAAAGAGTTAGGGGCTAGCCAAAAAGTTTTAGACTGTATTGATAGTGTTGATTTCGGCCAAGCTCTTAATAATATTAGCCGCTCGGATATCGAACCAAAAATTTGCGACCACGCCGACCTGCGGGTAGGGCCGCACGGGATTGTTTCTATAGAGCAAAGGCTAGAAGATGGCCGCCGCCGCTACAAAGACCGGCCTGAAAGATGGATATCGCCGGAGAAGTGGCAAGAATTGAGTCAGGCCTGCCACGATTTAGAATCGCAAATTTTTGAAAATTGTAAAATTAAACCGACTGACATTACAGATGAATCTACCGCGCCGGTTATCGAAGAGCTTAGAGCTTATAAAATCTAATATTTAGGCCGATAGTTTCTGGTCACCGGGCATTTTTAGCTGGCTGGCTAGGTGCCTAGCTAGGCCGTGGGCCGCCCGGCTGTACTGCGACTGAAAGAGGCCGGCCATGGCCTCTGTTTCCTCTGGGTCACTTTTATCCAGCCTCTGCCAGCTGGCGTTTAAATCTTCAATGGCTTGGCGGTAAGCCTGACTTTCTATAAACAATTTGGCTCGCTCATACAGCAGTCTGGCTTGCAGGCGCACATCACTGCTGGCCTCATAAATGGCCTCGTTATAGACGGCAAAAGCCTCGTCTGGTCGGCCAGTGTTTTGATAAAATTTAGCCTGAGCCAGCCGAAAATCTTCGTACTGATTCGGCCAGTCGTCAAATTCGCCGGTATAACCGGTATTTTCTACACCTCTCATAAGCTTCGCCATTATACACCTCTGACCACCATCTATCTATGCCCCTTGCTACCTTTCGGCTATAATCGTTAACAATGAGCACTTCTTTAGAGGACGTTGTTAGCCTATGTAAACGCCGGGGGTTTATCTATCAGGGCAGTGATATTTACGGCGGTCTAGCCGGCACTTGGGACTACGGCCCGCTAGGTACACTGCTCAAGCGCAATATCGTTAAAGAGTGGTTAAAGTTTTTTGTGGACGGCTGGGAAGACATGTACCAGATAGACTCCGCTATCTTAATGAATCCTAAAGTCTGGCAGGCCTCTGGGCACACCGAGACATTCAACGATCCGCTAATCGAAGATATAAAGACTAAAAAACGCTACCGTCTGGACCACCTGCTGGCAGAAAATGGCGTCGAAGACGTAGATAAGCTCAGCTTTGAGCAAATGGTCCAAACCCTCAAAGATAAAAATATTAAAAGCCCCGACGGCAATGAACTGGGTAACCCGGCGCAGTTTAATATGCTGTTTAAAACGTCAGTCGGCGCGGTTGAGGACGATGAATCATACACTTACCTACGCGGTGAGACCGCTCAAGGCATGTTTACTAATTTTAAAAACGTAGTTGATAGTTTTTATCCGGATATTCCGTTTGGCATCGCCCAGGTTGGTAAATCTTTCCGTAACGAGATTAGCCCGCGGGACTTTATTTTTCGTGTTCGGGAGCTTGAGATTATGGAGTTTGAGTGGTTTATTCGGCCGGAAGATTGGGAAAAGTACTTTGAAAAATGGCAAAAAGATATGCTCAGCTGGTTTAAAAAGCTGGGACTAGATGAGGCTAAGATTAAAGTTCATGAGGTGCCGGAGCAGGATAGGGCGCACTACTCAAAACGCACGGTCGATTTTTATTTTGATTTTCCAAGCCTTGGCTTTGACGAGATTGGAGGGCTAGCCTACCGGACCGACTTTGACCTGAAAAATCATCAAGAAAAGTCCGGCAAAAACCTGGAGTACCGGCCCAAAGATGGTAGCAAGCCATTTACCCCGCATGTTATCGAGCCGACTTTTGGGCTAGATAGGCATATCATGGCGGTACTTTCTAACGCCTACAGTAAGGACGAGCAGGGAGGGGAGGAACGGGTCTTTCTAAAACTGCCAGCTCACCTGGCGCCGGTTAAGGTGGCTGTCTTTCCGCTACTTAAAAACAAACCGGAATTGGTAGCTAAAGCCCGCGAAGTTTATAAATCTTTGCAAAAGCAGGAAAGCGGCGAGGTGATGTGGGACGACAACGGCAACATAGGCAAGCGCTACCGCCGCCAAGATGAAATCGGCACCCCGCAATGCGTAACCATTGATTTTCAAACTCTGGAAGACGACACCGTCACCGTCCGCAATCGCGACACCACCGAGCAGACAAGAGTTAAAAAATCCGACCTACCGGCCCGCTTAAAATAAGATGGAAATTAGCGATTTAATCAAAAAATATCTAGCTGAAGCCAAGATGCTACAATTGGCGACCTCAGCCGATAATCAGCCTTGGGTCTGCAATGTGTGGTTTGCGGCCGATGACAGCCTTAATATTTACTGGTTTAGCTCGACCACTCGCCGCCATAGTCAAGAGGTAGCTAAAAATCCAAATGTAGCGGCGGCCATCGTCACTCAGCACGATCCGGCAGGTGAAACTGGTGTGGGCTTGCAGATTCAGGGCGTAGCTGAACAATTGAATGACCAAGAAGATATAGCCGCGGCCCGCTCGGTTTACGAAGGCCGGATTTTTGACGCTAAAACAATCGATGGCTTAATGGCTAACCCTGATAAGCCGCATAAATTCTACAGGCTTAAGCCAAATCTTTTTGTATTGTTTGACCCTATTAATTTTCCCGACGAAACCCGCCAGGAATGGAAGCCAGGTAAAAATGAGTAAGACGGCCTTTGTGACTGGTGCCTCCAGTGGCATTGGCAGAGCAGTGGCTATAGCGATGGCTCAAGAAGGGTACGATCTGGCACTTAGCTATTACCAAAATAAAGAAGAATTTGAAAAGACTATTAACGAGGTCAATGAAACCGGCCGCAAGGCTTTGTGCTTTAACGGTAATCTAGCCGATGAAAAGCTAGTTGCTGACATTTTTTCTAAAATCAAATCTGAGCTCGGCCGGCTAGATGTTTTGGTTAATGTAGCCGGCGGAGTTATCGGCGAGCGGTCTGTACCGGATACCACCTATGATTATTGGCTTAAGAATTTTGACGCTAATTTTTTCTCTACAGTTTTATGCGCTCAAGAAGTGGTAAAAATTATGAATATGCAAAAGGGGATCGGAAAAATTATTAATATTAGCTCTGTGCTAGGCGAACTACGGGGAGGCCGGCCGGGCATAATTGCGTATTCTGCTTCGAAAGCGGCTGTTATCAGCTTTACGCAGACCTTAGCAAAACAAGTCGCCCCTAAAATTCTAGTAAACTCCGTTTCTCCCGGCAGGACTTTTACTTTACCCTACGAAAAGATGAGCCCGGCGGAACAAGATGAAATGAAAAGACCCAATAAAATCGGGCGATTCATCCAGCCAGATGAAATCGCTCAAATGGTTATGGCGATAATCAATAACGAGGCCATGACCGGCGAGGTGGTTAGTGTTAACGGCGGCTTTTTCCTGAACGGCTAAATTTTTATGAAACTTCTGCTTACTTCTAATGGGCTTTCAAACGATTCGATTGCTCAGGCTTTTGCGGAGCTTATTGGCAAAGAGCCTAAAGACTCAAAAGTAGCTTTTATTCCCACAGCCGCTAACCCAGAGCGCGGGAACAAAGATTGGCTGATAAATGACATGAAGAGAATTTTAGACCGCGGTTACGAGGTGGACGTTGTTGAGTTAACCGCTCTAAAGCCGGAAGAAATCAGAGTTTTACAGGCAGTTGATGCTGTTTTTGTTGGCGGCGGCAATACATTTTATCTTAGTTACTGGATGCAGAAGGCAGGTCTTTTTGATATTTTATCCGAGCTTTTAAATACCACGGTCTATGCCGGCATCAGCGCCGGAAGCATGGTGGCCGGCCAAAGCCTAGTTTTGTCCTCACAAGCACTTAATAATGATCGGGCTTTCAAGGATGATTATTATGATGAGCTGGGCCCCAAAGGCCAGTCAGCCGGCCAGGCCCTAAAGTTAGTTGATTTAATTTTCCGGCCGCACTTAAACTCAAGATATTTCTCTATGGTCAGAAAAGACATTCTTGAGGAAAAAGTAAGGGGGCTGGGCTTAAGATATCCAGTTTATGCCCTTGATGACATGTCAGCACTAAAAATTGTTGACGGCAATGTAGAAGTAGTTACAGAGGGCGAATGGCTGTGCCTGGACCCCAATGATTAGTGATAAGTTTGTAATTATTGGCGCAATTATCCAGCTATGGGGTTGTTTTGTTTATGCTAAAGATACCCTTTCGGGTAAAGCCAAGCCTAACCGGGTTACTTGGTTTTTGTGGTTTTTGGCCCCGGCGGTAGCCTTTGCGGCCGAAATCAACAAAGGTGTTGGGCTTGTGTCTTTAATGACCTTGTCGGTGGGCTTAGGCCCGCTTATGGTTTTAGCTGTTTCTTTTGTCAATAAAAAGTCCTACTGGCGCCTGCGCAGGACGGACTATATTTGCGGATTTTTATCAATCTTAGGCTTAGTACTTTGGCTGGTTTATAGTGACGGCAACATTGCCATTATCCTAAACATAGCGGCCGATCTAGCGGCTGGTGCACCTACACTTATAAAATCGTTTAGACACCCAGAGACCGAGAGCGTAGAGGCCTACTGGGTAGCCATCATCAACGCCGGAATAACACTGCTGGCAATCAAGAACTGGACAGTGGCCCACTACGGTTTTCCTATCTATATATTTCTAGTGAATGTTATCTTTGTGGCCTTGATTCAATATAAAGCCGGTCTAAAGTTGACTAGAAAAGCTGAAGTATTGTGAAGTGCCGACAAGCCGAAGTCCCAGACATGCTCGCTAACAATTAGCAAAACAGGCTAAAATAAAAATAATGACAAAAGGTGATATTTTAGAGTTTTTAAAATCGCACAACTTGGCGGTTGTAGCTACAGTAGACGGCGACAAACCGCAGGCCGCCGTAGTGGAATTTGGCCAGCTGGACGACCTAACAGTCATCATTGATACCTTAAAGACGTCTAGGAAGTATCAAAACTGGCGGGCCAACCCTAAAACAGCAGTAGTCATTGGCTGGGATGAGGATAAAACTCTCCAGCTGGACGGCATGGCCACAGAGCTGTCTGGTGCCGAGCTAGAGCGGGCTAAGCAGGCTTATTTCACTAAAAACCCGCGGGCTAAAAAGTGGGCAGACCGGCCAGAGATTGCCTACTTTGCCATCAAGCCCAGTTGGCTTAGATATTCAGACGTCAGTAAGAGACCCTGGCAAATTGAGGAGTTTAAATTTTAATGAACGGCCAAATTAGACCTTATAAAGACGCCGACTACGAAAATCTCAAACAGCTTTATGAGCACAGCGAGTGGTACGGCGGCCAGTTTGATAAGGCGCGGGACGGCCGGCAGAGGCTGGCGGATAAAATTGCCCAAGACCCCGAGAGCATTTGGTTATATGAAAAAGACGGCCGTCTGCTAGCCAGCGTTTCATTAATTGAAGACGGCCGGGTGGCCTGGCTTTTCCGCTTTGCTGTCAAAGACAACGACCAGCTAGTAGCCGAGGCGTTATATCGGAAAGCGGCCGCCATTTTTAAACAGCGCGGCCATAGCCAGGTCCTAGTCTACAGTCCAGCAGGCAATCAAAAATTAAATGAGCGTTGGCAGAAACTGGGTATGAATAAAGGCCATGACTTTACAGCTTTTTGGAAAGATTTATAGTAATATCAAGCTCGAAACACTAAAACAAAATGAGAGATAAATCCCCAGCTAACAACCATCTGCAGTTAGAACTACACGTGCCGGACTTTGGCCCGGTAAAAGATTATTATGGAAAGCTTGGTTTTAAAGTTGTATGGGAGCGGCCATATGAAGCAGATAAGGGATATCTTGTTATGGAAATGGACAAAACCATCATTTGCTTCTGGCCCGGCACCGGCCATGTTTACGAACAAACATATTTTAAAAGGTTTCCTAAAGACACTCCTCGGGGTTACGGCGTGGAGCTGGTAATCATGGTAGAAGATGTCGAAGCCTATTATAAAAAAATGAAATATTTTGCTAACGTGGTGGAGCCGCTGGTTCTGCGGCCTTGGGGCAGTCAAGACTTTCGGACAGCCGATCCGTTTGGCTACTACTTACGCTTTACCAGCAAGCACAATATCCTAGATAGCTCTAACGCAGTGGACTAAAGCAAGCTGGTTTGACGTAATAAAAACATAAAAACACTGATACAATAGTCTAGAGTGGCAGGCCGGCGGGCAAAAACGCACTTTTTACAATTTTAAATATTTTATGAATCAAAAATCAAAGCATAACTACGCTTTTATAGACAATCAAAACTTGAATCTGGGCATCCAGAAGCTGGGCTGGAAGATGGATTGGCGCAAATTCCGATCTTACCTGCGTAAAGAGCTGGGAGTAGAAAAGGCCTACATGTTTATCGGCTATATGCCGGAAAACGAGGATTTGTATAACCAGATGCATGACGCCGGCTATCTGGTGGTTCTAAAGCCGACGCTAGAGATGTTTAAGGTGCCGGCGCCGGAGCCGGCCGAGAATGCTAGCAGTAACGGACACGAACCTTTTAAGACTTTTGGTGAACGGGCCGCCGAGTCGCTAGTGCCAACATCGGCAGATCCGGAAAACGGCCACTCAGCCGCCGCCCAGCGGACAGTGAAGGGTAATGTTGATGTAGAGCTGGTGCTCTGGGCGGTTAAAGAAATGCCTAGGTATTCTAAGGCTGTCATTATTTCGGGCGACGGTGACTTTTACGGCTTAATCGAGTATTTGATCGATAAAAATAAGCTGGCCCACCTGCTGGTGCCTAATCGCCAGTATTCAACTTTGCTGAGGCAGTTTGATAAATATATTATCCGCCTCGATCAAAAGCGTCGCCAGCTGGCCTATTATAAACGATTCAGAAAACCTGACGACAAAAAGTAGGGAGCGAGCAATGCATTTGATATCGGCCAGTCAAATTGACAAAAAGCAATTAGAAAAAATTTTTGAGCGGGCCGATTATTTTAAGTCCCAGGCGGATTATAAGGCTGGGCGCAAAAAAACAGCCCAGCTCTATGCCTACCATCAGCTGGCCAGCATCTTTTTCCAGCCATCAACGCGCACTCGTCTTAGCTTCGAGACGGCCGCCGTCAGACTAGGTATGGGCGTTATTAGTACCGAGAACGCCCGCGAGCACTCCAGCTCCGCCAAAGGCGAAACCATAGATGATACCTTTAAAATACTCGACGGCTATAAATACGATGTTATTGTTATGCGTCATTACGAGGCTGGTGCCGCCGCCCGGGCGGCGGCCGTCTGCAAGACGCCGATAATTAACGCCGGCGATGGCATGGGCGAGCACCCCTCTCAGTCGCTGTTGGATGCTTACACTATATATAAAGCTCACGGTCGGCTTGATAATCTAGATATAACTTTTGGCGGTGATTTACGCTTTGGCCGGACGGTGCGCTCGCTATCAAAAATCCTGGCGCTTTACCCGAATAACAGGATAACTTTTGTGTCTATACCAGAACTTAAAGTGACAGCCGACATCAAAAAATATTTAGACCAAAAGGGAACCAGCTATAGCGAGACGACCGATGTGCCTAGTGCCCTAGCCGGCGCCGACGTAGTTTACTGGACTCGTCTACAAAAAGAATATTTAAGAGACCCTAACTCTATTCCGGCTGGCTTTACCATCAATAAGCAGTCTCTAAAAAGCCTTAAAAAATCAGCTGTGATTATGCATCCGCTACCGAGGATTGATGAAATCACCCCTGAAACGGACAGCGACCCGCGGGCCATTTATTTTCAGCAGGCGGCCAACGGCCTGTTTGTGCGGATGGCTCTGATAGATTACGTTTTAAGCAGTAATTAATGACCGAGATTTTGGAAATTCCCGGAGCGGTGGATATACACGTGCACTTGCGTCAGCCTGGCGACAATAAAGCCGAGACTATTGCCAGCGGCACGCGGGCGGCTCTGCTGGGCGGGTTTACAGCAATTTGCGACATGCCAAATAACCCAGGCCGGCCCACCTGGAGCGCCCATAGATTGATCGAAAAACAAAGGCTTATTAGAAAGAGCGCGTATGTGCCGGTTGGCCTTTACGCCGGCGCTCAGCCGGAATCAAATAATTTAGACCAACTGCCGGCTATGGCTAAGCCTGCCATTGGCCTAAAGCTTTATAGTGCGCCCACCACTGGCAGTGATAAAGATTACACCGCCAAAGACTTCACTAAAATTGTTAGCGCTTGGCACGAGTCGGCGCCGGCTAAACCCATCATGCTTCACGCCGGGCAGACCAACCTGCCGGGCCTGATCGAACTGATAGCGGGGAAATTTGGTCACCATCTCCATGTCTGCCATGTTAATGCCAGCCGAGAAGTAGAGCTAGTGGAAAAGGCCAAAGCCGACGGCCTGCCGGTAACCTGCGGCGTCTGTCCGCACCATTTATTTAAAACTTCTCATGACCCACTGAGCGAGGGCTGGTTTGCCCGCATGAAACCGCCGCTGGCCCGCCAGGAAGAGGCCGAGAAGCTTTTCGAACTGCTGGTAAATGGTGCTATAGACATAGTCGAGACCGATCATGCACCACACAGCGCTGGCGCTAAGTGGACAGCCGAAAATGCCGGCGGTTCCTGCTGGGGTGTGCCAGGTATCGAATTTGCTTTGCCGCTACTGCTTTACCAGATGGTAAAAGGCCGCATTAGCCGGGAGCGTCTTATCGAGATTACATCTACTAAACCAGCGAAGATTATAGGTTTGAAATTGTCTGGCTCGACTAAAGTCACTTGGCAGATGGAGATTCACCGCATCGGCGACGAAAAAACTAGACTGTCTGGCTCCGGCTGGACACCGTATCTTGGCAAGCTAGCCGCCGGCAAAGTTAAAAAAGTGGTTATCGGCAAGCAGGTGCTAGTCGCTGACGGCAAAATTATGGCTAAAACTGGCCGACTTATTAACCGGGGGGACCAGCTTTAGAGAATCTTAAACTTTCAGGCTTTTCTTAATTTCGGCGGCTAGCCCGGGGTTCCACATGGCGCCGGTAGCAGTCTGAACTAGATCAGCGCCGGCACCGCGGTAGTCTTTAAAATCTGCCGGCGTCATAACGCCGCCCACGCCAATAATCTCAAATTTAAGACCTAGCTTTTTGCGGATAGCGGCCAGCCGGCTGACCATATCCAGACCAGCCCATTTAATGGCGTGGCCGCAAATACCCGAGCTCAGCCGGTTGGGGCCGGGCAGAGCCTGCCGACCCGATTCATCAACCACCGGCGCCGGTATGGTATTGATAGCCGAAATGGCATTTATATAGTCGGCTGCCTCTTTTAGAACCTTCACCAATAGTGGCTCCTGCTCAGGCGAAAAATAGCCTAGCTTAATGACTAGCGGCTTATTGCCGATTTTGGCTCTAACCTTCTGGCAGATTGCTACTACCGAGTTTAGCGTATAGCAGAGAACGCCCTCGGTGGCTACATTAGGGCAAGATAGATTGATTTCGACTACATCCACACCGGTTTTGGTTACCATTTCAGCCGCCAGGGCAAAGTCGTCAAAATAATCTTCGCTAGAGAACCCCTCTTTAATACTGCCTACGGCACTGCCAATAACTAATTGACCTTTGCCCTGACAGGCCCGGACTTTTTTTAAATCGGTTGTCCAAAAATCCGGCCCGCGCGACGGATTACCAAAAGAATTGGTTATAGTTAACTCTTTGACCGGCTTACTCGCTGAGCGTCTGCCGATTAGCGGCTTAGCCGCCCTATCGAGCGTTAGGTCGCCGTCAATATTGATATAAAGAACATTAGGAAATTGGTTAGCCGGGAACTGAATGCTCCTTTGAGTTTTATAAACCGGTACGTCAAAGCCGGCTTCCAGCGCAAATTTTACGAACCGGCTGTTAAGCAAGGGGCCGGCGGCAATACCAAAAGGCGCATATAACGGAATGCCTAGAAAGCTAAACTGCGGCTCGCCCTGATTAACATAAGGCTCTACCTTGCTGGCACCAAACGGACCGTTATCGAAATTATCATCATAAGATTTGGCCGGATCATAAAACGGTTTGACTAGATTCTTGTTTGCCATAATTACTCCATCAGCATACTAGTTTTAGGCATTATTTAAACTTAAATATTCCTGCCAAGAATGCGGCTCGGCGCTGGCTTGTGTGTTTTCAGCGAGGCATCGTAACAAAAGCCGGGCAGTCTCCGGGTTGGTCATTAGCGGAATGTGATTATCTATTCCAGCCCGGCGGATTTTATAGCCGTCACTATTAAGGGTAGCCGTGGAGGGCACATTGATAATCAAATCCAGCTTTTGGCCGATGATGGCGCTCAGCACACTGGGCTCTTTCTTCTCACTGATTTTATAAAGCGGCTTAGTCGCTAGGTTAAACTCGGCCATAAATTTATGGGTACCTGGGGTGGCAAAGACTTGCCAGCCCTGTTTAATTAGCTGAGCAAGTTCGTCGATGAAGCGGGGCTGTTGTTCGGCCGGTAGACTAATGAGTAGGTTTTTACCCCTGACTTTTTGCTCGGTAGCCAGCCATGAAGCATAAAAAGCCTCCTGCAAATTATCGCCAAAACAGGCCACTTCGCCGGTGCTTGCCATTTCTACGCCGGCCACCGGGTCGGCACCCTTAAGCCGATTATAGGAAAACTGCGGGCTCTTTACGCCCACGTAGTCGTATTCCAAGGTCTGATAATGGCGCTCGTTTTTGATTCCCAGCATGGCCTCGGCGGCAATCTGGATAAAATTATGGCCAGAGACTTTAGAAACAAAAGGGAAGGACCGCGAAGCCCGCACATTGCATTCAATAACTTTTAGTTCGTTATCTTTGGCAATGAACTGGATGTTAAATGGTCCAGTGATATTTAGATTTTTGACAATTTGGCGGGTAATTTGCTTTGCCCGGCGGACCGTCTCTAAATAAAGCGTCTGAGCCGGGAAAACTACTGTAGCGTCGCCGGAGTGCACGCCGGCATTCTCAACATGCTCGGAAATAGCGTAAATAACCAGCTGGCCGTTCTCGGCGACGCCGTCAATTTCTAGTTCTTTGGAATGACTGATAAACTGCGATATTACTACCGGATGTTCTGGTGATAATTTAGCGGCCGCCTGCAGATAAATTTCGAGATCCTCCTCACCGGCCACCACATTCATAGCGCCACCGGACAGCACATATGATGGTCTAATTAATACCGGGTAGCCTACCCGGGCGGCAAACTTTTTAGCACTAGCCAGGCTGGTAACTTCTTGCCAAAGCGGTTGATCAATACCAAGCTTATTTAGCAGACTGGAGAATTTTTGGCGGTCCTCGGCGCGGTCTATTTGCTCGGCCGGCGTGCCCAGAATGTTCTGGCCGGCACGGGCTAGAGGCAAAGCTAAATTGTTAGCAATCTGTCCGCCGACCGATACGATTAGGCCATGGGGTTTTTCAAACTCAGCAATATCAAGTAGCCGCTCCAGGGTTAGTTCTTCAAAATAAAGCCGGCTAGAACGGTCAAAATCCGTAGACACGGTCTCTGGGTTAGAGTTGACCATAATGGTCTGCCAGCCGTTTTCGCTCAGTGTCTTGGCCGTATTTACGGCACACCAGTCAAACTCTACCGACGAGCCGATACAGTATGGCCCCGAGCCGACTACGGTGATGGCTTTCTTGCTCAGTGGTTTTACGTCGTCCTGCTGGCCGTGGTAAGTCATATAAAGGTAGTTGGTAGCGGCCTCAAATTCGCCGGCTAGCGTATCAATTTGCTTAACCACCGGGCGTATACCCCAGGCCAGACGTTTACTTTTGACGGCGGTCTCACTGAGATTTTTAGCTTTAGCTATCACACTGTCTGAAAAGCCCAGCTCTTTCGCCTCAGCTAACAACTCTTTACTCAAAGGTTTAGCTGACAAAAAGCTATAAAAATCAGTAATTAAGGCTAGGTGTTGCAAAAACCAGCTATCAATGCCCGATAGCCGGTGCAGGCGCTCAACGCTGGCGCCTTGAGCCAGCGCTTCATAAAGCGCAAAGATTCGTCTATCGGTGGCGTCGGCCACTTCGCTCAAGGGGTCGCCGAAGGTGAAAGGATGGTCGGTTAAGCCTTGGGCCCCTATATTGCACATCCTCAGGCCTTTTTGCAGAGCCTCAGGGAAGGACCGGCCCAGGGCCATCACCTCGCCGACACTTTTCATTTCCGAACCGATTTGGTGGTCGCTAGATTTTAGCTTACTTAAATCCCAGCGGGGGATTTTAACGGCTATATAATCAAGGGCCGGCTCGAAAAAGGCTGGCGTAGTGCCGGTAACCGAATTTTTTAGTTCATTTAGACTAGCTCCCAGGGCCAGCTTGGCGGCTACGTAAGCCAGGGGATAGCCGGTGGCCTTGGAGGCCAAAGCACTGGAGCGGCTCAGGCGGGCATTGACCTCGATCACGCGGTAGTCGCCGTTAGCCGGGTTCAAGGCGTATTGGATATTGCACTCACCGATAATACCTAGATGGCTAATAGTTTTGATGGCGATTTCGCGCAGGCGGTGATATTCCTCGTTGGTCAGCGTCTGGCTGGGCGCCACCACAATGCTTTCGCCGGTGTGGATACCCATAGGATCGAGATTCTCCATATTGCAAACGGTGATAGCATTGCCACTGCCATCGCGGACCACTTCATACTCAACTTCCTTCCAGCCGGCTAAGAACTCTTCGATTAAAATCTGCGGTACGGCCGATAGTGCCTCGCTGGCCCGTTTTTTGAGCATAGCTGGATTATCGATCCGCCCAGAGCCCAGTCCGCCCAGAGAGAAGCCGGAGCGCATCATGACCGGATAGCCAATTTTGTTAGCCGCGCGTAGGGCTGACTTTAAATCATAGACAGCCTGGCTTTTGGCGGTCTTGACATCGATTTTAGTAAGAGTGTGCTTAAATAGCTCGCGGTCTTCAGTTAATTTAATAGAGCGCACCGGTGTGCCCAGCACCCTAATACCCAGTTTTTCAAGGATGCCCTTATCGTTAAGTTCTAATCCCAAATTCAAGGCCGTCTGTCCGCCAAAGCTCAGCAAAATACTATCCGGCCGCTCTTTTTGCAAAATTTTAGTGACGCTAGTTAAGCTGAGCGGCTGAAAGTAGACCTTATCGGCCATGTCGGTATCTGTTTGGACGGTAGCAATATTCGGATTAACAAGCACCGTGTAAACGCCGGCTTCGCGCAGAGCTTTGATGGCCTGCGAACCAGAATAATCAAACTCGCCAGCCTGGCCAATCCGCAGTCCGCCCGAGCCCAGCAGAACAACTTTGCGTACTTTAATAGACTTTGTCATATCAGTTGATAAAATTTTTTAAATAGCCAGGCGGTGTCGGTGGGGCCTGGGCAGGCCTCGGGGTGGAATTGGACAGAGAAAAACGGCTTAGTTTTATGGGCTATACCCTCTACCGAGCCGTCATTGAGATTACGAAATGTTATTTGCCAGTCGGCCGGCAGACTTTTTTCGGTAATGGCATAGCCATGATTTTGGCTGGTAATAAAACACTTACCGCTGGCAGTTTCCTGGCACGGCTGGTTATGGCCGCGGTGGCCGAACAGCAATTTATAAGTTTTAGCTTCGGCGGCTAGGGCCATAATTTGATTACCTAGGCATATGCCAAATACCGGCTTACCTCGCTTTAGAGCTTTGGCCGTAACCGCAATGGTCTTTTTATAGTCCACCGGGTCGCCGGGGCCGTTAGATATTAAAACGGCGTCGTAGGGCTCGGTGGTGTAGTCATAGTCATAGGGCACTAATTTTACTTGCACGGGCAGGGTCAAAAGACTGCGCAAGATATTGGCTTTAGCGCCGCAGTCTACCAGAATTACTTTTTTTGAGTGCTGGCGGTTATAGACTTTTGGTGGATTAGCTGAGAATAGCTGGAGGCTAAAGCCCGGCACATCGGTCATGGGCTGGCTGGTAATAGCGCCCGGCGTAGTGCCGCGGGTACGTAGATATTTAGTCAGCGCACGGGTATCTACTCCTGACAGTAAAGGCACATTTTGGCTAGCTAGCCAATCAGCTAGAGACAGTTCAGCCCGGCTGTGGCTGAAATGCGGGGCACTCTCAGAGACTACGGCGCCGCTAACCTGGATTTTTTTAGACTCACTAGCTTCTAGCTGAACACCGTAATTGCCGATTAACGGATAGGTGAATACTAAGATCTGGCCGGCATAGCTAGGGTCTGTTAACGACTCTACGTAGCCAGTCATGCCGGTATTGAAGACTACTTCACCGGCGGCTAGTTGACTCACTTCACCCCAGCCGGGAAAAACCTGGCCGCCGGCTAAAGTTAAGTAGGCTTTTTTTCTCATAAAAAAAGAGCTCCTGGCGGAGCTCTTTTGATCCGTTTTTAAGCTAGCAGTTGGTGTCTTTCCACTTTTCACGCTTAGACTCAATTTAACCAAAAAAAGGTAGGGCGGGCAAGTTTTTAAGCCGCCAGTTCCAGCGGCAAGGCGTCAATTTGAGCTCTGGCGTCCAAAATAGCCCTTAACAGTCTTTGGTATTCGGCCGTAGTGCCAAAACACCGCCTTATCGGGGTCTCGCTAGGCAGGTCCGGGGAAGCCTCTATATCTGCGTAAGAGGGAACGCCGTGCTCATTGGCGTATCTGAGGCCTATTTCCAGGCACTGCTGGCGCGTCATTTTTGTATTGGCGGGCGGCTCTAGGCTTGCCGCAGGTAACAGTACTTCCAGTGGGCCAGCCTCCCGGCATATGTGGCTAAAAGACGGCTCAACCGCTCCGTCTGCGATTCGCTGTTCTATAATCTCTCGAGACACTTTACCGCCATTCTCAGCGGCAATTTTAGCCACGTGGACCACATAATCTTTGAATGACCAGTCGGCAAACAGCCCATGGTGGCTACCCTCCATTGGTAACTGCTGATAAAAGTTGGCTAGCCCGTTAAAGGCTCCGCGAATTACAGTTGGCCCCGGTCCGATTCCCAGTTGGCTGGCGCGGGTTAAGACGGCTAAATCAAGCTTGTGACCAGGTGTTAGCATTTCTAATAACCAGTAGCCGTAGTCGATGAAATCTTCACGCTCCCAATGCCGGTATTTAGCCCTGTTCTTAAAGGCGATATTGATATCAACACTTTTCTTAACCAGCAGTTCGCCAAGCTTGGTTATACCTTTTTGTCGTCCGCTGGCTTCTTTATATTCCTTTACGGCCAGCTTGCCGACTAGCGCTACCTTGTCAATTTTGTCGTAAAAATATTCTTTATCATTGGCCGACGACAGTAACTGGTCACAGCCTTCTCGGACAACCTGCGGAAATATGTAGTCAAAGTCGTTACCAGCCTCAAATTCAACAAAGCCGTCGTCAATGCTGGCGTTTGCCTTACATAGCTCTTTAGTGAAGCTTCTCTCCTGTAGTTTTCCCTGGGCCAAACTGTCGTCCAAATATAAGCCCAGTACGATGCCGAGCTTTCTTCGTTCGGTCCAGCTAGTAGAGGTCTCATTAGTTTCTACGTCGGCCAACAGACGCTGGACCAGCTGGTATTTCTTATAGCGTTCAATTTTTTCCAGAGGTGATACTTCCTCTTCGGTGATTAGCCCAATGTCGTTTTTATCCTTACCGCCGGAATCGATAATGGCCTGCCGCTCGGGGCTCTTTTGTTTCAGAATTTTTTTAAATAGGATTTCAGGCACTAATTTGTCGACTCGAGCCTGTTCGATTTCTAATAAAATTGCTGATTCCTCAGCCTGCCGGCTAGCCACTTCGTCTTCGTACCACGGCCGCATAAGCTCCGCCAGTTCATCATAGTCATCGCACTGGCAGGCTTTTAGCGCCTCCGCCGGCGATAGAGAAAGATAGCCGTGCCGATGGAGCGCGGCTAAATTGCCCCGGCTAGGCATTAGACCGCCGCTTGCCAGCCCGTACTCAACAAACAAATTTTTTACGTCCTGGAAAAGAGAATTGGGATTTTCAGAGCGCTCTTGGAGAGGCGGCTCTTTGAACGAAAGCAAAACCCCTCCTTTCTATCTAGAAAAGATCCCTAATATTTACCTTAATTAAACTAACGAATCTCTAAGATGTAAAGGTTTAGTTAGTAGTGATTTTATCGACAGCCGATTCTAAAACCGCTTTTGCTAAAATAAGAATAAATGTCTATAAGCCCGAAGAGAGTTATTCTATGCCTGAAGAGATAGATAAATCGGCGTTCCCGCCGGATTTTATGTGGGGCGTCAGCACGGCCGCTCACCAGGTGGAGGGCGGAAACCACAATCAATGGACCGAGTGGGAGAAAGCTAGTGCCAAGAAGCTGGCCAAAATTACCGGGGCCAAGTCACCCAATAGCGGCGCCTATAGCCGCATAGATCAACTGCCGGTTTGGAAGGATATTGCTCGTGAGGCCCGGAGCCCGTCAAATTATATCTCCGGCCGCGGCGTCGACCACTACAACCTTTATAAGCACGATTTTGACATCGCTAAATCAATGAACCTCAACGCCTTCCGATTTACCATCGAGTGGTCCAGGATCGAGCCCGAAGAAGGGCACTGGAACAAAGAAGCTCTCGAGCACTACAAAAACTACATTGCCGAGCTAAAAAAGCGGAATTTAGAGCCGGTTTTAAATATTTGGCACTGGACTATGCCGGTCTGGTTTACCAAGCGCGGCGGCTTTGAAAAGCGGCGCAATGTCTTTTACTTTGAGCGCTTCGTTCACAAAGTGGCCCACGAACTGACCGATGATGTACGCTACGTCATCACCATCAACGAGCCAAATGTCTATACCAGTTTTGGCTATCTGATGGGCGAGTATCCGCCGCAGAAGCGCAATTTTATAGCCTTTAACCGGGTTTACGCCAACTTAGCTCGGGCCCACCGCCAATCCTATTATCTTTTAAAAGCCCGAAAACCCAGCCTGCAGGTGGGCATTGCCTCCCAGCTGGCTAATATTCAGGCCAAGCGGGCTCACAGTGTGCTGGATGAGTTCATTACCGAGTGGATGCGCTATTTTTGGAACTGGTGGTTTTTACAAAAGATCAGAAAAGAGCAGGACTTTATAGGTGTAAATTACTATTTTACGGATTATTACCGGCTGAAGCTACCGTTTAAGCCGGTTGACCCTAAACTGCCGCTAAATGATCTAGGCTGGTATATGGAGCCGGAAGGCATATACCCGCTTCTGCTAAGGGTCTGGGCGCATTACAAAAAGCCGATTATTATTACCGAAAACGGCGTAGCCGACCGTAAAGACCAGTACCGCCGCTGGTGGATAGAGGAGACCATTATAGCCATGGAGAGAGCGATCAGCGAAGGGGTTCAGCTGATTGGCTATTTCCATTGGAGTCTTCTGGATAATTTTGAATGGGCTATGGGCTGGTGGCCCAAATTCGGCCTGGTAGAAGTAGATAGACGGACTATGAAACGTAAGCTACGGCCCAGCGCTAAATGGTTTGGCGAGCAGGTGGCCAGGCTGAGACACTCCAAAGCCTACCTTAAGGGAATGGCTACCAAAGAATAAGCTTGACCATTTTAACACTTTATGCTAGTATATTGGCATGGCTTTATTAAGACCAACACTAGACAAAACTGCCGAGCAAGCTCGCAATGAACACTTTGGCCGGGCCGACACAGAAGACGTAGACTCTGCTTTAGCCAGCGTTGATGAACATCTAGCCGCCTTAGACAGTTTAGCGTCTGCTCCTGAGGATAATGCTAGTCTCTTGCGCCGTATGAAGGGCCTAGCTCCTTATATTGGCGCAGTCATTTTGGCTGTGCCGGCTGTGCCATATTTTGTGCACCGCTTCGAGCATGTGGCAAACCCGACTATCATAACTAAGACTCATACCGAACAGCGGCCAGACCCCAGCCACTACGGCGGGACCGAGAGCGTAGTAATTACTACCCAGACCCCTAATTACGGCGGTTAAGTTTAGCGCCTTTGCCGGCGTGCCCGCCACCATATATTGTGTAATTGTCACACTTCTTGAAAAACTGTGGAAAATCTGCTCTGACTGGGGGCAGATTTTTCAATAAAACCCTTGCGTGTGGGTAAAAGTGGGTTGTATAGTGACAGCAGTGGGTAAAAGTGGGTAGCCAAAACAGCTAACCCCCACCACAAAACAAAAAAATAGCAAGGTAATTATAGAAGAGATTATGGGAGACTACTTCGAGCGCAGGCTAGATGATAAGCGGCGGCTGACAATACCAGCCGAGCTTCGGGCCGAGTTTGCCAGCGGCGTAGTTATAACCCAAGGCTTTGATCGTTACCTGCACCTATATCCTAAGTCCGTGTGGGACGAGCTAGTGGAGCCGGCGCTCTCGGGAAATATTCTAGACGAGGCCACCGCCGATCTAAATGTTCGCTTCCGAATGGGCAAGACCGAGAGTGAAATTGATGCCAAACAGGGCAGAATTCCGCTTCCTCAGCACCTCTGTGAGTACGCCGGCATAGACCGGGAAATCATAGCGGTGAGGGCCGGCCGATACTGGCGGCTAATAGCCAAAAGTTAGTTTATAGGCTTAGTAATTTAACAATTAAGTGCTCGAAAACCGCCAATTAGTGAATCAAAGGTCTCATTACTCAGAGGTCAGCTAATTGGCAGTCAGCCGGTGGTCATCAGGGCCCACCGTTATCAAAACCCTTGCACCTTACATTAGTAACACCTCCCAAAACTCCACCTCACTTTAAAAGTCTCTCAAAAGAACTTTTACTCGGAGCTCACCGGTAAGGCTGGGCTTTTAGCTTCAGACGCGCAGGTAAGCTCCCTCTAACAAAAACAAAAAACAAACCAAAAACAAAAAGCTGACTGCTGATTAGGTGACCTTGCAAGGCAGGGAAACCCCTGCTAACAAAAACAAAAATGCCAAAACAAAAACAAATGCAGGCGCCAAAGCATCAACCGGTAATGACCAGCGAGGTCATAGCTTGCCTTTCACCGAAGGCCGGCGAAACCTATCTGGATTTAACTGCCGGTTACGGAGGCCACGCCTCGGCCATTAGAGCCGCGGCCGGTAAATTGTCCGCCGTGGTTTTAGTAGACCGCGACGAGCAGGCTATTTCCAGCCTGCGGGCCGTCTTTACCACTGCCGATATAGTGCACGCCGATTTTTTATCGGCCAGCCGGCGGCTGGTAGAGGAGGAAAGGCGCTTTGATATGGTTTTGGCAGATTTGGGCACAAGTTCACCGCACCTTAACGAACCGGGCAGAGGTTTTTCGTTTGGCAGGGAAGGACCGCTGGATATGCGAATGGATCAGCGGCAGAGCTTAACCGCTTACGCGCTGGTTAACAAATCCAGCCAGGCCGAACTAGCCGACATAATCAGCAGGTTTGGGCAAGAGCCAAGAGCCGGCCGAATTGCCAAGGCAATAGTCGAGGCTAGACCCCTAAGCTCAACGCTAGAGCTGGCACAGGTGATTGAAGGCGCAAGCCCCAGGCGGTTTGGCCGCCGCAAAATTCACCCAGCCACCAAAACCTTTCAAGCTCTGCGGATAGCTGTTAACGACGAGCTTAATCAGCTAGAGCAGGCTTTACCACTTTGGCTAGAGCTGATAGCCCCCGGCGGACGGCTGGCTGTCATCAGCTTTCACAGTCTGGAAGACCGGCTAGTTAAGCGATTCTTTGCCGAGCACGCTGGCGACCGATATGATGCTGAACTTCTGACATTGACCAAAAAACCACTGACGCCTAAGGCTCAAGAAATAGTTTCCAATCCGCGTGCCCGTAGTGCTAAACTGCGAGCCGCCGCAAAAATAAAAACAAAAAGAAAGGGTTAAGACGGTACTTTTAATGCCGATAACGGTAAAGTACAAAAATCCTAGGGCATATAGGGTTCAAGTCCGAGTAGGCCCCTAGATAAGGATTAAAAGCATGGCGGCGCTCGGCCCTAATAAAAAGCGCCGCCACCACAAAAATAAGTACCAAAATAAAACAAAAATATGACATATTCTAGTTCCGTCGCCATGAGCCGCCGAGGCGGCCTAAAGCGCAATCAAAACTCCGTTACGTTCATTAGCTCAGCCCGATCGCTAGGGCCTGTCAGCAACACGATTATTTTGATCATCCTGGCTTGTCTGGTCGGCCTGCTGTATTTAACACAGGTGACCAAAACCAACGGCTTTGGGTATACTATTAATGCTTTGCAAGAACAACAAACCAATCTCAAAAACGAAAAAGCCAGTTTAGAAGTGGCCGCCGCTCGCTTGCAGTCTCTAGACCGGGTGGCCTCCAGCCAAACGGCTAAGAATCTGGTCAGCGTTACGCCTTCGGGAGTAATTAGCCAGTAATGAGTAATGTTTGGCAGTGAAGCACGCCGTGAAAGAGGCTCGAAGACTAGCGCCAACCATCGGTTATATCTGTGGTATGGCACCTTGCTTTTTATTTGTGCTGTTATTGTCGGGCGCCTGTTTTGGATACAAATTGTCAAACATGATTATTATCAAAGGGCGGCGCTGGCTGACCAGCTCCGGCAGTACTCCATCCCAGCGGATCGAGGCACGATCTCGGCTCATTCTGCTGGCGGAATTGTTCCGATAGTTTTAAATCAAAAACTTTATACTCTCTACGGCGACCCGACGCTGGTCAAGAATGCTGATGGCGACGGCCAGAAAATTGCTAAGATCATTGGCGGTAGCGCCGACAAATATACCGGCCAACTAAAGACCAAAAACACCCGCTATGTAGTACTCGGTAAAAGGCTCAGCCAATCCCAGAGCGACAAAATAACATCTCTCAAGTTGGCCGGCATCGGTACGCAGGGCCAGGACTACCGGACTTACCCGGACGGTGATTTGGCTTCTCAGCTACTTGGCTTCGTCAATGATAACGGAGTGGGTACCTACGGGGTTGAACAGGCTTTAAATAAACAGCTGGCCGGTACCCCCGGCATGTTGAAGGCCATTACTGATGTAAATGGCGTACCGCTGGCCGCTAGCCCCGGCAATATCCAAATTGCGCCTAAATCCGGTGATGACGTGGTTTTGACAATTGATATGGGCATGCAGAAACAGCTGGAGACTTATCTAGCCCAAGACGTAAAACACGCTAAAAGCCAGCTGGGTAGCGCCCTGATAATGGATATCAATACCGGGGCGGTGAAGGCTATGGCCAATTATCCAACCTATGATCCGTCGCAGTTTTATAAAGTTACTAATCCGGGCATCTTTAATAATGCCGCCGTCAGTGATCCGTTTGAGCCGGGCTCGATTATGAAGACTCTAACTACGGCGGCCGCTCTTGACCAAGGCGTGATTACGCCGGACACCACTTTTTATGACCCCGGCCAGTGGAAGCTGGATGGTTCAATTGTTAAAAATGTGGAAGAAGACGGCGGCGCCGGCCCCAGCAGTATAGCCAAACTTTTGAACCTATCGATGAATACCGGCGCCACTTGGGAGCTAATGCAGATGGGCCACCAGACCGGCGTAGTAAATCAAAAAGCCCGCGATGCCTGGCATGACTACATGGTTAATCATTATCAATTCGGCAAGCTAACCGGCATAGACCAAGGCTATGAATCCGGCGGCTACGTACCGCCGCCTGACAGCGGCTACGGACTACAGCTGACATATGCTAACACTGCTTTTGGTCAGGCTATGACGGCCACGCCACTGCAGATGGCGGCGGCTCTGTCCTCGGTATTAAACGGTGGCACTTACTATAAGCCACGGCTGGTTGATCAAATTACTAATCCTGATGGTTCGGTTACCACCATAAAACCAAGGGTAGTCCGCCGCGATGTTGCCTCGCCAAAAGTCGGCCAGGAGCTGGCAAATTTAATGGTGGGTGTAGTCCAAACCAAAGTAGAGCAGGGGTTCCCGTATATGCGGTTCCCGGCTGGCTACATGGTCGGCGGCAAGACCGGCACCGCCCAAATTGCCAGTCCGGCCGGCGGCTACTACGATGATCGCTTTAACGGAACCTTTATCGGCTATGTTGGCGGCGACAAGCCTCAGTATGTCATCATGGTGGCTATTCACCAGCCGCACATCGGCGGCTACGCCGGAACCACGGCCGCTATGCCGCTATTTTCCGACCTGGCGCATATGCTCATAAATGACTATAACGTAACACCCAAAACCGGCTCATAAGCTGGTATAATATGAGGGCTTAGCCAAAACAGACATGAGCAGTTTACAAATTTCCGCCAGCTCGCATACTATCGAACAAATTTTTATTTTTGCATTCCTTAGTTTTGTGGCGGCCATGGCGCTGACACCGCTCTATACAGCCGCCGCTTTCTCTGGTAAATGGTGGAAGCGAGCCCGTACGACTACTGTGACTGGCGAGAAAGCTACGGTTTATCAAAAACTGCACGCCGCCAAACATACCCGCAATATCCCGACGATGGCCGGCATTATTTTTGTTCTAGCGACCGCCATCGTGACTTTACCTGGCAATCTGGTGCGGTCGGAAACCTGGCTACCGATGGCCGCTATGGCCGGCGCCGGCGCCATCGGCCTAATTGACGATGTTATCAATGTGCGCGGTATCGGCGGCGGTATTGCCGGCATGCGCGCCAAAATGAAATCCTTGCTCCTGTTTATTATTGCTTTGATTGGCGGCTGGTGGTTTTATGACAAACTCGGCTTTGACAGCTTGCATATCCCGTTTTATCACACCTGGCATATCGGGCTTTGGATTATTCCGTTATTTATATTGGTAGTCTACGCCACGGCTAACGCCGTTAATATTTCTGACGGGCTGGATGGCTTAGCCGGGGGGCTAAGCGTCATTGCCTTTGGGGCTTACGCTGTCATTAGTTTGATTGAAAAAAAGTACGCTCTATCCGGTTTTTGCATGACTATTGTCGGCACACTGCTATCTTACACGTGGTTCAATATCTATCCGGCGCGTTTTTTTATGGGGGACGTGGGCTCGTTTGCCCTTGGAACGGCACTTGGTGTCGTGGCCATGTTAACCAATACGGTTTTGCTTTTGCCGATTATTGGCCTGGTTTTTGTGGTTGAGACCGGCTCGGTAATTATCCAAATTGCCAGCAAAAAAATGCGCCAAGGCAAGAAAATTTTCTTATCTAGCCCGATACATCACCATTTTGAGGCGCTAGGCTGGCCAGAGACTAAAGTGACTATGCGCTTTTGGGTACTCGGCGAGGTAGCCGCCTTCATCGGTCTAATCGTTTTTGTCCTAGGGGGCTTTAGTTGAATGCTCGCCCTAGACGCTCCCCGATAGAATCAGCTGTCGCTGGCGCCCGGCGCCACAAGCCGGATCATTGGCTATTAGTTTTATCCTGCCTGTTAGTGACTATTGGCCTAGTAGTTGTTTATTCGATTAGCCCGGGGCTAGCGGCCAACCAGCACGTCAGCCAAAGCTATTTTATTACCAAGCAGTTGATTGCCGTAGCTTTGGGAATAGTTGGTTTTGGTATTGCCGCGCATTTACCGATTAGTTTTTGGCGCCAGCACGCCAAGACCCTTAGCCTGATAGCGATTATCGGCTGTGCGATTGTTATGGTGACGCCGATTAACGCCAATTATCCGGCCCACCGCTGGATCCGGCTAGGCGGATTTTCCTTCCAGGTGGCTGAGCTTATAAAACTGGCTCTTTTAGTCCAGCTGGCGGCCTTTTTAACCACCCAATGGAGGCGGGGACTCTTGAATGATTTTAAGCGCACTATTAGGCCGCTTTTGATACTCCTACTGATTCTGGCGGCGGTGGTGGCTAAACTACAAAGCGACTTAGGTTCGGCCGGCGTCATGATTGTTATGATTGGGGCGGCGGCTTTTTCGGTTGGTTTGCCCTTAAAAAAAATCGCCATGTTTTCTGGCATCGTGCTGGTAATCCTAATTTTAGCGATAGCCAGTAGTGGGTACCGCCGGGAGCGCTTGGCTACTTATCTACATCCGGGTAGTAATTGTCAGGGAAGTGGTTATCAGGAGTGTCAGGCGCTGATTTCAGTAGGCTCCGGCGGCGTGCTGGGCTTAGGGCTTGGTAATAGCGTGCAGGCTTATGGCTATCTACCGGAACCAGCCAACGACTCGATTTTCGCTATCATGGCCGAGAAATTCGGCTTCATCGGCAGTTTTTTGATAATTGTTATCTACGGCGGCTTAATTACTAGACTCAAAAAAATCATCGAGCGCACAGCTGACCCATTTAGCCGACTGATGGTAGTAGGAGTGCTGGCTTGGTTCAGCACCCAGATGATAATCAATGTCGGAGCCATGGTCGGTCTGCTACCGCTTAAGGGAATCACTTTGCCGCTGATCAGTCAGGGGAGCACCAGCCTGGTCTTTCTGGCGGCCGCCCTGGGCATTGTTTTCCAGGTTTCACGTTATACTAGTTACAGAGTAATCGAGCCAGATATTAACCCAGATGAAGCACCCATTTCCAGCGGTAGTTTTGACGGGCGGAGGGTCCGGCGGCCACATAACCCCTCTCTTGTCACTCGCCCGCGAACTTAAAGCCAAAGAACCTAACTGCCAGATAATTTATATTGGCTTTAAGGGCGACCAAGTAGACAGCCTGCGGGCCGGCAATCACGATTTTGATTTTATGGTTTTTATTAACGCCGGCAAATTTAGGCGCTACCACGGCGAGAGACTTTGGCGTCAATTGACCGATTTTAAGACTATCGGCCTAAATATCCGCGACTTTTTTAGAGTTTTAAAATCGATAGGCTCGGCCTACCGGATTTTAGCGCGCACCCAGCCGGACGTAATTTTTTCGAAAGGTGGTTTTGTGGCTGTACCGGTAGGGCTAGCTGGCCGTCTCAGGCGGATTCCCATAGTCACCCATGATTCTGATGTTATCGGCGGCCTAGCTAACCGGATAATCGGCCGCTTTGCGACAGTTAAGACCTCTGGCATGCCGGCCCACGGCGCCCGCTATGTGGGCATACCACTAAACGCTAGTGTTCAGCTAGTAAATTCAGCTGACCAAGAAAAATATAAACAGTTGATAGGTGTGCCACCAGCCAGCCGGCTGATTTTACTGGCTGGTGGTGGCAATGGCTCTAAAAGGCTAAACGACCTACTTTTAGCCTCAGCCCCAGATCTGCTTACGGCCTATCCGGATATTTTCATTGCCCACATAACCGGCGCTCAGCATTTATCAGAAGTTGATCACAGTTATCATAAGGCTTTGCCAAAAGACCAGCTTGACCGAGTGAAGGTGTTTGATTATGTAACTAATCTATATGAATATAGCGGCGCGGCTGACTTAATAATCAGCCGCGCCGGTGCTACGGCAATCGCCGAATTTGCTACTCAAGCCAAAGCTTGCGTAATCATTCCCAGCCCGTTTTTGGCCGGTGGCCATCAATTAAAAAATGCCCAGTCTCTAGCCGGTAAAGACGCCGCTGTGGTGCTTAGCGAATCGCTGTCAGCTGACGAGCTTACCGGAGTTATAAATGAACTTTTAGCCGACAGCTCCCGACGGGCGGAGCTGGCCGCTAACCTGCATGCCCTGGCTAAGCCGGGGGCCAGCCAGGAACTAGCTAAAATAATTTTAAAGTTAGCCGAGCAATGATGAAAAAACGTTCAAATAATCGGCCTAGAAATAGACTGAGTGCTAGTCCGCGCCCGCCGCTCAGCGGTTATTACCAGAGCGGAGCCAGACAGACGAGTACCTCGAGTCCCTTTGTTAAAAAGAGAAAAAAGACTAGCGGCTTTAAAAAAATGCTTATAAAATCAGCCGATGTAATTGTGATTGCCGGCTTAGTAGTGATTTTGGTAAAGAGCCTATCCTTGGATTCCCAACCAAAAATAATTGCTGGTAGCACCTTTTATCATTCTTTAACTAATTACAGAGATTCGGCTCGAAATTATCTAGGCACTTTTCGCGACCGCTCCAAAATCACCTTTGATGAAAACAGTCTATCCGCCGATTTTAAGCGGGACTACCCGGAGGTTAATGCCGTTAGTGTGGAATTGCCGGTTTTTAGTTCCAAACCGGTCATAAGGCTGTCTATTGCCGGGCCAGCCTTTTTCTTAAAAAGTGGCGACAAAGAGTACGTAGTTGACAGCGACGGCCGGGCAGTGGGGCCTAAAAGCCTATACCAAAGGGCTAAACTGGCTGAAGTCATTGACTCTGCCGGCCTGCCAGTTTCTCTGGGTAAGCAAGTTCTTAGTACGGCTAACGTACTGTTTATTACCGATTTAATTAATCAATCCAAAAAAAGCGGCGTGCCTATAAAGTCTCTAGTCTTAAGCGATACGCCTCAGGAGCTAGATCTTCGAACCACCGATCAGCCTTACATGGTTAAGTTTTACTTATCGGGCGACCCTAAAGATCAGATTGGCCAATTTTTGGCCGCTAGGAATGATTTTAAACAAAAAAATATTCGGCCAGATCAGTATTTGGATGTACGGGTCAGCGGCCGGATATTCTATAAATAATCAAAAATTTAACAGCCTCTTATCTGGATTGGCTTGTAAACTGGTAGCCGAAGGAGGGTAGATTATGGCTAAATATGGACCAAAAGCTCAAAAGAAAGTCGAAGAAAAAATGCACGAGCACAAACACCAAGGCCGCTTCAAGAATAAAAAGCAGGCCATTGCAGTCGGCTTGAGCGAAGCCCGGCGTGAGGGCGGCAAAGCGCCCGAGAATCCGAACGACGATTAAAACTTAAGCACAAGAATTACTATTGTCATCACCGCCAGGGGCGGAGTATATTGCTGATATGGAAGCCCACCAGTTTACTGCTGGTGCCGATGTAAAACAGAGACAAAGTGAAACTGAAAAACCGCCTCTGGCGGTTTTTGTTGGCGCTAAAAGCCCCGAGTACTGGCGGCCGGTGGTTGATGCTTACGCCGGCGCTTTTGATAGTCAGGCGGATGATCCTGATCAAGGCTTTTATGATTTGATTGAAGCCTATGCCTTTCGTACCACTTCTAGCGACGGTGCCGCCCAGGCGGCGGCATTAGTGGAGTGCATGAGTGCTCATCCGAACCCCCAGATAAGAGAGCAGGCTAGGGAATTTGTTATGGCCGGCCTGGCGGCCGATGGTGACACCGCCTTTAGGGTAGCCCGCAATTTGTTTGAAGATGATAAAACGACCATTGAAACTATGGAAAACATTGACATTGAAAGCATTGTCATCAATGCCGAGGAGATTGGTCTAGAAGCCCTAAATAAGGTACTCGATGCCCTGAAAACTTACTGGTGGGAGCGCCGGCAAGGCTTCGTAGAAGAATTTATCCATCTTGCCGGCCGGCCGCCAGAAATTTAACCAGAACAACCTGTAAAGATGTTAACAGTTTTAGTGTCCCTATATCCTTATACTCTTAAGAAGTAAGGAGATTATTAATCTTGCGGGCAATTTGGACAGGTTCCATAGGTTTTGGCTTAGTTAACATACCGGTCAAAATGTATAGCGGCAGTGAGAGCCGGGCCGGGCTGGATCTTCACATGCTTCATAAAGCTGATTCTTCGCCCATAAGATACGCCCGGATATGCCGCCGTGACGGCAAAGAAATCCCCTATGACGAGATTGTTAAGGGATATGAATATCAAGACGGCGACTACATAACTCTTAGTAGTGAAGATTTTAAAAAAGCCGACGCCCGGAAGACGAAAACCCTAGAAATTAGGCAATTTGCTGATGAGTCAGAAATTGACAGCCGCTATTATGACAAGCCGTACTATTTAGAGCCGGGCAGGGGAGCAGAGCAAGCCTACCGGCTCCTACATGAGGCTTTAAAAAAATCGGGCAAAGTGGCCCTAGTAAAGTACGCTATGCGGGCGCGGGATAATATGGGGGCTGTTAAGCCAATCGGCCATGCGCTGGTGCTAAATCAAATGCGTTTTCCGGCTGATGTCAGGCGGCCAACTGATTTAAATTTACCGGACAGCGAAGTAGGTGAGGCGGAGCTAAAGATGGCCCTAGCTTTAATTGATCAGCTTACCAAACCGTTTATAGCCGAAGACTGGCATGACACTTATACCGAAGAGCTAGAAGAAATTATTGAGCAAAAAGCCAAAGGCCATGAACCCAAAACTCATGGCTCTGAACCTCGGCCGACCAAGGTTAAAGACCTGATGAGCACCCTCAAAGCTAGCCTTGAATCCCAAAAAGCTTAAGGGTCTTTTATGAGCCTCACTAGATATAAAAGCCTGCGCGACTTTACTAAAACACCAGAGCCCACGCCGGCCAAGGGTAAAGAAAAATCAGCTAGCCTAGAATTTGTAGTTCACAAGCACCACGCCAGCCACCTGCATTATGATTTTCGCCTAGAGATGGGCGGCGTGCTAAAAAGCTGGGCTGTGCCCAAGGGCCCATCGCTAAATCCTAGCGATAAAAGGCTAGCTATGATGGTTGAAGATCACCCTTATGATTATCGAAAATTTGAAGGGGTTATCCCTAAAAAAAGCTACGGTGCCGGTAATGTAATTATTTGGGACCGCGGCACGTACGAGCCTCGGCAGAAAACTGATAGTAAGGAGGAATACCTTTTAAAACAGTTAAAGCGCGGCCGACTGACCATTGTGTTGAGAGGTCAAAAATTAAACGGTGAATTTGGTCTAATCAAAAGTCCGTCGATGGGGGATAATGCCTGGCTGTTAGTCAAAAAGAAGGACCGCTATGCCGGTGATATCGATGTAACCGGCCAGGATCAATCTGTTGTTAGCGGCCGAAGGGTAGAGGAGCTGTCTCAGGATAAGATTGATTTATCGTCTGCGCCCAAAGCAGGTATGCCCAAAAACGTCAGGCCTCAGTTAGCCACGCTGACTGATGAGCCATTTGACGATGTTGGGTGGCTGTTTGAGATTAAATGGGATGGCTACCGGGCACTGGGTCAGTGGGATGGCCGCTCGGCCCGCCTCTATTCACGCCAGGGTAATGGCTTTAGCCACTATAAGCCAATTTTAGAGTCACTGCGTCGTCTTGAGCATAAAGTAGTGCTTGACGGTGAGGTAGTAGCCGTAGACGCTCAAGGTAAGGCTAACTTTGGCTGGCTACAAGATTACGGCAGGGCGCCAAAGGGCCAGCTAGTTTACTACGTCTTCGATATTCTTTGGTGTGATGGCCATGATTTAACCGGCCTGCCGCTTAGCCGCCGAAAGGAAATTTTGGCTCAACTTGGCAATGTCGGGTTGATTCACTATAGCGACCATATAGATGGTGCTGGCAATGATTTTTATAGTCTGGCTAAAAGCCAAAATCTAGAAGGTATTATCGCTAAAAAAGCTGACAGCAAATATCACTGTGGGAGGCGCAGTAAACAGTGGCTGAAGATTAAGACGGAGCTACGCCAAGAGGCGGTAATTGGCGGCTTTACCGAGCCCAGCGGTTCGAGAAAACATATTGGCGCTTTAATTTTGGGTGTTTACGGCTCTGACGGGCGCCTTCATTACATTGGCCACACCGGTGGCGGTATCCCCTCGTCGCAGTTGAGACTTCTAAGGCAGTCCTTAGAAAAACTGGAAGTTTCTAAATCACCTTTTAGTGAAAGTTTTAAACCCAATGCACCAGCCCACTGGCTAAAGCCGTCTATGGTCTGTGAGGTTTCTTTTAGCGAATGGACTTCAACCGGTCATATGCGCCAGCCAATTTTTAAAGGTCTGCGCGACGATAAAAAGCCCAAACAAGTTGTTAGAGAAATGCCTTTAAAGACGAAGGCGGTAGCATCTAAACCGGCTAAAAAAAACCCGGCTAGCCGGGTCGATTTTAGCCATTTAGATAAGATTTTCTTCCCCTCGGCCGGTACTACAAAGGGCGATCTAGTTAACTATTACCAAGATGTAGGGGAATATATTCTACCTTATATAAAAGATCGACCTCACTCGCTACTGCGCCAGCCTAATGGTATTGATGGCGACTCTTTTTTCCAAAAGGATGTTAATTATTCGCCGCCGGATTGGGTAAAAACTAAAGCTATTTACTCTGAATCGAATAAAAAAGATATCAATTATCTGGTAGCCGACTCCATGGACAGCCTGCTATATATGGTCCAATTAGGCTGTATTGAAATTAATCCGTGGAACTCCAAGATAGAACACTTAGATAATCCGGATTGGTGCGTCATAGACCTGGATCCAGAGAGAATTTCATTTAGTGAAGTTATTCAAGCGGCCAAAGCTGTAAATCAAGTATGTAAGGAGTTAAATATAGTAAATTTAGCTAAAACTTCGGGTAAAACTGGTATTCATATTTATATTCCGCTGGCCGCAAAATATAACTACGAACAGACTAAACAATTTGCTCAGTTACTTGCCAACCTAGTCCATCAGAGGTTACCTAAAACAACCAGTCTAGAGCGGAGCCCTAAAAAGCGCCAGGGCAAGGTTTATTTAGATTATCTGCAAAATCGAAAAGGCCAGACTTTGGCGGCACCTTACTGTGTGCGGCCTACGCCGTCTGCTAGTGTTTCTGCGCCTATCGACTGGAAGGAAGTTAATAGCCGACTGAACCCAGCTGAATTTAACATTAAAAATATGGGCCGCAGGCTTAAGGATATTGGTGACATTTGGCAGCCGGTGATAGGCAAGGGGATAGATATTGAAAAAGTCCTCGCTCACCTCGACTAAATATTTAATTGGTACCAGCGGCTGGATATATAAAGATTGGGCCAAACGTTTTTATCCGCCAAAAATGCAAAATACCGAGAAACTTAGTTTTTACGCCGAGCATTTTCCGACCGTTGAGATTAACAACAGTTTTTACCGCTTGCCCAGCGAAAAAGCTTTTGAAAACTGGCGTAAGTTGACTCCGGACGGCTTTAAATTTGCGGTTAAACTCAGCCGGTTTT
This sequence comes from Saccharimonadales bacterium (SeqCode), assembly GCA_035717985.1. Lineage (GTDB taxonomy): Bacteria > Patescibacteriota > Saccharimonadia > Saccharimonadales > UBA10212 > DASTHW01. Next base: position 52,498 of record DASTHW010000016.1, on the reverse strand, counting down.
TAACACATATTAAAAGGTTAAAGACCGATGATCAAACTAACCACGGCATTGATTTATTTTGTTCAAGAGCTAGATTTTTGGAGTCTAAATTTGCGGTAGTTTTAGTACAATTACCGGCTAGTTTTCCGGCTAGTGAAGAGAAGGTTGTAAATTTAATCATGCAGTTCAAAAAGGCAGAAAACAGATACGGCCAAGCTTTCCCTATCGCCCTAGAGTGCCGCCATGCTAGCTGGATAACGGATAAAATATTTGCACTTTTGAGTTCTCTAAATATAGCCTTCGTCATTAATAGTGCGCCGGATATTTGGCCGACTGATTGCAGAGTAACGGCCGACTTTGCATATCTGCGCTGGCATGGGGCTAAGCGTCTATATGCCGACTCTTATTCTGATAAAGAGTTATCTAAATGGGCCAGTTTTATTAAAAATAACACCGGTGATTGTAAAGCTGTCTACGGCTATTTCAACAATGATAAAAGTGCCAAAGCTGTCGAAAATGCCCAATTTTTAGCCAAAAAGCTGGCTAGTTGAACAATAATCACAGCCGTGGATAACAGTGTGCAGTCAGTATTTCGTAAGGTGTTATTAGTGGTCTAGCCTGTGCATGAACAATTAAATTCACTATTTCGTTTTTTTTCTAGCCGACATTGTTACCAGCGGGGCAAGGGCTGAAGCAAGTGTAGCTAAAAGAGAGGACAGAAACAAATGACATATAGTAACGACATAATATTAGTAATTATCTCTATTTAATAACTTAGATAAGTGCATTACCCGCTCTAGTTCGCTATTTGTTCAGTTAAGCGTTTTTAATTAACTGGCCGTTAGAGCAGGGAGCCAGGTGTAGTTTAGCTAAATGTGAAATAATAAATATAATCGGGCAGAAAAGGGGAAAAATATATAAAAATATGAAAGTGGAAAAAAGCAAACAGTCGAACTGAATAAAGCTGTGGATAACTTTAGGTGACTTTACAAGACAGTCTAGGCAGGCTGAGGAATAAACCAAGGAATAATACGCAAGGCAGAACAAATAATTGCCAATAATTGGCGGAGTCTTAGTAGAAGTCCCCTTATGCCAGGGGGATAGTTAATCAACCTGAGCTCCTTATAGTAAGTCGCAAAATATACATTGTGCGACGTATAGTCTATGGCTGGAATTTGCTTTACCCTCCCGCGTTTCACTAAGATTTTTCTGCTCCACTTCTAATTTTTTAATTTATTTTTTTATTAAACTATCTATTTGTTTCCTTGCCCGCATGGCAAATTGCCTTTCGGGTTGGCCTTGCTGAAAATCCAGACGTAGTCTACCATGTTCGTAAAACGTTCGGCTTGCATTCCTTAGCATTTTTATAGAGCCATCAGTGCAGAGAGCCTGCAATAGGGAATGCCCTGATGGTTTATAAATCGCTTTAACGCAGATGAATTACAAATTCGTCGCTATCAGCGTCTTTGCTAACCGTTTCCGGCGCCTGCTTAGCCCGAACAGCTTCTGGCGTAGGCAGGCTGATAGGCTGTTTCTTTCTGCCTCGGCCACCGCGGCGGGTACGTTTCTTTTTAACGGGTGCAGGATCTGTGCCGTCTGGAGAGGACTCTTTATATGTCTCAACTTTATCAATAATGCCGGTCTGAACTAGGCTGGTAGCCATCCGGCCAACTCGGTGACTGGGGCTAGGAAGTTTCTGCTGAGGCGGCGGCTCAGCGATCGATTCATTGCCGGACAATGTATTACGTCTAATCATAGCCTCGACGCTAGCCAGATCGCCGGAATATTTATCGCGCGATAGCTTAATTATCTCAGTAGTAAGGTCTTCCGGTGCCTCCGGCAAGTTTAGAGTCTTGGCTGAAAACGGCGGGGCCTTTTCACCGTCAATAATCATACTTAAAAAGAAATAGCGTGAATGCTGTTGGATTAAATCAGCCGCCTCGAACTGCGGCTCAAAGTATTTTTGTAAAAACGGTGCGTCATCGGGGCTGACCCGAAAGCTCATTATTGTCCCGACATTGCCAAATACGGCATCACGGACCGGTTCCGCCATCTGCGAAATGTATTGATTGGCAACGGTTAGGTTAAGGGCGTATTTGCGGGCCTCTGACAAAATTGTGGCAAATGAGTCGGTAGCAAAGTTTTGAAACTCGTCTACATAGAGGTAAAACGGCCGGCGCTTAGCTTCCGGCAGGTCTGCCCTGCCCATGGCCGCCAGTTGTATTTTTGTCACCATCATGGCGCCTAGGATCCCGGCATTGTCCTCCCCCATTAACCCGCGGCTAAGGTTTACCACTAAAATTTTGCCTTCATCCATAATTTTCCGAAGGTTAAAGGTGCTCTTGGGCTGGCCGATAATATTTCTAATCATAGGATTGGCTGTGAAGGCGCCAACTTTGTTGAGCACTGGTGCTACGGCCTCGGAGGCAAATTTATCATTCCAGCTGGCAAATTCGGTTACCCAGAAGTTTTTAACTACCGGGTCGTCGATATACTTTATGACCTGGGCTCGGAATTTCTTATCTGTCAAAAGCCGGGTAATATCTAGCAGGGTTGAATTAGGATAATCAAGCAGAGCCAGCAAACTATAACGCAGTATGTATTCCAGGCGTGGTCCCCAGCTCTCGGCAAACAGCCGCTTGAGAACACCAACCATCTCTGAACTGATGTGGCCCTTTAGGGTCTTATCAGTAATCTCTAGCGGGTTAAAGCCGATAGGATGCTCGGTGTCAGCCGGGTTAAAGTAAACGACGTCGTCCAACCGACGCTTAGGTATAAAAGTCAGCACGTGTTGGGCATAATCCCCGTGCGGATCGATGACAGCAAAGCCCTGATCGTAATAAATATCAGATATGGTGAGTAGCTCTAGCACGCCGGATTTACCAGTGCCGGTTTGACCCAGAATGTATGTGTGGCGGCCGCGGTCCTCCCGCCGGAGACCAAAGACCGTATTGTCACCGCGAAAATTAGTCACTCCCAGCAAGCTGATTTCGTCTTCCTGGCCTTTGACTAAAATCGGTACATTTGGCGGCGGCTCGGCCGTTTTGGTAGTTGACCAGACGATATTGGGCGTCTCTACTGTGGTATGCGGCAAATGGAACAGGCTGGCTAGCTCTTCAATGTTTAAGATAAAGCCGTTATCAATAAAAAAGCGGGTCTCAAATTCAATCTGTTTTTCGCGGTTAAAGCTGGCGCGGGCGGCCTTAAAACCATTTAGGTTGGTGGTATTAAATTGCTTAAAGGTGCCAACAAGAGCCTGCATGCGCAGGCGGGCGGTGTGTTGGTCGTGTCCGGCATAGAGCAAGCGAATCTTAACCCGGTAACCTAGTTTATTGCTCTTCTCTTCTATGGCTGAGACACGGGATTTGTCCCTTTCTGATAATTCCGGCTTGGCGGCACCGGCTTGAGGCGGCCTAGCTAGGGCGGCAATAGCCTCGCCAATGTAACCTAGCGAGCCACTGCCGCCCAGCAGTCCCCTGCCCCCTTTAATGCGGCTGGCCATGCGCTGACCTTTGCGGTGCCAATCATCCGGGATTGGCCGCGCTAAGATCTGAATCCACATTTCTTCATCTTCTTTATCCAGTTTCGCTAAAGTTGCCGTGATGGCGGCCAGCGGGTCAACTTCAAAGCTGGGAAAGGTCTTAATCGGCAAAGTTTCATTATCTGTTAATTCGAGTTCAGAAGTGTGGATTACGGTTTGGTGGAGCTTACGTTGTGAATAATCCTCAGTCTGCTCGTGAATCTGAAGCGTTGGGTACTGAGCGTAAATCTGGCCTTCTACGAAAGCTTGCAGATGCCGGGGCGTCCAAATATAAAATCTAATGCGCTGAGCCATGGCTACTATCTCCAGGCTGATATGCTCCTGCATGCTACCGCTGGCCCGAAGTTCGCGCTTTGGCCTCAGTATTCCGTGCAGGGCGGCTAGCATCTGTTCGGCCGCCAGCTCCTTCTTGTCGTTGGTCCGTGGAACCTCCAGCATAAGCAGGACTTCTTCCTGCCTGGCCTGGCCGCTGGTTTTACCCCTATTTAATCGCTGCATAAATCCACTCATTATTATACAGCCAAGTAGGCCTGGCTGTTTTGGCGGAAGTATTAACTAGCTGGTTTAAGCTTCGGCTAGGTTATAGGTAGCTTTAGCGACGCGTTTAAACTGGGGCTTGCCCTGCAAGTTTAATAAAATAGTAGTTTCTTTGACCTGGCGGTTTTTTAGTACCCGCCGGACAATTTCATCTCTGTGCAGGGGGCCGCCCTCTTTGCGTAGAACTTCGGCAATTACATCGGCCACAGTGCCTTTCTTATAGCCCCATTCACGCAGTGCATAAATGCCACGACCGATTAGAACAAACCGCTTGTCTTTGATTAGCTCGTTATGGATGGCTTGAGTAGTGACATCCTTTCGTCGAAAGTCACTCTGCTTGATAGCCTGAGAAATCTCCGAAAAATGCATTGGTTTACCGCTATCATGCAAAATCACATAGATTTTATCGCGGATATTTTTAGGATTAACCATTGGCCATTTGGTCAGCCCCCAGCGGCCATGTAAATTAGCCAGGTTCTTAGAGATGCCAGCCAAGGCCTCGACGTGCTTAGTATCTTTTGAGCCATACTGTTTGGCTAGATTTTCTATACTGGTTGGCTCGCCAATTTTATTGACGGTGTCGATAATCTTGCCCACGTGATCGCGAATGGCCCGCTCGTTATGGAGCTCAGCCAGACCGATTGAATGATAAAAGTGGTCATTATCGTCGATAACAGCTACGCCTGGGCTCAAATGCGACAAAAAGGCGACCCGGGCCTGATCTACTTTAGTGGACTTAGGTTTAATTTTTTCGGAGACATCACTAATCCGGGCCACATTACCCATGCTCTTTAGATGAGCCGATAAGACCGCCTCAACTTCTTTAATGTGCGGCAAATCCTTCTCGGCGCCGGTCCGCAGGCGAGTGACGACTGATTTCTCCAGCTGGCGGACCCGCTCGCGGGTTATGCCCAAAAGTTCACCAATCTGTTCCAGTGTTTCCCGGCGGTCGTACAGGCCGAACCGGCGCGAAACGATTTCTCTCTCACGCTCACGCTCGATAGTCCCCAAGATGTCTTGGATGACTTTGTCGAGATTCAACTTCTGGCTGGCCTCGGCCTCTTCCATTAAATTAACTTCCTTAAGTTATTAAAACAATAACGTTATTATAAAACGTTAATTTTTAAAAGTCAAGCTCCCCTCACGCTAAATTTATTTTATCACTAATTCGACGCCTGCGCACTAAATATTAATGATAGCCACTTATGAAATATAAGTGTAAATAGCTAAAAAGCTGATTTAATTAAGCTTTTTGGCGCGCGAACCCCGGCGGGCCGGTTTTCTAGCCAGTAAATCTTTGGCCGCCTGCTCGTCTAACTCTTCGGGATTTTGTTTTTTAGGTATCCGAGCGTTGGTTTTACCATCGGTGACATAAGGACCATATGGACCGCGCAAAATTTTAACGGCGCCAAAGTCGGCAATTACCCGATTGGCCTTAGCCTTCGCATTTTCGGCTATCGTCTGACGGGCTACAGCTTCAGTAATAGTGAGGGGATCCTGGCCCTTAATGCTGACCGATCTTTTACCCACTTTTAGGTAAGGTCCATAGCGGCCGATGTTAGCTAAAATCTCTTCGCCCTCCTCGGTTTGGCCGACTTTTCTGGGTAGATCGAACATCGGCAGGGCCTGTTCTAGAGTGACATCATCCAGACTAGCGCCTTGCGGCAGGGGGGCGAAATCTGGTTTTGGATCATCCTTGTCGGCCGCCTCGCCAAGCTGAAGCATAGGCCCGTAGCGCCCGTAACGAGCGATAACCGGCTTGCCGGTCTTGGGGTCAGTGCCCAGCGTCCGGGCCTGGGCGGCTTCAGCCCGATCAGCCTTAGCTGACTTTTCGACCAGTGGGTGAAATTTATCGTAGAACTCTTTGAGCATGGTCTGCCAGGCTAATTTGCCGTCGGCTACTTCATCAAGTTGAGCTTCGGCTCGAGCTGTAAAATCATAATTTAAAATGTCGCTGAAGTATTTTATTAAAAAGTCTGTCACCACTTCTGCTAGCGGCGTCGGCTGGAGTTTTGATCTGTCGGCGCCGGCGACTACAGTTTGAACGCTTTCTGTTACCTTGCCGTCGGCTAAGACTACTTCTTTCAATTCACGGGGCTGGCCCTCAACGTCTTTTTTCTCAACGTAGCCGCGGTCCTGAATAGTGCCAATGGTCGGGGCATAAGTACTGGGCCGACCGATGCCCAGCTGTTCTAGCTGTCTGACCAGAGAAGCCTCGCTATAACGGGCCGGCGGCTTAGAATAGGTTTCCAGTGCTTGAGCCCTTTTTAGCTCTAAGTGGTCGCCAACCTTTATGGCCGGTAAAATAACGTCGTCTTTGCCGCCGCCGTAAACCTTTAAAAAGCCATCGAAGGTTAAAACCTCTCCGGAGGCCGTGAACTTTTCCGGCCGGCCGGAGATATCAATCATAACCAGGGTGCGCTGGATGGCCGCCGGCGCCATTTGGCTAGCCAGCGCCCGCCGCCAAATTAGCTGATAGAGCTTTTTTTGACCGTCGTCGGCGCCGGCGGACTCGAGCGAAAAATTAGTCGGCCGAATGGCCTCGTGAGCTTCCTGCGCTGACTGACTTTTAGTCTTATATTGCCGGTTTTGAGCATAATTTGCGCCGTATTTCTGTTTAATTAAGGTCCCGGCGGCACTGATGGCTAAAGAAGATAAAATTGTGCTGTCAGTACGCATATAAGTAATATGGCCGTTTTCATAGAGCCTTTGAGCCAGCACCATAGTCTGACGGACGCTAAAGCCTAGCCGGCGGGAGGCTTCTTGTTGCAGGGTGCTGGTAGTAAACGGCGGGCTGGGACTTCTGGTTCCCGGCTTTTGGTCTACGCCGGCGACCGTAAAGTCTGCTTTAGCTAAATATTCTAAAAGCTCTTTGGCCTGCTCGGCCCCGGCTGGGCGCCGGTCTAGCTCGGCTGGCAGGCTTTGGCCGCTGGCCGTAAAATCGGCTGATACTTTAAAGTTTATCTCTGGCTGATAGTCGCGGATTTCGCGTTCCCTCTCGACTGTTAAGCGGACGGCCGCGCTCTGAACCCGCCCTGCTGACAGGCCGGTGCGGATTTTGCGCCACAAAATTGGGCTAAGTTCATAACCAACCAGCCTATCCAGCACTCGGCGTGATTGCTGGGCATTAACCAACTGTTTATCAACGTGCCGGGGATTGGCTACGGCTTTCTCGATAGCCGGCTTGGTAATCTCATGAAAAACGATTCGATTGGTTGTTTGGGGGTCTAGTCCTAGAGCCGCACAGATATGCCAGGCAATGGCTTCGCCTTCGCGGTCTTCATCGCTCGCCAGCCAGACGGTGTGGCCGGCGGCCGCCTTCTTTAGCTCGGATACCACCTTCTTTTTATCAGGGCTAATTTGATAAGTGGGCTGGAAATTATTATTAATATCAACACCCAGGTCTTTTTTAGGTAAGTCGCGGATGTGGCCGAAACTACTTTTAACCTCGAAATCTTCACCTAGATAGCGGGCAATAGTTTTGGCTTTGGCTGGGCTTTCCACAATCACAAGGTTTTTTGCCATACTAGCCTTCAAGTTTAAAAGTCGAGCTTAATATATGCAAACGGCTTTTTCACTAACTGCTGTTCGTTAACTTTTTTAGGATGAGACCCACCGGCCGCTACCGGCCGGCCGGATGTGCCCGGTGATTTCTAGACTAGTCAAGATTGCTGATGTCTGGCCACCGTCTAATTGAGCTTTTAGCGCCAGCTCTTCTTGGTCGTTAACGCCGTCGATTATCATTTTTAAAACTCTTTCTTCGTCGGCACTGCCCTTGAAAGTCTGCTTAGCCCTGGTCTTTGACGGCCTTATATTAAGGGCAAATAAAACATCACCGGCCTCAGTTACCGGCACGGCGCCGCTTTTAATGAGGTTGTTGGCCCCTTGGCTGTTCTCGCTATTTATATTTCCCGGTACAGCCATGACCGTTTTACCTTGCTCTAGGGCGAACCGGGCAGTCACTAGGCTACCGCTTTTGACAGCCGCCTCGGTTATAATCACGACGTCGGCTAGACCGCTAATTATCCGGTTACGCTGAGTGAAGTTTAATTTATAGACAGGGTCGTTCGGCCCGTATTCGCTAATCAGGGTACCCTGCCCAGCTACCTGAACTGCCAGGTTTAGGTGGCCAGCCGGATAGATTGATTGCAGGCTGGTTGGCAGAACAGCCACGGTGAGCCCGCCGGCCGCCATAGCCGCCTGGTGGGCCGCTTTATCGATGCCGTAAGCCAGTCCGCTAATAATGACAATGCCCTGCTTGGCAAGAGTGCCGGCCAGCTGATCCGTAACGCCCAGCCCGTAAGCCGTGGCCTTTCGACTACCGACGATGGCTACTTTTGGCCGGCCCAGCCAGGTTTCCGGCGCCAAGCCGCTAAAATAAAGCTGTTTCGGCGGCGGATCGATGTGCTTTAAAATTTCAGGATAGTTAGGGCTATTTCGCTTAAGGCTATTGACTTTTGTCATAAATATTTTCTAGTGTTGACACCAAGACACTTTTTTGCTAAAATCGCAACTTGTAAGTACAGTTTCATGTACTTACGTACCTTATACCCCCTATTCTAACTTTTAGTTAGATTGTTTAAGAGGACCGGCTCATTAAGTTGTTTACCCTCCACTTATGGCCGGCATCTTGCGCCGCGTCTGACTGGTTTTAGTATAAATAGCTATTGCTAAGTCGGCAATCGCCAAAAACCAGTGAGCTGTGGTGCAAGACTCTTAAACAAACTAACCCCTTTAACTTACGCCCCCATAACCTAGCTTCGCTAGGTTATGGGGACCCCGATCAATGTGGGTCGGCGAGTCGTAAAAGATGGTCCTTTATGACCGGCGCGGAACCAGCTCAAATGAGCCTCCGGACAGCTTCGCTTAAGGTGGGTTGAAGGGTGTATTTAAGGGATGATACGCCGGCTGGCGGATCGTCCCCTGAAAAGGCTTCCGGCGGTGCCCACCCCCTCCGGAAGTCTTTTTAGTTTCTTGCTGTCTTTTAGAATGCCCTAATGGCTCTTTTGCGTTAGCGCTTCATAGAGTGCTACGGGTCTCGTGGTTCAGTTCGCCGCCGAAAATGTACTCGGTCAGCAGGACCCCTGCTTCTTTAATGACGGCTGGTAGCTTATCTAATTCGTCTTTGGAAAATTTGGCCAGCACAAAATCAGCCGCCTTCGATTTTCCTGCTTGCTCGCTGGCGATACCAATGCGGAGCCGGCCAAAATCACCACCGATATGAGCGATTAGTGACTTAATGCCGTTATGGCCGGCGTCTGAGCCGCCCCGCCGAGTGCGCAAGCTGGCAAATGGAATAGCCAGCTCGTCATAAACTGCCAGCGTAGTCTGGTTATAAATCCTATAAAAGCGCTGGACGGCACTCGCCGCCTGGCCGCTGTTATTAACTAGTGTCGTTGGCTTACAGAGAATAACGTTAGCCTGCCCCATCTGCTGGTTAGTGAGTTGGCAGTACAGATCTTTTTTATTTGTCCACGCCGGAAAATCATTACGTTTAGCAAAATCATCAAGTACCATAAAGCCTACGTTATGGCGGGTGTTTTTATATTTATCGCCAATATTGCCAAGGCCGATAATAAGCACCGTTTTATTGGCTCCCACCGTGTAAAGCGGCAGGCTGGAGCTGGTTACCGGTTTTTTCTGAAATAAAGCCATAAAGAAGTCTAAAGCCAGAAGCCGTTAAAAGTCCATTGCCTTCGCCGGCAGGCGGCCTAGTGCTTTTCGATAAACCAGAACTTTATCGGCGTACCGGCAAGTGGCCACTGCTCGCGAAATTTTCGCTCTAAATAGCGTTTATAGCTCCAGTGTAAAAATTTGGTATGGGCGCCAAAAATTTTAAAGTTGGGAAAGGATTGATCATCCTCTTGAACCATATAGTTAAGCTTGGGTGAACGGTTTTTTAGGCCAGCCGGCGGATGTTCGCGGGTGACTTCGCCTAGCCATGAATTTAGTTGGGCCGTTTGAATCCGCAGGCGCCTGGCCGCGTCTATCTCCAGCGCCAATTCAAAAATCTTAGTGACGTTTTGGCCGGTAACAGAGCTGGTTAGTACCAGCGGCGCCCAAGGCACGAAGGCAAACTCGTCAGCTATTCTGCCGGTAATGGCGCCTTGGTTTGTAGACTCTTTATCGAGGCTGTCCCATTTACTAACCACTAAAATTAAGCCTTTGCCGGCGTCTTTGACTAGGCCGGCTATTTTTTGATCCAGCTGTACATTTAACTCGCCGGCGTCCATTAAAACTAGGCAGATGTCAGCCTCCTCTATGGCCGCTAAGGACCTCATAACGCTAAATTGCTCAACCCCCTGCTCTATCTTGCCGCTACGGCGAATGCCGGCCGTATCCATAATCTCTAGTTCACGGCCCTTATAGCGCAGTATCAGGCGGTTCACATCACGGGTAGTGCCGGCCCGGCTAGCGGTAATGGCCTGCTGTTTTTTAGCTAAATTATTAAATAGCGATGACTTGCCAACATTTGGCCGGCCCAAAATGGCAATTTTTAAGCGGTCAGCCGCTTCATTGATTTGGCCGGCCGGCAAGCTACCGGCCAGATTATCTAACAGATTAGGAATGCCGGTTTTCTGGGTGGCACTGGCGGTTAAAATGTCTTTAATACCCAGCCGGCGGAACTGGCCTAGGTCTACCCGGCGGTCTTTATCAATTTTATTGACTACTAATACGACCGGCTTAGTGCTTTTAAGGGCCATTTTGGCCACCCGGCGATCCTCCTCGGTTATCGGCACATCGGCCTCAATGACAACCATAATTAAATCAGCCGAGGCGACGGCCTCACTGATTTGGCTTTGGATCGATAGCTCAAAATCATCTTCGGCTGGTTTTAGGCCGGCTGTGTCGCATAACCAGAACTGCTTGCCAGCCCAGTCTATCCGGGCCATCACTGAGTCGCGGGTAGTTCCCGGCTCGTCAGCTGTTATGGCCTCCCGGCGATTTAAAACAGCATTAAATAAGCTGGATTTACCAACGTTGGCCCGCCCGACAATGGCCACGATCGGCGCCTTTGAATTCATCTTCCGTATTATAACCTGATTAGACTATTTAAAAACGGGCGCCGGGTTTTCCCTTTCGCGCCCGTTTTAGTTGAACTTCGCTTTTATTTAGATAGTTCCGCCCTGGTCGGTTGGAGCCTGGCCTGAGTCGGCTGGCGGCTGAGGAGCCGGATCGGCCGGTGGAGTGACCGGCGGTACGGCTGGCTGACCGGTTGTGTCTGTGCCGGTTCCGGAGTCGCCTGTCGGGGCGGCGCTATCGGTGCCGGGAGTTGTAGCGCTACCGGCGGGAGCCGCTGTATCATCGGCGGCACCAGCATTTGAGCTAGCCGCAAAATTATCAATTTGGCTTTGAACCTCGCTTTGTTCTTGGGCGGCTGATTCGCCTCCAGCGTCAGCAGGAGCGCCGCTCATTGGGTTTACACCTTGGCTGGCGTTGTCCCCAGCCTGCGGGTTAGTTGATGTATCTTCTGGCACTTTGGCCTCGCTTTCTTTATTATTTTGTGCTTGGTTAGACTCCGGGCTGTTTACAGCGGGAGCTGGTGCCGCTTCTGATGAGGGCGCCATAACCTCGCGGACTACACGCACGAAATCTTCCAAGGTTACTTGGGATTTCACCAAATACTTTATCACGCCCAGCCGCTCACCGCGAGCCCTATCCTCGGCCTGGCCAAGAGCCGTCATCATGATGGTTTTGGTGGCGGCCATTTCGGGGGTAGCCCGAAGTGTCTCCAACATTTCAAAACCAGATAGTTTAGGCATCATAACGTCGGCAATAATCAGGTCCGGCTTTTCTTTCATAGCCGTAACTAGAGCTTCTTCACCGTCGCTGGCAGTGACGGTGTCGTAGCCCTCGGCCTTCAGGCGCATTTCAAAAATTTCGCGCAGGTTGTTGTCGTCTTCGACGAGTAAAATTTTAGGAATAATAGTAGGCATTGATAATCCTTATGCTAACTATAAAGCACTGCCGGCTCATTTTCAATTACCCCGTTGGGCTAACTACGCTGGCCTGATTCTTTTGAAGCTCCAGCGCCTTATCGGTGGTTAATCGCGGCAGATTGATGAAGAAGGTGCTCCCCTTACCTAGCTGGCTCTCGACCCAAATGCGCCCCTTATAAAGTTCAACAATTATCTTACATATATAGAGTCCTAAGCCGGTGCCGCCAACTGTCCTGGTGGCTGAATTGTCCACCCGGTAAAACTTCTGAAAAAGGTGCGGGATGTCTTCTGATGGGATGCCCGGCCCAGTGTCTTGAACCTGGACCTGGATAGTTTCCAGGTCGCCCGTTAGCCTTACAGTGACCGAGCCCTGGGGCGTGTACTTAATGGCGTTATCAATAATATTTTGAAAAACTTCGTTCATACGGGTGGGGTCAACAAAGGCATAGTAAATCGGCCGTACCACGTGCCCGCCGGCGACGTCATTATTGCTAAGTACATATTTGAGCTCAAGATTGCTTTGCTCGGCGTGGAACTGCTCGGCTTCAACCACTTGGCCTAATAGTTCGCCAATTTCTATCACCACCGGATTACTAGATAGGCGGCCATCATCGGCTTTAGAGCTGGTTAAGAGGTCGGCAAACAACTGACCTAGGTGCTTGGTGGCGGCTTGAGCCTTCATCAAATACTTTCTGGCGTTGTCGTCAATCTTGGTCACTTTCTCGTTTAGCACCAGTGATAAATAGCCTTCGATGGCGGCAATCGGCGTGCGCATTTCGTGGCTGGCGGTGCTGATAAAATCCGACCTCTGCTGTTCCTGTTGTTTTTGGACGGTAATATCGCGAAAAACGGCTACGGCTGTTTGCGGCAAGCGATCGGCCTGTTCGATGATGGGCGAGACGGTGATGGATACGGCCATCTGGCGTCCGTTTTTAGAGTTCATCACGCAGTCGTTGTTTCTAACCGTCTGGCCGGTTACCAGGGCCTGGGTAAAAGGGTTTTGCTCTGGCGGTAGGGCCGTGCCTTTAGCGTCAAACAGGGGCATTACTTTATTAAAGTCCTGGCCAACGGCCTCGTTGGCCGCCCAGCCCAGCAGATTGGCGGCCCCGCGGTTAAATAAATGAATGATATTCTGGCGGTCAAAAATAACCACGCCGTCATCGATGGCGCCTAAAATAAAGGAGCTGGAGTGCTCGTCTTTTAAGAATTGGCTAGTAACGGCCGAGCCGCCGCTAGCCGCGGCCGGCTCGGCCGCTTTCTTTTGAAAAATTTGCATTTTATTTGCCCACCGGATGTCTGCCTTTTGGAATGCTCTTATTATCCGTTGTAACAGATATTTTTTCAATCCGATTATGTTATTCTGAAGCTGAAAAAATGCACAAACAAAAAATAAGATATCTTAGCTTTAATACTACTTCCCGTAATAACAGCTTTTTTGGTGATGTGCTTTTAGGCTGGACTACTTTGTTACTACACTATTTTTTTTCGGCTACCTGCCGAGATTTCGATGACAACCGGCTCAGGTGGCGTTGGCCTAGGCGCTAAGCATGACTACACAGCAGTTCAAAGTAGCGGGTAGTGCCAAACGGTATCTTTTGTTTGACTAGGCCTTTGGCCGGCAGGCTGGCGGCTAGAGTTATAGTAAACTCGCCAAACTGGCCATTGATAGTATCCATGGCGGTGGTCAACCAGGCTTCGCGGTTGATTTCTTCCAGCAGGCTGACCTGATTAGCATTAGATGGCACTAAGTTATAGCAGGCAATGCTCATTTGCCTTACCCAGTCGTCTTTGGGGCGGCGGTTAAACAGCAGGCTAGCCCGGGTTAATACGTCGGCATTAGTAAAAAAGGGCTGATTGAAGATTTTGCGCTCGTACCAATAGTCGCCGCCGGCAAAATGTAAAGACAAGATTACGCCCCTGGCGGCAAGGCCTTTATAGCGCAGTTTCATGGCTGTAGTCTCGCATAAATAGCTAAGCCGGGCCCGCAGAGTTTCTTCACTGGGGCGCCATTCATCCAGCACGTACTGGCGGCCAACGCTTTTGACGCTAGTATCAAAATCGTCCACTTCCCAGCCCCGCAAACGCTTATACCAATCTTCGCCGCAAACGCTTTTAAATACCCGCTGGCGCAAGAGGTCGGCTGGGGCGTCCAAAAACTGGCTTACACTGTAAATGCCGGCTGAATTTAGGCGGGCTTCATTACGGCTGGCAATACCGGTCAAATCAGTTAGTTCCAGTCCGGCCAGCAGGGAGCGCAGGTTGGTGTGGTCAATAAGATCCAGCCCGTCGGGTTTATGTAAGGAGGCGGCGGTTTTGGCCAAAAAACGGTTGGGGGCAATGCCGATATTACAGGTCATCCAACTGCCCACATCGTCCTTTAGCCGCCGCTTAATTTCCCGGCCGATGTCTGTCAGCGGTCTTTTATTAATACGCTCAGTGCCGGCGAAATTAATGATGCCTTCGTCGATACTTTTCATAGTAATGTCCGGCGAGTAGCTCTTCATGATATTAACCAGCTTTTGATAGACGTAGTGATATTTCGGCGGGTCGGTTTCTACCAAAATCAAATCCGGTGCATGCAGGCGAGCTTCACTAAATGTCATGCCGACACGTACGCCCAGGCGCTTGGCCTCATAGCTGGCGGCCACCACGCAGGCGTTTTTGGTTTTGCGGTTGGTAACGCCCACCGGCCGGCCCCGCAGTAGTGGCCTAGCCTGCTGTTCTACGGTGGCAAAGCAGGAATTTAAGTCGATATGCATCACCTTGGGCCGAGCCTTATTGATAGGTAGATCTAAGCCGTATTTAGGCATAAGCTTTAGAGTCCTTTTTAGGCCGTGGCCAAAGAGGCGCCCGCTGGGTAGTGCATATCGCTGATAGCTATTAGCTTCCAAGTCAGCGCTTGGGCGTCAAATTCCAGACGATAATCGGCTTTGCCATCAGTCATGTCGAAAACATGTACCATCCGCTGGCCTTTTTTGGTCGGGTGACGCAGGCCAGTCTCGGTGAAGTTTACTTGGCCGCCCTCCCACTCGATTCTTTTAGGGAAGCAACGCAGGCGCTCGCCGGCACTGCGGAAATAGTAGGCCGCCACGCTGACGTCTTTATTAATTTCAACTGTGTTTTCCATAGCAGTTCTCCTTGATTTAAAGTTATAAAAAGAGGGCCAATCATCTAAAAACTTGATGCTGGCGAACCCGCCGAGGATTAAAAATCTTTTGCGGGTAAACGGCTTTTTTAGAAGAGTTAGCTAGTTTAGTCTGAGTAGACCACCGTTCCCGGTTTACCCTTTTAACCTAAAGGCTAGCTAGTGCTAGAGTACGGCTTGCCGAAGAAAGCTCCTCAGCTACCGGTGAAAGCTTTAAATTAAAGCTTGAAGTTTTATAAGTCTATACGGAGGAAGTAGCTTTTTAAAAGCCCCAGCCCGCATATGGCTAATTCAAATTTTAGGCTAGCTGGGCCGGCTCTTCAACTAGAATTAATGGCTGGTTTATGTGCTGGCTGGCCCGCTGGTCATAGCGCTGGCCGCCTACCAGTTAACCTCTGTGAGGAATGTTACATGAGTACGGTGAATATACTTATATCCATTCACTCCCCATCAGACTTACCATGATAATGCCATTAATGAATAAGGAGGGACTATGGCAGACAGCAATAACCCAGGCCAGTTTGGTAACCGGGACGACACCGAAGAAGCGGCCCGCGAGGGCGGCAGAAACAGCCCAGGCCAGTTTGGAAAGCCCGGCGGCGCCGACCCGAGTGAGGCCGGTAAAAAAGGCGCCGAGGCTCAGCCGCGTTCAGCCAAGGTAGAGGGTGGCAAGAACAGTCACGGTGGTCGCCGTTCCAACAATCGGTAAAGTAAATTAAGAAGGAGGTGAATCATGGCTAACAGGGATGATTCAGATTCTAACTCTAATCGGGGTTTAGCAGACGCAGATAGAGAAACCAGAGAGAGGGTCGCCCGCGAAGGCGGTAAAGCCAGTGGTGGTGGCCGGCGCCGGCGCAATAGTAGGGAGTAAGCTATATGGCAAACAGTAAAAGAGGTTTTGCGGCCATGGATCCAAAACGCCGCAGTGAAATAGCCGCCATGGGCGGCCGAGCCAGCCGGCGAGGTCGAAAAAAAACTAGTTCTGACAATCAGTAGAGGCTGAATTTTAAGATAAAGAGAGGTTGATTTCGGCCTCTCTTTTAGATTTATTTTTGAGCAGGCTTAGCGCGACAATGCCCGCCAATAGTTGTATTAAACAAATCAATATGAAGATGGCTCTAAAGCTATAAAACTTTAAGATTAGCCCGCCAATTACGGCACCGGTAGCACTAAAAAATTTTGCACCGCCGTCGACAAAAGACCACTCTAGTGTCTCCCTTCCCTTATCTTCGCTTTTGGCATAGACTGTCCGCCATGCCGGCGTCAAAACGCCGGTACCGATAGCATTAAAGGCCTGAATGGCAAATAACTGCCAAATGCTATGCACTAATAAGTAGGCGGCCCCGCCGGCGGCCAGTAAGAAAAAACCAATCACCACCAGCTGTTCTTTATGGCGCCAGCGGTCTTCATATTTTCCAAACAGCAGAATCATTAGTGCCGCGGCGTACAAATTGACGCCCCAGGCTAGGCCCACCAGTGACGGGTCATTTCTTAAATTTAAAACGAAAATAGCAAATAGCGGTGTGAATATCGAAAAGCCGAGCAGGTTCAGATAATTGCTAAAAAGCAGATAGCGTATTTTGGTGTTTACCATAATTTGATATTTGGTGACGCCACGGGGAATCGAACCCCGGTTGCCAGGATGAGAACCTGGTGTCCTAGCCGCTAGACGATGGCGCCTCATCGCACAAAGAACAGAGAAAATTGTATCAGGAACAGAGGTGTGGAGTCCATGCTAAGGTGAATAGCTGACTTGGCTGGCCCGACCGACTAATGTCAGCCAGGTTTGGCCGGCGTCTAATTTTATGGGTTTGCCGGTGCTATCGGTAAAGCTGAACTGGCTAGCCCGGTCGGCCTTGCTCCAACTACCCTCTATCACGCCGCCGTCTTGAAAGACATAGGCTGTACCGGAACCGGTGTCTTGGTAGTCGGAATAGTAGGCGCCGGAGGCGTCAAGAGCACCGTTAGACAGGCCAATAACCAGGGCGATAACCACCTTTGGATGTAGTTGAACACCGGTGGTATCGCTGGCGCTGACCAGGTCTTTATGCGGCGCCCCGCCCTCACTACGCAAATAAGAGTTGGAGGCTTTATCGTAATCATAATGAACCTTGTAGTCGTCCCAGGAGGGGTTGAAATTGATGGATTTGGCGGTCGGTGTCTTTAGAGGGGCGTCGGCTTTGCGGGGCCAGCTTTGCACCTGCGAGCTGGTGTAGCCTTTGGCGGCATTAAGAGCGTCTAGCTTAGCGAAGCTGGTGTAGACATTATGCGGTGCCGCCCGCGACGAAATACGCCAATACGCGCCGGCATTAAAGAACTGGTCCAAATCTTTGCCGCCAGAGCGGATCTGACTCAGCGCGTCAGGGCTACCGCCGACGTGGGCGATACTGGCGTCAAACGGTGTGGCAAAATCAATATAGTACGGCCTGAGGCTTCTAACAGGGCCTACGTATTGGGGCTGAGTATCCTGAAACAGTGCCAAAAAGCGGGTAATACCGGCCTCGGCGATGGCTTCAAAGACTACGCCGGCGTCCTGTAGACCGGACTGCGGCCGGGCGGGCGGCGTATTTTCTATCATGACTCCGGTTACCGGCCGCTTAGCTAGAGCTGGATCAACCGGCAGGCCAGTTAAGGGCGATGGTGTAGTGACCGGCTTGGGTGCCGGTTTCACCTTTTTAATATAAGTATAGGTAATCGGCTGGGGCGATTTGCGGATAAATAGTAGATAGCTGGACAAGCCAATGCCGGCCAAAATAATCAAAAGGCCCACTAGAGCCGAAATTTTTTCCAGCCGGCTGAAATTATACCAGTGATGGCGGACCCTGCCTAAACCGCGTTTTTTAGCCGGCTCGCCCTCAGCGGGTAAATCTATAGTGGCTTCCGGTTCCGGTAAGCTGGGGTCTGGCGCCGACGGTGCGGCCGGGGCAACCGGAGGAGGCGGCGGGGGCAGATTTGGCTCTTTTGGTTTTGGCGGCCGGGGCGGCCGGATATCATCTATCATTCAGATGAATTATAGCAAAGCTCTAGCGTTTAACGGTTTTTATTCACCGGCAAAGGCCTGTTCGAAAAATTCTGCCAGTTTTTTATATAGGGTTAATTTATTTTTTGGCTTGGCTATTCCGTGACCTTCGTCTTTAAACAGCAGTTTTTGATATTTTATACCGCCGGCTTTTAGGGCGGTCTCAACTTCTTTGACGTTAGCCGGGGTTACATTCGGGTCATTTAAACCCTGAACAATCATCAACTGACCTTTGATATTACTGACAAAGTTAATCGGCGAGCGCTGTTTATATTTTTCCGGTAGGTCTACCGGCTTGCCGCCCATCATTTCTTCAGAATAGGGCCTAAGATCCGGGCGGGTAGTCTCATAATCGATGATTAAATCGGTCATGCCGCAAACCGGGGCCGCGGCCGAGATTATATCCAGCGGAAAATGAGTTATAGCGTGCCAAGCCGAGTAGCCGCCGTAAGAGGTTCCGGTAATGCCCACCTTGCCGGCCTTGGCAATACCGGCGTCTATCAACGCCCTGATACCGCTGGCAATATCCTCCTGCTCTGCCCCGCCCCAGCCGTCTTTTTTAATTGCCTCCTGAAAATCTAGATCGAAACCGGTGCTTCCCCGATAATTTGGGTCCAGCACGTTAAAACCGACCGACAGGTAGTATTGGGTTTCTGGGTCTAAGGCGTCTTCGCTGTGGGCCGACGGCCCGCCGTGGGCGCAGATTATTGTGCCTTTTGGCTGATATGGCGTGCGGTAGAGCCAGCCTTGGATTTTACGGCCGTCGGCCGATTGCCACCAAAAATCCTCAGCCGGTACTAGCTGGTCTTTGCTGATCCCCGCCTTAGCCAAAACATTAGTTAGGCTAACCAATTGGCCCGGCGCGCTAACCACTAAATCGCGCGGCTGAGTCGAGCTATAGCTTATACCTAGCCAGCGCCCGTCCGCCAGCGGCGCTAGTGGCGTAAAAGTGCCACCACCAGCATTTAAAAAAGGCGTTTCTTCTAAGGTCCTTGGATTCAACAAACTAAATATGGAGCGTGCCTGCTTAATCTCCTCAACTACTATTTGCTCGGCACCAAGCGGCATGTAGGCGTATTCAATGTTTCTGTCTGGGTCATCAATCAGCCACTCCAGCCGGTCGGTTTTTAAAGACCATAACCCCAGCCGGCGGTAGTTCTCGGCCTCAGCCACCACTACGGCCGTTTGGCCGTCTGGGCACCAGCTGGCTCTAACCTTGGTCTTGTCGCCTAGATTGATTATTTCTCGGTCTTGCCGGCCGTCAATATCGACGAGCCAGATTTGCTCGCCGGCCGGATCGCGGTCACTGCGCGGATAAAGTATATAACTGCCCTGGATGTTTAACTTTGGGGCGTAGGCGCCTGGCTTTTTAGGCCTTGCTAGGACCTTTTTTTCACCGGTCTGTACATTATGACGATAAAGCCAAGCCGGCTCCAGCAGGCGCTTACTTTTAAAATCATAGTTAGCCGAATAAAACAGCCAAGGCTCGTGGGGGTGAAGTTTGCCTCCGCGGATGTAATAAGGCGGGTTTTTCTCAGTTAGCGGTTTTAGCTTTTCCGGCTCATCTAGCCTGAGCAAAAAAAGCTGGTCTTTTTCATTGCCGTTATGATCATGAGAAATAACCAGCCCGGAACTGTCAGCCAGCCAAGAATTTATCCAGGTATTTTCGCCGGTATTAGTGAGCCGACTTGGCGGCGCCGAGCCGTCGCAGGGTGATAGATAGACGTCGGCCGTAGGGCCGACATTTAGCCAAGTCCAAGCTACCCAGCGGCGATTGGGCGATACGGCTGGCCCTGCCACTGCTGGCAAGTTAAGCAGGGCGTGCAGGTAATCCATGGAGTGCTTTAAGACTCCAGGATTTTTTCGGCTGAAGCCATTCTGGCTAGAGATTCGCTCTTACCAAGCACGCTAAGCACGCCCGGCAAGCTGGGCGTTGACTGCGCACCGCTTAGGGCAATGCGGATAATTGGAAAGAGTACTCCCGGCTTAGTCTCTAACTCTTCTAGGAGACTGTTTAAGCAGGCTTGCAGGTTATCAGGGTCGAACTGGGAGGTGTGGAGTTTCTGGCTGGCGGCTTTTAGCAAGCTACCCATTTGCCCTTTCGGCATGTCCTTCAACAACCTGTCTTCGGGCGCCTCATATAACTGGCGGACGCTTTGGTTGGATGGCTTGGTGAAGAAGAAGCCTGTCAGCTGGGGCAGTTCGGACAAATATTTTAATCTATCGATAACTTGAGCTAGTACGGCTTTTTTATAGGTTGGCTCAGCCGACTTACCTTTGCCCCAGTAATCGTTCGGCGATTTATTAAGCAGATCAGACAACTGCTCTACTCCCATCTGGCGTATGTAGTGGCCGTTCATCCACTCCAGCCGCCGCTCATCGAAGCGGGCACCGCTTTTTTGGACATGGCTAAGACTGAATTTTTTGATTAATTCTTCCCGGCTAAAAATCTCTTGTTCACTGCCGTCGTTCCAGCCCAAGCTGGCGATAAAGTTCACCAGTGCGTCCGGCAAGTAGCCGTCGCGGATATAGTCCAATACGTCTTTGGCGCCGTCACGCTTTGATAACTTTTTGTTACCGTCTGGGCCTAGGATATGCGGCATGGTGGCTAAACGCGGGCGCTCTAAGCCCAAGGCTTCATATAAATTCAAGTAGTTTGGTACGCTGGCTAGAAATTCCTGACCGCGGATGACGTGACTAATTTTCATCTCGGCATCGTCAACAATGTGAGCAAAATTATAAGTTGGGTAACCGTCAGATTTAATCAAAATAAAATCATCAATTACTTCTGGCCCGGTAGATAAATCTCCCATTACCTCGTCGTGCCATTTGTAGGCCTTGGGCTCGGATTTAAAGCGGAGCGGACGAGCGCCGTCCCAGGCTGGCGGGTTGGCTGGCCGATAATCTCTATATAGGAAAGGTTTTTTAGCGGCACGAGCCCGATCGCGTAGGGCTTGAACCTCGGCTGGGCTAAGCGGGTCGCCGTAGGCTCGGCCGGCGTCAATAAGTTTTTGGGCCCATGCCTTATAACTATCTAGCCGCTGGCTTTGCCGGTAGGGCGCGTAAGGTCCGCCTTTGTCTGGGCCCTCGTCGTAGTCTAGCCCTAGGGCGCGCAAGCTCTTGATAATATGTTCGTCAGCGCCGGCTACCTCGCGGGCCTTGTCGGTGTCTTCTAGCCGCAGAATAAACTGGCCACCGGCCTGGTGAGCGACCAGCCAGCCAAAAAGCGCCGTGCGGATACCGCCAACGTGTAAAAAGCCGGTTGGGCTGGGCGCAAACCGCGTCCTAACTGGTTTTTCAGAACTGCTCATACCACCATAGTCTAAGGCTAAAGGCGTATACCTGAAAAGAGAAAATTAGCTTGCTTGAGAGCGCCTAAAGGCTTTGGACGATTTTTAGGACTTGATCCGAGGTCAAATGGGCGCGATTTTTCAGACTATAAAATACGCCGTTATTTACCCAGGCGGCGTTACCTGCGCTACCGTAGATATAAACCGTGGTGCCGTTAACCTGTGATGTCTGCACAGACGTGTTCGGTGGCAGATAATTGGCCTCCAGTGACCGGCTGTCCCAGCTAGACGATTGCTGAGTTAGTGAAAATTTTAGTCCGGAGTTAACCTTATTTTTATAAATCATAGTTACAGCGCCGCCGTGGTAACTGACCGGTCCGGCAAAGCTGTAGTCAGGCGGCGTGTAAGCCGGCACGCTGGCCGCTACATGGGCTCTTAGGTCGGCTACCCGCATTGCTACACTGGGCAGATTCTCCCATACTAAAATGGCGGCCACCACAATTATAGCCAGGCTGACTAATCCTAAAATCAGCCATTTATGAGTCCGCTTTAGCCGGCGGGTCCGGCCGGATGATTTCAAGATATGTTTATGAGCGTCAGCTTGTACTAAAGCCTCATCCAGTAGTCTTTCTAAGTGCTGATGCGAGGCACTTGTGACCATGCTGGGGACGCGGGCGGGTGCTACTGCGTGATCCGAGCGCGGCCGGGCCACAACCTTAGCGACCATTTTTAGCGGCTGAGGCTTCACGGCATTTGGCATTAAGCCAAACCGATTAACCTTAGAGTGCAGGCCTACGGTCTTGGCTCTCAGTTCACGGGCTGGATCAGTTTTAATCGGCGATTTCAGCTGTTTAGTCGAATCAATCGTCGTTTTAAGCGGCTTTTTTACGGCCTGGCGCATCAGTGTACGGGTTTTCTGCGGGGCTTGGTGCAGGCTGGAGGCTTTAGTGGCCGGCCGGCCGGCTCGGGCAGGCGTCTTTTGGTGCGGCCCTATAACAAAGCCGTCAATCATCTTTCTTCCCGATGAACTGACGGCTGATTTGATAGCCCTAGGTGAGTTTAGCAGTTGGCCGGTAAAAGCGTCATAGCGGTTACCGTTGACTTCGACTATACTGCTCGTTCTACTCAAAGTTGGCTACGTCCCTTTTAACTTTTGCTAAAGCTAATATTACACCTCCCCGACCCCGCCTAGCAATAGGCTTATGACTCATTTTGCTGTTCACTTTTCTTTATGCGACAATTAAAGGCGGCCGCCGCTAACAACTCGAACACATTAATAGTTCGTTCGGCTTAAATCATAACCTTTTTAGCTCATGGATTATTTAGACCCCAGAAAACAAAGAGCCTATAAAATCCGCCTGATGGTGGGTTATTTTTTGACGGGCTGTGTGCTAGTGCTGGCTACGCTGATTTTGGTCTACGGCGCTTATGGTTACGGTATAAATACCAAGACCGGTCAGATTATCGAAAATGGTTTATTGTTTGTCGGGTCTCAGCCAGGCGGCGCCCAAATTTACCTAAATGGCAAACTGCAAAGCTCTACTACCAGTGCCCGTTTTGTCCTTCCGGCTAAAAAATATACGCTAACGCTGAAGAAAGCTGGCTACCGCAGTTGGCAAAGGTCTTTTATACTCAATGCTCACGCCATTGAGCGTTATGATTATCCTTTTTTGTTCCCCACCCAGCCGCGGACTTTTGATCTGAAAGACTATGACAGCTTGCCGGCACTGGTAACCCAAACGCCTGATTACCATTGGCTGATCGTTGAACAGCCCGCCTCCACTAGCGCCACCGTGTCGTTCGATGAGTTTGATACCAGCAATTTAGCGGCCCAGCCGCTGGTTCTAAACTTGCCGGCCGACTTATTAACTGACGCCGATTCGTCAGCGTCGACCCTAAAGGTCGTTGAATGGTCCAGCGACAATAAGCACCTTCTTTTAGAACATGACTACGCCGGCGGTCAGGAGTTTATTGTTTTTGACCGGACGGATCCAACTAAGTCCTTTAATATCAATAAACTTTTCAAGATTAATCCCACCCAGGTGGCCCTGCGCAATAAAAGTGTTGACCAGCTGTATTTGTATGATGGCTCGGCCCAGACTCTGCAGGTAGCTGACACCACTCAAAATGTCTTAGCCCCCGCCTTTTTAAAGCACGTGCTGGCTTTTAAGCCCTACGGGGACAGCTTAATGACCTATGTCACCGACGAAAATATGCCATCAGGCCAGGTCCAGGCGCGCATATGGAATAATGGCCAGACTTACCCGCTTTATACCTTTAAAGCCGGCACTCATTACTTAATTAACGCCGCCCAGTATTCCGGCCACTGGTACTACGTGGCCGGCAGTGACACCTCCCGAATTAACATCTACGAGGACCCTTTGAGTGATATCGCTAATCCTAAAATCGGCAAAGCTATACCTGTTTTAGGCTTTGATGATTTAGGGGCCACGCAAGCTAGCTTCTCTAACAATGCCCGCTTTATTGGCATAGAGGCCGCCCAAACTTTTGCCGTCTACGATTTTGAAGCCAAACAGGCCTACCGCTACACAGTCAAACAACCTTTAAGTGGTGGCCAGGTGAGCTGGATGGACGGCGACCGCTGGATAGGCCAGAGCGGCACCTCGGTTTTTGTCTTCGACTATGATTATGCTAATCCGCAAATGGTAACTCCTAGCGTCTATAGCGGTCCTGCCTTCTTTAGCGCCAATTATCAACAGATGATTACATTTACAGCCGTGCCCAATTCATCTGGAGTCACGCTGGAGCGGGTCGACATGCGCGCCGGCACCGACCTACCCAAGAACGGCGCTCAGTAACCAGCTATAAGCCGCTAGTGATTCTTGACCACAAACTGGGTGAATTGCCGGGAATAGTTTGACTGGTAACGGCCAGGCTGTTTTGATGAGCGTTGGCGGCAATGTTTGAGGATGGGTCAGGGCTGATTTGCTGGCCGATGACCACCAGGCGGTTATTGCTGGTGCCTGGCGGATCGCAGGTAATTAATGAAGCGGTAGCCGGTTTATCGGCTGGGCCCAGCACTGATACATCGGTCGGGCTAACGATTTTACGCTCGTAAACCTGATAAGTGTAGCGTTTGCCGTCTTTTTGGATGAAAAAGGTATCACCTACCTGCAGGTCATGCAATAGCACAAAGGCAAACTTAAACCGCCCTGGGTTAAGAATATTGTTGGACGAGTGGCCGACAATGACCAGGTTACCGTCTTGGCCGGGCATAGCCGTGTCGGCGTAGTGAACGACGCCGCTCTCCAGCGCATTTTGGACAGCCTGCTCATTAATCGTATCCACTCTGTAGATAACCGGTACTTCTAGATTAATTTTAGGTACAATCAGCTCCGGCTTACTGCCGACAGTGCCGGAGACAATCAGCGGGATGTTGGTAACATCCCGGCTGGGCTGGATTAATGGCGCGATAAATTTCTGGTTAAAAAAGCTAAACATTAAAACAACTATCACTAAACAACCCACACTTAGGCCGTATGCTAGCGATTGCAAGTGCTCTTTTAGGCTAAGGCGCCGGCCAGCAATGGCCTTAGGCAGTTTGTGCCGCAAGCTTTCAATGCCGGCGGCTTCTAAAACGTCAGCTACAGTTTTTGAGGTAGACGGCTTAGGCCGGGGTAAAACAGCTGGTTTCGCGCCCGGCGCCATCTGTGGCTCACTTGGCCGCCAGCGAGCGGCTTGGTTATGGATATTATAAAATTCCTGCCAAACCTGGTGTTTATCAACATCACTAAGACCCAAATAGTATTCATGCCACTCGGTCTGGATAGTTTCCAGGGGCTTACCGCTGGATAGCAAATGCCGGATGAAGTCTTGATGCTTAGACGGGGTGGCCTCAGGCGTGATTTTAGCTAAATCCTGCTTTTCGTCTACGGCCGGTGGCTCGCTAGCGTAAAGACTATTAATTTTTTTCCGGATAAGCTCCACGGCCTGGTCTTGGCCGCTATCGGCATTGCCGGCAGAGCCTCCCGGCCCAGGCAGAGGTAATTGAGCGTCATTGGTGAGCTTATAGGTGTCGTCCATATTTAGATAATTCTATAGTTTATTGTACAATAACACCTGTTATTACCCTGTTACTGTAAGTTTTCTAGCACATCCGGGTGAGTGGCGGAACTGGTATACGCGCACGACTCAAAATCGTGTTCCTTACGGATTGAGGGTTCGATTCCCTCCTCACCCACCATCAAATGTTCTTCAATAGGTATTTTTCATAGCCCTCCAAGCCAGCCTACACATTGACATTTTATACATAAAGTTGTAGAATATGCTACTATGATAAGTAGTGAGCGCCTTGAAGCTAGTGCTCTTGAGATGTATGAGAAAGTTATAGATTTCTCCGGAGAGCTAGCACTAAAAACTCACGGCGTAGCTTTCAGCCCGGAGACGATTACAGCCTGGAAGCATGCCAATCTTCTTATATATTACGTCGACAAGGCCCTTGATAGCGGTTTAGTACCGGCCGAAACAGTAGCCAACAACCTGAGAACTATTTTCGGTCCCGTCAGTTGTGGCGGCGATAGAAATATGGCTCTTGGCGATCAGGCACTGGCGCACGGCTTGGCACTAAGAAACTCTATCTCTGACGAACAGTCCGATATTTTCCTTCGTAAGGGATTACAGATTATGAAGGTTTGCGACAGCTGGCGCGAGACTCAAGACCCCAAAGAATACGCCCGCAAGGCTCGGTTAATCGGCCAAATGCAGGCTACCATGTTTCTACAGATCGTTACCCCCAATGATAGGCGGCAGGCAAATTTCCGTGATTTTACGCTCTTCTTTAGGCATGCTGGGCGTCTTTCAACCGGTATTGATGCCATCGCCGACATTAAAGCTGATTATGACGAAGGCTTGGTGTCTGTCGAGCCATCGGCTAAGAACAGGCTCATGATGGCGCGGAACATGGCGCCAGACATCTTTGAAGGAGTAAAAGAAATAGGACTCTCTACTTCGTTGAATCTGCTTTTCAGAGCGGCAAGGCAGATTGTGCGCGATCGCCGGCGGCGCTCTAGCCGATGTTGATTGACTCTACCTGTCGGGTATAGTTAACTTAGCTTAAGCATAAATAAAAACAAAAATGCACTTTTTGATAACACATCCATACATTGAAGTATTGTTTTGGTTTTGCTGGGTGCCCACCGTCATACTTTGGCTATTCTTTTATAAAATCCTATCTAAATATCCCAGAACCTTCATAAGGTGCATCATTATTGTCTTGATTTTAGCTATCCCTTGGGATTGGTTTGCGGTCTGGTCAAAAACCTGGTATTTCCCGGCCGGCTGTTGCATTGCTGGGCATTTAGGAAATATTCCCTGGGAAGAAGTATTTTTTATGATAACCTTCACAATCTATATTGTTTCATTGGCTCTTCTTTTCAGGCATCGGTTCATCAAGAAATGGAAATTTTGAGATGAATAGTCACTGGCTATATCTCTACACAACGATTTTCTTCGCTGGTATTGGAAACTTTCGGATCTGGTATCGCCACGGCGGCTTCCTTAAACGCCACTGGAAGTACATTGCAGTTTTTGTAATCATTACCCTACCCATTACTGTATTTGAATATTTTGCTAGGCGCTGGGGAGCTTGGAATTATCATCCCCAGCACGTTTTAAATATTCATGTCTTCGGGGCTGAAATTGAAACCTATCTTTTTATGGCTATGGTGGCCGCGGCTTTAGCCGGAGCCAGTTTTACTTATGCGCAGATGGAGGAGCATCGCAAAATCAAACATAGGGTCAAAAGGCGGCACTCGTCTCGACGGGCTTTAGCCTGGTCAAAAAAGCCCTAAAAACTCTACATATTAATCTCTGGCGTAGTCCCAGATGGCGGTGGTGACGGCTTCAAAGCCTTTGGCGGCGTGCTGAATCCGCCAGACGCTAGCATAAGCGGACAGCGGCACTTCCCAGTTTTCGGCACCGGCTTTTAGAGTCGTACTTACCTGCCCGGCTTCGGCATAGATAAAGTTGTCATTATGGTAGGTCAGAATTTTAGCGCCACTTTCTCGGGTCCAGCTGTTTAGCAGGCCCACCAGGGCGTGCAGGGTCATGGAGTGGCGGATGATTATGGAGGGCATGCCGGCTCTGGTCATCTTTTGCAGTCGACTCATGCTGGCGACCATCAAAGTATCTGGTCTCTTTATCATCTTATCTATGTCTTGGGTGAAATAATCGAGGCTGTCCTGGGCCATGACTAGCGGACCTTTATACTTTTCCAGTAACTGCTCTAAAAATATAGCCGTCTCACTATTGCGGCCAAAATCGCCGGCTAACAAAACAGCCTCAGCCCAATCCCGCTCTTCCAGTACGCGGTTGACGGCTGTCTTGGCAAAACTGCCCGATGGTGTACTAAACGCAAACGAGCCCTCCTCAAAGTTTTTACCGATGGTTTTGGCGATGGCGTCGGGCAAGATTACCCGGGCACTGCCGATACCGGCGTGTACGGCCGCCTGGTAGGCTAGTGCCGGCGCCGTGACAGAGTGAACATTGCCGCCGACAATCAGCAGTTTGCCGGCTTGCTTCTTATTTTCCGGCTTGCTCCAAATCAGCTGGTCAAACAGCGGCTGGTCGACTGTCTGTTTATGCCAATACGAAGGATTCACCCTTAGTCTCCAGCTCGTAAAACATGTTTTTTCTCTCAATTACTATCGGCCAGCCGTGGGCTTTGGCATGTTCAAACAGCTCACGCTCCGGGTTGAAGGCGATCGGCCGCTCTGTGGCCGACATCATTTTGATATCACCCTGGCTGTCTCCAACACCAATAGACCCGGCCCAGCTGGCACCGTGCTGTTTAACCATCTCTTTTAGAACCTGGTCTTTTTTACCTAGGGGCGCCTTAACTTCGCCAGTAAATTTGCCGCCGCGACGCACATACTGCGTACCGACAAAGTCGTCAAAGCCGTAGTAATCAGCAATTTTACTGATTAATTCCACCTGCGAGCCGGAAATTGCGAATAGTAGATAACCCTTAGTTCTCAGTTTTTTTATTAACTGCCGGGTATAGGTATAAACTTGGTCCTTATATTCTTCGAACACTTGCTCGGCGGCCTGGTCGAACTGGGCCGGCGTTATCTGGCTCATCGCCTTGCTGTATAGCTTTACTAGTTTTGTCTCATAGAGTTTAAAAGAATCACTGCGCTCGCGGCGTTTCCAATCCATTCGCGCCTCGCTTATAGATTGAAAGGCCGAGGAATCAATATGGCCTAGCTTAACTAGTTGATCAGCCAGGGCGTGGTATAACTGCCACCTAATTAATGTTCCGTCTATATCAAATACTGCAAATTTCCTAACTTCACTCATACTCCGATTGTAGCAGTTTCGGGTGAAGTCCAAAGAGGGTCAGATTCTAAGGTAAGAAGTGATCATGCTAGAATTATGCTTATGCATTCGGCCGTGAACGTCCATAACTTAAGAGTTGACCGAAAGCATAGAACCATCCTAAGTGACATTAATTTTGAAATTGAGAGTGGAGAGATAGTCGGTCTTTTTGGACCTTCTGGTGCAGGCAAAACCACGTTAATTAGATCGCTCATCGGTTTGCAGAAAATAAAGTCTGGCTCCATTCATATTCTCCACCACCACAGCGGCACTTTGAGGGCTCGTAACTTAGTCAGCTACATGTCTCAGAATCACGGTTATTATACCGACCTGACTGGTTATGAGAATTTAAAATATTTTGGCAGGATCGTTAACGCGCCCGCAATGCAGTCAAAGGAGCTACTCGAACAACTCAATATGGCTGACCATTCCGACCAACTTCTGGCGGATATGTCGGGTGGTCAGCAAGCTCGGATTTCGCTGGCTATAGCCCTTTTGGGCCGGCCGGAATTCATCTTGCTTGACGAGCCGACTAGCGGTCTAGATCCAATCTTGCGGATCGAATTGTGGCGTTATTTCAGGCACCTTGCCAGCCAAGGGGCGACCTTCTTAGTATCCAGCCATGACTTGACGGAGTCTATGCACTGTGACCGAGTAATGCTGATAAAGAACGGGCAGATTTTGGCCTATGAAAGGCCAGCGTACCTACTTGAAAGTACGGGATCAAAATCAATGGAAGAAGTGTTTCTGAAATTAGAAGGCGCAGGGGCATGAAGGCGCGCAGGCTTCTAGCTACTGCTAGCCGTGTTCTGGCGCAACTCCGTCACGACAAGCCGTCCATCGCTCTCATTGTGATGGTGCCGATTATGCTGGAAGTTATTTTAAAATTCATGTATCTCCATAACTCTGCCATGTTCAATAAAGTCGGGGCCCCCATGCTCGGTATTTTTCCGCTGGTGATGATGTTTGTTGTGGCTTCGGTCGCGACACTTAGGGAACGGACTCGGGGCACGCTTGATAGACTGCTTGTGACACCGATAAATAAAGCCGAGTTTGTCTTAGGCTACGCTATAGCTTTTACCATCATGGCTATCATCCAGGCTATCTTGGTGTCGGCTGTCGCTCTGTATCTTTTGAATTTGCACGTTGCCGGTCCCCAGCCGCTAGTAGTCCTAATTTGCATATTAGATGGCATACTCGGCATGGCTATGGGCCTTTTCGTCAGCGCCTATGCTAAGACTGAATTCCATTCCGTACAGTTTTTGCCGGCAGTCATAATGCCGCAGTTCTTATTATGCGGGCTATTGCTACCACGAGAGCAGATGGCCCACTGGCTTTATAGACTGTCGGAAATTTTGCCCCTGACCTACGGCGTAGAAGCCTTACAGCTTATCGCTCAAAAAGCCAGCCCGGCGGGAACTTTCTTTTGGCGCGACAGCGTCGTAGTAGCTTCTTTCGTCATTGCCTCACTACTACTTGGAGCCGCCAGCATCAGGCGGAAAACAGCTTAAAATCGAGCCAGCAGGGCTACATAAGTTTTCGGGTGTATCCAGCAGTCCTCGTGCAGGCCGGCCAGCTCGACTAGACGGATATTCTTATAATCCTTCACTAAAATTTTGATCTGCTCACTGCAGAATGCATCCGAGTTATTTCTAATGACTAGAGTTTCGCTATTTTCAACGGCGATTAAAAACGTTTGGCGCAGTGACCGCCAAATTTTTATATGACGCAGAGGATACCTTAGCGCATACCAGCAGTTAGCCAGCCGCACGCGCACCAGCTTGGCTAGGCCCCACCACCTTAGCTGGCTGGGCAAATCGCCGATGATATTTTGCCAGATGCACATAAATATCGACCGCCCTGGGTCATAGGGCGGGCCTATTAATATAGTCAGATTAGTTTTGCCCAGTTTAGGTAGGCTATAGCAACCAGAGGAGTGAGCAATGACAATATCTGCTTTATCTGGCTCACTAGCAAGCTCCCAGCCATCCGGTAGAGCCTTAGCAAACTGATTTATGTGCCAATTTCCCTCTGACCAGCCGGGGATAATAGCTACCGTTCTCATATGTCTAGTTCGAGGCTGATTGGGCAGTGGTCGGAGCCCATAAATTTGGGGTGAATATCAGCTGATTTTATCTTGCCCTTTAAACCGGCGCTAGCCAAAAAATAATCAATCCGCCAGCCTACATTACGGGCCCGGGCGTTGGCAAAGTGGCTCCACCAACTGTAATAACCATTGCCCTGTTTGAACAATCTAAAAGTATCTATAAAGCCATTGTCCAGATAGTTTTGAAAGCCTTCGCGCTCCTCGTCGGTAAAGCCTTTTTTACCGCGGTTGGGCTTGGGGTTGGCTAGGTCGTCTTCAGTGTGGGCCACATTTAAGTCACCGCAGAATATGACAGGTTTTGTCTTTTCAAGCTGTTTCACGTAGGCCAAAAAGGCTGGGTCCCAGTGCTTGTACTTAAGGTCTAAGCGCGATAGGTCGTCTTTGGCATTGATGGTATAAACGGTGACTAGATAAAATTTGTCGAACTCGGCCGTTAGCACCCTGCCCTCGCTGGCGGCGTCGCGGGTTTTGTCATCTACGAAGTCATATTTTTTAGCAAAACCTTCTGGAAAGCCGTTAATAACTTTCAGCGGCTTGATACGAGTAAAAATGGCCGTGCCGGAGTAGCCTAATTTGCTGGCGCTATTCCAATACTCCTCATAACCCCCAAAGTCAATTTCGGCTTGGCCTTGCTGGGCTTTAGTTTCCTGCAGGCAGAGGATGTCCGGCTGGCACTGGGCCATAAATTCTTGCAGAGCGCCTTTTCTAACTACGGCTCTAATTCCATTAACATTCCATGAATAAATCCGCACCGTCTTCCCCTGCCGCCCGGCAGAGCCGGTCGCACCGGTAAGACTTTCGAGTTTCTGCTTCGTTGTCGGCTGCGGTGCTCGCTCACTGTATTTATTCATACAGCTCGCTCCGCTGGTCGCCGTCGCCTTGCATAAATTTCAAATGCGAATTTATTCATAGCTCTTATATTTTACCTTCTCTGGCGATATCGCGTTGCTGTTGGCGGCGCTTAATCGTCTCGCGTTTGTCATAGCGGCGCTTGCCCTTGCCGATGGCAATTTTAAGCTTGATATACCGGCCGCCGGTCTGTATCTCTAGCGGCACAATCGTGCGGCCCTCCTTGCGGGCCGCCGTCAGCTGGTCTATCTCTCTCTTTTTAGCCAAAAGCTTACGCGAACGGACTTGATCATCTGGGGTGATATAAATGCCGGGCGCCGGGTTAATTTGGGCACCGGTAAGCCACAGCTCTCCGTCTTTGATGGTCACAAAGGCGCCGCGCAGTTGGCCGTGGCCTAGGCGCAGAGCCTTAGTCTCGGCCCCACTTAAAACTAAGCCCACACTTAAAGAATCACCCAGCTCGTAGTCGTAGCGGGCCCTTCGGTTGACGATTCTCTTGTCCGGCTTAGTCTTTTTAGCCATAGAAATAGTATAAGCGCTGTGCGGGCCTACTTGCTACTTAGTTAATTACTGTTTGCTTGGGCGGCTTTTAACTCTTCTTTGATGGCGTTCCAGGGGCCGGAGTCATTAAAGTGGGTCTTGCGCCAGTACCACCACTCGCCGCCCCACATATATTGCAGGCGTATACCGGTTTTCTCTGAATAGGCAATGCTTTTATGGATTTGGGCTACACTCATTGATTTATTCTGCTGAGCAATGGTCAGATCTTCGGTCGGCTTAGAGCCCCATGGCTCCAGCTGAAGCTCGTGCACGTATACGGGGCGGTGCTGGATCTCTTTTATCAGCCAGACGCGCAGGCGGTGATACCAGTCGGTTATCGGGTAAGTTATATAAAAGTGAATAGGCGTGTTGGTACTATAAACTACCCGGTAAATAGAAAAGCCGTAGGCGTCCGGCACTGGCTTACCCAGCGGCAGACCGTGCTCGTCGCTCAGGCTCATCCAAACCGGGTGAGATGGGTCCAGCTTTTTAACCATGTTGAACTCATAGCTAAGCCGGCTCTTAGGCGCGGCACCCTCTCGGCAACCGCCAAACCAATTGTTCTCCGGCTCGTTTTCCAGCTGGTAGCTCTCTAGCGCCGGGTTATTTTTGTAGTGGTTAACTACGGTAGTGATAAATGAATAAAGGTTGGCCTTCCAGGCGGCACTTTCAATGGGGTCGGCCTTGGCCCAATTGGGTTCGTGGCACTCCGGCCAGCGCGGCTGGCGCAGGCCGATGGCTAAGGTTATCTTGGCGTGATGCGCATTGGCCTGGGCAAACTGCCAATCCAGATCCTTAAAGTCGTATTTGCCTTTTTGGGGCTCAACTAGTTCCCAATAGCTCATTAAACGCAGGCGCTTAAAGCCTAAGTCGTTAAGCAGAGCTTGGTAATTGGCCCGCCAGTTATTACCTAGCTCCTCGGCGTACTCTATAGAAAAGCTGACGCCAAACTGCGGGTCTTTCACCTTGGGCATAGCCTCGTCAACTAGCCAGCTAACAGAAACAATAACGGCATAAGCGATGATGATATAAGCTGGCCAACGTATCCACCAGCGGGACTTACGCAGGCGCCGCCAGGCCCGCCCAAATGATATCAGCGGCCACCAGCCCGCCGCTTTTACTTTTGATTTTTTATGGTGGTGGGCCTGGTGTTTGGGGTGGTGTGATCTATGCTCTTTTTTGCCAGGCATTAATTACGCTAATGTTATCACGACTTGCGTAAGATATAAAAAGATGGTATCGTTGGAGTATGTCTAACCATGAGCAATTTCAGCCTTATATTGATGGCGCTAAACCCTTGCTCGGTGAAGAAATAGATAGAAAAGTCGCCCAAACCAGCGTGGTTTACTACGGTGAAATGCCTGACGGGCTGGAGACAATAGCTCGGGAGAATCATCCAGCTATAGAAGTAGAAGATACCAGCGGTAACTCAAAATACAGCGTTCTGATTAGCGGCGATTTGGCCAGCGCTAAAACAGTTTTGGTAAAAGCTATGGCTTGGTCGGATCATCCCGGCAGAGGTTTTGAAGCTCTACGCGAAGCACTGATTGCTGACGACAACAGCCGGTTGGCGGTAATAGGCGTCAGTTTTCCGGGTACTTTTTTAACTAGCCACGCAATGACTGATAAACAGAGAGAGAGAGTCTAAACAATCAAGACTTTAGCCTGATAGCCGGCCAGCAGTGGCAAGCTATCGATAAAGCTATGCGGACCGAGCTACTTAACCAAGTTAAAAATACTGAGAAGGTTGATGAGCTAATAAGAGGGTACGACTTTGTGCTGAGCGGTAATTCCCAAGGAAGCGTCAACGCTGTTGGCCTGCTGGCGTCTGCCCCTCCTAGTATAAGAGTAAGCGCCCTGGGCCTGGCTCAAGAAGTCGGCCTGGAGGCTCAAGGGTGGTTCACCTTTAGAAAGAACTTTATGCTACATGGTAGTGACCACTTTAAGCAATACACCGCCGAGAATCCTTACAACCAATATCCGAACCTTGGCCCAGATTTTGGCCCGCTAACATTACCGACTAGGCTAGCTACCAGGTTTTCCACCCACCTAGGCGCCACTGTGCATGGCATGCGCCGCGGCGGTGATGTCCAGTGCATACTTGATACAGTCCGAGAACGTGAGATTCAGGATTTAGCAGTAACTTTAGCTACCGGCGACCGTGACGGTGTAGCTTCAGCCGAGTGGACTAAACTGGCCGGCAAAGTGCTCAATGCCAGCCGCTTAGTAGTGGCTAAAACGGTAATTTGGCCAGGCCATTATCATCCGGCTATGGAAAATTTGGCTAACGCCCAAACGGCCTTTCGGTCATTTGCTCAGTAGTTTTAGAGAGTGCTAGCATTGAGGGGTGCGAATCGGGCTTTTTACTGACACCTATTTACCGGTGGCTAACGGCATTTGCTACGTCATCGAGATTTTACGGCGCGACCTAGTAGCCGAGGGTCACGATGTCTGGGTAGTGGCACCGAAAGACTGGCGCTGGCACCTGCCCCGCGAGCCCAGAGTGATTCGCTACCGGGCACTGCGAGGTCTTTTTTATCAAGACCAATTTAATAGTTTTTTTTGGCCGCCGCGCCAGCTAAAAAAGATAAAAGAACTGAATTTAGACGTCATTATTGCTTTTACTCCTTCTTATATTGGCGGGCTTGGCGCCTATGCCTCCGTCCAGCTAGGCATTCCTTACGTCATCCACTACGGCACCGACCTGGAAGAATACGGGGCCATGTATAAACCTACTGTTATTGGCGGCCTGCTGGGTTCGGCGGTTTTGGCCCCGTACCTGCTGAGGATGAGCTGGAACGAAATTGGCCAGCTTTACCGCGGCTACTTTGGTCCCTACCCCAAGCGCCTAGGCTGGTACCGCTATGTAACGCGGCACATGCTGTCGGCCCTGCATGAGCGGGCTGAGGCGGTTATTGCCCCATCTGAAAAAATTGCCGGAAAATTAAAGCAGTGGCCGATTGCCCAAAATATTGCCGTAATCCCCACCGGCGTGGATTCCCTGCCGGCTAGCAGTGAATTTAAGAAACAATTTATGACTAAGTACGGCCTCACTGAAGAGGATGAAATTATTCTTTATGCCGGCCGGCTGAGCATTGAAAAAAATCTAGGCGTATTAATTGAATCATTTGACACCATTGGCACGAAAAGGCCCAAGGCCAAACTCCTGCTGGTGGGCGATTTTCAGCACCGCAAACATCTAGAAGCAAAAGCCGCCGCCGGTAAATATAAAGAGCGCATTATTTTTGCTGGCCAAGTAAGCCGGCAGGAGCTGGGCGCCGTCTACGCATTAGCGGATATTTTTACCTTTCCTTCTCTAACTGACTGCCAAGCTCTAGTGCTAAACGAAGCGGCACTAGCCGGCCTGCCGCTTGTATGGTGCGACGAGCCGGGGCTGAACCCCATTTTGGTAAATAAAAAAACCGGCCTAAAAGCCATAAATGAACCAAAAGCGTATGGCCAGGCCGTCACTACTTTGCTAGAAAATCGGGCTCAACTTGCCGCTTACGGTCAAGAGGCGCGCCGCCGGGCCGAAACCTTCTCAGAGAAGGCCCAAACTAAAAAACTAGCTGATTTTCTAAATCAATTAGTTTGATAAGCCGGATTAGATGTCCAGCCGCCGTAATCGTTAACAATCGGCTTGCATTTGCCCCATAGGCCGGCTCTTTTAACTTGGGCGGCGCTTTGCTCGCTGGCAAAGCGGGCCTTTTGGCTGAATGGAAAATCCAGATAAGCAAAACCATAGCCCTGACTTATTAGCTTATCCTCCACCATTGTGCCGTCCGGCAGATAAACATAGCGTAGTAGCCGGCCGTAACGGTCCCGGTTAGTGTCCAGCGGGTCAGCCTGCAGGCGCACCCGATTATCACCAATCAGCGATTTAGTATAGCTAGCCGCCTCCGGCCCAAAGCATTGCACGGGCGTATTGGGCCGGTGAGTCTCCGGCGTATCAACTCCTATCATCCTGATAGTTTCAATTTGACCGTTCATATTTACGGCTATGGTATCGCCGTCTATAAAGTGGCTAATGCTGTAAAAGCCCGGCTGGCTCTGGTTGACAGTTCTAGCCGGGCTAGCCAACCAGCCAGACTGCGTAATTACAATTAAAATTAAGAGCAAGATAAATATCGCTAAATTAAGGCTTTTACGGCAGTGAAATTTCATAACATTACTATACTGGGTCATTGCTAAAAAATAGAATTTATGTTAAAATAATACTGCTTACAGAGCAAGTTGTGGAAGGTACGCAGTTATTCGGCTGTAAGGAGGTGGCCCCCAAGTGGTCATTCGTGAGTACAACTTCGGCGGCTTCACTATCGAAGTCGACAAGCCCGACCCGCCGGTAGGCGCTTGGGAGCGTCTGAAGGACCGGTTCCTCCATCCGCCGTCGATCATCCTGAGGGTCCACCTGAATGGTGACCACCGGTTGGATGAATTTCGACGGCGGGAGATGGAGTACGAGCTGAAGTCCGAGTTCGGCTGGGGCTCACTGCATCACCGGCCGGCCGCCAGTGACTCGGACCCCTTCGAGATCTGGCTAGCGCCCGAGCACTACAGCTCCATGACGGTCCAATACCTGGCCGACATGGTAGGCCAGGCGCTGGAAGCTAGCCTCTGGGCCCGGCGCGATAAGAGCTATTGCCGCTAGCACTAGCTCCCTGCCGAGCGGGCATCACTCTGGAAAGCGAGACGTGGACGGAAGCAGGGACCTTCGGCTTCCGTCCACCGCCGCACGGGCTAGCGCCCCAGCCGGGAGCGCCCCGTGCGGAAAATCTATTTAATATTCAATCTCTTTTTATAAAGCCACGGCCAGAGAGACATCGTATGGCCGTATTTTTTAACTAATTGCCGCCGGGCTATCCTTTTATCATTGATGTGCAGATATACGTTGTCGGTCGAGGTATGTAGGAGATCCACTTGGGGTAAAAACCAGCTTTTATAGCCGGCTTTCTCTAACCGTAGCCCCAGATCATTAATCTCGCCGTAGCGAAACTGCGGATCATAACCGCCCAGCTCCCGGAATAAGCCGGCTTTAATTATTAGATTTGACTCGGCCGTCCAGAAAACCTGCCGCAATTTTTGTTGTTTAAAAATATTGGGCCAACTTTTTAAATAAAAATTAAGGGAGCTTCTTAAAACTTTAGCCAGTTTTGGCGCTCGATAAGACAACTGCCAGAGGCCGTACTGAATTGAGGAAGACAGGCTGGTGGCAAGGCACGGCCGCGGGCCAAAGTTAAAAGGATTTTGTTCGCCGGCCGGGTTGCGCAATAGCCCGCCGTAGTAAGCTGTATCCGCTTTCCACTCAAGACCTCGGATAATGGCCGGGTTATTTTTGGACACTAACCGTACGTCGGCGTCGATAAAGTGAATGATTACGTCTGGGGCTACCTGCCCGATTATGCGGTTACGGTTGGCGCCGGCGCCAACATTAGTTTTGCCTTTTATAACTTTGACTCGGGGAGAATACTTTTCAGCAATTTTGACAGTCCTGTCGGTTGAAGCATCGTCTAATACGAAAATGCCATCATAACCCTGAAGTAAAATTTGCTCTAACAGCTTTGGCAATGTTTTAGCGGCGTTATAGGCTGGGATAACAGCCATGACCGGCACTTTAGCCATAATAATGATTTTAAAGCAAGTTACGCCTACTGGCTAACCCACCCAAAGAGCAAAGTCAATGTAGATTAAAAATCTATGCCTTTATTAGCTAAGAACTTCTTATCAAAATGGTGCTTGATTTTGGTCATGTTGGTAGCGATATCGGCGTATTTTAAATATTTCTTAGGGAAATCTCGGCCGGTCAGACAGAGGCTAGTATTGCTGGCGCGGTCGTTTATTAGCTTTTCAATGCTGTCAGTTGGGATTAGACCATGATGGACGGCATTATTGATTTCATCGCATATCACCAGGTCATATTTGCCGCTGGTGGCCGCCTTATAAGCTACCTTGTAGGTACTAGCCGCCGCTTTCTTGTGTTCAGCCTCAGAGACGTCTTTAGCCGACAAATCGCCGGCATCGTAAAAGCCCTTACCGCCTTTATAAAACAGCAGTTTTTTACCAAACACTGGCTGAATTTTATTGATAAAGTCATGTTCGCCGACGTTCCAGGTCTTTATAAACTGCACGTAAGCGGCGCTCCAGCCATTGCCCAGCGCCCGGGCCAGCAGGCCAACGCTGGCGCTGGTCTTGCCCTTACCTTCGCCGGTATAAACTAAAACTACCGATTTCTTGGTTTTATAATCCTCAAACGCCATAGCTAACTTATTATAGGCTAGCTAAGCCGGCGCTTGCCACTATTTGACTAAGTGGTTGGCGCGTAGTGCCAGGTCTATCCGGGGACGGTCAAAACCGATGATTGTCTCATCGCCAATTTCCAGCACCGGTATGCCGGCCTGGCCGGTTTTGCGGACCAGTTCTTGGGCGGCGGCTGAGTCACTGTCGACGTCAATGTCTTTATATTTAACGCCCTTCTCATCTAAATAACGCTTGGCCATATGGCAAAAGGCGCACCACGGCGCGCTATAAATGGTAACGTTTTGCGTGTCTGCCATACCTCCATTTTAACAGATTAGAACTTCCTATAAAAGTAACAATAAGCTTTGCGTTTTGACTTCTCGGGTACTATAGTGGGCGTTAGGTATAACTAAAAGGAGGAAAACGAAAAATGTTAACCAGAGCGAAAGTAAGCCCTCTGGCGGCCGAGTTCCTCGGCGCGGCTATTTGGACTTATGTAGCACTAGTTCTAAGCGAGACTACGGCCGTATCTTACTTTATCGCCACCAGCGTAGCTGTGGCTCTTGGGGTAAGCTACATGTTGTTTGGCTGGTTTAGCGGCGCCCATTTTAACCCAGCTGTAACCTTTGGTCTATGGACCACCCGGGCTATCAGCACGGTTCGGGGCGTGTCTTACATCATTGCCCAGCTGATTGGTGGTCTAGCATCTTGGCAGTTGTATGACTACTTTACTAACCACACTATCGCCTCCAGGACCGGCGCCCACACCGATGCACGGGTTTGGCTGGCTGAGTTGGTAGGTACAGCCATCGTGGCTGTTGGCTATGCCGCCGCCGCACACAAGAAGCTTGACTCTCTGCAGTCAGCTTTGACTATCGGCGCCACTCTATTTGTGGGTGTGCTGGTAGCCGCTACGGCTTCTGCTGGTATTTTGAACCCGGCTGTAGCCTTAGGTCTAAGGAGCTTTAACGCCGCCTATATCGTTGGCCCGCTGGCCGGCGGTTTGATTGGTGTTAACCTCTATAACATCTTGTTTGCCGGCATCTGGGGAGGTGTACGGCCCGCTAGAGTAGTTAAAAGAGTCAAAGCCAAAGCTTAAAAATAGATTCTAGAGAAAAGCTCCGGGCACGCCCGGAGCTTTTTTTATTTCAGCAGGTCGGCCTGAAAAGCTTTGATTCCGTCTAAGTCCTGGCTGTAGGCGCTTACATCCGGCAAATCAACGTTAACGATCTTCTGCCAGACAGCGCTAGCTAGGCGCCTCATCTCATCAATATCGGCCGCAGTCGGCGTATAGGTTCGGATTAAATCTTTCTGATTATCAGCATCTACGTAAATCATCTGGCCTTCTATCTGGCCAGCCTTAGCCTGCCCCGACTCGCTTAAAATTAAGGCGTAAAAGATTAACTGCAGTTTATGTTTATAGGCTCTCATAGCCTGGTTTTTATCGCGGGTATCAAAGCTGATAAGCGGTTTGCCGGTTTTATAATCAATAATTTTATGATGTCCGCCGGCGGAATCTACCCTATCCAGCTTGCCGCCGATGACTGCCCGCCCGGCCCGGATATCGCGCAGATATTGTTCACTCAGACTGCCGCTAGCTAACGGGTATTTAAAATCACTAAATAGTCTATCTAGAGTTTGGTCGCCGCGCGTGCTCCAGCGTTGGTAGTCGCTTGACATTAACTGCTCATCGCGCAGAGCTTTTTCAAATTGCTTTTTAACGGCCGCCAGGCTAAAGCCGTCTTGGTTAGTTAATTTTTGGGCTAAATCAAGGGCACTATGCATGGCCGATCCATAAGCTAGGCTGGGAGTTCTGGCCTCGCGCAGATAAAGCAAATCGCGCTCTTTAAAATATTGCGGGCCGCCGCGAGTTACGTCTAAAAAGTTAATCAGGTGGGTAACCGACAAATTATAAGTTTCCAGCCGGGCTTTTAGCATCTGCTTTTCGGCCCCGCCGGCAAGATCCGGCCAGCGTAGATTCTCTTCCAGAACGGTTATCAGCTTTTTAGGATCGTCTTCAGTTTCCCGCTTAAACGCCACAGCGGCCTGAGCAATAGCCGATGGCGCCACATCCTTGCCGCTGTGATCTTGATAGTGAGCGATAATAAATAGTGAGGATTTAGCCCGCGTAACAGCCACGTACATTAGCCGCACATAATCATCAAAGTCATCCAGAGGCGGGCGCAGAGGCAGGTTGGCTGGTGGCTTTCGGCGCTCGCTTTTGGCCCGCCAATTATCCTCTATGGCGTCAATGATATAGACTTCGTCAAACTCCAACCCCTTGGCCTTATGAACAGTTAGTAAGTGGACGCCGCCCTCGCCGGTAATAAATGGCGACTCGTCGGCTACGATTATTTGATTATCTTTATTAACTTCAATAAAGCGGGCTAAGTCATTTACGGTTGGCTCACTGCCGGCGCTAAATTCGTGCACCATGGCCCGCAGTAGCTGGATAGCCGATAGGCCGTGAAAATAGCGGTTAGTGTAAGCGCGGCTTGCTAACGCAAAATAGTCTTTGACCGGCGAGGTGAACTGGCCGGTGGGCCTGAGGCCCAAAATTTGCTCGATAGTAATGGCAAGCGGCTGATTGTCGGCCTGGGCGGCTAGATCCATAAACCACTGGCCGATTTGGGCTAACTGCGGCCGCTCGCTGTTAATTAGCGATCTTAGCCAATTTTTATCTGGATAATTCCCGGTAGCCAGTTCCCAAAGCTCGGTGGGCTGGAGTCCCCAGGCCGGCCAGCGGATGATTTGATGGATTAAATCGCTAGCCCGCTGGTCCCCGACTGAGATGGCTGAAATCAGCTTAGCTATTAGATAAACCTGATTGATAATCTCATGCTCCAAGATATTGCTGGCCTGCTCATAGCGTACAGGTACATCGATAGCTTTCAGTAGGCCGGCCATTTTAATTAAGCTGTCGTGGCCGCGGGCCAGCACGGCAATCTCCCTGCCCGGTTTGTAGGCCTTTTTAATTTGGCGGGCCGTGACCGACATCTCTAATTCCTGAGACGGGTAGGCCCTAGCGGCAATTTGGCTGGCCCCGGCCGGCGGATTTAGCGCTTTTAATTTTTTAATCAGCGTGGGATCGCTGTTGACTAGCCGGCTTTCAGCCTGGTCGATTATCTTTTCGGCGGTGTCTAGTATTTTCTGGGTAGAGCGGTAATTGCCGGTCAGAATGATAATTTCAGTACCAGGGTAAGCCTCCTTAAATCTCAGCATATTATTTAGCTCGGCGCCGTTAAATTTAAAAATTGACTGATCGTCATCGCCAACAACCATTAAGTTGGGCCGGCCCTCATTGCCAAACCGGCCGGACACAAGGTGCGCCAGGCGCATTTGGGCCGGCGTGGTGTCTTGAAATTCGTCAATCAAAACGTAGTTAAAACGCTCTTGGATGTCGGCTAGCAGGTCTGGTTTGGCCTCCAGCTGGGCGATGACTTCTACTAACATGTCGGCGTAATCATAAAAACCTTTTTGGTGTAGTTCGTCTCGATAGAGTTCGTAAAGGCTGGCTAGCTCCAGCCACCA
Source organism: Saccharimonadales bacterium (SeqCode) (assembly GCA_035717985.1). Lineage (GTDB taxonomy): Bacteria > Patescibacteriota > Saccharimonadia > Saccharimonadales > UBA10212 > DASTHW01. The sequence goes on along the minus strand of DASTHW010000016.1, from coordinate 10,451 downwards.
TAGATTTCTGGCCCGCTCTTTATGCGTACCCTTTTGGCCGCGCTCGTTTTGCATCCACCGACTCTTCCATTTACTGGTATTGGCGCACTTACCGGTGTCCTCGTCCTGGCTAATAGCGGCGTCCAGGCTTTCAAGAAGTACGCTGGACAGTGACGTCAGCGGGTAGACAAACTGATTAATTTCCTGTTTTGGCAGTTTATTGACGGCTTCTCGCAGGGCCGGCAAGGTCCGGGGGCTCAGTTTTTTGTTTAAAATCTTGGTTAGCGGACTTTCAATTACATCTAAGTAGGCTAGGTTGGCTTCAATTATCAGGCGCAAGCCCTTCGGTGTTAAACCGGCTTCTTTGGTTAATTTTATAGCCTGCTGAACATCGGACAACAGCGTGTATTTGCCGGCAAATTTTAGAGCCAGCGGGTTATCAAGCGGCAGTCTTTTTAGGATTAATTCAATAATGTCCAGCTGGATGGAATCAGGCGCCGTAGACAGCCGGGCGCCATTCCAAAAATAGTCCGGGTAAAGACTCATAATCTCAGCCGAAAAGCTATGGAAGGTGCTAGCCTGCACTTTGGCACCGGCCGGACCGGCCAACGTGATGATGCGCTCTTTCATATTGACGGCGGCCTTATTGGTAAAAGTCAGGCATAAAATATTGGACGGCTTGGTGTCGGTGGCGCGCAAGATATGGGCCACCCGCATACTTAAAAGCTGGGTTTTACCGGTGCCAGGGCCGGCCACCACTAAAACCGGGCCGTCTAAGAGTTTAATAGCTTGCTTTTGCTTAGGGTTAAGCTGGCGCCAGGCCGCCTCAAATTTTTGGTTCATCAATGGCTATTATCGCAGAAATGGTAAGATTGCGCCCGCCTCTACATGTAAGTAGAGGCGGGCGCCATGCCCGGGCGTGCTGGTTTCAGCACGCCCGGGCATGGCTGGGGGAACGGGTGCTTCTAGGCGGCCGCCGGGCTGAGCCTGGTGCGGCGCTGACGGATCGCCCGCAGGCGATTGTTCAGCCGGGCCCAGGCCCAGGGCTCGATCTCGCGGTAGCGAGCTTCGCCTTGTCCGTGGGTGGCCTCGAGGTATTCGTGCCAGGCGTCGGCCTCCTCGATGTCGAGGAGCTCCTTGGCCGCTTTGCCGTTCACAGTAGACCCCCTTTCAAGCGGGTACTGCCGAGCTGTTTTTTTGAAACTACCCCTGGGCACGTTACTTAGCGCCCAAAGGCTAAAGCGAAATCACCCCCTTTCTCCCAGGATGTACTAGCCAATGCTTTTGCGAGAACTAGCATTAACAATTAATTTTTATAATAGTCCTATTTAGGGGCTATGCAATAACTCAAATTTATAGCCGGCTAGTATAACTTAATTGCCGGCTGGTTAAGGGTGTTTTATATACTACTTACTAGATGCTTAGCGATTTCGATTTTGAACTGCCAGCCGGATTGATAGCCCAGCGGCCGGTTCGCCCCAGAGACCATGCCCGGCTTTTGGTTTACAACCGCAAGACCCGCCGGATCATAGATGAGCATTTTTATAATCTAGATAAATATTTAGTGGATAAAACCAGTTTAGTGCTGAATGATTCTAAAGTTGAAAAGTGCCGCCTAGGCTTTGGATCAACTGAAGTCTTTGTTCTGGAAACGCTCGATAATTTTACTGTTCGGGCGCTGGTGCGCCCTGGCAAGGAGTTCCTGCCCGGTAAAACCACCCGACCGGCCAGCGCTCTTAGAGTGGAGACTTTAGCCGTAGACGCCGACGGTGTACGCACTTTAAAGCTGAGTAAAGAGCTAGGTGACCCGGATCTGGATAAGTACCGTCAAACACCCTTGCCGCCTTATATTAAGCCGGATGAATCACTGGCCGCCGACTACCAGACGGTTTACGCCCGGGCACAAGGAAGTAAGGCGGCGCCGACGGCCGGCTTGCACTTTACGCGTCGGCAATTAGCCGAGCTTGGCGGGAGGTTCAATATCATTAGGTTAACTTTGCACGTTGGCCTGGGTACTTTCGCGCCGGTAAAGTCTGACGATATTTCCCAGCATAAGATGCATTCCGAGGACTATTTTTTGTCGGCTAAGGCGGCCAGTCAGCTGAATAAGTCGAGCCATCTTACGGCCGTCGGTACCACCTCGCTTCGCTGTCTTGAAAGCATAAATAGGCCTTTTACCGAGGCTAGCGGCTCGACAGACATTTTTATAACGCCCGGTTATAAATTTAAGAACGTAGACTCGCTAGTAACTAATTTTCACCTACCCCGCTCGACTCTTTTAATGCTGGTGGCGGCTTTCCTTGGTTCAGTTGACGAACTGCACAAAATTTACCAGCACGCCATAACTCAAAAGTACCGCTTTTACTCTTTTGGCGACGCTATGCTGATTATTTAGCCCGGCGGCTTTTAGCCGCCGGCGCTTTTGGCAAAAGCAAGAAGATATAAGACCAAATAAGGGCCGCCGCCCAAGCCGGCACCGCTGTCGCAAGATATATGTTCTCGCGGTCTTCATACGGTTTTAGCGATTGACCGGAAATGATGTAACCGTGATTATCTTTATAATTCCAGCTCATCAAACGAGTAGCCAGCCGTACATTGTTAGCTGGCTTCCAGGTAAAGTGATCTGTGCCGTTAATGGCCGTGAAGTCAAAAGTACCAGCTGGCGGCAAGGGTGTCTGGCCGTTTAAGCTAGCCGAACTGGCCAGTACATGGTGCGAGCCGTCGGTTATTATCAAAAACGGGTTATAGTTACTGGCTAGATTAATAATCTGGGCTGGAACCACCGCGTCTGGTGTGGCACCCGATTCCAACTCGGCCTTGGCCGTTTGGGCGTTAGTTAGAGGCAAATCATCGGCGCTCAATCTGGTGGACTGCTGGGCCATAGCGTAGGCCGCACCGATGGCTAAAGTAACTGAGCCGGCGATAGCTAGCCAAAGCCTGAACTCCCCGCCTGCCAGAAATTTACGCATAAGCTTAATTTTAGCTAGATGGTTCTTAAAAAGCTAATGGTTAAATGCGCTCAAACAGTTTAATGGTGAAGGCATATTTATGATCTCGGTCAGCTTTATGAAAATCTGAGCGGGCCTCCCGCCACTGAGTGGGGTCATATTTGAAAAAGGCCGTGCCGCCGGCAATGGTTGTGTGAACTATGGTTAAGTACAGGCGATCGGCTTTAGCCATGGCCATCTCATAAATTTGCTGGCCGCCAATTATAAAAACTTCGTCTGCCGATTTTACCTCGGGCAGGGCCAGTGCTGATTCTAAGGAGTTTACAACCTCTACGCCATCTGCCGCTTTATAGCCGGCCTGCCGGGTAATGACGATATTAAGCCGGCCGGGCAGAGGCCGGCCCATGGCCTCGTAATTCTTGCGGCCGGTAATTACCGGGTGGCCAAGAGTGGTCTGCCTAAAATAAGCCGACTCATCCGGCAGACGCCAAGGCATCTGCCCGTCTTTGCCGATAACATCGTTTTCAGCGGCGGCTACGATCAAAGAAAGAATCATTTTACCCGTCTGCCCTTAAACTGCTATTGGTGCCTTTATCGCCGGGTGAGGATCATAGCCCACCAGCTCAAAGTCTTCAAATTTAAAATCGTCTATCGACTTAACTTTGGGGTTAATTTTCATAGTCGGCAGAGGCCTGGGTTTGCGCTTCAATTGTTCATCCACCTGCTCCAGGTGGTTCAAGTATAGGTGCGTGTCGCCAAAAGTATGTACAAACTCGCCCGGTTTTAGGCCGCAGACTTGGGCCATCATCATCGTCAAAAGCGCGTAGCTGGCGATGTTAAATGGTACGCCCAAAAAAGTATCGGCACTGCGCTGGTACATTTGGCAGGACAATTTACCGTCGGCCACATAAAACTGGAACAGTAGATGGCACGGCGGTAGACCGGCCCTGCTCATCTGCTCAATGTCGGCAGTATTCCAGGCTGAAACAATAATCCGCCGTGAGTCGGAATTATTTTTTATCAAGTCGACGGCATTGGCTATTTGATCAATATGGCCGCCGTCGGGCGTGGGCCAGCGGCGCCACTGATAGCCGTAAACCGGCCCCAGCTCGCCCCATTTTTTAGCAAAATCATCGTCGGCTTTAATCTTTTCCGTAAATTCTTTGATACCCGTCTTCCACTGCTGGCTATTGCTATCGGGCACGTTTTTACCTTGCTCCATCAAATAATGCCGATACGGCCACTCATCCCAAATATGCACGTCGTTATCAACTAGGTATTTGATGTTGGTCGAGCCGGCTAAAAACCAAATCAGCTCGTGAATAATGCCGCGCATAAAAAGTTTTTTAGTGGTCATGGCCGGAAAGCCTTCGGCCAAATCAAACCTTAGCTGGCGGCCAAAGACGCTGATTGTGCCTACACCGGTGCGGTCGCTTTTTTTGACGCCATTTCGTTTAATATCTTCCAGTAGCTCCAGGTATTGCCTCATAGTTAATCCATTATATACCGGCTTAGCGCTCTACGGCTAAAACAGCTTTTTATGCTAAGCTTAAGAGTAATGCCCGGTAGTAGACTTTCGAGCCAGCCCGCCCTCCGTGGACGCCATTATTCGGCGCGTAAGCTGAATCTACGGGGTATATTTTCATCTCAAATTTATTTAACTGGCGAGCTAGGGGCTCCAAGAAGTGCCGGATAATCTCGAAAGCTCACTACCGGGGATGGAACCCTTCTATAACCTGCTCAAACAAAAAGGCTTTGAGGGTGATATTGATACTTCCGACGCCACGCGCCAGTTTTATAGCCACGACGCCTCGCTGTTTGAACTAATGCCCCAGGTAGTGGTTTTTCCTAAAAATTCAGCCGATATTTCTAGATTGGTGACTGCCGTCAATGAAGCGCGCCCGCAGATCCCAGGCCTTAGTCTAACGGCCCGCAGTGCCGGCACCGACATGAGCGGCGGCGCCATCAATGAGTCAGTCATTGTTGATTTTAGACGCTATTTTACGGCTATCGAGCAAGTGTCGGCTGAGTCTGCCCAAGTTCAACCCGGCGTGCTTTATAGAGATTTTGAGGTAGAGACTCTTAAAGCCGGCGCCCTAATGCCTACATACCCGGCTAGCCGCGATTTAGCCAGCGTGGGCGGTATGGTTAATAACAATTCCGGCGGCGAAAAATCATTAGAATTCGGCAAAACTCAGAATTTTATTAACGAGCTAAAGTTTGTTTTTAGCGACGGCATAGAGCGGACCGTCAAACCCCTAACAAAGGCCGAGCTGGATGCCAAAATGGCCCAAGACGACTTTGAAGGCCAAGTTTATAGCCAGCTTTTTAAGCTGATTGACGGTAACTACGAGAAGATTAAGGCCGCCAAACCGCATGTATCTAAAAATTCGGCCGGCTATTACCTATGGGACGTTTGGGATAGAGAAAAAGGTGTTTTTGACCTGACCCAATTAATTGCTGGTGCCCAGGGTACGCTAGGCTTTGTTACCGATATTAACTTCAAATTGGTGCCAGCTAAGCCGCATAACGGTCTGCTGGTACTTTTCCTGCGCGACATTGACGATCTGGGTGAGCTAATTAATAAAGTCCTAGAGCATCATCCGGCCACCTTTGAAAGTTTTGACGATCAGACGCTGTGGTTATCCATCCGTTTTATGCCTAGTTTCCTTAAACTGCTGGGACTTCGTAAATTTATTCATCTGCTGTTTAGCTTGATACCGGACGGGCTCCAGCTACTTCGCGGCGTGCCTAAATTAATTTTGATGGTTGAGTTTGACGGCCAGACCGAAGATGAGGTCAGAACCAAAATTAAAAGCCTGCACGGCGATTTAAGCCACCTGCGGGCCCGCTATGAGATAAACGGCTTTGAAGAAGACGCCACCGAAGGTAAAAGTGAAAAGTTTTGGATTATGCGCCGCTATAGCTTCCAGCTTCTGCGGAGCAAGGTTAAAGATAAGCATACGGCGCCGTTTATCGATGATTTTATTGTCAATCCGCCATATCTTACAGAGTTTTTGCCTAAACTCCGAGTCATTATCAAAAAATATAGCCTGTTTGCCACTATCGCCGGCCACATGGGCGATGGCAACTTTCATGTTATCCCCCTGATGAAGATAGAAGACCCGCGTGAGCGGGCCAAGCTAGAGCCGGCTATGCGCGAGGTTAATGACCTAGTACTGCATTACCATGGTTCAATCACGGCCGAGCATAATGACGGGCTTATCCGCGGCCCCTGGCTGGAAGCTATGTACGGCAAAGAAATAGTTGATCTATTTCGCCAGGCCAAAAACATCATGGACCCCAGCGGCATTTTCAATCCACATAAAAAAGCTACGGCTGATTGGGACTTTTCCATGAGCCGCATCCGCCAAAGCTTCTAATCTAGATTGAAATTCGGCGGCCCCAACTCCTGACGCGGAACGGTACTTCTACCCGTAAAATTCCTTCGTCAAAGCTGGCGTCAATGTTGTCTGGGTCAACGCTGTCCGGCAGGGCAATAATCCTGTAAAAGCGCTCCGAACTTGGCCCGCTCAGATTAAATCGGTCTTTTTGACCATCAATCTCCAGCACGTTATCTTGAACCTTAATCTGCACATCCTCCGGGGAGAACTCTGGTAAATACATTTCGGCTACAAACTGCTGATCAGAAACTCCATAAAGCGGCACAGCCGGCTGAATAAACATACTTGAAAACATATCATCTAAGTCCCGCTGGACTTTTACCAAACCCCGAAATGGACTAACCGGTCCGTCCTTACCTTCCATCCGCTCTCCTGCTATTTATACTTGCAATACTAAATACGGTCCGGCATTTTTTCTGTGAGATTTTAAGCTATAAAGGCGGCTACTATGGGCAATGACAAGGAATGTAGATTGTAGCTGGACGCTGGGGTGCCGGGGAGGGGCCGGGCCGGCTCGCAAGAGCCGGCCCCAGTGTTCCCTCCCGGCCGTGCGGCCTACTTGTGGTTCTTGCCGGCGCGTCTGGTCTGGTCGCCCATGCGGGCGCTACGGCCGTGAGGCGCCTTCTTGTACTTGAAGCGGCCCCGGGCCTTGTGGGCACTGCCGTGGGCTCCGTGAGGCATTCTCTTTCTCCTTCCCTCTCTTGGCTAGCCAAAAGAGTATCGAGTGGGTCCAGCTACAATCCTAACTTCACCGACCGGTAAAGCTTGTAAATAACAATAAGAGCCGGAGGCGACTTTGTCTAGCCATTTAGGGCTGTCCACAATTTATTACACAGCTTAACCACAAGCGGCTATCTGGTTTTGGTAATGTGTGGATTTTTGAGTCCCGACTTAGCCGGTTTTATTGTTGACCCAAATCAGAGCGTAGCCTATATTGGTAGTTAGCCACTGTGAGGTGGCCGACGAGAAAAGCCAGAAATGGCCAACTCGGGGCCGAGGTCTCCCTCGGGAGAAATCGGCCGACAAATTAAGACCCCTCGGGGTCTTTTTTGTTTTTATCGCCACTCTTTAAACCCTTTAATGCAAGTAAAGCTAGACTTTTATTAACTGTTTAGCGTAGTTTTGATTATCTTCATAGATTTCCGGCGGGACAGACCGGTGTTTATCAATGATAGCTGAATAGTTCTCCAATGAAATTCCGGGAACTACAGAAGGCCCGACGAAGTTAGTCCAGGTTACAGATACCAGCCGGCGTTCGGCGAGCTTGAAAAGACCTCTTATTATCGTTAAGTCTCGTAGTGATGCAACTGCTTCATAGCGGTCGCGCTCGTCTAGGTCGCCTAGCTTGTCCCTTATCTGAGCCATCAGCGGCAAAAGCCTTCGGCGCTGGCTGATAGTATGCGTTAAAGGGATGATTATGACCGTACCGTCAACTTCGGTTACCCTTATAGCTTCATTCAGAGCCTGGGCGGCTTCTAGCGGCGTCTCCGCCCAGTATAAGGACGAGTATGCCAGCATGACTCGACTAAAAGACTCATCCTCGAAAGGTAGCTCTTGGCCGCTACCTAACACTATATTCCCAGCCCTCTTGGAGATACGCGTTAATTGCACGGGGTCGCGATCTAAAAAAGTAACTTTTGCTTTAGCGTTACGGGCCATGGCCTCGCCAAAGCGTCCTTCTCCGCAACCAATATCAAGTAGAGTTTGTCGTCCGAATTCTTCTTCCATTTCAGACACAGTCGCTAACACCTGTCTGCCAAGTTCATGAGTACTGCGGGTGCGGTGCTGGTCTTCGCGTAGGCTCTCTTGATGCTCATGCCATGCCTTTAGATCGGCGTCAGTTAAAAGGTACGGACTATTCGAGTCTAGGCCAAATGAATCGATAATTAGCTCCCTTAGCTCGTCGATATTTTGAAAAGCCATCAAAGATTCTACTTGAGCCTCGCTCATTAGTTCTGGCGGTAGATCAGGGTAGACCCCTGCCCTAATAATTCCTGTGCTCATTAAGCTAACTATATAATTTTTAGTAATTAAAGCAAATAAAAGCCAGCCGCTTCTTGACTATTTGGCAATTTAGTATAAAAATATGGTGAATTGATTTAAAAGCAGGAGTTTTATGGCTGTTAAGAGTAGCGAGTTTTCGGAGCGGGTGGCGTTGGTGACAGGAGCAAACAGGGGCATTGGTGAGGCTATCGCTTTGGATCTGGGTGAGCACGGTGCCTACGTTGTTGGGGCGGCCCGCACAGATGAAGGCGTAGAAACTATCTCCAGAATGCTCGATGAAAATGACTTAGAGGGCATGGCCATTCAGCTGGATATCGCCGATTATGAGTCGATTCGCGATAGGATACGTAAAATTGTCGCCGAGGCCGGTAAACCGGTATCGCTTTTGGTTAATAACGCCGGCATTACCGCCGACGGCCCGGCGATTGGCATGAAAGAAAGTTGGGATAATGTTATTGGCACCAACCTGACGGGCACCTTCAGAGTTACGCAAAATGTCGTTCTGGGCATGCTAAAAGCCAAAAAACGTGGCGAAATGCCGGAGGCCGACGTAGCGACCATTGGTTCAGTAGTCGGCGAGGTTGGCGAAGCCGGACAAGTAAATTACGCCGCCGCCAAAGCCGGACTTATCGGTATGACCAAGGCTTGGGCCAAAGAGCACGCCGGGGAAGGTATTCGCTTTAACATCATTAATCCCGGTTTTGTTGACACCCGCATGACTAGCGTTTTGGATGAGGAAAGAGTTCAGGCCATTTTGTCATTGACTGAAAGCGGCCAACCGCTAACACCGGAGCAAATTGCTGAAGTGGTACGCGAGACACTGCTAGCTGGGCAGACCGGCCAAGTGGTTACGGTTGATGACGGTATAGTTGAAAAGCTAGCAAGCCAGTAAGATTAGTGTAAATGACTGAGAGGCGGACCTCGCGCGCGGAAAGGCCCACAATAGAACCCTTAGAGGGTGATCACCTGGGTGCCGTAGCTTCGCTTTTGCAGAAAGCGGCCGATATAAGGCGGAGTCATTTTACCCGGCCGGTGACCACCTTTACATCTAAAGACGGCGAAAAGCTGGTAGCCTCGATAGACCAGGCCGAAATAACTATTGAGGATTCTGCGAACGTCAAAGTTTGGCTAAAGTCACATGAGCGCGAAATTGCTATGACAATTGGCGGAATTCTGCTGGCCGCCGGCATGATTACGCTTCAGAAAAACCGTACTCAGCGCAAAAAAATGAGCAAACGGGCCGGCAGTTATATAAAACCCGGCCAGCGCTAAATCCTGTAAACTATTTATAGCTGATGAAGAATATGAACTCTGAGCCCGGCCGGCCAGTACCTGAACTGGTCTTTCAGGAAACATCTTTAGACGAATCACTACTTTTAACGGTTTGGTATGACGCAGACCGCTATCCGGCCGGTAGCACTCCGGCTGTCGGCAATTTGAATATTTACGATATTAATAGCGGCCAGTTACTGCATGCTGAGGAGGTTAGCCTAAGCCACCCCGACTTGCGCCGCCCTGGCCCATCTGACGAAGAGATGGAATACTGGTCAAGCCTGGTTGATAAATTCTTAGTTCAAGATTACGGCCCAGCTTAGACTATCAAACCTAGCGTAAGTTATCATATCATGATATAGTATCGGTCAAGCCAAAGCTTGCAAGATGTAATAATCGGCATTGGCAAGCTCGACAGGCAGGGACAATACACCCCGAACGAAGGAGGTGAGCTTCATCAAGCTCAAGCTTTTTGTCGGTACGGCCGCCGTGGTGGCCATTACCGCCTGGTTCCTCGCTGAACTGCTCGACGAGATCGAGCACGGCATCGACGAGGAGCACGGGTAGAGGAGGCAGACGATGGGGAGCGAACCAGGCGAAGGGCCACTGGACTCTCTCACAGACAGACAGCTCTTCGCGCTCGGTGCCGGCGCGGTGGCGGGACTGGGCCTGGTGACCAGGCTCAGCCTCTCGCTGAGGCGCTGGCAGAAGAGGCGGTCACACCAGGAGAAGTACCTCGGCAAGGTCGGGAGCCTCAAGCTCACCGTCCGGGTGAAGACGCCGAGGCTCAAGATCCTGTCCCGCTCGTGAACGGCAGGCGGGGGCGGGCCGTCGGCCCGCCCCC
>DASTHW010000015.1:0-1658 GCA_035717985.1 Saccharimonadales bacterium (SeqCode) | reverse complement strand
ACCGCGCCGCTCCTGGAGACCCTTGCCCGCCAATTGTTTATGAGCCAACTTCGCTAGCAGATGCATTGACTGTAGGCATCAACTCACTAACATTTTTAGAGCGATTGCAGTGCCCCGGTGAGTCGGTTCCCGAAACGCAGATAGCAGAAGGTGAGACAACTTTAACTAATCAAGTTACCTACATCGTTGTAGGTAATGCAGTAAAAAGTGTGAGATTGCAATTGCTCACTCCACTGCCTCCAAAAACTTCATACACACAGTCGAATGAAATTGGCGGGTACTTCGGAGCTATCAGTACAGCCTATGGCACTGCCACAGATGAAGTGCAGCAGGTCTATACACTCAACACATTCCACCGGGTTGATAAATACCCGACTGGTAGGAAAATTAGGATATACCTAAAACCCGGTATATCATGGAAGTTATTTGACACTGGAGAGAGGTAGTTATGCCCGGTAATAGATTAGGCCCACGCGGCGTCTACGCGTACACGTCTGACACTGGAGAGGTTTATGCCCTTCGTCTGGACGTTTCCTTGGCTGAGGCTGCTGGATTGGCGCTTGCCACAAGTTCAGCGAAGAGTAAGCCTACTGGATTTCGGCCACGCTTCGTGTGGGCAGAGTCCAATGGCACTCCGAAGGCGCGCCGGAAGATTGTTTGTAACACGGGTTCTACAATCTTTGAAGCTGACGGGAGTAGCGCGGTAACGATTGACGGTGAGCCGTTCACAACCACTGGCCGTATTGGCGAGCGGTTCTCCTTTCCTAAGCTGGCGGCTGGCCCTTAATTTTCGCTTTAAGCGAAATTTGGCTCTAATTCTATAGAGACCCTACGCAAACACCGAGCGGTGAGCGTAGGGTCTTGTTTTTGGTAGTTACCCAAGGAGAAACAGGCATGGTTTTGATTGCGTCAGGCATCTCTCAAGTAGGTAGAACCCCGCTAAATGGTATATCCGTACTAGCCAACCAAACTCACACCATTTACTTTCCCGGTCTAAATTTCCAGTTCGTTGGACTCATTGGCGGTATCGCAATTGGCCAGATTGACACCCCAGTCGGGGGGATTTATAGGAGCGAGCAATTTCAGGAATTCTGGACTTATTGTGAGCGCTATGTACCGCTGAATCAGAGTAACAGGGTCTTCGTCTTGTGGTTTAAGGAGGCTGGTCTCAGTTGGGAAATTCATCGGTGATACTTTCTGCATATTAATGGGCACCAATTAAGAGCTAACGAGTATGAATGTCCTCTGGCTAAAAAGGGAAGGGCCGGAAGATAATGAAGGGACTCGAAGCGGTTTACCCTTCCGTGGTTGAGTGAGGACATAGCCCCGTTATTACCTGGTATGAGTGGAAAGGCAGTGTGTGTCGCTGTGATGACTCCGGATGGTATGACGGGGCTTTTCAATCGGTTTCTACGATGTCTCAATTAATAGGTAGCCCAAATGAATACTCCGGGAAACTCTGGCCGAATGGAGAATTCGGCTTTGCCCCCACTAGGCTTATTGCGGCCTCTCCTGTCTGCAAGAGGGACGAAAGTAAAAGAGGAAGGTGGATCAAGATACTATTGGCTCTGTACGGCCTGTTCGAGACAGTTCAAATTATCTGTCCGGGAGGAAAAACAGCAACAGTTTTGTCCTTGGTGTTGGCCCAAGGGGCGGTA
>DASTHW010000014.1:0-238422 GCA_035717985.1 Saccharimonadales bacterium (SeqCode) | reverse complement strand
ACGGATATCGTACTTATCAAGCAGGCGGAGCACGTTTTTTCTCCAAGAAGTAGTAATAAGGGCTGTTTGCTTATCTGCGGCTTTTAGTTCTTCTAAAACGTATAGTGCGTCAGGATATAGATCTACGTTTGGGAGCATTTTTTCTGCGAGCTCATCCATCTCTGTGATTGCCTCGTCTATATCTGTTACTCCTAGCTCCTCGAACCCAGTACGCACCGCGCCAAAGCACTCGGCAATTTCTATATCGGATAAGTTAAAGCCGCGTTTTGCTAGCGGAATACGGACTGCCTCCAACCAGACATCTAAGGTCTTGGCCAGATTGCCATCCCAATCTAGCAGTACATATTGATATTTGCCCATTGCTAAATATTAACAAGAATTACCTAGGATTTTTTGGGGCTACCCCGGCCTGTAGCCTTAAACTGAGAGCTTGTAGCCGATTTTGTCGGCTAGTTCATGAACCCAGCGGTCCATTCTGTCCAGCTGGTGACCCATCACGAGCCGTTCTTCATCATCAAGTTCTTGATTCTTTATAACCTTGTCTATCAGTTTTTCAAGACTGTCTAACCTGCTGTCAATCCTATCAAACTTTTCGTCCACGTCTTTACGAAATGATTCGATGTATTTAAATAGTTTCGTGAAATGATCCTCTGCCATCGCAGGAATTATATCAAAAATCTTAGGGTTTTTTGGGTCTGGGGGAGGTTTTGCCGCGGCGGGGGCGAGCTTTTGGCTTAGCGTTAGGCTTTTTGACCGTTGGCGGTTTCTTAGGTGTAACTAGGCGCTCTGCTACTAGCGGGTGGGTTGATTTAATGGCTTCAATCAACTGCTCAGCTAACTTATCTGTTTGCGAAGCTAGGCTAGCTATATCTTGGCCAGAAAATGTACCCTGCCAGCGCAGGCGGTGGCCAGCCAGGCAGGCGTAATCAGCCAGCGGCTCTTCGCCGGCGGATTGAACCCGGCTGTAAAACTCGAGGCTTCTGTCAAACATCTCCTGAAATGCGTCCAGTAGATTTAACTCTTCAAGATTTTCCGGTACGTCATAACCATGCCTGGGCGAGCCGGCCTGCGCCTGCACATTACCAACCACGCCTAGCTGTAATAGGCGCAGTAGTGTCTCGTGGTCTGTTAGCATGTCAAACCTATAATTTGCCCGCTCCAGAACGGCCGGTCTGGGGCTGGATAGGGCCGACTTCAGAGCTTTTAATTTTTGAGAATAATCCCAATTCTCCAGCTGGGCGGCCAGCTGAGGCAGAGATAAATCGCTATGCGGATAAAGGCTCTCGGCAATTAGGTCAAACTCATTCCTGGGCAAGGCCTCGATTAACCTTACCGGCTCATCGGCCAGCTGGTTTTGGTTTAAGGTGTCAGAGGTTAGTTTGGCGATAATGTCGCTGATAGCTTCCGGTGAGGAGGTTCTTTCAGAACTTGGGCCTTCGGGTAAGCCGTGAGGCCACTTTTTGTCTACCAATTTCTTTAATTCCAGGCCCAGCGTCATAACCTCGGTATTTCTAGCGCCAGTAAGGCTATCCACCGCCGGCTGGGCGCTAGCTTGGTCTAGCTTGAGCCTTGCGCTGGAGGCACTAGCCAGCGGCTGGGCCAGCCTGGCTAAGAGCGCGGCCTCATTTTTAGGCAAAAGCTTGGCTAGTTTGGACTGTAGTTTTTTATGGCCAGAGATTAGATGTTTAAGCTCAGCCTCAAAGTCTCTGCGGAGCTTTTTGCTAACAAAATTAGGCACATAATAATTATCTTTAGCCGGATTAAGCTCCAAATGGGTAAACTGCTTTTTAAGCTCAATCGCCGCCAGCAGGCTGATTTTATCTATCTGCCACACCAGCTCAGCGCTACTACCTTCAGCTACCGCGGGCGGGCTCTGTGCCGGCTTTGGCGCTGGCTCGTTTGCCTCATCCGCCTCCGGTAAAAGCGGCTTCAAAGTCTGCCAAACCTTTTGGCTAATAGCCTCGACGCTTAGTAATTCCCCGTCCTTCACACACTCAATCGCCTTAAAATCATCCGGGAATAGCTGGCATAGCAAATCATAGGTTTTTACGGCATTACTTAGATGATTGATGTCTTTTTCATGCTCATCGTGAGATTTATTGGTATAACTCCTGGCGGATTTTTTGCCAATCAGCTGATAAGAAATCTCAGCCGGTACCCTGAGAAACAAGTTGATGTCGGGCTTTGGGATTCCTAGTACTTGGTACTCCAGGCTGTCTTCCCAGACAAAGAAAGCGCGCTTATCTACCCCTTCGGCAAATTTAGCACCTTGGTGAGCCATATTGGAGCCCACATAACGGTCTGATAATACAATTTTGCCCTCACTCAGGGCTTTTCTAATAGCTGGGCCGGCCTCAAAACGATCTAGCGCGTAAAACAGGGTGGCATTATATGGGTTAATCTGCGAGGCGGGGCCGTATTCGCCGTTTAAATAGCGCTTTACAAAGTAGCTGGAGCTTTTGTCATACTGGGGGAACTTAAAAACCTCGACTTCCCGGCCCTGGCGGCGCAGGTGATCGTGCAAAACATCAAACTGGGTAGACTTGCCGGAGCCGTCTGCCCCCTCTAAAACTATAAAGATACCGGGGCGGCTGGCCATAAGCTGTTCCCTTTCGCGCCCACCATCACACCTTTAGTCCCTTAATTTTTTTAGGAGCCACTCGTTTGTCCTTATAGGCTCTGGGTAGCATCTGCGATGGTTCCCATGAGGCAATTAGAGCCTCTAAATCTGCAGACAGGCCGGGCTGGTATTTACCGCTAAGCTTTCGGTATTCGCCGTCTACCGGGCCAGTTTCGTAAAAAACCATCTGGGCAATCCGCTCGCCTACCGGTAAAACTACATTCTCGTGCTGGTTCATATTGTAGATTTCCAGCGTCCAGCGGTTAATGTAGCCGGGGTCGCCCCAGCCGGCATCCAGGCAAACGGCTACGCCGTTACGGCCCCAAGTACTGCGGGCCTGCAGGGTGCTGGTGCCGGGGGCTTTAATACCGATAAACTCGTGGGTGTGGGCTAAAATCCGCTCCCCAGGTCTTAGCACAATAATTGGATGTTTTGCCGGAATGCCGGTAAACAGCCGCCGGCCGTTAACACGTGCCCATTTTTCATGAACCTCAGCCTTATAGGGCCCGTCAAAGTAGCGGTCTACATCGCCCTTGTCGAAGGGGTTGTAAAAGCCGCTGGAGCCAGTCCGCTCGGTGCGGTAAAACCAATCGCCCAGTGTTACATCAACGCTGGAGCCGGCAATGTTCTCAGGCGTGAGCGGCCAGCAGATGATATGGCCTTGTTTGATGGCCTCACGGATTTCTCGATTGCTGTAAACAGCCGCCATAATTCTCCTACTTTAGTTTAAGTGTATAGATTGCGGGTTTGCTAAAGCAATAACTAATCTGTTGTAGTATTAGCTTCTAGCGCCGGCTTCAACTGGGATGCTTGGGCCCATGGTGGTGCTGATATAGATGGATTTTAGATATGTGCCCTTTAGGCTGGCTGGTTTGGCACCTCTAACGGCTGAGAGTATGGCTTCGGCATTCTGGGATAGTTTTTCAGTACCAAAACTGGCTTTACCGATGCCCAGGTGGATGATGCCGGCTTGGTCTATCCTGTATTCTACTTTGCCGGCTTTGGCTTCAGAAACAGCCTTTTCGATATCAGGCGTCACGGTGCCGCTTTTGGGATTAGGCATCAGGCCTCTGGGCCCCAGCAGGCGCGCGTATTTACCTAATTTTGGCATCAGGGCGGGGACAGCTACCAGCACGTCAAAGTTAATCTCCTGCTTTTCTAGCTGGGCGAAGATTTCATCACTGCCGGCTAGGTCTGCACCAGCCGAAATAGCCTTTTTAGCGTCCGCTGGCTCAGTTAGGGCGGCTACGCGGACTTTTTTACCACTCCCGGCTGGGAGTACCACTGTGCCGCGGATATTTTGGTCAGCCTGGCGGGGATCAACACCCAAGTTGATGTGCAGTTCGACAGTTGAGTCAAACTTAGTAGTTGATGTCTTGCTGGCCAGCTCTAACGCCTCCGCTAGAGAATATACTTTGTCCTTTTCAATCAGCTTATAGGCCTCGCGGTATTTTTTACCGGCCCGCTCAGACTTAGGGCGAGTTGGTTTTTTGACCGGCTTCTTAGCTTCAGCCGGCTCGGCACTAGCCTTGCGGGCTTCTTTTTGACTCTTCTCTTCAGATTCTTTTAGGGCCTTGGCGCTACGCTTGCCAGCCTTGGCAGTGCCGCCAGAGCTGGTGGTCGTGTCTTTTACCTCTACCTCGACTTCTGCGACTTTAGGAGCTTCTACCGGCGCGGTCTCGGCAATTATCTCGGCTTGCTTCTCGGATGCTTTTTTAGTAGTTTTAACCGTGGGCTTTTTAGCTTTGGTTTCCTTCTTGGCTGTCGCCATAATTCCTCCTTCGTGGTGCATGCGTCCGCCAGCTGGCGGACTCCCACGTTAGTTATTTAATAATCGTAGGGCAATAAATCTCTTGGCCTTAAACTGTCCTCGATCCGCCCCTTGACACTATTCATGCCACTTAGTCCTTGCTCTAAGGCTTCGGCTATCTCATCAACCTGGCTTACGCTCAATTGGTCGCCGTAAAGTTGGTAAACCATATGCCTTAACAGATGGGGTGCCAACTCTACTCTAGTGCCGACAGGGAGCTTCTCCCAGGCCTGTAGTATTTCAGAGCCCGCCAGGAAGGCTTCGGGCGATAAACCGTTATAGGTTGGGCTTTCGGTGGGTTCTTGCGGCTGAGTTAGCAGGCGGTCTTCGCTGTCTAACAATGATGGATTTTCTACTGTGGCCATAGCTCTAAGTCTTCAATGAAGTTGGTCCGGATTGTCCATCCTGCTCAGCACATCGATGGAGCTTTCTGCTAGTTCACTGACTTGTCTCTCTAGCTCCCTAATAGTCTCAAAATCAACCAGGTCTCCGTGACCGTCTAAAACAGCCAAATTAGCTTTAATGCGGACTTCTGCTAGCTGGTTCCGGGCGGCCTCGTAAGGCGTAGGGACATATTCTTGACCAGACTCGCCAACGCTAAGTTCTAAGCTACTCATTTTAAGACTCCACTTCTACGCCCATACTGCGGGCGGTGCCGGCTACCATCTTCTTGACTGACTCTACATCGTCGCTGTTCATGTCTTCGGCTTTGGCCTGGGCGATTTCCGTCAGCTGGGTCTGGCTTAGTTTCTTCTCTAATTTGGTCTTGTTGGGCTCGCCGGAGCCTTTATCAACCTTTAGAGCTGACAAAATCAACTCGTCGGTCGGCGTGCCGACAATCCGCCAGTCCATACTCCGGTCCTCGTAAATTCTGATGTGGACGGTCAGGTTTTGGCCCATACGGTCTTTAGTCTGATCGTTAAACGGATTAATGAAATCCATCATATTAACACCATACTGGCCCAGCGTGGAGCCGACCGGCGGGGCGGCGCTAGCCTGCCCGCCGCGGATTTTCATTTTAAGTGTCGCTCTTAATTCTTTAGTATTTGCCATCTATACTCCTATCCGTAATATGTCATCACGCTACTTATATCCTTTACGCACTGCTCGATTAAGTGAGCGTAGCGCGGGTCTGTGTCGTCCCAGCCGTCAAGCCGGCGCGCCTCTTCGATAATCTTCTGAAGTTCTTGAAAATCAGCGGTCCGCAGAGCCTGCTCGCGGCGCTGTTCTAGTGCTTCATAGGAATCAGTTGTAGTGCTTAGACCTTCCATCGCTAGACTCGCTTTACCTGTAGGCCGTCGAGCTCGACCGGTGTTTCGCGGCCAAACATGCTTACCAGAACCTTTAGTTTGCCCTTTTGGGCGTCTATCTCGTTGATGGCACCATCAAAACCTTTAAACGGCCCGTCGACGATGTTTACCACCTCGCCAACGCGGTAGTCAAACTTGTGCTTTGGCTCCTCGCGGCCCATACGCTTCATGATTTTGGCAATCTCGTCTGGAGAAATTGGTGTGGGCTCGGAGCCAGTACCAACAAAGCCGGTCACATTGGGCGTATTGCGCACAATGTACCAGGCGTCCTCGCTCATTTTCATCTCTACCAGCACGTAGCCCTGGAAGATGCGCTTTTCGACTACTTTGCGCTTACCGTTTTTAATCTCAATCATCTTTTCTTTGGGCACCAGAACCTGAAAGATCTTGTCGCCCATATCGAGGCTTTCGGCCCGCTGGCGGATGCTTTCGGCCACCTTTTCCTCATAGCCGCTATAGGTGTGGATGGCGTACCAATGTTTAGTAGAGTCGTAGCGTTTTGCCAATTTATTACCTCACTTTAAAACTAAATTCTTAAATATAATGTCCAGACCTTTATCGACCCCGGCGACCAAAGCGCCAAAGACGATAGCAAAGATAAAGACGGCGCTGGTCAGTCGCCAGGTTTCGCGCCGGCTAGTCCAGGTAACTTGGCGCAGTTCCCGCCAAGAGTTGACGAAATAGCGCGGCGCCAGTGGCCGCAAGATCTTTTTAAGCACCCTGCCGACAATAAACAGCGGCTTGGTGGCGCTGTTCTGGGGGACGCGCACCTGAGGTTTTAGCCGGCGGACTGGGCTAGCTACCCGGCCAGCGGCACTTAAGACCCGCTTTCGGCGCTGGGCTTTGGGCTTTTCGGCTTTCTCTTTAGCCTGCTCAACTTTCTGGCGGACGCTGGGCGCCGTTTTTCTAATTCTAGGTTTTCTTAGTGAGCCATTGCCGGCCATCTATGCTTCTCCCATAATAAAAACCTACTATCTAAAGTAGGTCTTGCTAAGTCAATACTACATCAAAATTAACAGCCTTGCAAGAAGTTATTATCAAGGATTTGGCGCCAGCCTTGGCTTGTGCTGGCGTATCCACTTTTGGCGGGCCCGGGCATCCGGCACAAACGTGGTTAATTCTTGCCAGAATTTTGGCCCGTGGTTCATTTGGCGGGTATGTGTAAGCTCATGAAGGATAACGTAATCTATCAATTCCCAAGGAAGCTGGACTAGATAGTAACTAAGAGTAATAACCCTATCACTAGAGCATGAGCCCCAGCGGGCCGTTAACTTTTTAATGCGGGCAGATTGGTAACTAAAGCCGTGCTGGCGGGCTAGCTCTGCTAGGCGGCCTACCAGCAGTTCTTCGGCTTCTTTTTTTAGGGCCCGCTCACAGGCCGAGACCGCCGCCTCCTGGACAGTCGGCCGGCTGGCACTAGCTGGAGCTCGAACTTTGATTACGCCAGCTTTTATGTGCGTGCTGACAACATTGCTGGTAGACCGGGCAATTATCAGTTGGTGTTTTTTGCCGATTTGCTGGCCGCTTGCCAGCGGTGGCAAAGCCTCTTTAACAGCCCGCTCCATTAGCCAGGTGCGGTTTTTCTTAACAAAGGCAATTCCGGCTTGGTAAGGTGTGAAATACGGCTGGCTAACCCGGACTTTACCGCTAGCCGACAAGCTGAGGCGTACGTTTTTAGCACCGTGGCGTTTATAAATAGTAATTTGGCCCACGCCGTCTACAAGAAACGATTTTTGCGACATTTAGCCGATGGAGATATTGCGGCGGGTAAAATCAGTGCGGGCTTGGGGATTTGGTATCAGGTTGACCAGCTCGGGCATGGCTACATTGCCGCGAACCGACTCGCTGGTGATTAAACCGTACTGGAAAAGCCGGTTAACGATAGCATTTTTTTGGGTAGCAAAAGTGTGCTTGCCGCTTATTACTAGGTACTCCTCGGACTGCGGATTCTGCATACTGGCTAATTGACTCTCAAAGGAGGATTTATCATAGGTCTGGGCATATTTATCTTCAGCGGTGCGGCGGTCCCGATTCTGCAAGCGGTATTGGGCGGCTTCGGCATCAATCTGTATCCAGACCAGCAGATAATTGGCTTTATTTTTTCTAGCTAGCTCACGCAGGCGTCGTCTTTGGGCTAATCTTACAGCGTTAATATCGTAAACCACACCAACGCCGGCTCGAAGAAACTCCTCGGCCATATAGTTCATAAGGTGTAGGATTATGGCGTTTTCCTGGGCGTCCCAGCGGGGATTCTGGAATAATTCGGCCCGCAAACGGTCAGCATTAAGGTGCACCAGATTCATAGACTCGGCCAGGCGACGGGCCACGTAAGTCTTACCAGCACCGGGATGGCCGTATAAACAGATTAAAACCGGCCGAGATAAGCTGATTTTATCCATTTTTGAATAATAACATCGGCGAGCATTAAATATAAAGTGTTAGAGCTTTGGCCGTCTATTGGCGGCGACGTGGCAGGGGCACGTGGAATCGAACCACGATCTAGGGTTTTGGAGACCCTCATACTAGCCGTTGTACTATGCCCCTACGAGTAAAAGTGCGGGATTGGAAATTAAAAAGTTACCAAAAAAGCTCTTTAAAAATAGCATATAACACCTTATGGCGCCATTGCCGACAAAGTACTAAAATAACAATTAGCAGTATTACGGTTGTGCTTAAGCGCCGTAACCTCTATAATTGCTTATGAACACTATAAATAGGACTAAAAAAAACAACATAAAAAGAGGGGTTTTCTAACAAATGAGGGTTTTGATGCTTGGATGGGAGCTCCCGCCCCATAATAGTGGTGGGTTAGGGGTAGCATGTCTCCAATTATCCAAGGCTTTGGCTAATGCCGGCGCCGATATTGACTTTATTCTGCCTTATGCCCACGAGCCCAAATACGACTTTATGCGGGTCACTTCAGCCCATAAGGTAGGCGTCAAAAAGGTACTGCCGCTAAAGGCTTACGACAGTTACCGTTATCTGATGGAAGACGGCAGTTTTTTGGATATTGATATTTCTGATCAACAGGCTACCTATGCTCAGCTGGTGGGCAAGATGGCCGAATCCATGGACTTTGACATTATCCACGCCCATGACTGGCTAACGTTTAGGGCCGCCTTGCTGGCTAAACAGACATCCGGTAAGCCGCTAATTTTGCACGTCCACTCTGTGGAGCGCGACCGCGCCGGTGGTCGGCCCGGCAACCCGCTAGTTCGCGAAATAGAGGCTACCTCCCTACTTTTGGCCGATCACATTATCGCCGTGAGTCAGCGGACCAAAGATTTAATCGTTAATGACTATAATGTCCCCGCTGACTTAATAGAGGTGGTTCATAACAGCATTGATATGGACGACCTAGAGCCACTGGACGAGCAAAATGCCTATAAATCACTGGCTGATCTTAAGCAGGCCGGTTGGAAGGTTGTAGTTAATGTAGGGCGGCTGACTATTCAAAAAGGCTTGCCACATCTGCTAGGCGCCGCCGCCGAGGTAGTTAAACGCCGGCCAAAAACTATTTTTCTATTTGTTGGTGACGGTGACCAGCGCGATGAGCTAGTCGAGCTGGCGGCCGACAACGGCATCGCTAAAAATGTCATTTTTGCCGGTTTTCAGCGCGGTAAACGCTGGCGCGATGCTTACTCGGTAGCCGATCTATTTGTCATGCCCTCTGTATCGGAGCCTTTTGGCCTAACCCCTTTTGAGGCTACAGCCTATGGTGCACCGTCGCTTATTAGTAAGCAGTCCGGCGTGGCCGAAGTCTTTAAAAATTGCCTGAAAATAGACTTTTGGGATGAGCACGAAATGGCTAATAAGATATTCTCAGTTTTAAAAAACCCCGGTTTGGGCGAGGCCTTGCACGCTAACGCCTGGCAGGAGTATCAGCGCCTTAGCTGGGGCACGGCCGCCGATAAAATTATGAGCCGCTACCGCCAGTTTAAAGAGAGGGTGCCAGCGTGAGTAAATCTATAATTCTTTACCTGCACGCTCACCAGCCCTGGCGCCTGCGCCACTACACCATCTTTGACGCCGGCAGTGCCCATAATTACTTTGATACCGACCCTTCAGCCCTTTATGACAACCACAAAGTACTTTTAAAGGTGGCACATAAGTCTTATTTACCGGCCAATGCCCGCTTAAAAGCTCTACTAGATAAATATCCCGAGTTTAAGCTTAATCTATCGATAACTGGTGTACTGATTGAGCAGTTAGAGCGCTGGGCGCCCGATGTGCTGGACGGTTTTAAAGAGTTAGTCGCCACCGGCCGCGTCGAAATTGCCGCAGAAACCTATCACCATTCTCTGGCATTCTTTTATGACAGGCAGGAGTTTGAGGATCAGGTAAGGATGCATAGACACAAAATTGAAGAAGTTTTTGGCCAGACACCAAAAGTTTTACGTAATACCGAGCTTGCTTATAACAATGAACTGGCTCAGTGGGCCGAGACAGCCGGCTATGACGGCATTTTAGCTGAGGGCTGGGACCCAATTTTGGGTTGGCGGAGTCCTAACTTCATGTATCGGCCGGCTAATACCCACAGAATCAAGCTGTTATTAAAAAATTACCGGGTGAGCGACGACGTGGCCTTTCGCTTCGGCGACCATGACTGGTCGGAGTGGCCGCTAACAGCTGATAAATTCTCTCACTGGCTGAATGAGACCTACGATGCCGAAATATTTAATCTATTTATGGATTATGAGACGTTTGGTGAACACCAGTGGGAAGATAAGGGCATTTTTGACTTTCTAGATCACCTGCCCGCCCAGTGGCTAACTCAGCCCGGCAATGACTTTCTGACCTTTTCCGAAGCTATTGCTAAGCACGAACCAAAAGACGAGATTGATGTACCCTACACCGTTACCTGGGCTGACACCGAGCGCGATCTTACCGCCTGGACCGGCAATAATATGCAAAGACAAGCCATTGCCAGCCTCTATCAGCTTAAACAGCAGGTAATGCGCAGTGGCGACCTGCAGTTAATTGATGATTGGCGCCGCCTGCAGACCAGCGACCATTTTTACTATATGTGTACTAAATGGTTTAACGACGGCGACGTGCACGCCTATTTTAGCCCCTACGACTCGCCGTATGACGCCTTTATTAACTATATGAATGCCTACCAAGACATGGTTTGGCGGGTCAGCCGGGTAGCGCAGACAGCATGAAAATTTATCAGGGGGTGGCATGGGCAGACCGGTCGTCCTGAGTAACGGCCACATACTAGTTGGCCTTGATAAATACGCCACGGTACATGATTTTTATTTTCCGTACGTCGGTTTAGAGAACCTAACTACGGCCCGCGGCCTAAACCATAAAATTGGCGTTTGGGTAGATGGCGCGTTTTCTTGGCTGGATGACGACAGCTGGGATATCAAAATAGATTTTGAAGAAAACGCCCTGGTTAGCAATATAACCGCCGAAAACGCCAAGCTAGGAGTCAAATTAGGCTTTAAAGACTTCGTCGACTGCCGCTACCCCGCTTTTTGCCGGATTATTACGGTTAACAACACCTCTAGTCACCCCTCAGAAATACGCTTGTTTATGCACCAGGCTTTTGTGATTTCGCGGGCCGGCCGTAGCGACACAGCAATGTATATTCCAGAGGGGCATTACCTGCTGGATTACAAGGGGTGGTCTAGCCTATTGATTTACGCTTGTCAAGCTGGTGGTGAGCCGTTTGACCAGTTTGCCGTCGGTAACTATGGTAGCGAGGACAAAGAAGGCACCTTTCGCGATGCCGAAGACGGTGAGTTATCTTGCAGTTTGGTTGAACACGGCGGCGTTGATACGGTAATCCGCTTAAAAATGAATATCGAGGGCGGCCAAGCCAAAACTGTCCATTACTGGGTGGTAGCCTCCGACTCGCAGTTTGACGCCGAGGCCATCCATCACGTACTTCTTAAAAAAGGACTTGATTATCGTCTAGACAGCACCCGGCAGGCCTATGCTAGCTGGCTGGCAATAGCTGGCCCGCGCCTAGAAAAAATCGATCCAAAATATAAGAGCTTAGCTAAAAAATCACTGATGATGGTTAAGGCTCACACTGACCGCCACGGCGGCATCATTGCCAGTAGCGACAGCAGTATCTATAACTATGGCAAGGACTACTACTGCTACGTTTGGCCAAGGGACGGCGCCTATGCCATCCTGCCGCTAATTGAGCTGGGGTATAAGGATGAACCTAAGCGGTTTTTTGAGTTCTGTGCTGACACTATGCACCCGCGGGGCCATATGATGCATAAATACCAACCAGACCGGGCCGTCGGTAGCACTTGGCATCCGCAGGTCAATCAAAACCACCCAGAACTGCCTATCCAAGAGGATGAAACGGCCATCATTATCTATGCTCTCAGCCGCTACTTAGAAGTCTCTGGCGATGAAGATTTTATAAGGAGGCTATATGCGCACTTTATTAAGCCAACATGCGATTTTATGGCCCGCTTTATCGACCCAGCTACCAGCTTGCCGCACGCCAGCTATGACTTATGGGAAGAGCGTTTTGCGACTCATAGCTACAGTGTTTTTGTTACTCAAAGCGCTCTGCGGCGGGCGGCTGACATTGCCCAGAAATTTAGTGACCCTGAGTCAGCTGAAAAGTGGCGGGCCGCCGCCGGCCGGATTGACGACGGTCTAATGCTACTTTTTAACGCAAACGGTGCCTATTTTCGCCGCAATGTTTTGCTTAAAGCCGATGGTAATTTAGCATTTGACGATACTCTGGACTCGGCCAGTGCTTTTGGCGCGTTAATGTTTTTGCCTGAGCCATTAAAAGATGAGCGGGTTATTGGCACTTTCCAGGCCATTGAAAGGCGCTTACTAAATTCTAGTCCGTCTGGCGGTGCTCCCCGCTATGAGCGGGATAATTACTTTTTAACCAAGAAAAGATACCTAGGCAACCCTTGGATTATCACTACGCTTTGGATGGCACAGTACTACATAAAGGCAGGTCAAGCCGATAAGGCGCGGGCGATAATGGACTGGGTTTGCCAGCGGGCTGGGCCGTCAGGCATGCTGTCCGAACAAGTTGATCCGGAAAGTGGCGTGCCGGTTAGTGTGGATCCATTAGTCTGGAGCCATTCAACTTTCGTTGAGACGGCTCTAATGCTGAGCGAAAATCCAAATTAACGGCGCTTAGGCGCTACGTTTCGGCCTAGGTTCTTCTTTGTTTCAGATTGCTTAGCAATCGTCCGTTTGACCGGGCAATACTTTTTTAGTTCCACTTTATCGGGGGTATTCATAGTATTTTTGGTCGTGTAATAATGGCGCTGGCCGCAGGCCTCGCAGGTAAGTCCGATAATTTTGCGCTTCTCGCTTTTTTTAGCCATAAAAAAATAACCTTCGAAAGATACTTTAACAGATACAGATTGATAATACAACCATCTCCAGCCGGTCCCCCACGAAGAACTTGTTCTTTGTGGGACGTGGAGCCGTGACCGGGACTTGAACCCGGGACCCCCTCCTTACCATGGAGGTGCTCTACCACTGAGCTATCACGGCTCGTCGAAACCTGCGCTCCTGTCTCCGTTTTGCTTACACTAAAAACTGGGACTTAGAGCTTGGCCCCTCCTCTACCTCGCAAACAGCTATGGCTTGGTTTGCAAGGTTTATGAACACAGACAATATTTTATCAAACGCTACCAGTGTTCTCTATAGCCTGCTTGATGGCTTCTAGCGCTTTTTGAAGGGATTCGGCTGAAAACTTGGCACCAGCCGCTGGTTGGTGACCGCCGCCGCCCAGTGTTCGAGCAATAGCCGAGACATCTTTAGCTCCCGACTCAGCCCGAAATGACACGCTGTATTGGCCCGCTGGCCCTTCCAGCTCGGGCCGCAGTAAAAAGCCCCACTTATTACTACCAGTACTCCTCAAAAATTGATTAGTAAACAGCTCACAGGCCGATTTAAAATCATTCTGCTTATCGGCCGGCCGCCACTGCTCGGCAAATGTGTCGCTGACAAAGCTGTAATTATAGCCCTCCCCAACCGTAAAATTGTTAGCAAGTTCGGCAAAGATTTTTAACTCGCCCGGCTCTCGGTGTTCTAGCCGATTATCAAGCTGTTCAATATCAGCGCCGGCCTCGATCAAGTCTGCCGCCATTGCAAATGTTTCACGGTAGTGAGGATTTTTATATTTAAAGCGATATGTATCAGTCATTAGTCCCAGCATGGCAGTCTCAGCCCAGCCTTCGGACTTTTGCAGACCCCAATTTTTAAAGCATATCTCATATACCTCTTGGACTGAGGCCGGCAAGCCGCTATTTATATAAACATCAGCATCATCTTTGTCCATCGGCTCATGATGATCAATAATGGCCGTTGCTACCGAATTAGCTTTTATATAGTCTGCTACCTTGCCGCCGTCATTTCTAGAAACCCTATCCCAACGGTTAGCGTCAACAATGATAGATAGATCTGGTTTATAACGCTCTATGGCGTCCGCTAGGTTTGAGAATTCTATGTCTACGTACCCGTCTAAAAACGCCAGGTCCTTGTTTGGGAGTTCTTCTAAAACCAGCTTGATAGTCTTATCCCTATAGTTAAGCTTTAGCGTCTGAGCCAGCAGGAGCGACGAGCAAACAGCATCCGGGTCCGGCGATATATGCGAGGTTATTAAAACCCGCTCAGATTGATCTATTAACTGTTTGAGCTTATCTAACATGCGCTGTAAATATTCTAACCGTTTTGCGAGAGGAATCGCAAAACGGAAAGATAGTGGCAGTGCTAGACCAAACTAAAAATGCGCCACTAGATCGCGCATTTTTCAAGGTTGGCTGAAAGTAGATGCTGTGTGGTGCTGGGGGAGGGATTCGAACCCCCGAAGGCGAATGCCAACTGATTTACAGTCAGTCGTGTTTGACCGCTTCACTACCCCAGCAAAATGGAGCCACCTGTCGGATTTGAACCGACGACCCACGGTTTACAAAACCGTTGCTCTACCAGCTGAGCTAAGGTGGCTTAAAAACTCCTTAGCCAGTTTAACAAAACAGGGGTAGAATAACCAGAACTCTACCCAGACATTAATTATTATATGACAACGCGGCGGGGGCGCAGAATCCGCTTAGGCTTGCCGGCCGGCAGAACTAGCTTATCTAATTTTTTGCGAATATCTTTAGCTTCGTCTTCCATACCGCGCGACTCGTAGGCGTTGGCTAGCAGTTTATAGGTTTCAGGGTTAGGCTCCAGCTCGGCCGCCTTATCTAGTTCCTGGAGCAGAAGTTTATCGTTACCCAGTTTTTCTTGGACTTTGGCGTAGGCCACATGGCGGGCGGCCAGACCGGCTTCCAGTTTTAGAGCTTGCTCAAAAGCTGTAGCGGCCTTTTCATAATTTTCCGTCTCGTAATAAATCAAGCCAAGATTGTGCAGGGCCGAGGCACTGGGCTCAATAGAGCTGGCAATTTCAAAACAGTCAATGGCGTCTTTATATTCTCTTTGCTTGGCATAGAGAATACCTAGCCGGTTATAGGCGGCGGCGTTCTTTTCATCCACCTTAAGAATGGTTAGTAGCGCTTTTTCGGCCCTAAGAAGCCGGTTTTCCCTCATGCTGTGATGGGCAATTTCCCAAAGTTTAGTCAGCCGGTCGCCTATGCGCCGGGGGATTACCACCATTTCGTGCTCGCTGATTTTGGCGTGCCGGTATATCAGCCAGCCGAAAAATATCAGCACCACTATTGAGTACATACACCTTAATTATACCAAATTATAGGGGCAGATTAGTAATCAGGTTGAGTAGTGCCAGCTTGGTACCAGCGCTAGCGTTAATTGCCTCGGTGGTTTGGGCGGTTAGCTTTCGGCTAGTCAGAATTCTAGCGGATAGTTTCCTGTTATCTTTTTTAATGTTGGCGTGATGAAGAGTTTTTAGAAGCTTGGCAAGGGCAGTCAGAAACTCATTGGCTGATTGCCTAGTTTTACTCAAACTATCAAGAGACAACAGCCTGTGGTAGCTGTCTTGAGATAGGAATGTTTTAGCGAGAGCTAAGCTGTCTTTAATAGACGTATCGGGGCCGGTTAGCAGGCTATGAAGCTCGCCGGCTAAGCCTTCGCTTATTAGCCAGGCTTGTTCAACTTCAGCGGGAGAAAAACTAGAGTAATGTTTTTTGGCTTGCATCAGTGAGATTGGATAGACCGTTAGTTTTTGAGCCCTGGATAATACTGTTGGCAAAATGCCGGCGGGGGAATTTAGAGTTAGCACAAACACCGTCTCGGGATTCGGCTGTTCCAGGGTCTTTAGAAGAGCATTTTGAGCCTCTTGGCTTAGCCTATAGGCGGACTCTATTAACACAATCCTTCTTATCGGGCTTTCACCGGGCACTTTGCTTTTAAGCTCCTTAATAATGAGTCTAACGCTATCGATAGAGATGTCCCGCTGGCCGTCTTGGGTAGTTATTTTGAAAAAATAGGGATAGTTTGCCAGTTTTTGATTGTCTAAGTCTAGCAGTTTTGCAGACGCTCGCTGAGCCAGCTCCAGCTTGCCGCTAGCAGGCGGGCCGATGATAGCCAGCACCTGTGATGGTGCGTTCAGGTATTCTTCTAGCGCCTGGACTGTCTTTGGATTTACGGCTACTCCCGCACTATCCATTGACGAACTCCTTAAAATAGGCCGGTAAATCAGCCGAAAAGGTTTTTCGCTCGGAACTCGGAAGGGTTATCTCTAGCTTTTGGGCATGCAGATAAATATGCTCAGCTGGTTGGCCGTAAACCGGATCGCCAACTATGGGATGCCCGATGTAGGCCATGTGCACTCTTATCTGGTGGGTCCGGCCGGTTTTAGGTTTTAGCTCAATTAAACTATAGTTCTGCCCATCCTTTTTAAAAGTTTTTATAAGCCGATACTCGGTTATGGCAGTTTTGCCTAGACTATCCACCCTAAAGGTCTGGGGTCGCTTAGGGTGCCGGCCGACAGGCGCGTCAATAACAGCTTCTGGCGGGTCTATAATGCCTTCCACGATGGCAAGATAGGTCTTTTTAACCTTTCGCGTCGAAAACTGCTTCTGTAGCTTAGACAGCGCCAGTTTAGTTTTAGCGGTAATTATTACGCCAGAGGTGCCGCGGTCTAGACGATGGACGATACCTGCCCGGTTGCCAGTCAGCTGATTATCGCTAAGGGCCGGCTTAATAAAGCTGGCGACGGTTGACTCCGTATTCAAGGCGCCTTTGGCGTGCGTTAAAACACCTTCCGGCTTATCAATGACTAACACACTGCCGTCTTCATACAATATTGGCAGTTCTAGCGGACCAGGTACATTCCTTAGCAGGCTTTCATCCACCTTTACGGTCTCGCTGCCCTTTAATTTATAGCCGGCCCGGACTAATTCGCCGTCTACGCTCACCATACGTTTATCGAAAAGTCCAGACAGCGCTGAGCGGCTAAACTGGGGGTAATTGTCCGCCAAGAACACATCCACCCTAACTCCCTTATTGTGATTTGAGGCTATAAACTCCTTCATCCTGCCGCTAGTTTAAATCCGGTAATTTCAGCTGTGTTTTCGGCTCCACCCATGGCCTTAAATAATTTCGCGGCGCTAACTTTACGATTGGCGCGCGGCGGTAGGCCGGGATCATGCAGAATGTAATTGTCACCATCTTTATCAAATATGACTACGGCGTGTGAGATAAAGCCGTCTTTATCATTCAGAGTCTTGGAGTTAACCGTGACAAAAATCAAGCGGCCGTCTTTTAGCATATCGTCTATATCTTTTAAGTTGGCCCGCCGGCATTTATATTTAATTTTTGCCAAAAAATCAGGGATAAAGTGCTTCATCTGGGCGATATTAGAGTTTTTTTGATACCAGGCAATCTCTTCGTCACTATACAGAGTTTTTAGATAGGGTTGGCCTTGCTTAAGAAATTTCGGATAATCAAATGGCTCTATCATCCTGATATCGAGCCCCATGCTGGCGAGCTTCGGCAAAGCCTGCACGGTCCAAGCGGCTTTACCTGGCTGGTAGCCGCTTAACTCCTCCAGCTCACTCCAGCTAAGTTTCTTGCCTAGAAAATAGTCAATAATCATAGCGTAGGCAGACATGGCGCAGTGCATATCGTCCTCGTGATTAGCATAGAAAGGAACCTTTTTCACGGGCGGAGGCCCACTGCCTTTTGGACTTTTATCAGCGTCTCGTCAGCTTTTTCATTCATCAGCTTTTCGTCAGAAGAAAGTTTATTTAAAATTGCCTGCTCGTCAACGCCTGCTAGTTTGGTGTGAAAATCAGTTAGAAAGTCGCTTACGGCTCCAGCTGTCAATTCCTTAAACTGTTTATAGTTCATCTGGCTGACGTCGGGCGCATCTGGTTTAAGCAGTTTTAATATCTGCAGTAAGTTAGCTGGGCCCGGGCGGTCTTTCATGTCTGGACTGCCGACTACGGGTTCGCTGTCGGTGGTGGCGCTCATGATCTTTTTGGCGGCATCATCTGGGCTATCGCCTAGAAAGATAATCCCGCGGCCCGATTCGTCACTTTTACTCATCTTTTTAGTAGGTTCTACAAGGTCTTTAATGCGCAGACCTTGGTCTTTACCGAAAAATTCGTGTTGTTTGGCGACCGACTCCGGCACCACGAATAGATCACCAAATTGGTTATTCATGCGCTCAGCAATATCGCGGGTAAACTCCAGATGTTGCGATTGGTCATCACCAACCGGCACATATTTAGCGCCATAAAGAAGAATATCGCTGGCCATTAGGACCGGATAATTGAATAGCCCGACATTAAACCGTGTATTGCGAATATACGGGAGATTGCTATCTATGGCATTCAATACATTTGGCGCATACTTTTGCATTCGATCTTTGAACTGCGTCATACGGCCCATTTCACCAAAGCCGGTGAAGCAGTCTAATATCCAAGTCATTTCGGAGTGTGCTGGAATATAGCTCTGGCGGTAGATATGGATCGAGTCATTATCCAGCGGCAATCCGGCGGCCACGAAAATCCGCAGATTATTCATGATCTGAGCTTGAAGCTGGCTATGGTCGATCGGTGTCGTAAAGCTATGCAAATCCGGTACGAAAAGATTTATTTCGTACTCGCTGGCGCGGCTTTTAGCCATATCGATAATGGGCAGAAGCGCCCCAAAATAATTGCCAATATGAAGGTCATTATTGGCCCGGATTCCGGTCAATATCACATCTTTATTCATTACCTTGATTATAGCCTAATTATTGACGGTTTAGTTTATTTAGCTGGACGCTACAACATCTTATTCAGTTTGGTTATTGCATTTTCTAAAAATCGATAAATAATAAGGTTAATGAGTGAAACCGTGGACGAATATTGTGGTTCTCTGCGAGAAAAGGCGAATGCCGCTTATTATCGTGCTGAAGAAATCGCCGAGAGGGCGGTCCGGCGCCGTGATAACACTAAAATGCCAATAATTAAATCAGTGTTAGCAGGAGTCGCTAAATTTCGCGAATGGCAGTTAGACGGAGCCATTCAAGAAGTTCAGGAAGTTTCAGACTTATATTATCGGCGAGACAACAGCTAGCGCTTGGTGAACTGTCGCTTTTTGCGGGCCGAGCGGAAGCCAAACTTTTTTCGCTCTTTTTCGCGTGGATCGCGGCCAAGTAGTTCTGCTCTGCGCAAACTGCCGCGGTAATCTTCATTTAGACTGACTAGAGCTTTAGCTACCGCTAAACGGATAGCGTCAATCTGGCTGGCGTGGCCGCCGCCGGCTACGCGGGCACTGATAGTGTAATCGGCCGGATCTAGTTCAAGAGCCGTAAACGGCTTCATCAGCTCGTTTTGCAGGTGCTTGCTACCGTCAAAATAGGCTAAAGCCTCTTTTTCATTAACCTTAAAGTCACCCTTTTTGGCATAAAGACGCACCTGGGCAGTAGCCCGCTTGCGCCGGCCAAGAGCGTAGTAGTAATTATTAGCCGCCATTTTAAGCTTTACCTTTCTTTAGTGACACAACCGTTGGATTTTGGCCAGCATGGGAATGGGCTGGACCGCCGTAAATATGCAGTCTCTTTAACCGGCCATCGCGCAGTTTATTTACCGGTAACATGCCGCGGACAGCATGTGCTATCACCTTGGCGGAATCCTTTTCCATACTCTCAGCCAGTGTACGCTTATAAATACCGCCAGGGTAACCGCTGTGGCGGTAATAGACCTTCTTCTCGGCCTTATTGCCGGTAAAAACAGCTTTATCAGCATTGATGATGACTACATGGTCACCGTTATCCATATGCGGAGTGTAAGACGGCTTGCCTTTGCCCATTAAAAGTCCAGCAACTTTTACCGCCAGGCGGCCGGCTGAAGTCTCAGAGGCGTCCAAAACGTACCAGTTCCGACTGATCTCAGACTTTTTCAAGCTAGGAGTACTCATTATTTCTTATCCTTTTTGGCGGCAGGCTTAACTTTAGTCGCCGGTTTCTTGGCAGGTTTAGCCTCGGCTTTAGCCGGTTTTTTGGCTTCTTTGGGCTGGCTGGCTTTTGGCTTAGCCTTTAAGTCATCAACAAAGCTGATTCTGGCCATTTGAGCGCCGTCGC
Source organism: Saccharimonadales bacterium (SeqCode) (assembly GCA_035717985.1). Classification (GTDB taxonomy): domain Bacteria; phylum Patescibacteriota; class Saccharimonadia; order Saccharimonadales; family UBA10212; genus DASTHW01. The sequence continues at coordinate 218,203 of DASTHW010000014.1, read as the reverse complement.
CGCGGCGTAAATCTTCTCTAACGATTCGTAGATGGCCGCTATTGCGGCCGGCTAGCTTTGGGGCGATATCATCAACCAGCTTGTGAGCGGCCTCGACAGTTTGCAAGCCGCTAATAACTTGGCGGCGGTTATGCAGATCACCTTTTTTGGCTTTGGTAATCAACTTTTCTAGGTAAGAGCTAAGTTCTTTAGCTTTAGGCAGGGTAGTTTTGATGGACTCTTCCAGCACCAGCGAATCAGCCAGCCCCTTTATTAGAGCCCGGCGCTGATCTGTCTCGCGGCCAAATTTACGGCCTTTGTACCCGTGGCGATGCATTAAACGCTTCCTTCGGTCGCATTATTTTTCAATTCACAAATTTCATTTCTCATTGAGAAATGCGAAATGTAAACTGGTAAATAAAATGACCCGGTCATTTTTAAAGCTCCAGCTCCGCCATTTTTTCTTTGACTTCATCTAAGGCCTTGCTACCGAAGCCTTTGAGATCTCGTAGTTCGGCCTCAGACAGGCTCAGCAGGTCGCGGATAGTGTGAATGTCGTTATTGACTAGGGCGTTAGTCGTCCGGGCACTTAAATTCAAATCTTCAATAGAGGTCATCAGTTCAGCCGGTTCCTCGCCTTCTTCACTAGCCTCGTTCTCTTCGCCTAGCGGCGAGCCCGATTCAACTGTGGTCTGACCGGCTAGGGCGGTATATTGGTTAACCAGGATGGCGGCGGCCTCTTCAAAGGCGTCGCGCGGTGTGATTGAGCCGTCAGTATCAACTGTGATTAGCAGACGGTCAAGATCGGTCATTTGGCCGACGCGGGTGTTTTCTACTTTGTAGCGTACCCGCAGAACCGGCGTAAATAGGGCGTCCAGCATTATCATGTCGCTGATTTTACGGTTAGAGCCCTGCTCATCTAAGGCGTGATAGCCGCGGCCGGTCTCAATAACCAGCTCCATGTTTAGGCTGACCTTGTCGTCGTCAACATTGGCGATTATATGATCGGGATTAACTATCTCGACGCTGGCATTAACCTGGATATCCTTAGCGCGGACAACACCTTTGCCTTTTTTGCTGATGGTTAGGGTTTGCGGCTCGTCGCTATAGACTTTAAAGCGGATGCCTTTGATATTCAGCATGATAGCTACGACATCTTCTTTAATACCTTTAACCGTGGTGAACTCATGGCTGACGCCGTTGACGCGAAAGCCGGTCACAGCGGCACCGGCAATCGAGGACAAGAGTACGCGGCGCAGGCTATTGCCTAGCGTCATGCCGTAGCCAGGATGCAGGGGCTCGATTACAAAAGTCGCACTGGTGGGGTTGTGGTCTGTAACTTTCGATAAAGCGGGTGTGTGGATTAGTTTGTTATTCATGGCTTTCTTCTCGTCTCCTTACCTCGAGTAATACTCAACTATTAATTGCTCACGGATGTCCGGTTCGGCATCGTCTCGGGCCGGTAGGCCGGAAACTTTAACGCTGACTTGTTTACGGCTCACCTTTAGCCAAGCCGGGGTGGCTGAAGGCGCTGGGCTGGTGTCATCCAGCCGCTTGAAATAATCAGTCTTCTTAGACCTATCTCTAACAACTATTTCATCACCGGCTTGTACACGGATTGAGGGCACATCTACCCGGCGGTCATTTAGCATAAAATGGCCGTGAGTCACCAGCTGGCGAGCGGCCCGGCGGCTGACAGCAAAACCGGCTCTATAAATAACGTTATCTAGGCGCCTCTCTAAAAACTGCAAAAGCGTAGCGCCGGATTGGCCGCGGGTCTGACTAGCTTCTTTCATCAGCTTGGCAAATTGGCGCTCCAGCAGGCCGTAAAGGCGCTTAACCTTCTGCTTTTCGCGAAGTTGAATGGAATACTGGCTGGATTTAGAGCGCATAGCCATGGCGCTGGTTTGGCCAGGCGGCCCACTGCGCTTCATGAGAGCTTTATGGGCTTTAGGATGCAAGGCGTAGCCTTCACGCCGGCTCATCTTAACAATACTTCTGGTATCTCTGGCCATCTTTAGTTCCTCTTAGGCTTTCTAGGCCGTACTCCGCCGTGAGGGATAGTAGTTATATCTTTGATGGATTCTATACCGATCCGCTGAGTCATCAGTGTGCGCACAGCGGCATCGCGGCCCAAGCCGACACCCTTGACCATTACATCGGCCTTTGACAAGCCGTAATTTTGCTTAGCACTGCTAATGGCTTTCTCGGCGGCCACCTGAGCGGCGTAGGCGGTACCTTTTTTAGAACCCCGGAAGCCGGAACTACCGGCGCTGGCAGTAGTCAAGGTGTTACCCTTCTCGTCAGTGACAGTGATAATAGTGTTATTAAAAGAGGCCAGCACGTGGATGGCGCCCTGCGCCACCGTGCGCTTAGCTTTTCGACGGCGGGTTGGCGCGGCTTTAGCCTCGTCTGCCTCCGGCTGTTCATTAGCCTGCTTGCCTGCCGAAACTTCATTAGAAGCTTGTGCGGGTGTGGTTACCGGCACTTCTTGGTCTACTTTTTCTTTGGTGGTCTCTTCAGCCATAAAACCTCTTAAGTCTTACTTGGGGCTTTCTTAGCCGTGCCGCTAACGGTAACTTTTTTACCGCGGCGGGTCCGGGCATTGGTCTTAGTCCGCTGGCCGCGAACCGGCAAGTTGGCTTGGTGGCGTATGCCTCGGTAAGCCTTGATATCACGCAGGCGTTTGATATTACCGGTAACAACTCGCTGAAGCTCACCCTCGATAATGTAATCAGCCGTAATAACATCTTGAATTTTAGAAATCTCGGTATCAGTGAGGTTTTTTACCCGCACAGATTCGTCAATCTTGGCCTTAGCCAGTATCTCGCGGCTGGTTTTGGGGCCAATACCGTAAACATAGGTCAGCGAATAAGCTACCTGCTTATTATCCGGAATAGTTACACCTGAAATTCTGGCCACTCTCTTAACCTTGCCTCTGCTTGTGCTTAGGTTTCATTTTGTTGATAACGTAAACCCGCCCCTTACGGCGGACAATCTTATCATCTGGACTAATTTTTTTAACACTGGCACGCACTTTCATCCTTATCAAAAACCTTTCTGATGGACGTGCGGATCCTACAAGCCTCAGCCGGTAAGACACACTGCTTACTTAATTTATTACCCTTCGCGGTAAGTTATCCGACCCTTCGTCAGATCGTAAGGTGTCAATTCTACCTTAACGCGGTCACCCGGCACTAAACGGATGTAATGTTTGCGCATCCGGCCGGCGACATGAGCTATGATTTGATGGCCGTTTTCAAGCTCTACCTTGAACTGAGTGCCCGGAAGGGCTTCTACCACCGTTCCGGTGAGTTCAATTACTTCTTTTTCAACTGCCATAAAATATAACTAGGTAATTTTATCAGATGTGCTAAGGAGTTGTAAAGAGTTAAATTATTTTTCTAATTGAGCAATAAGTAGGCTGGCAGACCCAAAAAGAGTGTTAAGGTTACGTTTGTCATAGTAGCTACCGCTGGTCATGATAAATAATTGATTACCCACTACCGTAAAATCAGCAAATTTTCCAAAATCTTCAATCTTAGCCATAAAATTTGGAGTAAACAATTCCTCTGCCTCCAGTTCGTTGCCTTTATGGACTTCTACCGAGAATTTATCGCTAAAGTCGCCTTCAAGGCTCACCTTAGTCATATCTTTTTCAGCCACGCGACTCGACTTAGCGAATTGCAAAAAAAGATTGCCCGGGCGCGTGAAATCAATTCTAGGCCAGCTGTGATTTAATTTTATCCTTAGCATGGGCCCGCCCAGCACAGCGGTCCGGGGAGCAACCCAGTGCATATATTTGCCGGTGATATTTGCGCCAACAAAGTCGTACCCGTCCAACTTACCGCTAAAGCAGTAACTAAATTTAAAGATAGCCGACTTTTCCCAGATAGAAGGAGGCACACTGTCTTCTGAAAGAGTTTTAATTGCCTTAAATCCGTTGAGCTTAAGAAACTTAACAAGAGCTTTGTCGGATGCTTTTTCTGACGAAAAAAAGCCGATGCCCCAGCCGATCATAAATAAAATAAAACCACTGCTAAAAAATATAGCCTGCGCGTTCAGAGATTGATTTAAAGCGATAAGAACGCCGCCGATAATTAACAGTGGCAGGGCGATTAACTTTAGGGCAACTGAAAGTTTCCTATTGGCTCCAGCATAGAAAGGCTTCAGGTTAACGGCAGTTTCACTCCGCATCCTTCAATCATTATAAATCTAAAAATAGCAATCTAAATAGTGCTCCGCCGGCTAGCTCAAGCGATTCAAAGTTTAGGGTTTTTGCGTCTGGGGAGGGCGAGGCGCGGGCTGACGCGCGGCTTTAGGCGCGATAAAACGGCTACGCGGCTGGACGGCGCGCCCTCTGGACCCGGGGCCTCGTAAAAGTAATCCGGCGCTTCATATTGATCATAGGTTATCATCAGGGCCCTAGATTCAACCTGACGCAGAGTTTCCAGCGATACGGCTACCAGGATTAAAATACTGGTGCCGCCAATAGCGATATTTTGGTTGATGTAAACCTGGGCGATAATCGGCAAAATAGCCAGTAATCCCAAGGCTGTCGCGCCGAACAACGTCAGCCGGTTTACTACTTTTGATAAATATCGCTCAGTTTGTTTGCCGGAGCGCACATCGGCAATAAAGCCGCCTTGCTTTTGCAGGTTTTCGGCAATCTCTTTCGAATTGAAGGTCACGCTGGTGTAGAAGTAGGTAAAGACAAACACTAAGAAGAAATAGGTGATTGGGTATACCCAGGGCTTCCAGCCGCCGAGAGCAAAAGTGGCTTGGCTGGGATTTTGAAAGAGACTAGATAAGGTTACGCCAATGTGTTCCCAGCGAGTATTTGGGTGAATCAGGCTGACGCCTTGGCCATGGGTAAACAGCTGGCCAGCAAAACTAGGCACTGCTAAAAAGGCTACGGCAAAGATGATAGGGATAACACCCGCCGTTATCAGTTTCACCGGCAGGGTGGTAGTTACTCCGCCGTAGGTTCGGTTCCCCTGAACCCGTTTGGCATAATTAACAGTCAAACGTCTGGAAGCTTCATTAAGTTTTACCACCGCCCACGTCACAAAAATAACGGCTAGAATGACGATGCCAAAAATTATCAGACCGTGCTGGCTGTAGTGGCGGCCAAAGATGGTTAACCTGTCTGCCGCCGTACCAGAGGCCGCGCTCCAGCGGGCGCCAGACCATAGTTCACTAAAAAAGGTAGGCAGGCGGCCGACTATGCCAACTGTAATTAGTAGGCTAATGCCGTTACCAATAGAGCGCTCGGTGATTAGCTCGCCCAGCCACATCAGCACCATTGAGCCGCCGGAGAGAGCCAATATCATCAAGACCCACTGCAAAATCGAAGTATGGGCTGTAATGTCGCCGATACCGCCAATACTTTGAGCCTCCTGGCGGATTAGATAAATGGTACCAACGGCCTGGATGATAGATAGCGGCAGTGTCAACATGCGGGTGTACTGGTTGATTTTCTTACGGCCAAATTCACCCTCTTTGTTTAAGGCTTCCAACTTAGGGATAGCCTTGGTCAAAAGCTGCATAATGATGGAGGCATTGATGTATGGCCCCAGCCCCACCAGCATGATAGAAAAATTAGCTAGCGCCCCGCCGGAAATAACGTTTAAAAATCCGAATAAATTACTGGAGTTAGTCTGGGTAAACAGGTTGTTTAAGACCTGTTTTAGGGTGTGCGGGTCACTTAAGGGAACCGGTACGTGGGCTAAAATGCGGAAAACTAACAGCATGCCAAGCACTGCTAAGATGCGCTTTCGCATCTCGCTGTGACCAAGCGATTTTAGAATAATGCCCCAGTTCATGCGGCTATCGCCTTATGAGGACAAACCTGCGGTTTTTCCTCATCGAGCCTAGCGAAATAAATTCGCTTTCGCCATAGGCGAACCGGCCCTGCTCTTTTTCCCTCTTTAGTTCAAACATTCGCTGGGACTATTATACAGAAAATCCGGCTCTCTAGCACACTTGCCGGCGGCGACTTTATTTATCTTTTTTGGCGGGGCGGGCAAGGCGCGGTACCGGCTCAAAACTGCCGCCGGCCTTAATGATAGCCTCAATGGCGCTGGCGCTGGCACCCTCCAGCCTAACAATTTTTTTAGCCTTAAGCTCGCCTTTGGTTATCAATTTGACATTGACGTGAGGGCTGGAGATTAAGCCTTCGCGAGCCAGCACTGCGCTGTCGATGGCTGGCTGTTTTAAATCATTCAACTGGCCAGTGTAAACATTCTCGGCGGGGGTGTGTTTGCTCTTAAAGCCTCGTAGTTTCGGTAACTGCATAACTAGAGGCGTCTGGCCGCCGGAAAAGCCTTGCTTTAGCGGGCTTTTACGCGAACCTTGACCCTTGGTGCCGCGGCCGGCAGTTTTGCCCTGCCCGGCGCTAATACCACGGCCGACTCGCTTGGCTTTTTTGGCTCTGCTAACTGTTAACTCATTAAACTTCATTTTTTAGCCTCCGAGCTTTTACGGTTTGTTACCCATTTTTTTGATGGTTCCATAGAGGCGAGGGCGGTCACCGCGGCATAAGCCGTGTTCACCCTGTTAGATGAGCCTAGCGACTTACTAAGAGCATTTTCAATGCCAGCCACTTCAAGCACTGTGCGGATAACGCCGCCGGCAATAATACCGGTACCCGGCGCCGCCGGCAGGATTAAAATCTTAGCACCGCCAACTTTGCCTTCTACCTCGTGCGTTAGGGTTCCCTTATATAATGGCACCTTTATTAAATGCTTCTTGGCTGTATCGGTCGCCTTAGATACGGCCGCCGAGACGTCCGCACCCTTGCTTACACCGATACCCACCTGGCCCTTATGATCGCCTAAAATCACCAGGGCTTGAAAACGGAACCGGCGACCGCCCTTAACTACCCTAGCTACACGGTTGACGTAAACTACGCGCTCGTCAAACTGCTTCTCTTCTTCAATCCGCGGCTGACCGCCTCTTGATCTAACTGCTGATCGTTCCATTAAAACTCCAATCCTGCCTTTCTAGCTGAGTCCGCTAGTGCTTTCAGGCGTCCGTGGTACTTGCGCTCTCCGCGGTCAAAAACCACTCGCCTAACTTTGGCATTGCGGGCTTTTTTGGCAATTGCCTCGCCCACCCAAACAGCCTTGTCAGTCATATTGCCGCTGACTTTTTGACCAACAGTTGTAGCGTAAGCCAATGTTTTAGCTTTCTCGTCATCAATAATCTGGGCTGTTACATGGGTATTGCTGACGTGCACGCTCAATCTGGGCCGACCGGAAGTTCCGTGCGTCCGGGCTCTAACCCTAAGCGCCCGCCTGTTAGCTTTAACTTTCTTCGCTTTAAGACCTTCCATCTTTATTCCTTACCGCTTTTACCGCTTTTTCTGATAATCCGCTCATCAGCGTACTTGATGCCTTTGCCTTTATAGGGCTCTGGCTTCTTTAGCGATCTGATTTCGGCGGCTACTTGGCCAACCTTTTGCTTATCAATACCACTAACCGTAATTACATTCTGCTCTACGGATACTTGTACGCCTTCTGGCACCTGATAATTAACATCATGCGAAAAACCGAGGTTTAACTTTAGATTATTGCCCTGCACCTGAGCCCGAAAACCAACACCGTTAATCTCTAGCTTTTTCTCAAAACCCTGGCTGACGCCGGTAACCATATTATTGACTAGCGAGCGCATAAGGCCGTGCCGAGCCCGGTTTATGGCCTCATCATCGTCTCGGCTCACTGTAACCTTGTCGGCCTCTACGGCTACTTTTACGCCCGGCATAGTGAACTGCTTTAGACTACCCTTGGAGCCGTTAACGGTAATAAAATCATCATCGGCTGTCACCGTGACGCCGCTAGGCAGGTTAATAGGTTGTTTTCCAACTCTGCTCATTAGTACACCTTACAGATTAGTTCACCGCCCAGGCGCTTAGCCTTGGCCTGCTCGCCAGTCATTATACCGGCTGAGGTAGAAATGACCACTATACCGCGGCCCCGCTTTACTGATGGAATTTGACCGCTTTTAACGTACAGCCGGCGGCCCGGGCTACTTAAGCGGGCAATCTCGGTGATGGTTGAGTTAGTGCCCTCAGGATTGATAGATACCAAAAGGGCCTTGCGTCCATCATCACCCTTAGTTTCTTTGACTCCAGTCAAAAAGCCGCTGTCCACCAGCACCTTAGCTACTCGATTTTTCAAATCAGAATAAGGCAGGCTGACTTCGGTCTTGCCGACTAAAATAGCATTGCGGATACGGGTCAGCATATCGGCTATGGGGTCTGAAGCTATGGTTACTGTTCTTTTCATATTCTTACCAACTACTCTTAGTTACACCTGGGATCTCACCCTTGGAGGCATGCTCGCGAAATGATATGCGCGACAAGCCAAACTGGCGCATATAACCGCGGCTTCGGCCGGTCTCAACACACCGGTTGGTTAGCCTGGTGGGGCTGGAATTAGGCGGTAACATGGCCAGGCCCTCAAGGTCGCCGGCGGCCTTAAGCTCTGCCCGCTTGGCGGCGTATTTAGCGATCATCTTTTGACGTTTAGCGTCTCTAGCCAAAATGGATTTTTTAGCCACTATCTTTCTCCTTTCTGAAACGGCATGCCAAGTTTCTCTAACAGCGGCCTAGCATGCTCAGGTTTTTTTACTCTCATCACTAGCACTACCTGCAGGCCGTGGCTTGTGGCTGTGTCTTCATAGCTTAGCTCCGGGAAAACTGATTGGTCAGTGAAGCCCAGCGAATAATTACCGTATTTATCAAAGGCTTTAGCGCTGACTCCGTGAAAGTCGCGCAGGCGCGGCAGAACAATGTTAATCAGCCGGTCGGCAAACTCATACATACGGTCGCCGCGTAGTGTCAGCTTTAGGCCTATATTACTGCCTTCTCTCAGCTTAAAACTGGCAATAGACTTCTTAGCGACTGTCGGAATTGGCTGCTGGCCGGTAATTTTTCGTAGCGTATTGCTGGCCACATCCAGCAGGCGCTTTTCATCTTTGGCCCGTCCCAGCCCCACGTTCAAGACAATCTTTTCCAGCTTTGGCACTTCATTAATATTGTCAAGTTTTAACTCACTAAGCAGTTCTTTGGTAATTTTCTCTCGGTAGAGCTGTTTTAGCCGGGGCTGGTACATCGATTTAGCTTTCTTTTCAGCGGTAGTGTTAGCCATTTTACTTGACCTCCTTGCCGGAAGTTTTAAGAACTCTTGTCTTATTGCCTTTGGCGTCAAATTTAAAGCCAACGCGCGACGGCTTCTTGGCCGAATTGTCTAAAAGCCCGACTTTGCTGACCCAAATTGGCTTAGTCAGCTCTTTAATGCCACCCTGCGGGCGAGTTTGCGTTGGCTTAAGGTGGCGCTTGACCACATTAATGCCTTCAACTGTAACTTTGTTTAGGCTAGGGTGAACCGCCAAAATTTTGCCGGTTTTACCTTTATATTTGCCAGAGCGGACCATAACGGTGTCGCCCTTTTTGAGCCTAATTTTGTAAACTGGCTGATTCATTTATAGAACCTCCGGAGCAAGTGAAATTATGCGGCTATAGCCCTTTTCACGCAGTTCTCTGGGCACTGGCCCAAAAATACGCGTACCGCGCGGCGATTTATTATCTTCTGCCAGCAGGACGGCGGCATTATCGTCGAATTTGATAGACGAGCCATCTGAGCGGCGTATAGGATTACGGGTGCGCACCACCACTGCCTTAACAATACTTTTACGCTTTACGCCGCCGGCTGGATTAGCTGTTTTGACGCTAGCTACGATAATGTCTCCCACCCGGGCATAACGCCGGCCGGAACCGCCCAGTACTCTAATACAAAGCAGTTGGCGGGCACCGCTGTTATCTGTGGCAATTAATCGGCTTTCCTGTTGAATCATTGCTCGTCTTCCTTGGCCGGTTTATCGGTCTTAGCCTTTTTGGCGGGGGTGGGTTTCTTAGCCTTTGGCTCTTTAACTTCTGGCGCTGGTTCTTCCTGGGGGATATCAGCCGTGGCATCGGTCTCTTCAAAATGCACGCCGCCGCGCTCTACAATTTTTGCCAGTACGAACCGCTTACGGGCGCTGTACGGCCGACTTTCAGCAATCATCACGGTATCGCCAACTTTGGCTTCATTTTTCTCGTCATGAGCCATAAACTTGGTGTTGACGCTATACTGTTTCTTATAGACCGGATGCGTCTTGCGCTCTGTAAAGGTAATGACGATGGTCTTATCGCCTTTGTCGCTAGTCACTCGGCCGGTAATAGTCTTCATTATATTTTCTCCCTAGACAATTGCTCACCTAGCACTGTTAAAACACGGGCCAAATCCTTGCGCTTGTGGCGCAAAAGTCGGACATTCTGGACTTCGCCGCTATATAACCGTCGGCGCAGTTCAACGATTTCATCCCGCAGTTTATTGCTCTCCGACGTCAGTTCGGCAGTGGACATTTTACGGATATCGGCTAGTTTCATACTTCCTCCTTGATGGTGAAAGCAGTTTTAACCGGCAGTTTGTGGCCGGCTAGGCGCATGGCCTCGCGGGCGGTCTCCTCCGGTACGCCGTCCATCTCAAACATCACTGTTCCGGGCTTGATTTTAGCCACAAAAAACTCAGGATTTCCTTTGCCGCTACCCATTTTGACGTCTTGGGGCTTGCGGGTAACCGGCGTGTGCGGAAAAACTCTAATCCATATCTGGCCGCCGCGTTTAACATAGCGGGTCATGGCCTGGCGGGCGGCCTCTATCTGGCGGCTGGTTATCCGCTCGCTGTCGAGGCTAATTAACCCATAGCGGCCGTAAGCAATAGTGGTTAAGACCGTGGCCGTACCACCATGAATGCGACCCTTTCGGACTTTGCGATATTTAGTTCGGGAAGGCATTAACATTAGACACTCTCCCCTCTATAAATCCAAACCTTAACACCAATGACGCCGGCACCGGGGTAAAGTGCCCGGGCAGAGGCATAATCAACGTCGGCCCTCAGGGTCTGCAGGGGCACGCTACCTTGGACTTCTTTTTCGCGGCGGCTCATCTCGTTACCGCCCAGGCGGCCGGATACTTCAATACGCACGCCTTTGGCGCCGGCCCGCATAGTAGCGGCGGCGGATGACTTTATAGCCCGGCGGAAGGCAATGCGACGCTCTAGCTGGTGGGCAATATTCTCGGCGACTAGTTTGGCCTGCAGTTCAGGCCGCTTGATTTCCTCGATATTAACTCTTACCGGCACGCCGTAAAGTTTTTCGATTTCATTTTTAAGTTCAGTAGCACCAGAACCGCCGCGGCCGATAACAACGCCAGCCTTAGCGGTTTGAATAGTAACGGTCACTAGGTTAGGCGAGCGTTCAATATCCACTTTGCTGACTGCCGCCCGGCTACCAAGTTTGCGCTCAATCAGCTTGCGGGCCGCTAGATCTTGCTTTAAATAGTCAGCATATTCGCGCTTACCGACAAACCACTTACTCCGCCAGTCTTTGTTGACTTGCAGACGCATGGAAATTGGGTTTACTTTTTGGCCCATCAGGCAGTCTCCTTTTCAGTAGTTTTTTCAGGCGTTTTCTTAGCGACTCGCTTTTCGCCGTCGACTACAACTCTTATGTGGCTGGTCTTCCGGGCGAAACGCAGAGCCCGGCCGCGGGCCGCCGGCCGCCAGCGCTTAAGACGCGGACCAGGCATAACGGTGATTTCAGTGATAATCAGTGAATCGGGTTTATAGCTATGGTTGTGCTCAGCGTTGGCTTTAGCGCTTTTAACCGTATTAGCTACCTCACGGGCCGAGCGCCGGGGAGTGTGCTCTAAAATAACCAAGGCGTCGGATACTGTCCGGCCGCGTACCAAATCAGCCACTATCGCCACTTTTCTAGGGGCGATTCTGACTCTCTGGTTTTTAGCAGTTACTGGCATGATTTGATCCTTTTAAGCACCCTGGGCCTTAGCTAATTTACCGCCGTGCCCGCGGAATTTACGGGTGGGCGCAAATTCGCCCAGCTTGTGACCGACCATATTCTCAGTGATAAATACCGGCACGTGCACCTTGCCGTTATGGACAGCGATAGTCCGGCCAACAAACTCCGGCGCAATGGTGCTAGCCCGGGCCCAGGTACGGATAACCGTGCGGTCTTCCGGCCCCAGTGCGGCTACTTTCTTAGCTAGCTTCGGGTCTACAAAAGGTCCTTTTTTAAGGCTACGGCTCATTTAACCTCTCTTTCCTTGGTGTCGGGTGCGGACAATAAATTTAGTACTGACTTTGCGGCGGCGGGTCTTATAGCCTAAGGTCTTTTGGCCCCAGGGCGTACGTGGATCTTTAGCCGTGCCGTGCCGGCCGCCGTCACCACCGCCGTGCGGGTGATCGGCCGCGGCCATAACCACACCGCGGACAGTTGGCCTAATGCCCATGTGGCGCTTGCGGCCGGCCTTACCAATCTGCACGTTTTGGTGCTGTTCGTTACCTAAAGTGCCGATTGTGGCATAGCTGTTGACATTAATCAGCCGGACTTCGCCGCTAGGCAGTCTGACTTGGGCATAATCTTCCTCTTTAGCTACTAACTGAGCGCTAGCGCCAGCAGATCTGACTAGCTGGGCGCCCCGACCGGGCTGAAGCTCAATAGCATGGATAAGCGTGCCGGATGGAATATTTTTAAGCGGTAAGCGGTTGCCCTGTTCGATAGACGTCTCTTCGCCGACCTTGAACTTACTGCCAGGCTTCATACCCTTGGCCGCTAAGACATAGTGATAATTACCCTGATCGTCCTTAACCCGGGCAATGCGGGCACTGCGGTTGGGGTCGTACTCAATTTGCTCAATCGTGCCGGAGAGCTCGCCGGACAGCTTGAAGTTAACCAAGCGGTAATAGCGTCTAGCGCCGCCGCCACGGTGGCGGGTCGTAATCCGGCCCTGGTTATTACGGCCAACCGCGCCTTTTTTAATCACAGTTAGCTTTTTAAGCGGCTTTTTGGCGGTAATTGCATCAAAATCCTGCGTGCTCATGCCGCGCTGGGCTGGGGTAACCGGTTTATACTGACGAATAGCCATATCTACTTTTTATCCTTGTCGGGCTTAGCTGGTTCCTCTACGGCCGAGAAGATTGGCAATTTGTCGCCTTCTTTAAGAGTGACGTAGGCCTTGCGGACAGGAGAGGTTTGGCCTCTGAAAATGTTTCGGCCGCGGCCGCGGACACTGCGCCGGGTTTTGCCGGCCGTACCGGCAATCCGTACACGCATAACCGTCACCTCATACTGAGCGGCTACCGAGCGGGCCAAATCATGCTTGTTGACGGTCTTATCTACGGCAAAAACGTAGGTATTGGCAGTTTCAGCGAGCCCGTAGCTTTTTTCGCTGATTTTAGGCTTAAGAGCGGCAGATTTAGACATTGGCCGTCTCCTTTTTAGCCTTAGGCTTAGCCGAACCTAGCCAGCCCGAGATTGATTCGAGGGCTTTAGCACTGATTACCACTACGTCGGCATTTAAGATGTCATAAACGTTTAGGTAAACGGCCGAGACTGGCTTTACGTCTTGCAGATTTCTGACAGCTAGTTCTTTAGACGGGTTTCTTTGGTCGCTGACCAGTAAAATCCGGCCGGCGGCATCAATTTTCTTTAAAAAAGCGGCCATATCTTTAGTTTTGCCTTCAAGAGTGGTAAAACTGTCAATCACTTTAATCCGGTCTTCGCTAGCCGCTAAAGATAGGGCCTGGCGAATAGCCGCCCGCTTAGCACTGACGTTAAGTTTCTTAGAATAATTTTCTTTACCGGTTGGTCCAAAAGCCACGCCGCCGCCGGTCCAAATCGGGTTTCGGCTGGAACCAAAACGGGCCCGGCCGGTACCTTTTTGGCGCCACGGCTTAGCACCGCCGCCGCGGACCTCGCCGCGGCGCTTGGTTTTGGCCAGATTTGGCCGGCCGTTGGCAAGATATGTCTGATAAGCCTGCTTTAGCAGTTCGTGGTTTTTCACCTCGACGCCAAAAACGGCCTTATCCAGCTTGGCCGGTGTAGCGGCCTTAGCGCCACTCTTGGTATAGGTAGCGACAGCCATTAACTGCGCCCTCCGGGCTTATAGGACAAACCTACGGTACTATCACCCCACAAAATGCATTTTGCGGGGGCCCCGGTTTTTTCTATCGCGCCGGCAAAATGGAATACATTTTGTCGGGCTGTCTTTTCCCTGAACTGCAGAGAACTCATGACTTAGCCTCCCTGATCATAACTATGCCTTTGCGCGGGCCCGGCACAGCGCCGCGCACCCCGATAACATTTAAATCCGTATCAACCAGTTCAACCCGCAGACGCTTAGTGGTAACCCGCTCGTGGCCCATGCGGCCGGCCATTTTCTTACCCTTTAAAATGTGTTGAGGATACATTGAGCCGATTGAGCCCGGCCGGCGGTAGCTTTGGCCGCCGTGGGTCTTGCGGCCGCGGTGAAAGTTGTGCCGCTTAATTGTGCCGGCCCAGCCCTTGCCCTTACTAAGGCCGGATACATCTACCAGCTCGCCGATATTAAAAACGTCGGCGGAAAGTTTTTCGCCGACGTTTATCTCGCTATCGTCATCCTTGAGGCGGAATTCACGAATAATCTTGGGCATAACGCCGGCCGGCTTAAAGATACCTTGTTTGGTCTTGCCGGCCTTTTTATCTTCTTCAAAACCGAGCTGGACGGCCGAATAACCGTCAGACTCGTTAGATTTGACCTTTGTAACCGTATTGGGAGAGGCTGAAAGCAGGGTAATAGGCACCGCCGTGCCATCGTCGCCGATCACGCTGGTCATGCCGATTTTTCTGGTGATTAAAGCTTTCATCGCTCCTTAGGTTAATGATTAATCTACTCAAACTCATTGATAATTTTTTGATACTGACTCTAAAAACCTCTGGCTTTAGCAGTTTCTACCCCTGTTAGGCTAGACTTGCTGAAATACCAGAGACGTATAAGAATCTTAAGTACTGTCAACAGATTACCATGGCAAAGCCACCCCAGTCAATGCGAAGATTATATTACAACAGCACTATTCTAATTCAAGGGAAAGGTACCAGCTCGGCTTGCGCGTAAGGGTCGGCTTTGCCGACTGAGCGTTGAAGGAAAACCGATAGGTTGTCTTTCAAACCGTAAATTGGCCTTTTTTATAAATCACTTTTTCGGAGCCGTCGGCTAAAGTCGCCGTAGCCGTGCGGTCGGTAGTCGAAATCATATCTACGTGGATAGCCGATTCGTTATAACCAAGCTTTTTAGATAGAGCTGGCGTCATCTTACTGGTGTCGCCGTTATAGGTATCATGGTAGGATTTGCCGACAGCTAGGTGGGTGTTGCCGTAGGGACCGCCCATATTTTCGTCAAAAAGGGTCTCGGCCATGAATTTGGTTATGTGACTTAGGCGCCGGTCGGTCAGCGAAATTTCACCAATTTGGCTGGCGCCGGTATCTGTCGCCAGCATTTCCCGCAGTAATTTCTGATTTTTGCTGGCGGTGGCTTTAACCACTCGGCCGGCTTTAAAGGTCAACTCAATATCTTGAACCTTAGGACCGTAGTAATATAACGGCTGGTTAAAGCGCACCCAGCCCTCTGTACCCCGCCAATCCGGAGAAGTAAACACTTCAAAACTAGGGATATTGCGGCCGCTACCGCCCAGCCATTTACGCTTTTTGCCCAAGGTGTAATGCATGTCTATATCTTTACCGTGGATATGCAGTTTAGCTATCTGCATTTTAGTCAGCTTAGCCGCTACCCGCTCAATCTCGGCGGAGGTCTTTTTCCACTCGGCTATCGGATCAGGTTTATCCAGGTAGCAGGCCTTGATGATTTGATCCCAATAAGCTTTTAGCGACAGACCGGCTTCTTTGGCCATGCTGGGGGTGCCGTAAAGGGCCAGCGTCCAGGTATATTTGCCGGCGTTTTCTTTGGCGTTAAACCAGTCTGAAACCGGCTTAGCCGTTTTTTGGCGAGTCATCATTTTCTTTGGGTCCACACCGTCTAGCTCGTGCACGTCATGGTCGGCAATTATGGCAATGCGGTGATCGGTCTGATCTACCAAGCCCCGATAATATTTATCCAGGAAAGTAGTCAACTGCTTGGGGCTGGCGTGGTCATAATAGTACTTGCCCATGCCATGCATATCGTCGCCCAGACCGCCGATAGTCATCGCGCCAGAATTAATCAAAACCTTTGATAGAGCATTATAAAACGGCAAGGCCGAGGTGGGACCCTGCAGATAAACCACGTCGCCCTCTTTAATGCCCGTGCCGCCGCCTAGTGCGAAGTTAACCAACACCTGAGCATATTTCTCCAAGGTTTTTTCCGGCGGTTGATAGTCCATTGAATAGTTATTATACAGCTAAATTAAGGCCTGGGTATGTCGCATTATCGCTTGACTTAAGCTAAGCTTAAGCGTATTTTGCCAAATAGGTGCTCCTTCCAAAAAGCTGGAGCCCTGCTGTTTGGGGTCATCAAAAGTGCCCCTAAACGCTATAAAAGCCAAGGAAGAGGCTTCAAAGCCCAAAAGCGTCCGGAAGCAAAAGGCAGAAAGAACTCTCGCCAAGGCACAAAATTCGCGCTTACAGCCTGTTAGCACAAAAATTCAAAGAAACTATAAAAAGTTTTTGAGAAGGAGGGCTATCTCAACCTCAAGAAGGCAAAAACCTCTTGAAGTCCAAGCGAGTAAGCAAGAAAGCAGAGCTGGCTTAAAAGGCCAGTTCTGTTTATTAAGACAAAAGCTCTTAAGCTTGCCAGTAGCACTTTTAAAGTATAAAAATAGGTAAAAGTGAGCGGAATTGATATTTTATGGCGCTATAACGAGCTGGATAGCCGGCGGAACCGGCTAACGTATACGGGCGCTTACTGCTTATATAAGCCGCTGGCCCAATTGGCCCTGGGCCTTAAGGTGAGCGGGCGCGAAAATATACCAAGTGAAGGAGCCGTCTTGGTAGCCTCTAATCACCGCTCCCTCTTGGACTCCCTAACACTTCCTCTTGCGGTACGCGACAGAGCTTTACTTATGGTGGCCCGCGACGACTACTCATCTAACCCATTTATCCAGTGGTTCTTTAAACATACCGGCGTAATTCAAATAAAGCGCCACGGCTTCTCCGGGGATAATTACCGGGCAGTCGACCGGCCGATGGCTGAGGGCAAAGCCGTGGGTATTTTTTCGGAAGAAACCCGCGGCGATAAAAATTTACGAAAATCTGATCCCCGGCCTAATCTTGGCCCTTTCAAGCCGGGTGTCGCCAGCTTTGCTCGCCGGCATAATGCCCCGACTGTACCGGCGGCGATTTCCGGGCAGGACAACCCACTAAAACGCGGCCAGCGGCGGGCGGCTAGAGTGGCTTTTGGCGAGCCGATGGAGCCGCCGGCCGGAGGTAGTAAATCTAAAACAATATTTTTAGATGAACTCCGGCGCCGGATTGATAATTTATACCTAGAAAGCTCAGCTGTGGTCCTGCCGGATGAACCGGTTAATGAAATGCTGGCCGGATCTGACCCCAATTTCGTAATTTTAAGCCCAGGCCTGAAAGATGTAGCCGTTAGAGCCCTGCTGGCAGACGAGCCCAGCCGGGCAGAACTGGCAGAGGCATTAGACCAGGCTTTAGTAGATAGAGAAATTGAACTTGCTACCATCTCAGCAATTGCCAAGTCCGTCGACAAGCTAAGTGACGAAGAGGGACCGGCGGCCGATTTTATGGCTGAATACCGACGCCTAGTGGATTAGGGTTGATAGTCTACCGTGGAGCAAAAGCCGTCAAATTCTGATAATGAGTCCGGGGAGATTTCCGGTGCCAGCCTAGCCCGGTGGCGCCAGATTTATCAGCTGGCGAAGGCGGGGGCCGAGGGCTTTGATTTTAATCAAATCCCACCGGAAATTTTGGCTAAGCTTCAAGCCGAACCAGCCGAGAACGACTGATAGCAAGACAGATTTTTCAAGAAAAAAGACGAGGCCGAAGAAGCCTCGTCTTTTTTTAGTTTCAAAGGTTAATTACATCTTTATTTCAGCGTCGCAGCCGGCCGGCAGAGACAAGTTCATTAGAGAATCTACTGTCTTGGGTGTGGGATCGGTGATATCAATCAACCTTTTATGAATACGCATTTCAAACTGCTCGCGGCCTTTTTTGTAGACGTGGGGGCTTTTAACCACCGTGAAGGTGCTTTTGCGGGTCGGTAGCGGTATAGGGCCGGCAATTTTGGCGCCGGTGCGAATAGCCGTATCAACAATCTGCTTGGCACTTTGATCAATGACCTTATGGTCATAGGCCTTCAAGCGGATACGGATCCTCTGCTTAATCTCCGGTTCAGTTTTTTTAGACTCTGCCATTAAAGCTCTACCTGTTCCTGTGACCTCACCAGCTTATGCGCAACTTCACTGTCGCGAAGGAAAAAGACTCCATATTTCGAGTTAATGTCCCTTATTACGGCTGTGGCCGTAACCGGCGTGACGGCTTCACGCAAGTGCACATTCGGACTGCTCAAACCATCAACTTCTGGTTGATAATACTCACGAAGGCGACCCCATTTTTCCATAACGTAGCCAACTCTGGCTCTGTTAGCGCTCAGGGCTTCTGGCGAAATAGGGTGACCTTCTCTACTGTGAATCATCTTACTTGTTGATTTTGGTAACAACTCCAGCGCCGACGGTGCGTCCGCCTTCGCGGATAGCAAAGCGCAAGCCCTGCTCCATGGCGATCGGGGCCAGTAGTTTTACCTTAAAGGTGACGGTGTCGCCAGGCATGACCATTTCTTTGTCGGCCGGTAGTTCTACCTCGCCGGTTACGTCTGTGGTGCGGAAGTAGAACTGCGGCTTATAGCCCTTAAAGAACGGGGTGTGACGGCCGCCCTCTTCCTTGTTTAGGATATAGACTTCGGCGTCAAATTCGGTGTGCGGAGTAATGGTGCCGGGCTTGGCTAGCACCTGACCGCGCTCGATGTCGTCGCGCTCGATACCGCGGAGCAGAATACCAACGTTGTCGCCGGCTTGGCCCTGGTCTAGGTTCTTCTTAAACATTTCCACGCCGGTAACCACACTCTTGGTAGTGGGACGGATACCAACAATTTCAACTTCGTCGTTAACCTTAACTATGCCGGTTTCGATGCGGCCAGTAGCCACGGTGCCACGGCCCTTGATGGAGAAAACGTCTTCAATGGCCATCATGAACGGCTTATCTAGCTCACGCTTTGGTTCAGGAATGTAGTCGTCCATGGCTTTGACTAGCTCCATGATGGCATCTTCAGCTTCTTTGTCGCCGTCTAGAGCCTTGGTGGCAGAACCCTTGATAATGGGGGCTTCGCGGTCAAAATCGTGCTTTGCCAGTAGGTCGCGGACGTCTTCCTCGACTAGTTCAACCAGCTCCGGGTCAGCCAGGTCCATCTTGTTTAGAAAAACTAAGATAGAGGGGACCCCGACTTGCTTAGCCAGAAGTACATGCTCGCGGGTCTGGGGCATAGGGCCGTCAGCGGCGCTGACCACCAAAATAGCACCGTCAATCTGGGCGGCACCGGTAATCATGTTCTTAATGTAGTCGGCGTGGCCGGGCATGTCTACGTGGGCGTAGTGGCGCTTTTCGCTCTCGTATTCCTGGTGTGAAGTAGCGATGGTGATACCGCGCTGTTTTTCTTCCGGCGCGTTATCGATCTGATCATAAGCTATCGGCTTGTTAACTGCCGATGGTAGGCGCTTCGCTAGCACCGTGGTGATAGCCGCGGTTAAAGTGGTCTTACCGTGGTCGACATGACCCATGGTCCCAACGTTGACGTGCGGCTTGCTTCGGTCGAAGGATTCTGCCATTTATTGTCTCCTCTATCACCGCCTGGGTCACTCTAGTAACCGCCAGCCGGTTAGTCTTAAATTAAATAATGATTTTAGCGCATAACAGCAATAGCCACTCACGCGCAAATTACCCCGTAAGTATAGTGAAAAACGCTTATATTGTAAATACCTTAGCCAAGGGTTAGTTAAGGGGGGCGGCTTAAGCCGCTAGGCTTTCGGGGTCTAGACCGGTCTTAATAGCCTGCTCAAAAGTGACAATCTTAACGTTTGGATAGCTACGCGCGAAGTGTTTATCTATACCGCTTAAGACCATTTTAGCGCCCACTTCGAGCAGTATAACCGGGGGAGCATTATCATGATCTACGTAGTCAATCAGTGCCAGCTCCATGCCGGGGAGCCACATAACGGGATTGGTAACCTGCATAGGCGCGTTCTGAGCTATTTCCTGTCCGGACTCGGCAAAGCGGCCGGTGTAATTTAGAACCACAGTTTCCGGAGCCGGATCTTTGAAGTCGTGGCCGTCACCGATGTAATTTCGTAGCTTATATTCCGCCCAGGACATAAACGGAGAGTGCACCGCCTCGCTGACCGGAATCTCTATATATCGACTGCCAAACTCCTCTTTAACGCCGGCTAGATCGTCTTTAGCGCCAGATACGCCAGTCTGCTTAGGATTGTTGTAGTTGGCAATATAAACGTCGTTTTTACCAGCCGATCTCTCGACAGCCTCCGGATCGCCAATCACTACACCAATGCCGCCTTCCTGACCCTTTGCCCTGGCTAGATCTCCGGCGCTGGTCATATAGCGTGCGCGGGCATCAACTAGTAGTAGAGCCTCTTCAAAACTTAAAACGCCAGCATCTACTAAACCGGCGTACTCGCCAATGCTGTGGCCGGCCCAAATGTCGGCTCCCATATCCGGTTGTTCGACACTCAGCCGCCGTTGGGCGGCTATGGTAGAAGCAAAAATGGCCAGTTGAGTTAGATGGTTTTGAGCGAGCGTTTCGTCGTCGGCTTCAGTTACCAGCCAACGGATATCAATACGGCTACCCTCGTACAGCCGGTTATCTTTAGCTAATATTTCGGTGGCCTCGTCAAAAGTATACTGAGCCCAGGCGCAGTCCCCCGCCACCTCGCCCATGCCCTGATACTGTGAACCCTGGCCGGGATTTCTGGCAATTATAATAGGTATTTCACTCATGGGTTTATTTCTCCTCGTCCATTAATTCGCTGATATGTTCAATCTCGACGCCTTCTCTCAGGTCATGCTCCTTCAGCAGATTGGATATAACCCTCTTGCTTTTAGAGCTGACCTCTATATGCCGGACTACGCCTTCCTCATCTAGAGTCTCGGTGCCGGCGGCCCATCTGACCTGTTCGGCGGCGGCGGTTAAGTCTTGGCGGATTTGCTCAGCCTCTTTGGTGGCTTTACCATCTCTGTTTTTAACTACCGCAATTGTTGAGTCGCTGACGATATTGGGTCCCAGGATCTCATTTAACCTCTCCTGGACCACCATTACATGGGGTGTATGAGCAATTCCGGCTTTCCAATTACGGAAAAGCGTAGCTTTGCCGCCAGCCTGAGTAATTTTCTTCTTGGCTTCCTCCAGCGCCTCGTGCGGTCCGGCGATAATGGTTTGAATAGGTGAATTTAAATTAGAGATAAAAGCTCCGACGTTTTGGCAGATGGTATCTAGTCTCTCTAAAGAGATGTCTTTAACGGCGGCCATCCCACCTGGATGTTCAATGGACGCTTCATGCATCGAAATGCCCCGTTCCTTGATAGCAATGGCGGCTTGACGTAAAGCTAAAGCGCCGCCGACGGCCGCCGCCGTAAAAGCGGCCGCACTATGGCCCCGCACGAAATCTGGGTTAATCTTTCGCTTCTTCATTAAGTAGGCCGCCCCGGCGGCACCGCCGGCTAGTAGAATAATTTGGGCGTTTCTGGTGTCGACCCGCTCGTCTTCAGTGCCCTCTCGAGCCAGCTTTAAAACATCTACTTCCGAGGCGTCACTAACCTCACCAATAACCTCATTGGCAATATCGGCCGTTTCCTGACCTACAATGTTCTCGTCGGTTAAGTCCCGGACCAGCTCCGAATAATCCGCTCCTTGACCTGGAAAGCCAAAAGCTGTTTTCTCCTCACCTCTCATCAGAATATATATAAGACTTATTTTGATGATTTAGCAATTATTTTTTAGTCTAGGGCTTTAGCTTTAATCGTTAGAATCCGGCGGCCCGACCGAATCTTCCCAAATATGACGCAGTTCTCGAATTGTTTTAGCGGTTAAATTCTGCAGTCTGCTACGCTGAGCCCGCTTTATCCCCATCAGGCCGATGACTTTCTGATAGGCTCTGATGTACTGCTTGGTCATGACCTGATAATTAAATAGAGCGCGGGCGCGAGCGGCAATGTAGGCACGGTCCATCTCAAAACAATCGTTAAGCAAATGATGCCCCTCGACAAAGTCCTCTACCAGCACACCTGTTCGGCCGTCCTCGATAATCTCTGGCGGAGCGCCGCGGGCAATAGCCAACGTCGGCGTGCCGGCATAGGCGGCCTCCAAAATCGTCAGCCCAAAAGGCTCACGAAATCCGGTAGGATGAAGGTTGCAGCGGGCGTGCGCCATAAGCTTGGCGCTGTCTTCCGGCGGCAAAACACCCAAGTATTCAACTAGCGGATGGTCAAGATATTTTTTAATCTCCTGATCAAAATAGTCGCGGCCCTGAAAATCTACTTTACCCGCTAACTTTATCTTCATATCCAGGCTCAGCGCCAGCTCGATGGCCAGATGCGGGTTCTTTTCGCGGTCAAAGCGGCCAACAAAACAAACGTAATTATCAGGGTTTTGGATAATTGGAAATTCTTTGGGGTCTTCACCGTTATAAACGATACCGACATACTGCAGGCTAGGCAGGGCCGCCGCCTGATTTTTAGAAATAGCTACATAATAAAGACTCTTTCTGATATCGGAATGATAGTACTTTAACTGATGCAGATTAATCGGACCATGTAAGGTAGTTAGGTTTGGATAGTCCCTAAAGCTAGACAAATCAAAACCGTGCGAATGGATAATATCTACCCGCGGCAAAATCTCTCGAATGATGTTCCTGCTCCGCTTTTTAATATCTCTAACCTTAGCTTCAAAAGCCGGCAGTTTTGCTGTGTCACTAGGAAAGAACTCGGCTCTTGGGCAGGTAGGCAAAAGCTCACATGGCACCCTTGAATCCCCCGGGCCTATCAAAATTGGCTCATGGCCCTGCTCCATCAACCCCTGGATAAGATAATAAATTATCTTTTCTATGCCGCCGTATCCGGTAGGCGGTATGGGTACATATGGGTCAGCCACAATTGCTACTCTCATGAATGTGCCTCTAGTCTATTAGCTATACGAAGGTGAGGCTGTAAGAATAATCGCTTTTAATTAGGCTAATCTTCGCCGCCAAAATCTTACTGGACTAGCTGATTATCAATCAATTTATAGGGGTAGGCTGGATAGCGGGCAGAAAGTTCTTTTTGAGTTTTAAGTTTTGGCATGTGTGGAATGTCGGCTAGCATCTCGCTTTCAAGTTTGGCCTGCCAGCTATCGCTAGTTTTAAATTTTCTGGGCCGTTTGGCGGCGTTAATGGCCGTAATAGCCGAGACCGTCCAGGCCTGGACTTTTTCGGGCTTATTTTTACTATCGACAAAGACTAGCTGGCCGTGGCTGGTACGGCGGTTTGGCATGCCCATTACCCGGCCGCGCAGGTCTACATAGACAAATTCAGGGAAGGACTTCATGGCCCGAGTCATATTAAGCAGGCGATTCTCCAGCTCATAAGCCAGGCGTGGCAGGCCCTGACGCTTAAAGCCTTTGGCAATATCATAAGTTTCTTTAGGCCAAGAGGTGTAACTGCCGTGATAATCCCAGAAGGAGACTAGATTCGCCTCATATAATGAGCGACTTCTGACGCCGGCGTCAGTTAAAAACTCGGGACCAAGTATGCGGTGGGCAATCCCACTAATCATCCGTTGAGCCTGCTCGCTAGGCATACCACCGAAAAAGGTAGTATCCAGTAGTTCAGCCGGGTTTGCAGTAATAGTCTCAATTAGTCTTACGCGCCCATCTTGGTCGTAGTCGGCCCCTAAAGCAAAATAGTCGAGCTGGGGAATCCATAAGAGCTCAAGCGTCCGGGTTCTGAGCTGAGCGGCTAAAGCATTTAACTCATCGGCTCTATGGTCTAGCATTTTGGCGGCGGCCAGCAGGGCATCGTAAGCTAGCCCCTGAACCTCAACAGAGGCAATTGGGCCGGCATGGTTGGCCGGACGGCCGTTAGTATGTACGTAAAATTCATTGCTATCTTTCCAGACCTGATTTTCAATGCCTTTGGGGTTCAGGCGGTGGTATTCAATCAAGCCGCTTTTACTCTCGCTAATCTTGTTAACTAGCCAATCAGCGGCATTATCAACCACATTAGAAAAAGTCTGGATGTGACCGCTGAGTAACTGAACCCGCTTATCTAAAATGGTCTTGCCGTAAAGCGTGCAGTACCAATAAACAGCCCTCAAAAATAGCGGCGTAGAGTCTACCGAACCGTAGTAGGCCAGCTGGCTGGTGGTGCCACCCCAGCGCTCGCTCAGCCGGCGCAGAATTTCTGCCGAGTGATCGTCTATCGGCTTACCGTCAATCCGGCTAGAGCGATACTCATGAATAATTTTGCCGGGTTCTTCTTCATTATCCTCGTTTAGCGTCTCACCCTGCAGACTAGCCAAAGTCAGCAGTATCCGCTCGACTAGTTTTCGGCGAATGGGCATTAAATCTTCGGCCACTTCCAGTGAATCGCGGCCAAAAACGGCGTTTTTATATAGATGATCCGAGCTGGCAAAAACGCCCATACCGTTTTTACTAGTAACCGAGCGAAGAGCCATAGACGGAGTCACGCCCTTAAAGCCGGCGCCAATAAAAATAGGTCTGATAGGCCTTAAGATTCGTCTCCTCACGAGCCGATTATAGTTAGCGCTTAGACGCGTGAGCAGTAAGAATTTTAGCTATAAGCTTTCTTGGCCTTGGGGTGAATCTAGCTTGGCCGAAAAATCAACAATTTCGGTCTCGATTTTAGCCCTCAGGCGTCTGGCATAAAATCTAGATAAAAGTGAGCCTCGCTCCAGCCAAGCGGCCGCACTGGCGGCTGTAGCAATATCGGCTACCGGGGCAGACTCCTCGCTCTGCAAGGTCCTTGAAAGAGACAGGTCGCCGATTGATTTTATAGCCCGGCGTTGGTAGGCACGGATTCGGCGCTCACCGGCGTAATAGTGTGTTCGGTGAACGTGCTGAGCAATATAACCAATATCAGCCGGCGAAAGTGAGTCAGGCAAATGATCAAAGGCGCGCCACCGAGCTAACGGATTAGCCGAGCTAAGATCAGCGGCGTCCTCAGTTTTAAGGAAGTAGATTTCATCCAATCTACTGCCGCTATTTTCGGTGGACATAGAGCTTACTTGCCGGATTTAGCTATGATTTCTTGGGCTACATTACCCGGCACATCGGCGTAGTGGTCTAGCTCCATCGAGCTTGAGGCTCGACCTTGAGTCATTGAACGCAGGTTAGTGGTATAGCCAAACATTTCGCCTAAGGGCACAAAGGCTGTAATTTGCTTAACTGAGTTTTGCAGGTCATCCATTGATTCAACTCGGCCGCGCTTAGCATTAAGGTCGCCGATTACATCACCCATAAAATCTTCCGGTGTCACGACGACAACTTTCATAATTGGTTCCATCAGCACCGGCGCGGCCTTTTTGACGCCTTCTTGGAGGGCCATAGAGCCGGCAATTTTAAAGGCCATTTCAGAGGAGTCAACTTCATGGAAAGAGCCGTCATAAAGCTCTGCCCGGATATCGACAACCGGGTAGCCGGCCAGCACACCATTACTCATAGCTTCTTCAATACCACTACGGATAGCGGGGATATATTCGCTGGGTACCACGCCGCCTTTGATGCTGTTGATAAACTCAAAGCCCTTGCCGGCCTCATTTTGAGATAATCTTAGCCAAACATGGCCGTACTGGCCGCGGCCACCGGACTGGCGTATAAATTTACCCTCGGCCTCGACGCCGTCTTTACGGATGGTCTCCCGGTAGGCTACCTGCGGCTGGCCTACGTTAGCCTCCACTGTGAACTCCCGCTTCATTCTATCGACAATAATTTCAAGGTGAAGCTCACCCATACCAGAGATGATTGTCTGGCCGGTCTCGTGGTCCACCCGGATGCGGAAGGTCGGGTCTTCTTCTGCTAGGCGGCCCAGCGCCAGGCTCATTTTTTCCTGGTCGGCCTTAGTTTTAGGCTCAATAGCGATAGACACCGGCGGCTCTGGGAAAGTAATACTTTCTAGCAAAATGGGGCTCGCGGGGTCACAAAGCGTATTGCCGGTAGTAGTGCCTTTAAGGCCCACAATGGCGGCAATGTCGCCGGCGCCGACTTCAGTAACATCAGTCCGGTCATTAGAGTGCATCCGCACAATCCGGCCGACGCGCTCTTTCTCGCCGGTAGAACTGTTCAAGATATAGCTCCCGGCCGTTACCTTACCTGAATAAACTCTAAAAAAAGCTAGCTTGCCGACAAACGGATCAGTGGCAATCTTAAAGGCCAAAGCTGAAAATGGCTCTGATTCCTCAGGTTTTCGCTCCAGCTCGTCACCGCTTTTGGGGTTAGTGCCCCAGGTGGAACCGCGGTCAATCGGACTAGGCAGAAAATCGGCAATCGCGTCTAGAAGTTTCTCAACAATCACGCCGCGGCCATCACCACCGGTGACGGCAAAGAAATTTCCCGATAGTACGGCTGAGCGGATAGCTTTTTTAATGTCATCTTCGCTTAAGCCTTCTTCGCCAACTTCAAAATACTTTTCCAGCATTTGCTCGTCTTCGGCGACGGCGTTTTCAATCAAAAGCGAGCGGTATTTTCTAACAGAATCGGCCATATCAGAAGGGATTTCACCTACCTTTAGCTCGTGGTCGGTGTACTCGTTATAGGTATAGGCCTTCATATCAATCAGGTCGACTATGCCCTTAACGGACTGCTCAAAGCCAATTGGCAGATGGATCGGGAAAGCCCGCTTATTTAAGCGGTGGTGGATAGACTCCAGCGATTTATAAAAATCGCCGCCGGTCTGGTTGATCTTATTGATAAAACAAATTCTGGGCACGCCGTATTTGTCGGCTTGGCGCCAGACGGTCTCTGATTGAGACTCCACGCCCATCTTGCCGTCAAAAACGGTTACCGCGCCGTCTAGCACGCGCAGGCTCCGCTCCACCTCAACCGTGAAGTCGATGTGGCCGGGCGTATCGATAATGTTTATCTTGCGGTCTTTCCAAAAACAGGTCACGGCGGCGGCGGTAATAGTAATACCCCGCTCTTTTTCCTGGGCCATCCAGTCGGTTGTGGCCTCGCCGGCGTGCACTTCGCCAATCTTGTGCTTCAAACCGGTGCGGTAAAGAATGCCTTCGGTGGTGGTGGTTTTACCAGCGTCAATGTGGGCAATGATACCGATATTTCTAACATGCTCGAGTGCGTATTTTTTCTCTGCCACTACTCACCCCTTCTGGCCGCGGCTAGTGCACAGAGCGCATTGCAGGCCAGATGCCCGTCATCAACGGCATCGCCTGTTGGCTTGTTTAACATTTCAGTTACTCCACTCGCGCGCAGGGCACCGGGTATCCGTATTTCAGTAGTCCGCAAGCGGCCATTGAATGAGCTTACGGTAATCCCGGTCGGGAGTTCTTCCCCACCGTCGACCGAGACTTGAAGAAAGTCAGGATTAGCCCTATGGCCATGCGCCAAAGGACAATCGGCCGAACAAACGCCTTCGGGCATATAAACTAAATTGGCCAGTTTCGTATCTATAGCTTCCATGAGTTAGCTCCTGGCGAAGTGGGCAAAGGCGCGGTTGGCCTCAGCCATGCGGTGGGTATCTTCTTTTTTCTTAACGGCTCCGCCGGTGTTGTTATAGGCATCAACTAATTCTGCGGCTATGCGGTCTTCCATGCTCATGCCGGAGCGGGCCCTGGCGGCCTCGACAAACCACATAATAGTCAGGTGCTGTTGGCGCTGGCCTTTAACCTCAAACGGGATCTGATAGTTGGCACCACCAACCCGGCGCGAGCGGGTCTCTAGGTGCGGACGAATATTGCCAAACGCCTGCTCAAAGACTTCTAGTGGATTCTGCACTTTGAGCTTATCGGCGGCTTTTTGCATGCCACCATAAACCAAGCGCTCGGCCAGCTGTTTCTTGCCGTCCAGCATGACCCGGTTAATGAGTTTAGCTACAACTATGGAATTATATAGGCGGTCTGGTTCTACCGGACGGACAAGTGATTTGGTAACTTTACGCGGCATCGGGCCTCTCCATTAATTCTTCCTGTGTAACAAGACCGAGTTCAATGGCATTATCCAATTCGTCAACTTCCTCGCCCGTCATCGTGTGTGCTTCACCAGCTTTCCAGCGCCGCACTAAGGAATCTATGTGTTCGCCTCTGCCCGTTTCCGGCATGGCTGTCTCTGATGAAATAGCTTCGCCACTCATTACTTGCCCTCTTTCTTAGAGCCGTATTTACTGCGGCCCTGCTTGCGGTTCTGCACACCTTGCAGGTCTAACGAGCCGCGGACTATGTGGTAACGCACGCCAGGCAAATCCTTAACCCGACCGCCGCGCACTAGCACGACGGCGTGTTCCTGCAGATTATGGCCCTCGCCGCCAATGTAGGCCCAGACTTCATGGCCGTTTGTCAGGCGCACGCGGGCCACTTTGCGCAAAGCCGAGTTAGGTTTCTTAGGAGTTTTAGTGGTTACACGCACACAAACACCGCGCTTAAACGGGCTAGGCCGCTCATAGCTTTTTGTCTTTAGATTATTGGTCACTCGAAGTAGAGCCGGGCTTTTACTTTTGCCGGATGTGCTTTTTCTAGATTTTCGGACTAGTTGGTTAATAGTTGGCACTTACACTTCTCCTAGAGATTCGACTGTTAAGTTTAACAAATTTAACTCCTTGCTTCAACCGTCTCAGCCTCTTGCTCGGCTATGTCGGCCTCTTCTTCATCTTCCGGTATGGCGCCGGTTCCTACTGGGATACGCCGGCCCAGGATGACATTTTCCTTCAAACCGTACAGGTGATCTACTTTACCGCTAGTGGCGGCGCCTATCAGTACGCGGGTGGTGTCCTGGAACGAAGCGGCGCTCAGGAAGGAATCGGTGCTCAAAGACGCCTTGGTAATACCAAGCAGTAGCTGGTTATATTTGACCGGATTCTTACCTTTAGCCAGCAGAGCTTCGTTGGTTTCAGCTACCGACAATTTACTGACAATGTCACCGGTGATGAACTCGCTGTCGCCGGAATCCTCAATCTGTACGCGGCTAAACATTTGCCGGACAATCACCTCTAGGTGCTTATCGGCGATGTTTTGGCCTTGGCTGGCAAAGATGTACAGCACTTCGTTCATGATGTAGCGCTGAGTCGCCTCAACGCCCTGCAGACGCATTAGCTCATGTAAGTTAATCGAACCATTCGTCAGACGCTGACCGGCGATCACTTCGTCGCCGTCTTTGACTAATAATTGCTTGAAGCCGGGGATCTCATAGCGGACTTGGCTTTTAGCACTAGGGTTGATGGTGATGGTAGTGTCGGTTACGTGAACCTTACCGGCCATGGCGGCGGTGATTGGCTCACTACCGTCGTCTTGGGTAGCCAGCACATCGCCAATTACCACCTCATCGCCGTCACTTACCTGCGGCACACGGCCGTTTAAGGGCAGTTTCAGCGGTTTTTGTTCCTTAGCGGTCACTTGGACAATATAGTGGTCGCCCTCTTCCCAGGAATTCACACTACCAGCAATGTCGGTCAGGTAGGCCTGGCCTTTTGGCGTCCTGACTTCTAGGATTTCCTCTACACGGGTTAGACCCTGGGTGACGTCGTCGCCGCTGGTAACAGCACCGGCGCGGTGCTTAGAGTCAAGAGATAGCTGGGTGCCAGGCTCGCCGATAGACTGAGCGGCAATTACGCCGATAGGATAGTCGGCGGCTACCAGCTCGCCGGTAGCAAGATCTATGCCGTAGCTCTCGCGGCTAACGCCTTTGACGCTTGTGCAAGATAGCACACTCTTAATCTTGACTTCCTCAACTGACTCATCGGCCTCAATAGCGTCAGCAATCTCGGGTGTAATCAGCTGGCCGGCTTTAATATGCTTTTTAACGGCTTCCGCTGTAAAGCGGCCTTCAAGCCGAGAACCAAAGGTGGTGCCGACCAACTCAGAATCTGAGCGGTAAACCGCGAGACCTGGGTCATCGGCTTCCGGCTCAACCGTGAATACATCTTGAGCGACGTCTACTAGACGGCGGGTCAGATAGCCGGAGTCAGCTGTTCTTAGGGCAATATCAACTAGCGATTTTCGAGTACCACGGGTGGCTGTGAAGTACTCCAGCGGGTCTAGGCCATATTTATAGTTAGACCGCACTGGAAGCTCCATGGCCCGGCCGGTAGCATCCGCGCGGACGCCAATCATACCGACGGAATCTTTCATTTGGGAAAGGTTACCACGGGCGCCGCTAGCGACGGCAATACTCATGGTGTTGTCCTCGTGGCTAAACTGCTCGGCCAGAGCTTTTTCAACCTCGGCGTCGACGTGCGTCCAGGTCTCTACGGTCAGACGGTAACGCTCTTCATCAGTAATGAAGCCGGCGGCATACTGCTCGGAAATTTCAGTTGCTTTAACCTCACCGTCGGCCACAATTTTGGCTAGATTCTTGAGGTCGGAAAAGTCATCCATACCGACAGACAAGCCAGAGAAAGTAGCATAGCGGAAGCCAAGATCTTTTAGATCGTCAGCTATGCGGGCGGTTTCATCCTGGCCGTATTTGGCATAGATGGTCGACATTACCTTATCCAGGCGCTTGTTGGACATAGCGGTGTTTTGGAAAGCGAAATCTTCTGGGAAGATTTCGTTAAACAGCAGGCGGCCAACGGTGGTTTCACGGCTTTCACCGCGGAAAGGCACCTTAACTCGGCTCTGAACGCTTAGTTTGCCGCCGTCAACGGCCATCAGCACTTCTTCTAAGCTGGCATAAGGCGCGTAGGGCTTGTTTTCAGAACCAGGGCGCTCGTAGGTTAGGTAGTAACAACCTAAGACGATATCTTGCTCAACGTGCAGAATCGGGGCGCCGTCGGCCGGCTTCAGCAAATTCTTATTGGAAGCCATAATTTCGCGGGCCTCCCACTGAGCCATATCCGACAGCGGCAGGTGCACGGCCATTTGGTCGCCGTCAAAGTCGGCGTTAAAACCTTTACAAACCAGCGGGTGAAGCTGAATAGCTTTACCTTCAATCAGCACGGGCTGAAAAGCTTGAATGCTGAGTCGGTGCAGGCTGGGCGCTCGGTTAAGTAGCACGTATTTGCCTTTAATTACCTCATCCAGGGCGTCCCAGACAGCTGACTCACCCATTTCAATCATGCGGGTGGCACTTCGGATGTTGTGGGCTAGCTCCTGGTCGATCAAGCGGCCAATGACGAACGGCTTGAACAGCTCCAGCGCCATAGTTTTGGGTAGGCCGCACTGATACATCTTCAGTTCCGGACCGGCTACAATCACGCTTCGGCCGGAATAGTCTACGCGCTTACCCAGTAGGTTTTGGCGGAAGCGGCCCTGCTTGCCTTTTAGCATGTCAGATAGGCTCTTTAGCCGGCGGCGCTGGCCGGTGGCGGCCACCGCCCGGCCTGAGCGGGCGCTGTTATTGTCAATCAGAGCGTCAACTGCCTCTTGGAGCATTCTCTGCTCGTTTCGGCGGATGACTTCCGGCGCGTTAAGCTCAATCAGCTTCTTCAGGCGGTTATTGCGGTTAATGACGCGGCGATATAGGTCGTTTAGATCAGACGTAGCAAACCGGCCGCCGGTTAGCTGGACCATTGGTCTTAGATCCGGCGGGATAACCGGTAAGACGCTGACACACATGCTCGAAGGCTTGATACCGGCTCTATGCATGCTCTCCAGCAGACGCAGGCGCTTCATGATTTTCTTCTTGCGCTGGCCCTTAGCCTCTTCAGCCTCAGCCGTTAAGTTTTCAATCAGTTTTTCTAGATCGACTTCATCCAGCAGATCCTTAAGGGCTGAGCCGCCCATACCGACAGTAACGACAGCCTGCAGTTCTTCTGGCAGGTTCCGATAATCAGTTTCACTCATCAGGCGCAGTTTCTCTAGGCTATCAACCTGCTCTTTAAAGGTGTTAAATTCAGCCGCTAGCTCTTCCAGCTCTTTGGTTCTGGCTTCTGCCAGAGCCCGTACGTCGGCGCCTTCTTTTTCAGCTTCTTTTTCATAGCGGGCATTGATAGCCTGCTCGGCGGCCGTAAATTCGCTGGTGCGGTCTTCCATGATTTTGTCGCGGACCGCGGTGTCTACACTTTTAACGATGTAGCTGGCAAAGTAAGCCGCGCGCTCGAGGTTTTTAACGGTCATGCCCAAAATCAGGCCAATGGCGCTAGGTGTGCCGCGCAAAAACCAAGTGTGGACCACCGGCGAAGCCAGCTGGATGTGGCCCATGCGCTCGCGGCGCACAATTGAGCGGGTAACCAGCTCGCCGTTTTTATCAACGGCCGCTTCGCGCGAGCGGACGCCTTTATATTTAGCGTCGTGTGGATTTATGTCTTTGACTGGGCCAAAAATGCGCTCACAAAATAGACCGTCGCGCTCCGGTTTTTGGGTGCGGTAGTTAATAGTCTCGGGCTTGGTGACCTCGCCATAACTCCATTCCAAAATGTCTTCCGGGCTGGCAATGGCTAGTCTGACAGCGTCAAAATCGGCAATGTTGGTTCCTTGTGAATACTGGCGCACTAAAAGCTCCTTTCCGTCGCTTTATTAAACATTAGCCATTTATCATTGGCTGAACTGCTGGCCATCTTAGAAATGGGCAAATGTAAATTGGTAAGTGTAAATTGGAGTGGCATCACGACTAAGCCTCCTCCTGGTTATCTTCTAAACTAATGTCCTGGCCGGTTACCGGTACGGCGCCCTCCTCAACCTCTTCCATTAAGGCCAGCTCTTCGGCTACAGCCTCTTCGGTTATCTGAGCGTCGTCGACAGTATCTTTATCTTCCTTGACTGACGGGGCAGAATGAGCCTCGTCCTTGATGTTCTGGGCCAGCACTTGCTCGGCGTCAATCACATGATCTTCGGCTAGCAGGTCAACTTTTAGGCCTAGTCCTTGAAGTTCTTTAACCAGCACATTAAAGCTCTCCGGCACTTTGGGACCCTGAATTTGGGTGCCCTTGATGATAGATTCGTAGGCTTTGGCCCGTCCGTAAACATCGTCTGATTTAATAGTCAGCATTTCCTGTAGGGTATGGGCGGCGCCGTAAGCTTCTAGCGCCCAGACCTCCATTTCACCAAAGCGCTGGCCGCCGTTTTGGGCTTTTCCGCCCAGCGGTTGCTGAGTAACCATGGTGTAAGGACCAGTCGAGCGGGCGTGAATCTTGTCCGAAACCATGTGGTTAAGCTTGATGATATACATCGAGCCCACAGTGGTGCGCTCTGAGAACGGTTCACCAGAGCGGCCGTCGTATAGCTGTTGCTTGCCATCGTCGGGTAGTTTGGCCTCTTTCAGCAGTTCCTGAATTTTACCGATAGGTACGCCGTTAAAGGCTGGGCTGGCTACCCGGATGCCTAAAGCCCGAGCGGCCATACCAAGATGGGTCTCAAACAACTGGCCAATGTTCATACGTGATGGAACGCCTAGCGGATTTAAGATGGCGTCAATAGGTGTGCCGTCTTCGGTAAAGGGCATGTCTTCCACGGGCAAAATACGGGCAATAACGCCTTTGTTACCGTGGCGGCCACCCAATTTATCGCCGACAGAGATTTTACGCATTTGGGCCACAAAGACCTGGATCTGCATGATGACGCCGGCTTTAAGTTCATGTCCGTTGGCGCGAGAAAAGACCTTAACGCCGACTACTTTGCCATGACGACCGGTGCTCATGCGTTGAGATGTATCGCGAACTTCTTTAGCTTTCTCGCCAAAGATAGCCCGCAGGAGCCGTTCCTCGCTGGACAGTTCCTGCTCGCCTTTTGGCGTAATTTTGCCAACCAGGATGTCGCCAGGGTGAACCTCGGCGCCAATGCGGACAATACCGTCCTCATCTAGGTGGCGCAGGGCTTCTTCTGAGACATTCGGGATATCCCGGGTGACAATTTCTGGGCCCAGCTTGGTCTCGCGCACCTCGGTCATGTAATCAACGATGTGAATAGAGGTCAGAGTGTCGTCTTGGACTAGGCGGCGGGAGATGATGATAGCGTCTTCGAAGTTATAGCCATTCCAGGGCATAAAGGCTACCAGTAGATCTTTGCCAAGCGCTAGCTCGCCGTCGGCAATACTCATGCCCTCAATCAGTGGATCGCCGGCTTTTACTTTGTCGCCAGTTGACACGACTACTTTTTGGTTAATAGAACTGCCTTCGTTACTACGGACAAAGTGCTGGGGCTCATAGGTATGTGTACCGGACTTCTTATATTTAACGGTTACTTCGTCGGCGGTGGCTTTTTCTACCACGCCGTCTTCTTCGGCGACCACCAGCTGGCCGGTGTTAGCGGCGACTACAGCCTCAAGGCCGGTGCCTACAATCGGACTTTCCGGCTTAATTAGCGGTACGGCCTGCCTCTGTTGGTTAGAGCCCATAAGGCTACGCAGGACGTAGTTTTTCTCAACAAACGGGATCAAACCGGCGCTGGAACCAATCGTTAAACTACGGCTAGCATCCATGTGAGTAACATCGTCGGCGTCTACTTCTTCCGGTTCTAGGCGGTTTCGGGCGCTGATACGTGGCTCGGCAAAATAGCCGTCCGGGCCAATGTCGCTACCGGCACCGGCAATAACAGCCTGCTCTTCTTCGGCGGCGTCTAGATAAACGATTTGGTTAGTAACTTTAGCTCGGACCGGCCAAGTCTTTTGATCTTTAACGGTGGCCAGTTTTTTAGCCTGAGCCTCGGTAATTTTTTGACCTCTTTTAACAATCACTTTGCCTTCTTCATCCTCTAAATCGGCGCGGGCAATGTGGCCAGGCGCCTCTTTGGGCGTGACGGCATTGATAACCCTGCGGTAAGGTGTCTCAATAAAACCGTACTCATTAATCCGGCTATAGCTGGCTAGGTTTAGAACCAAGCCGATGTTGGCGCCTTCCGGCGTCTCTACCGGGCAAATACGGCCGTAGTGGGTAGCGTGGGCGTCGCGCACCTCGAAACCAGCCCGCTCGCGGCTTAGGCCGCCGGGGCCCATGGAAGATAGGCGGCGCTTGTGGGCTAGTTCGCTCAAAGGGTTGATTTGGTCCATGAACTGGCTCAGCTGGCTGGAAGCAAAGAATTCGCGCACGGCGGCTACTACCGGCCGGGCGTTAATTAATTGCGCCGGCGTAACCGTCTCAATTTCGCTCATACTCATGCGGTCTTTGGCGTTACGCTCCATGCGCAATAGGCCAATCCTAAATTGCCGCTGAACTAGTTCGCCGACTAATTTCACCCGGCGGTTAGCTAGCGAGTCGATTTCATCAGCCGGCTCTTGGGTGACATCCAGGCGGATAATCTCGGCGATGATAGCTAGCAGGTCGTCAATTCTTAGTACCCGGTTTTCAATAGTGTTGGGTACGTCTAAATTCAGGCGCTTATTGATTTTGTAGCGGCCCACCCGGCCAAAATCAAAGCGTTTAAAGTTATAGAACATATTTTCTAGCAGAGACCGGGCATTATCAACGGTAGCTAGGTCACCGGGCCGCAGGCGCCGGTAAACCTCAATTAAAGCTTCGTTAGTACTGCTAGTTGGGTCTTTTTCAAAAGTGGCGGTCAGATAGCTATTCTCGGCCGTATCAACATGGGAAAAAGCACTTCTAATCTGTTGTTCCGATAGGCCCAAAGCCCGTAGTAAGGTAGTGACGGCAATTTTGCGCTTGCGGTCAATCTTAACGTACAGAGCCCCGCTGGTGCTGGTTTCAAACTCCAGCCAGGCGCCCCGGACCGGGATGATCTTGGCTCCATAAAGTTTGGTGGTGCCATGCGGATCGGCCGTAAAGAAGACTCCGGAGCTCCTAATTAACTGCGATACAACCACCCGCTCGGCGCCGTTAATCACAAAGGTGCCGCGGCTGGTCATCCATGGGTAGTCGCCCAGGTAAATTTCCTGTTCTTTGACCTCGCCGGTCACCTTATTGGTTAGAATAACCGTGGCTTTCAGCGGTGCTTCAAAGCTAACGTTGTTCTCGCGGGCTTCGGCTTCCGTCAGTTTGGGCTTTTCAAAGTGATAATCCTTAAAAGCTATAGACAGCTTGGTGCCGGTATAATCGTCAATCGGACTGATTTCAGCCAGCAGTTCACCTAGTCCCTCGTCAATAAACCACTGAAAAGAATTATTCTGGTGGCTGACCAGGTTGGGCCTGTCTATCGCGTCGTCTTGTTTTGTAAAGTAAACTCGTTTTTGTGTTGGGGTATCAGTCGCCTGATTTTTGGCCATGCGTAACTCTCCGCTCCCTTCGAACTATAGGTTAAAATTTATAAATTTTTATCTAGCAATTTGATTTTTCCCCAGCACTCAGCTATATAGCTGACCATATACCTAATTGCTGGCAATTTGTGCCTTTACTTTCCAGCGCCTTAAATCCCTATCGGGAAGTGCTGGGGAAGCCCACTACGTTCGGCTGTCCGGCGTCATGAGACCACAGCAGAGCCAAAGTACACTACTTCTTGAATTTAAGTCTAAAGAGTTTTCGCCAAGCCTTCAACCCTTTGGGCGAAAAAATGTGTTGTAGAATAATCACCAATAAATTAGGCTTTTTTGGGGATGGAGTCGGCTAGTTTGCGGCTGTCGACAATTTTATCAACCAAGCCGTACTTCTTAGCTTCTTCCGCAGTCATCCAAAAATCACGCTCCATGTCGTGATGGATTTTTTCCAGCTTCTGACCGGTGTTACGCGCCATAATTTCTTCCAGCATTTTCTTAACGCGCAGGGCTTCGCGCAGATCGATTTCCTGATCGGTTACTTTACCACGGGTGCCGGAGCTGGGCTGATGGATCATTACGGTGGCATGCGGCAGTAACAGCCTTTTACCTTTAGTGCCGGAGCTCAGTAGAAAAGCGGCGGCACTGGCCTGCACGCCAATACCCACGGTCTGGATATCACTTTTCACAAACTGCATGGTGTCATAAATAGCCATGGCGTCATAAACGCTACCGCCGGGGCTGTTGATATAAAGGATAATGTCTTTGTTGGCATCTTGGTTTTCCAAAAACAGCATTTGGGCAACCACTAGATTGGCGGTGTGCTCATTAACGTCATCGCCCAGGAAGATAACCCGGTCTTTTAAAAGACGGCTATAGATATCGTAGGCGCGCTCCATGCGGCCCTCTTGCTCAATGACGGTGGGAACTAAAATCTGCGAAGTGGGTTTAACGGTACTATCCATATGTATTTATTGTATGAAATTAGCACTCTCAAGTCAAGAGTGCTAATCCGGTCCGGTAGCCGTCCTGCTTACTTGCCGTCATGCGGGGAATGGGTGCCAGATTTGTCTACAGCCGTTAGGTTATTACTGCTGGGCTGGCTAGCGGCAATTCCGATTATTATTGCCAAAACGATGAAGATAACCACCCCAAATAATATGATTGGCCGGCTCTCACTCATCTTATCCTTTCGCTTAGATATGTAGTTTTAGAGTAGACCAAACACCCCTCGCGCGCCGTAAAATTGTTTACCGAGTCTACTCAGTTTCCATAGATTCTGCTATCTGTTCTACCTCGGCAAAGGCGCTGAGCGCCCTCACGCCCACGCCCAGCGGCACTCTGCCGACCGGCGTCTGTCCGTCCTGCCGGGCACCAATATATAGATCGCTTACTGAGCCGTCTGTTGTCTCCAGGCGCCCCACTGTACGATATCTAGAAAACAGCGTATAGGAGGTCGGCTCGCCGGCTAGCCTCACCATCCAAACAGATTGGCCGGCCGCATATTTAGCCACCACACCGGCTACATAGTCTCTAAAAGCCTGCTTGTCTTCACGGAACCGGTCTCTATCGTGTTCAGCTTTAAAGTTAGCTTCAAAATCCTTGTCAGCCGGACCCTCGGCCGGCTTTGAATTATTACCCCTTGCCATCGATTAATAATGATGCCAGTCGTAATATCACGCTGTTAGCAATTTAACGCGTGGGCTATTTACTGGCGTATTCGGTCAGTTTGGCGATGGTTTTTTCGGTTAGCAAGCGGGCTTCGATGTCGCGGCGGGCCTCGGGCTTAGCCAGCTCGGCCTGCATGGCCGGGTCTTGATATTGGCCCTTTAAAATCTGCAGGCGGATATCTAACTCTTCGGGTGCAACGGTTACCTTCTCGGCTTTGGCGATTTCACTCAGGATTAGGCCGGCTTTAACCCGGACTAACGCGTCCGGGCGCTGGCGCTGGCGGTGCTCCTCCTCAGTCAGGCCTTCGGCCTGAAGGTGCTCCTGCCAGGTTTGGCCGCGGTAGGCTAGATTATTCTTTTCTTGGGCCTCCATCTGGGCAATCTCATTGTCAACCAGTGCCTCCGGTACCTCTAGCTTGGACTTTTCGCTGATGGCTTGGATTAGCCGGTTTTCAAAGTCGCGGTCGGCCTGATACTGCTTTTCGCTTTTAACCTGCTTTTTAATGTCGGCTTTTAGCTCGGCGAGGTTAGAAAATGCGCCGGCTTTCTTAGCAAAGGCGTCATCTAGTTTAGGCTGGCTCAGCTGGCTCACCTTTTTTGCTTCGACACTAAAGCTAACCTCACGGCTCCGCAGGGCGGCCACGCCGTAATCTTTAGGAAAAGTAATTTTAAAGTCTTTTTTGTCGCCGGCTTTTAGACCGGTAAGATTCTCTTCAAAACCAGGAATAAAGGTCTTCGAGCCCAGTACCAGCGGGTAATCTTTACCATCGGCGCCGGCTACCGGCTTGCCCTCAGAGTCTTTACCGCTAAAGTCGATTATCACCTCGTCACCGTCATGAGCCGGCCGGGTTACTTCCGCACGCTCAGCCAGGCGCTGGCGCAGAGTATCTAAGACATCATTAACATCTTTAGCTGTAACTTCGACTTTGGGTTTAGCTAGTTTAATCGACTTATAGTTAGCTAGCTTAACCGGCCCCACCACATCTATGGTCACATCAAATTCCAGTTCGGAATAAGGCACGAACTTCTTCAGCTTAACGTCCGGCTGGCCGACGGGCTGCAGGCTTTCAGTCTCTACCGCCCGGACGAATAAATCATTAAGGGCGTGCTCCATAAATTCATCCAGCAGTTTTTGCTGGTCGATACTTTTTTCTATCAGCTCAAGCGGCGCTCTGCCAGCCCTAAAGCCGGGGACCTTTACATCCTTAAAGTGGTCTAGCACATGGCGTTTAATCGGCGCCAGGTCGGTACTATCGCCGGTTATTTTTAGGCTAATGTTTGTCGGGCTGTTCTCGGTCTTAACAATCTGCATGCCTAGTAGTAGACTTTCTGGCGACTTAAATTTTTAACTCCATTTAGCTTTTCTCTCAGCATTCTTCGTAAAGCTCGGTCTCCTGCCGTTGTCTTAAGGTATCGTTCGCGTCTTTTGGCATCAGATTCTTTAGTATGCGCCTCATAATAAATAAGGCTCCAGGGACGATATGGTTTTGTAGAAAAATTTAAGCCATTATTGTGTTTTGCCAATCGAGCCCGCAAATCATGGGTGAAACCGACATATAAATTATTGCTCTTTTCAGAGTATAAAACATAGACATAGCAAAACACTCTAGAAAGCTCACTACTAGGCATTAGTGTGGCAGTATACAGGTTTTAGATTGCCTTGCCGAGCTTAAGCTCTTTTAATCGCCTCTAGAATTTTATCGGCCGGCAGTTTGGTTTCTTCGCTTTTAGCTAGATCGCGCAGTTTATATTGGCCCTCAGCTAGTTCTTGCTCGCCAATGAAAATTACAAACGGCGCGCCGGCTTTGACGGCGTGCTTTAGCTGGACATCCAGCTTGCGCCCAGTGCTGTCTACGGCCAGGTTTAGGCCGCCGGCCCGCAAAGACTCAATTACCGGCTGAGCTTTAATAAATACATCGCCGATTAAAATAACCGCTACGTCAGTCTCGGTCTTAAGCTCCGGTAAAAGGTTGTGGCCTTCCAGAAAATTCCGCAGGGTCACGTCACCCATGCCAAAGCCGACGGTCGGCACTGGTTCGACGCCAAACAGGCCCACCAGGCCGTCATACCGGCCGCCGCCAAACATCGAGCGGTTGTTGTCGGGGTTTTTATCATAAACCTCAAAAACAATGTCGCTGTAATAATCAAAGCCGCGCACCACCGATGGGTCATAAACAGCGTTATTTACACCTGAATTGTTCAGCAGGTTAAGCAGACGTTCTACCGGCTCAGGCGGCATTTTGCCCTCTAAATAGCTACTTAACTGCTCAGCCTTTGGCTGGCCAATTTGCTCGGCCACAGCACTTGTAAAGTCGCTAGATTCCATTTTGCTTTTTTTGTCAATCAGTTTAACCAGGCTCGAC
Organism: Saccharimonadales bacterium (SeqCode); assembly: GCA_035717985.1. Classification (GTDB taxonomy): domain Bacteria; phylum Patescibacteriota; class Saccharimonadia; order Saccharimonadales; family UBA10212; genus DASTHW01. The sequence goes on along the minus strand of DASTHW010000014.1, from coordinate 178,001 downwards.
ACTTGGTCCTCTGATAATTCCAGGCTTTTTAGCGACCCATCCATCGCTTTGCGGCTGTTCAGTTTGATTTCATACATATCAGGCCCGGCGCCAAAAGCCTTTAAAATTTTGTCGGCCACTAAAATTATTTCAAAATCGGCTGAGATCCCGGCCTCGCCGAACAGATCGACATTTAGCTGATAGTGCTCACGCAGGCGGCCGCGCTGGGGCCGCTCATAGCGCCACAAATTGGGAATGCTGTACCAACGCAGAGGATAAGCCAGTTCTTGGCGCCGGCCGGCCACCATCCGGCTGACGCTCGGCGTCATCTCCGGCCGGATAGCCACTTTGCGCCCACCCTTATCGGTAAAACTGTATAACTGTTCATTGACTATCTCGTCGCCGGTTTTAGCGGCGTAAAGTTCAAAAGCCTCTAAAAACGGCGCGTCGTATTCCTGATAACCAAAACTCTCTACCACCCGCCGCAGAACAGCGAACATATACTTGCGGACGCGCATATCCTCGGGATAAAAATCGCGAGCGCCTTTATAGGCTTTAGTAGAAAGCGGCATAGTTATTGCTTATTATGCCAGCGGCCAGCCCAGCGGCCAAGAGCCATGATAAAATTTGGTTTGATGACCAAACGTAAAACTCGGCGCGGTAGCCCCCTGCACATCACCCCGTCATTTGAACTTTTTAGTAACAGTAAGCAGTTAGTTTTAGATAATCGGTGGGTTTTTGGGCCCCTGCTGGCTATTCAGTTGTTATTTATTATCAACACTTGGCTGACTAACCATTCCACCCTGCACGGCGGCGGCCGCTGGCGCTATGACCTGACTAACCATAGCGGCGGCTGGCTCAGTACGGGATTACCTAATTACAGTTGGGGGCTCTTCTTAAGCCTGAGCCTGACGGCCATTATCATGATTGTTATCTCGGTGGTTACACAGATTTTGCTCCAGCAAGCCCAGCTGGATAGCGCTGAGGGCAAATCGCCCCACTTTGGCCGGCTGTGGCAAACGGCTGAAGAGCTGGGCTGGCGAATGGTCGGCCTTTACATCTTAATCACGCTATACGTACTGGTTGGTCTGATTTTGCTGATAATCCCGGGATTGATTATGCTCAGGCGCTACTACCTGGCGCCGTATGTACTGCTGGATAAAAAATGCGGCATTAAAGAAGCTATGGAAGAAAGCGCCCGCATTTCTAAGCCTTATTCCGGCTACATTTGGGGCGTGATTGGTGTGATGTTTTTGATTAGCCTGCTCAACGTTATCCCGCTTATTGGCGGCTTGGCGGCCTTTATTGTCGGCTCGCTTTACACCGTGGCGCCGGCTCTGCGCTACCAAGAGTTAAAGAAAATCCATGCTTGAGATATATCTGGCCCGCCACGGCCAAAATGAAGATAACGCGGCACAAATTTTAAACGGCCACCGCGACCTGCCGCTAACTGAAATTGGCCGCCAGCAGGCGACCGAAGTAGCCCAGCTAGCCAAGGATAACCACCTTAAGTTTGACCATGTTTACGTCTCGCCGCTTATCCGCGCCCGCCAGACGGCCGAGATTATTGCCAGCGCTACCGGCTCGCCGACGCCAATTATCATGCCGGAACTCATTGAGCGGGATTTGGGCAATCTAACCGGCCACCCCTCAAGCGACATTTTAAAAGTCTCTAAAAATGTAATCCAAACTGAGAAGGTAAATTATTTTTTAGATATCGGCGAGTCTTTTCCGGCTACGCTCAAACGTGCCGCCAAGGTGCTGGATAAGGTACGGGCCGCCCACGCAGACGGTAAAGTGCTTTTAGTAACTCACGGCGACATTGGCAAGATGATCTTTGCCAGTTTCCACGGCGAGCCCTGGCGCGAGGTACTCAAGCACTTTCATTTTGGTAATTGCGAGCTACTGCTTCTGCGCGAAGATTACCGGCATGCGCCGCACGTTTTTAGAATCGACCAACGCGGCGTCAAAGACAAAGCCTAGCTTTACTGCCCTTCGCGTTCACGGCTGGTATAGCCGGCCCGCCGGTATTTGTTTCTTAGCAAACTTAGGGCTTTGCGCTCCAACTGCGACACTCTGGTTGTAGAAATTCCCAGCTCACGGGCCAACTGAGGCTGGCCTTTTTCTTTACCGCTGGCGCCATAACGCTCTAGGATTACGGTCCTTTGCCCGGGTGTTAACTGTAATAAGAACTCTTCCAGCTGTTTAGACTCTTCTTCTAGTCTCATCTTTTCCAGGGCTATCTCGGATGTGTAGTCCGGGCCGGGTACATCGACAGTCGACATATCTATCGGCACGGCGTCAAATCCGTTTAGGGCTAGCCGGGCCAGGCGCCTTATCACCTCTTCGTCAGCATCCCGCAAATTTTCCAAGGAGGCTAATTTTGCCCCCAGCTCGGCGGCCGAGGTGTAGCCGCCAATTTGTTTCTGAAAAGCTCTTATGGCCAAAATTAATTTATAAGGAATGCCCATGGAAGTGATTTCCCAACCTCGGTAAATATCGCTCTGTCTCTCGAATTTCGGATTGTCCATAGAAAGTATTAACCGACAAATAGCCGGATAATTCCGTAACCGATTAAACAGTTAGCTTCGTTCCCGGTTTAGCTGTTTTTTAGGCGCCCTGCATGTTTAAATCTACGCCGTAGACCACCCGGTTTACAAAGGTATCTTTGTCGCGGATGATAGCCTGCGGCGGTAACTGCTCAGACCGAGTTTTAATACCTTCAACTTTTTTAACAGCCGTGCCAATCACCAAAAATTCAATCAGCCCGCCGCCAAGACTATAAATATAGGTGCGCAGACCCAGCACGTCGTCGGCCCCCAGCTCGTCGGCCTGGGCTTGGACCTTCTTTAGTGATTCTTCGCGGGCACCGTAAATCAGCTGAGTCATTTCGGTAATCTCTCCCTTCACAAACCCGCGCAGGAAGGACTTAAAGCCGCCCACAAACCCAACCGAGTAAACCGATGTACCAATCACCAGCTGTTGAGGCATGTAGCCCATTTTGGCTACGTTCCACATTTCTTCAGCTGTTAAGTCGCTGGTAATTACGCCGCCGGGGCGGGCATGATCTGCCAGGGCGTGAGTCGAGGCGGTACCTATCATTACCATTTCCTGCACGCCAGTGGTACCGTAAGGCAAAATGCTGGTTCTAATGCCGACTACGGCGTTGGCACCGGCCGCTTTGGCTTCGTCGGTTATCCTCTGCAGGGCTAGATTCCTGGTGCTGGTAAAAATCTCGGTGTACTGGCGGACCTCGCCTTTAACCAGCTTTTTAAAGGCACCGGTTATGCCCCGGCTAACACCAATAGAGTAAGCCACATTGCCAAAAACAAAAGACTTCGGCTCATAGCCGACGTCTACCTGACAAAATAGCTCCTGGCCGTCAGATGAAGAGGTAAATGCCTGGCCGGAGGCCTGGTTTTTGGCGTGCAGTGCCGAGCCGATTGATAAAAATTCGGCGTTGGTGCCGTGAAAGACCAGCTCACTACCCACACCGCTGACGCCGTGAGCATTATTTGACTCCATTTCGCCGGCTAGACGCTCAAAAGACAGGCGCCGGCCCTCAGCTATCATCTCGGTGAAGGATTTTACTTCGCCGCCAATAAAACCCCTGCCTAGGCTTTTTAGGCCGCCCAGCACGCCCATTGAAAATATGCTGTTACCCACCAGCAGATTGCCGGGTTTATAGCCTATTAAATCTACGCAGAACATTTCATTGCCGGATAGGCCCGAAAAAGCGCTTAACTTAGGCTCCGGCCCGCCGGCACTAGGTTGACTTTTAGCTGGCTCGGCGCCTGGCTGAACTTGCTCACCCTGATTTAATTCTTCCTGCATTGCATCCACCTTGTTACTTTATGAGCAATCATATACTAACCAAGCGAGCCAGTACATACCGCTTATGGTCCAGCGTAATCTAGGGACCCGCTTGTCTTGAGGAATAAGACAAGCGGAAAAGCAAAAGACGCAGAAAAGACAAAGAAGCTGACAGCAGGCTTTACCTAGTGTCAGCTTCTTGTCCCAAAAGCCGAGCTTTTGCGTGGTGGGCGGAAGAGGACTCGAACCTCCATGGATTGCTCCACTAGCTCCTAAGGCTAGCGCGTCTACCAGTTTCGCCATCCGCCCAGCAAAATGATTATAAAACAGATGGGTGAACCAAGCTATGCTGTTCGCTCATCTGAAAGGAAGAATGACGAAAAGCGAAAGCTTGTAAGCACCTTTAGCGAACAAACGTAAGCTGATAGTCCATTCTGACGTAAACCGGGAGATAAAGTTTAGCCATCTTTTATTGTTAAATTAACAAATGACCTTATAATGAGGTTTAAGAGTAAAAAATAAAGAGGTTAGACTAATGGAAAAAGATTATCACCGCGACACCAGACTGCCTGGTGCATTTGATCTTTTTAACCCTAGCGGCAAGGCATTTGCCCTTAACTGGTGGCCCTTTGTAGCCGGCTGGCTGACACCGATTATTCTGCTTATCGTCCCAGTCATTATATTTTTCGGCTTTCATTTTCAGGAATCAGCTAACGGCACCCTACAAAATAGCGGACCCTCGGCCGGGGCGGCTGTAAACATACTGGCTATAATCTTAGGCATTTTGGCAATTGCCTCCATGCTGATTTTCTACGGCTCCTACATGACGCTACTGAAATACCAAAGCGCCAGGGGCGTAAAAACCACCTACCGGGCTAACTTTAAGCAGTGTTTGCACTATTTTTGGCGGGTACTAGGCCTATACATAGTCCGCAATTTCATTATCTTTCTAGGCTTTTTACTGCTGATTGTGCCGGGGCTGTTTATCTGGCGGCGCTGGATGCTGGCACCTTTTTACCTGATAGACGAGGACGGCAAGGTGTTTGAATCTTTAGATAAAAGCGCCGCGGACTCAAAACCCTTTTCTAAAAGTATCTGGGGTATGACGGCTGTCTATATAGTGCTAGCGGTAATCAGCTGGGTAGTGCCGTTTATAGGCGGGGTGATAAGCACTATCGGCTCAGTTGTTTACTGTTGCGCACAGGCCATCCGCTACCTGCAGATTAAAGCCGTCAAAGCAATCTAAGATTTACGATAGAAAACTAGCTGAGCGTCTCCGTAGCTTTTGCGGGCGGCAATTTCTAATCCCAGCTCGGGCGGGTCTAATTTACCAGCCAGAGACAGTACCGCTAGGCCGCCGGGCTTAACGTGCCTATCAACTAGTTTTTCGAGTAGATTAATCTGCAAATTGTCGTACGGCGGATCCAGCAAGACAATATCAAATGTCTTATCCTGGTTATTTTCGCTCCAGCCGCTGGCGCCGGCATGAATAACTTTGACGTTAGTTAATTTTAATTCTTTGACGTTTTGGTCTAGCGCCCGGTGAGCTGATTTATCATAGTCTATGGCGGTGGCGCTGATGGCTCCGCGGCTAACGGCCTCAAAGCTTAGCGCGCCGCTACCAGCAAAAGTATCTAAAAAGGTCAAGCCGGCGATATCGCCAAGCATATTAAACAAAGCGCCGCGCACCTTATCGCTCATGGGGTGAGTCTTAGCACCGCGCGGGCTTTTAAACTCCCGCCCTTTTAGCGAGCCGGCAATAACTCTCATACACTTATTATAACTATGAGAAGAGGCGGCCGCGAGGACCGCCTCTTTCCCACTCCATGGCCGGGAGTGCCTACGCGTTCGCCGCGCTGACGCGGGCGTTCGCCTTCTCGATGCGCTTGCCGCCCCAGCGAACGAAGAAGTTCTTGACAATCTCCGCCGGCCGGGCGAGGCCGATGAACGCGAGCGTCCACCAGACGATCTTGCCGAGCATCGGCAGGAGCAGGCAGGCGAACGCGAGAGCGACGCCCCACCCCCACTTCTGCGAGGGCAGGATGATCGCCTCCGAGCCGTGCGTCAGACCGTAGGCGAGCAGGCCGAAACCCATCGCCACCAGCGTCTTGTCGGCCCGGCGAAGCGTGCAGAGCACGCAGGCGGCCACGAACGCGACGGCGGGGAGCCAGGTGATCACCTGGACGCCCAGCGAGTCGGTGTTCTGGAGCGACTTCGAGCCGAATGAGACGATGTCGTAGTCCGACGACGTCACGTACAGCTGTACGCTGATCGCGGTGCCCACGAACAGCCAGGTCAGCGCCTCCGGCACCCACGAGGGGTAGCCGAGCGCGTTCACGACCTTACCGAGACGGCCATTGGTCGGGTTGCTCACTTAAAATCTCCCAACTGGAGTGAGAAATACGCTCCAGGAGGAGCGCAAACTCAGCTCCTAGAGTCTGACATATTTTACCATAAGCGTTAATAATTGTCAATTCTCGGGCGGCGGAAAGTCACCTGGTGCCTGCAGGCCTTGGATACCGGTTTCAGCGTAGTGGATTCCGCCGGTTTCTGCCTCGTTTAAAAGTGCTTCTACTTTCTGAATGTCATCCTCAAGAGCAAGTCTATAGCCCATCATTAACAGTCGCTCTGTTCGGTTGCCGGCTACGCTCCGGGTCTTTTCAAGCAGTTCCCATTTCTGCTCCGGGTCGGGTGTCGGCCCGGATTTAAATAGCATAGTGCCGTCTTTAAATGCCTCAAACTCAAGGCTGTGAGGATGGCCGTCTTGATAGTCCATATAGCTAAGCGAAAATAGTTGATCAGGAGATGACAGCGGCACGCTTATAGTAATGTGCCGGGGGCACCCGCTCTGCGTTTCATCCGCCAAGAGACCCTGAATGTAGGCCATAGACTCCGGCGGTTGTTTGAGGGTGAGCTCTTCTAAGAGTTCTTTTATTCTTTCGGCTGTCCGCTCCTGCAGAGGATCGGGTTCATCTTGATTTTCAGCGGTGGCCTCTACGGCTTCCAAAAAAGAATCGCCAAGCTGACTTGGGCTGATTCCGGCCGCCTCAGCTTCCTCGCTTACCTGATATAAATACTCTAGGAACTTTATATAACCAAGGCCCTGCTGGTTGGTAATTTCGTTTAAGCCAGACACGTCGGCTTCCAGCTGAGCATAGATATTCCAATCTGCTAGGCCGCCCTTATCGTCATCTTCATCAAAGACAAACGTCTCAGACTTAATCTTGCCGTCATCCCTGACATTAAGCCAAAATAGAAAGGCCTCTGTATTAATCCTTAGCTCATGCCGAGCCTCTTCTCCCGCAAAAAGGTCGCCATGCTGGGTATGGACGCTGATAGGGCCAAAGTAGGCATGACGGCTGACAAAATTAAGCCCGCGCCGGGCTAAGGCTAGGCTCCTCATAAATAACTTTTCGCTCGGCGGCGCCCCGCCCGACTCATGCCCAGGTTCTGACATAATTAATAGCTATTATATAATAAACTGCTAGTTTTATCAATTAAGGTTGGTGATGGCGCGCAGGGCAGTGACCTTGGCGTGCAGGTGCGGATACTTTTTAAGGGTTTCTTTTTTATCAATAAATTCCTGAGCGCTAGCGCGGGCAGAGGCAATCAATTTTGTATCGGTTAGCTTGGCTACCCGCAGGTCTAGCGCGCCGTGCTGAACTACCCCATAAATGGCACCGGGGCCGCGCATTTCTAAATCTATTTCAGCAAGACGAAAGCCGTCATTAACGGTCTCTAGAGCCCGCAGGCGCTGGCTGGGTGCACTAGAGTCACTCATCATCAAAAAGCAGTAACTCCGGTGTGCACCGCGGCCTACCCGGCCGCGGAGCTGGTGAATTTGGGCTAGACCAAACCGCTCGGCCCCCATTATCAGCATTACAGCGGCATTCGGCACATCAACACCTACCTCAATCACCGTGGTGCTGACCAAAATATCATACTTTTTGTCCAAAAAATCCTGCATAACCCGCTCTTTGTCGGCTGGCTTCATTTGGCCGTGGAGCAGGCCAATCCGGCGGTGTTTAAATTCGTGCTCGGATAACTGCTTAAACACTTCTTCGGCCGACAGACCTTGGCTTACTTGCGTGTCGGATATCAGCGGACAAACGACAAACATCTGCCGGCCGGCGGCCAGCTCTTTATCAATCTGCTCGTACAGCTGCTTTTTAGAATTAGGTGACACAATTTTGGTAGCAATAACCTTGCGGCCCGGCGGCAGTTCATCAAGAACCGAGATGTCTAGCTCGCCGTAGAGAGTTAGGGCTAGACTGCGCGGAATTGGCGTAGCTGTTAAATGCAGAACGTGCGGCATGTGACCAGCTTTGGCCTGTAGCTTCTTTCTCTGCTCAACACCAAAACGGTGTTGCTCATCGACAATAATTAGACCTAAGTTTTTCATATCCACTTTTTCGGATATAAGCGCGTGAGTGCCAACAATAAAGCGTACCTCGCCGGCTTTGATTTTCTCGTGCATCAATTTCTTGGCCTTTGGTTTTAGGCTTCCGGTCAAAAGCCCCACCTGGCCGGCAAAGCCAACCGGCTCTAAAAGCTTATATACGCTCTCGGCGTGCTGGCGGGCTAAGATTTCAGTTGGCGCCATTAGCACCACTTGGTACCCCTGTTCCATGGCCATCAGGGCGGTCATGGCCGCGACTACCGTTTTGCCACTACCAACATCCCCTTCGATTAGTCTGTTCATCGGTTGAGATTTGGCTAAGTCCTGATAGATTTGCCAGATAACTTTGCGCTGGGCATTAGTTAGTTTAAAAGGCAGTTTAGCGGTAAAGGCGCGGGCCAGTTCCTCCTTAAAAGGTATTGGCAAGCCCTGCTCACCGGCAAACTCTGCCTTATTTAAAAGAGCCGCCAGGCTAAGCTGAAAAACCTCTTCAAAACCAAGGCGTTTTTGAGCCATTTTTAGGGCTGTGGCACCGCTAGGAAAGTGCATTTCGCTAACCGCCCGGGCATAAACCACCAGCTGATTTTCGTCTAAGATCCAGGCTGGCAGATGCTCCGGCAGTTCGCGGGCGGCTATAATGGCCTCGCGGACCAGCTTTCTGATGGCACGCGATTTTAAGCCCTTGGTCTCGCGGTATACCGGGATAATTCTGGCCGTGTTGACCGGAAAACTGCTTACTAGTTCCACCGATGGGTTAGTTAGGCTAAAGCGGCCGCGGCGCAGTGCAAACTCGCCCGAAATATAATAATCCTCATCCTTTTTAATGGCGGTAGCCCGGTAAGGCTGGTTAAACCAAACCAAACGGACGCTGGCAGTTTCGTCACTGGCAATGGCCTCAGTTATATGCAGACCGCGGCGGACATACCGGCCGTTAGGGGAGCTGATTTTAGCTTTTAAAGTTACCGTGCCGGGGCGCAGTTTCTCAATTGGCAAAACCTGCGAATAATCTTCGTAGCGCCTAGGGTAATACTCAATCAAGTCGCCGACCGCGTGCACGCCAAGGCTAGCTAGCTTTTTCGCTAACTCGTCCCCCACCCCCTTAAGCTCGGTTACTGGGTCATCTAAATTCACTATAAATAGTTTAGCGCTTTAGTATTTGCGGTGGCGAGCGCTGTCGCGGGCCACTTGGGCTAGCGAATCGTCAACGCTTTTTAGCGAAAAGTGGCCAAAGCGCTTGAGCGCGGCAATTTTAATCAGCTCATCGCAAAATAGCGGATTGTTGGGTAACACCGGCCCGTGCATATAAGTACCAAAGACGTTGACCGTGCGGGCGCCTTCAGTTTTATCCTTGCCGTTGTTGCCGCCGCCGCGCAAAACGCGGCCCAGCGGTGCCTGGCCGGCGCCCAAAAAGGTCTGGCCGCTATGATTCTCAAAGCCAAACAGACGGCCAAAGTGCGAATCTACCATGACATTGCCAATCATCCGTTTTTTGGCACCATATGTCTCGGCGTCAAAAATGCCGATGCCTTTTACCTCTTGGCCTTCAGATGTAACATAGCGGTGGCCAAACAGCTGGTAAGTGCCGCAGATTAACAGCATGGGGGTGCCGGTGTCAGCCATTTTATGCAGACGGCCGCCAATCTTTAAAATATCGGCCTGCACATCGGCTTGAGCTGAATCCTGGCCACCGCCGCCAATCACTAAATCAATCTTAGCCGGCAGTTTGGCGCCCGGATGGTGATGGTGGACAACCGGCTCTAGCCCGTGCCAGCTGATTCTGCGCACTAGAGTCAAGGCATTGCCGTGGTCGCCGTAAGTATTTAGCTCATTGGGGTAAAGGTGCAGGATATTGAGTTTGGTCATATTTTTTCACCCTGTTTGTTGAGCAGTTGATAAAGGCTGAGCATTGCCGTATAGGTAGCCAGGATGATTTTGCGCCCAGGCTCGGCGCTAAACAGCCGGACTGCCGCCGCCAGATTTGGCTCCACCGCACCAACCACAGTACCGTCATAACTTAAGCGCAGGGCCATATCGGCCGCCCGGGTACCGCTGGTAATGTCTACCTTGCGGCGGCCAAGCGGCTGGAAATTAACATCCCACAGCCAGGAGACATCCCGGCCGTCGGCAATATTATCGTTGATAGCAATCATAAACCGGCCGCCGGCCGAGCCGTAAGAAGCCAGCGCCTGCGTAAAACTGGCCGGATTCTTAACCAGTACCAGTTCTACCTCGCCGCCGGCTAGCCGGTATCTTTCACCGCGGCCGAAGGCCAGCGGCACTTCTGCTAGCTGGCTGACTAGATTTTCAGCCGGCACATCCGGCAGTAAATGCCGGCATAGCGCTAGCGCCGCCGCGCCGTTTAGGTAATTATGCTGACCCGATGTTTTAAGTTCAGCCTGGTAGAGCCGACCGCCTATCCGGAATTTAACAGTTTGGCCATCAAAATCAGCTAGCTCTACCTCGGCTTTTGCAGATGTTTTAGTCTTAGCCGATCTTTTGACGGCGCCCAGCTCAAAATCGCTGGGGAAATATTTAGCTAGCTTTGAACCAGCGCTAAAGTAAACTACCGCCAGGCTTTTAGCCAGTACTCCAGCGGTGGCTGACAACAGCGGGTCGCCGGCATTGACAACCACGCCTTCGGTGGCCTGTTTTAAGGTGTCGGAAATGTACCTGGCGATAGTATCCACCTCGCCAAAGCGGTCCAGCTGGTCGCGGCTGACGTTAAGGGCCGCCGCCCAGCGCGGGTGAACTGCTTGGCTTAAAAGCCGGGCCGTGGCTTCGTCTACTTCTAAAACGGCAATGTCAAAATCTAAATTGCCACGCCACGAGGCATTACGGGCTAAAGACGAGGCAATGCCGCGGACCAGATTACTGCCGGTGGAGTTAGTGAGAACTCGCTTGCCGTTGGCCCTTAAGATTTCGACCACCATTTTAGTGGTGGTGGTCTTGCCGTTGGTACCGGTGATTATGACTACGCCTTCCGGTAGTTTGGCTAGCAGTGACGGAACGTAGCCAGGCAAAAGTCTTTCAACAACTAATCCCGGCAGGGCCTGCCCGCCGCCGCGCCTAAAAACCAGCCCCAGCCTAACGGATTTGCCAATAAAGGTGCCTAGCCAGTCCCGCATAGTTTAAAAAGCTAACAGCGAGAGGCCCTTCATTGCTCTATGACGGCTGAATCTTTATAGGCCTTGCCGCGGCGTAGGAGCAAGCGGCCGTTTTTAAAATCATCTGGCTTAAACTGCTCGGACTGGGTGCTCTGGCCATTTATATAGACAGCGCCGGCGGCTAGCAAGCGGCGGGCGTCGGAATTAGATGAGGCCAATCCGGTAGAGACCAGGGCTTCAATGACGCTGGTCTTGCCAGCAATTACCGGAATCTCCTTACGCAGGGCCGACAGCAGTTGACTGTCTACTGAATCGATTGGCGTCTGGCCCGTTAAAACCTTCTGGATTTGCTCAGCCGCCTGGCCAGCGCCGGTGCCGTAGACAAGTTCAGTTACCTTTTGACTTAAGTAATTTTGGGCCTGGCGGTTCTCGGGATGAGCGTTGTGCTCACTCATCAGCTGGCCGAATTCTTCTTTAGATATAAAGGTGAAGAATTTTAGATAGTCGCCAACGTCGGCGTCATCAACATTAATCCAAAACTGTCTAAACTGGGTCTCGGAAGTTTTAGCCGGGTCCAGCCAGATCGTACCTTCCTCACTTTTGCCGAATTTCTTGCCGGTAGCCTTATTGATGACCAGTGGCATAGATAAAGCTTGGGCCTCGGCACCTTCTTTTTTGCGAATCAGGGCCACGCCGGATAGCATATTGCCCCACTGGTCTGAGCCACCCATCTGTAAATTAACACCAAATTCTTTATAAAGGTGCCAAAAATCATAGCCCTGGATTAGCGAATAACTGAACTCAGCGTAGCTGATACCGGTGCCGCTCTCGCCCATGCGCTCGGTAATATACTCGCGCTGGATTAGTTCGCTCATTGAAAAATGTTTGCCAACATCACGTAGAAAGTCTAGATAGCCTAAAGATGAGAACCAATCATAATTATCAACCAACTGGAACTGGGAGTCGCCAAACAGCCTAGACACCTGGCCTTTGATGGCCGATATGTTACCAGCTACCTGCTCGCGCGGCAGTAATGGCCGCTCGGTATCCTTGCCGCCGGGGTCGCCGATTAGGCTGGTGGCGCCGCCTACTAGTAAAACTGCCTTCCAGCCAGCCCGCGCTAGCCGCTGGGCTAGCAAGAGCGGGGCTAGATTGCCCACTGTCAAACTGTCGGCACTAGCGGCGTCAACACCCCAGTAAAAAGACTTTGGCTGATCAAGATAAGCCGTATCATCAAAAGTCTTATCTTTCAAAAGCCCGCGCCAGGCTAAATCTTCAGACAATTTCATCCCGCTAGAAGTCCATTTCCACGCCAAGCAAATGGCAGATTTTATTTTTAATAAAATACTTACTTCTAACGGGATTCATAAGCTAATTCTCAGACATATAGTTAACATTTATTAGTGATAGTATACCTTACTGACCGGTCCGATCTTTCAGATGATTAACCATTAGCTGATAGGCCGTTTGTTGATATAATAGTCGTTATAGGAGTCAATGACATTTAATGGCAGATAGACGAAGGCGCCCGAGTAACCGCATTACCACCAGAAGCGGGCGTGTTCTTAAAGTGAACCGCTCAATCGGCGCCCGCTGGACGGCCATGCGCGAAGCCAAGGCCCTGCGTAAGTCACAGAGGCTACGCGGCCTGCCTAAGTCGCGCTTTAAGCGCATTCTCTGGCGGATGAATCCTCGTAGGCAGGCTGAGTACTGGTTTAGCCGTGACGGTGCCATCATGGCCTTAAAGGCCGCCGGCATTGCCATTTTAGTGCTGTTTATTTTTACTCTGGGCGTCTTTGCCTACTTTCGAAAGGATTTACCGGATATTTCGGTCAACGGCCAAAGCCTGGGCGGCAGTATCAGCTATTATGACCGCACTGGCAAAACCTTGTTGTGGGAGGACTATAACGCTGTTAAGCGGGTGCCGGTGGAGAGTAACCAGATTTCTCCTTATATGAAGGACGCCACCATAGCTACCGAGGACCGCAATTTTTATAATGAGCGCGGCTTTGACGTAAAAGGTATTGTCCGGGCGGCCGTTAATGATGTTTTTCATAGAGGTAGCACCCAGGGAGGCTCAACTATCACCCAGCAGTTAGTCAAACTAAACCTGGACTGGACCGACCAGCGCACCATTACCAGGAAAGTAAAAGAGCTGATTTTGGCGGTGGAGCTGGAACGCTCTTATACCAAGGATGAAATTTTAACGGCTTATCTTAACGCCGCCCCGTACGGCGGTGTTGACTACGGCGTCCAGACGGCCGCCAGCGACTATTTTCATAAAAGTGCTAAAGATTTGACCCTGCCAGAGGCGGCTATGCTGGCGGCCATCCCTAAATCGCCCTCAGTTTACTCGCCATATAATAAGGAGCTATTTAATAAGCAGTTATTCCTAAGCCGCTATGACTACGTGCTTGATTCTATGGTTCAGACCCACTACATAACTAAAGCTCAAGCCCAGGCCGCCAAAAAGACCGATGTTTTGGCCGAGGTCCAGCCCCAGCAGACCAAGTACGCCGGCATTCAGGCACCATATTTTGTGCTGTCTGCTAAAGATGAGCTTCAGCAGAGATTCATCAACTGCTCCAGCTCCAACACCAGTGGCTGTAATAAGATTGGTGGCTGGAAAGTTACCACCACTGTAAATATGGATTTGCAGAGCGAAGCTGAGAGCGTGGTCCAGAAAAATCTACCCAACCTGGAACGCTACGGCGGCGACGAAGAGGCTCTGGTAGCCGAAGACGTAAAAACCGGCCAGGTGCTGGCCGCTGTTGGCGGCACAGACTTTACCAATCCCGACCACGGCCAGCTGAACTTTGCCCACAGTGTTAACGTCTCGCCAGGCTCCAGCTTTAAGCCCTATGATTACACAACTTTTATCAACAATAACAATAACGTCGGAGCCGGCTCAGTTTTATACGACAGTAAGGGCCCGATCCCCGGATACCCTTGTACAACCGGCTCCGGTCCTACCGGTAACTGCGCTCACGACTATGATTTTAATTATCCAGGCCCGGAGACCCTACGCTACGCCCTGGGCGGCTCTAGGAACGTGCCGGCTATTAAGGCAATGGTCGAGGCCCTGCCCAACGACACCAGCACTAACCGCACAGCCTCAATTAATAAAACCATCCAAACGGCGGACGCCCTAATGGACACTCCTGATGCCTACAGGTGCTATAAGCCTGGCACCGACGTCAGCGAGGCTAAACCATCTGAAGAAACCCAGTGTTATTCATCGTCAGCCATCGGCGACGGCGCCTATATCCACCTTGATAATCATGTCAATGGTTTGGCTAGCCTAGCTCGCCTAGGCTACGCCATCCCGCAGACCTATATTTTGAGCATAAAAGACGCCAGCGGTAAGACTTTTTACCAGTTTAAACAACCTAAAGGTAAGCAAGTGGTCCGCCAAGACGCCGCCTACATAGTCGATAATATGCTGTCCGATCCGAATGCCAGCTACCTGGTGGGCGGCGAAAAATGGCACCATTATAAGGGGTGGGACACCGCTGTTAAAACCGGTACTACCAACGACAGCTTTGATGGATTAATGATGGGCTGGAACACTCAGTTTGCCGTCGGCGCATGGGTGGGCTATCACACCAGAAATAAAGCTTTGACCACATTCATGGAAAACCTAACCCTGCCTCTAACTAAAAACTTTATGGAATACGCGCTAGACAGCCTGCACACTACGCCTGTTAACTGGACCGAACCCAGCGGTATCCAGCACCTGCCGGCCTACGTTATGCACAGCAAAATTAGCCGTAACGGTGAAATAGTGCCTAGCCCGAGTACCGATATTTATCCCTCCTGGTACAAGCAGTCGCCGGTCAGTAGCCAAAGCATCACGATTGACAAAGTATCCGGCAAGGTAGCTACCTCCTGTACCCCGGCTATGGCCAAGCAAACCGAAGGCGGTAATGCCGCCCCCAATGCCTTTTCGGTGGATGACTTCTATCCGCCCGGCAATAATGCGTCTACCCAGACAGCTAATGCCGCCAGCTCGCTAGGGACTGATAGCGTCCACAGCTGTAGTGATCAAGCCCCAACTATTACGCTAACGGTCAACGGCAGTGATGGGAATTCTTCTACTGCTTCAGGTTCGGCCACCTGCAATGGCACCTGTCAGTTCGTAGCCACCGTCTCGGCCGGTACCCACCCGCTATATGATTCGCAGTACGCCTCGGCCGGCGGCGGTTATGTTGAGTTCCTGGTTAATGGGCAATCCGTAAATAAAGTCAGCCTGGGAGCCGCTGATGCCAGCTCGACTACTAAGTCGTATACTTATACTCCTCCCAGCGGTACCGGCACGGCTACTATCTCGGCCCAAGTCGTCGATAGCGTGCTCTACCAAGGCGCCTCAAGTAGTGTCACCATTAGCTATACCAGCACAACTCAAGGTGGTCAGACCGGTGGCGGAAACGGCGGCGGACAGACTGGTGGAGGCGGGGGCGGCACCGGCATCAATTACCCCTTCCCAGACTGTAAGCCGGGCCATCACCGAATCTGCCCGGGCGATTTTGGTTTCCTTGATAGTTTTTTCAAAAACAAACTGCTACTGCTGTTTTAAAAAATATTTAGTCTTCTAAAAAGCTATTGAGGGCTGAGCGGACGTCACTCACCGTCGACAGGCCAGCTGGCTTTTTGCCGGAGCGCACCAGCGGGCCAACGGCACCATCAAAACCCAATTTTTTAGCCTCCACTAGACGCTTTTCAATTTGCGGCACATGACGCACTTCGCCAGCTAAACCGACTTCGCCAAACACTACTAAGTTCTTCGATAACTGCATGCCTCGGTCAGCACTAGCAATAGCCATGCAGACCGCCAGGTCGGCCGCCGGCTCGGTTAACTTTATGCCGCCAACGACGTTAACGTAGATGTCCTTATCGGCCAGTTTTAGTTTAGTCCGTCTCTCCAACATGGCAATCAGTAGATTAATACGATTTAAATCGATGCCGCTGGCCGTACGCTTGGGGTAGCCATAGCTAGTACGATTAACTAGTGCCTGAATTTCTACCAGGATAGCCCGGCTACCCTCCAGGCAGGCATGGACAATCGAACCATCGCTAGCTTGACGCTCTGCCAGTAAGGCCGAAGATGGGTTGTCTACTAAGGATAGGCCCTTGTCGCTCATTTCAAAAATAGCCGTCTCGTTAGTGGAGCCATAGCGGTTTTTAACACCGCGCAGGATTTTGAAGCCGCCATAGCGGTCTCCCTCTAGCTGTAAGACCACGTCAACTACGTGCTCCAACACTTTGGGGCCGGCGATGGAGCCCTCTTTAGTGACGTGTCCGACCAATATCAGGGCCGTGCCCGTGGCTTTTGCGCCAGCGCTAAGCAGTTGAGTACTATTGGTAATTTGGCTAACCGAGCCGGCCGGCGAGGCGACTTCAGCTACTGCCATGGTCTGGATGGAATCTACTATCACTAAATCAAATTGGCCGGCGGCAATGGTAGCCGAGACGTCATTGGCGCTAGCCGACACCGCCAGCTGGAGATTGCTGGCGCGAGTCCCCAGCCGCTGAGCCCGAAGGGCTATTTGGCGGACGGATTCTTCGCCGCTAACATATAGAACCTTGTGCCGGCTAGCCGCGTTATGGGCTATTTGGAGTAAGAGCGTACTTTTACCGATACCGGGCTGACCGGCCAGCAAATTAACACTACCGGCGACTAAACCTCCGCCTAAGACCTCATCTACCCCGCCAATGCCGGTCAATAGCCTTTTGGCGTCATCAGTCACAGCCTTAGCAATAGATTCGGAAGCCAGGCGTATCCCGCTGGTGCCGGCTGATTCAGCCGATATTTGGACCTGCTCGGTCAGGCTATTCCACTGCCCGCAGGTCTGGCATTTACCGGTCCAGGATAAATACTCGGCACCGCAGGCACTACAAACAAAGCGAACCCCCAAAGTTTTCTTAGCCATAAACTAATTATATAGAATGTTCTTTCGCTAAAGAACCAAGTCTTTTGCCACCTTTTACCGAAAAGGTGGCAAAAGGGTTACTGGGCCTTGGCCTTGGGCTGAAGGCGCGTATCAATAGAATTTTGTAAACTGGCGATGTCGGCCGCAATGGCATTACGCTCATCGACCAATTGGTTATAGGTGCTAATTTGACTTTGCAAATCAGCGACTCCGTTATTGTAAGCCGTGACTTCGGCGTTGTAGCGGTTAATTTGGCCTGGGTCATTACTAGATTGCACCTGAGCCCGTTGAGACTGGATGACTGTCAGCTGACTGTTTAAAGACTGCTCCAGGGCGTCAATTTGAGCCTTCATGGCGGCTAGTTTTTGGTCGTCTGCCTTTACTCGGTTGATGCGGCTGGCAAATTCAGATTGATAGTTTTGGCTAAAGTTAACAATAACCGACCGGTTAGAAAAATAGCGTTTGTAATAATTCTCCAGTGGCTTAGGTAAGTTGTCCGCCTCGGTACCAAAAACTGAATGCATTTCATCGACAACGTTGTTTGGCTCGGTTTGCTTATAGAGTTTTATCTCACCCAAAATCCGCTGATCGGTTAAGTCGTGCTTGTAATAATCCTGCAGTAAGCCGTCTACATAGGCTTTGTCTTTAGAGCTCAAACGGGCATAGGCAGCGTGCAGAACTTCGTGCGCGGCTGTTACCTGGGCAATGCCGTAAAGCTGGGAATTGGGCACATTATAAATAAAGATGCCGTTTTGGCCAGATCGGTAACAGCCCAGCACGATGGTCTGCTCGCTTTCCGGGCAATCCTTGCGAAAGTTAGCTACCCCGCTAACAATCTGCGGATGATTTACGTAAAAAACATGTCGCGTATAGGCCGTCATAGTGTCTTGATCGGCTAGTTCCGTAATAGCCGCCGGCGGGTTATAGCCACGTAATTTTTGCCAATCTTCTATGGCCTGGAGGTGAGTCAGGGCCATAATCAGCAAGACAATTATAGCCAACAGGCCACCAACTGACAGAATCTTTAAATAGCGGCGCATTGACTGCTATTATGTCAGGTTTTATTCAACTTGCGAACTGTAAGCCAGCTCTTTTCGCGCCTTATTTTGCCGGGTACTTACCGTTACAACATCACCCTTGTGGTAACTGTCGTCCAGTAGGCCAGCGGCAATAGCATCTTCAAGCGTTTCGGCGAGCAGACGCCGCATCGGCCGGGCGCCGTTATGAGCGTCATAGCCCTCTTCAAGCAGGTATTCTTTGGCGGCTTTGCTAACCTGCAAGCCAATGCCCTTTTTGACTAGGCGATTACGTAAATCGTCTAACTGCAGATCCAAAATAGCTAGAGCGTCTTTTTTAGTCAGAGCCCTAAAGACTATGACTTTATCAATCCGGTTGAGTAGTTCTGGGCGCAATATTTTCTTAAGCTCGTCATTAACCTTATCTTTGTTGGCCTCATGCAGTTCGTCCAGGTTATTCAGGTCAGCGGCTTTGTTAGCAGAAAAGCCAAAGTTAGCTTCTTTTTGCAGTTTCTCGGCACCAATGTTGCTGGTCATGATGACAATGGTATTAGTAAAGTCAATTTTACGGCCCTTAGCGTCAGACAAAACACCGTCTTCTAGAATTTGCAGGAGCATATTAAAGACGTCAGGGTGGGCCTTTTCAATTTCGTCAAACAGCACCACGCTATAGGGCTGGCGGCGGATTTTATCAGTCAGCTGGCCGCCGTCATCGTAGCCTACATAACCGGCCGGAGCGCCAACTAGTCTAGATACAGTGTGGTGCTCGCCGAACTCACTCATATCGATCTTAACTAAGGCATTATCACTACCAAAAAACTCACGGGCTAAAACTCTAGCCAGTTCGGTCTTACCAACACCGGTTGGGCCGAGGAATATGAATGAGCCAATCGGACGCTTTTCACTGGCAATACCGGAGCGGCTTCGGCGCACGGCCCCGGCCACGGTGGCTACGGCCTCGTCCTGGCCGATGATATAGCGGCTCAAGTTCTTTTCCAGGTTAACCAGATATTTAGCCTCACTTTTAATCACTTTAGTTACCGGCACGCCGGTCATCCGGGCTACGGTCTCGGCTACATCATCAGACGTCAGCTGAATCGGCTTACCGGTGCGGTGTTTGGCTTCCATTTCTTTAATTTGTTCGCCCAATCGGCTGGCCTGCTGTTTTTCGCGGGCCGCCTTTTCGTAATCTTCATTGTCTACGGCTTCTTCAATGCGGGTATTAACCAGCTTTAGCTCTTTTTGCAGAGCCCGCATTTCCGGTGGAGTTTTACCCTTGTTGACGCGTAGGTAAGCGGCTGTCTCGTCCAGCAGGTCAATGGCTTTATCGGGCATATAGCGGTCATTTATATAGCGGCGGGCAAACTGGACAGTATCAGATAACACTTCGTCACTAACTTTCACTCCGTGGAATTCCTCGTAATGCTTGCGTAGGCCTTTCAAAATGGCTACTGTTTCGCTAGGTGTAGTTTCCGGCACCTGTACCGGCTGAAAGCGGCGCTCTAGGGCGGCATCTTTTTCAATGTATTTGGAATATTCATCAGTAGTGGTAGCGCCAATCATCCGGATCTTGCCTCGAGCGAGTGAAGGTTTAAGCATATTGCCGGCGTCCATAGAGCCTTCGGCGGCGCCGGCGCCGACTATCAGGTGAAGCTCGTCAATAAAGACAATAATATTTTTATCCTTTTCTAGTTCAGCTAGGATTTTTTTCAGACGTTCCTCAAACTCACCGCGGTACTTGGTACCGGCTATCATGCCGGCAAGATCTAAAGTAATAATCCGCTTATCCAGCAGACTGTCGGGTACCTCTTCATTGACAATACGCTGGGCAATACCCTCCACGATGGCCGTTTTACCAACGCCGGGCTCGCCAATCAGCACGGGGTTGTTTTTGGTGCGCCGGTTAAGAATGGTAATTAGCCGGCGGATCTGGGCTTCACGGCCCACCACCGGGTCTAATTTGCCCTGGCGGGCAAGATCGGTTAAATCAGTCCCGTAAAATTCTAAGGCTGTCTTTTTGCCGCCTTTAGCGCGGCCAGCCGTGCCGGTCAGCCGGCCTTCCTCTTCGTATTGCTGACGGTTTAAAAACTGCTCCACCTCGCTGGACAATTGATCCACATCTACACTCATATCGCGCAGTAGCGTAGTCGCCCGAGCATTCTTTTGGCTCAAAATACTGTATAAAACGTGCTCGGTACCACAGAAGTCCTGGTTAAATTCCTGGGCAATTTCCCAGGCCATTTTAAGCGTCAGTTTAGCAGTCTCAGACAGACCCTTTGCGCCCATACTTATAACTAAGGTTTTAGGGGTTAGATTCAGCGCCAAACGGGCCCGGTCAAGTGTTACGCCTACGCCGCTAAGAATCTTAGAGCCCATCGAGCCCTCTTGAGCCAAAATTCCTAAAAGTAGATGCTCGGTGCCAATATAGGCACTGCCGCTGGCGCGGGCAATAGCGTCAGCGTGCTTTAGGCTATGCAAAGCGTTATTGGTTAAATGGCTCAAAAAATCTTGAAAATCTGGGCTATTTGGCATCATAGGCTTATACTTTGAATCCTTTCTATTTACTTAAAGAATTCTCATTCGAGTTTATTCTATTTTTAGTGCTTAAGACTAGCTGTAAGGTCTTTAACTGAAACGTCAAAAGTACCTATTCATGATATCACGAATTAGCACTCTCAAGTCAAGAGTGCTAATTCAGGCGTCAATTTAAATTATAGAATTTTAGTTCTCGCCTTAATGATTTCGTAGTAAGAAGAGAAAGATACACGGCATTATAAAAGTAAAAGCCAGCGACCAATAGAGAAGACTCCCAGGAACTATGCGTTTATTTTTAACTAGCATAAAGAAATTGGTAAGATTCAGCACCCATAGAATCAAATCAAGTGGCAGAAACACTAATATTATTAAGAGGACTACCATGAGTCCAGTATCATCCGTGGGGGAATTAGCTAGAATAAAGTATTCAACTAGGAGTATTGCGCCGAAGATCCTGCCAAAGCGATAAGTATCTTTCTGTAGAGAAAAAGTGTCTACGGCATTGGCACGCTTGAATGCTGATTTTACATTCATAAGCGGATTGTAGCATAACCACTATAATCCGCTTATGATTCTAAGGCGACTAGGGGCCTCTAGAACTTAACTTACTTTGCTTGCTCGTCTTTTTGCGGCTCGCTGTCGGTGCCGTGCTCTTCGATAGCTGATAGCAGGCTGGACTCCAGCTCGCTCTTTTTCTTCAGCTTTTGCACCACCGGGCGGGCCTGAGCTTCCTCGCCGCCAGCTTTAGGCTCGGCCGCTCCCTCTGTCTTTTCGGCTTCGACGTCTAGGTCGTAACCGGTAAGCTTGCCGGCCAGGCGGACATTTTGACCGGATTTACCAATGGCAATCGATAGCTGGTCTTCCGCTACAATTACCCTTGCCTTTTTATTGGACTCATCAAGTTCCACCTTAGCTATGTTAGCCGGCTTCATAGCGTTAGAAATGAAGGTAGCCGGGTCCTCATCCCAAACCACTATGTCTATCATCTCTTGACTGCCAATCTCGTCTCGAACGGCGTTAATGCGGGTACCGTGGCCGCCCACAAAAGTACCAACTGGATCCACGCCCGGCACGCTACTGGCCACAGCGATTTTAGATCTAACGCCGGCTTCACGGGCGATTTCCTTAATTTCGACAGAGTTATTTTCCATTTCCGGGACCTCGCCGCGGAATAACTGCTCTACAAACTCTCGGTTACCGCGGCTGACTATCAGCTGGGGCCCACGAAAACCTTTTTCAACATCCTTTAAGAAAAACTTAAGGCGCTGACCAGGGTAGTAGCGCTCGCCCTGAATTTGTTCACTGGCCGGCATAATACCTTGTGCCCGGCCCAGTTCAACCCGCACCAAGCGGCCCTCCACCCGGCTGATGATGCCGTTAACCAGGGCACCGATCTTATCTTCATATTCAGCCAGCACAATCTCGCGCTCGGCTTCGCGCAGTCTTTGCAAGATCACCTGTTTGGCGGTTTGAGCGGCCACCCGGCCAAAATCCTCTACCTTCTGGCTCTGCTCTATCGTTTCGCCGACTTTGGCATTTTTACGGATAAGTTGGGCGGCTGATAGGCCTATCTGGGTATTGGGGTTTTCTACATCGTCAACAATCTCTTTAGTAACGTAGGCTGTCACCTCGCCGGTATTTAAGTTCATAGTTACCCGCACTTCCTGCTCGCGGTCGCCGTAATCGCGGCGCCACGCGGCGGCTAGGGCCTGCTGAACTACATCGGCTACCTGGTCTTCCGGCAAGTTTTTTTCCTCGGCTATTACTCTAATAGCTTGGGCTAGTTGTTTAAAATCCATTTCCACGTCGTTTCACTCCGTTTCTCTCTTATCATTTTCCATTTTCCAGCTTTCCTGAAAGCGCTCTTGTGAGTACTTGCAAATGTAAATTGATAATTAATTGTTAAATGAAAATATGTTAATTGGTAAATGCTTTTTTGGTTCTTTAAAAGTGAAAATCCGACCTTTCCGGCCGGATTGAACTACTTAATACTAGCACACGCTTGCCGGCCTGTATAGGATTATTTTAAGCACAAGCTTTGGACAAAATAGCTGATTACTGTTAAAAATATCGCTATGCCCAGATTTTCCAGGGAAAATTTGCCGTTTGGCGAAGTTGATAAGGCTTGGTCTTTATATCTATCCTCATACTTAATGGTTAGAGGTCTAGAGAGAGTACTGCTAGGTATGAAAGTTTATGGGCAGGCAAACATTCCCAAAGAGGGCCGAGCACTGGTAGCGGCTAACCATCGCCACTGGTTAGATATTTTTATGTTACCTACCGCCATTCCCAAAAGGCATCTATCAATCGTGGCCAAAAAAGAGGTGTACGACACACCTATTATGGGCACTTTGTTCAGTAAATGGGAAAGTATCCCAGTTAACCGGGAGAACCCGGGGCCTTCGACCATGAAGGAAGTCGTTCGACGACTAAAAGACGACCGCCTGGTTGGCGTTATGCCGGAGGGCACTCGCCGGCAAAATAGTGAACTTGGTGAAATGTTTCCGGGTGTGGCCCGTTGGGCCTACTTGGGCGACGCGCCTACCATTCCTGCGGCCATTCGTGGCGTTGATACTTTTGGTCAGGCAGTCCGCGGTCACCGGGCAGAAGTTGTCTTTGGGGAACCGATAGATCCGCCCTCCAGTAAGGATGATGAGCCCGCATTCATGCAATTTTTACGAAGTGAGATCCAGAAACTGGTTAACCTTAAATATTAAATTGCTACAATTTAGCTATGGCTAAACCCGGACAGCCCAGCTTTAAAGCTGACTCAGCGGAAATTAAAACTAGCGGCGGCAGAACCTATCTTGAGGTAGCCGGCAGGCGGACCGGGCGCCCAAACAAACGCTTTACCCTTAACACCGCCGAGCTAAAAATCTTAGCGGCAAAAATAGAATATATTCAAAAAAATAAAGTTACCGAGCAAGCTGTTAGCCGCATAAACTACTTGCCGACTATGAGCCAAACACGCATTCACACAGCCGGACTGGTCTTCCCGGGTGAATACCGCCTTAAGCTGGAGATTCATGCGAGTGGCCTAAATCGACCACCGGAACTTTTAAAAGAACTTTTTGTTTAGACTTCAACCAGCTTGCTAAGCTTTGGCTTTAAATTATCAGACGCCACCTCGGCCGCCATTAGCCGGTAGTCCCCAGGCCAATTATTCTCAGCCACCCAAAAATTGGCGGCAAAGCGCATCTGCTTAAGCTTTTTTGGCGTTATGTAGTCTAGCCCGCTACCTTGGCTAGCGGCCGTACGGTATTTCACTTCAACAAAGTAAATAATCTCGTCTTTTTTAGCGATAACGTCAATTTCGCAGGTCCGCCGGCGCCAGT
This sequence comes from Saccharimonadales bacterium (SeqCode), assembly GCA_035717985.1. Lineage (GTDB taxonomy): Bacteria > Patescibacteriota > Saccharimonadia > Saccharimonadales > UBA10212 > DASTHW01. Next base: position 153,890 of record DASTHW010000014.1, on the reverse strand, counting down.
TAAGCTCTAAGATTTCATAACTACCTTTGCGTAGGTATTCGGCGGTGGCCTCCTCGGCGGCTTTACCGAGGCTAGTCGGGCTGGGCCTGCTCACTCGGCCGCCTCCGCGGATAAACGCAGTGGCGCAAAGCTTTGCCGATGTAAGTATTTGACTGGGCCCAGCCGGCTAAGGGCTCTCAGGTGAAAATCCGTGCCGTAGCCAACATTAGTAGACCACCCGTAATGCGGATACTTAGCCGCCAGGCGGCGCATGTGCTGGTCACGGATAACCTTGGCATAAATGCTGGCGGCACTGACTATTGGCACCAGCGCGTCGGCGTCAATAAGCACTTGTACATTCTTATAAGAGCTTGGCGCGTAGTTTATGTTGCCGTCAATGATAATGGTCGATATCTTAGAGACGCCTAGGTCTTTTAACGCTCGGCGGACGCCTAGCCGGGTGGCCGCGGTTAGCCCCAGCCGGTCAATTTCAGCTGGTTTTACCCAGCCTTCGCCAAATTGGCAGTTAGTAATTAGCAGTTGATATATAGCTTCTCGTTGAGAGCGAGTCAGTAATTTTGAGTCTTTGATCCCCAGGGGAAGAGCCCCGTTTACCCTTGCCGCTACGACCAAAAGCGGTCCGGCTAGACACCCCCTACCCACCTCATCTATACCAACTTCCCCGTCCATAAAGATAAGTGTAACAAATATTACTTCGCGCCCACGATTGCTTATGCCAAAATTCTGTATCAATGATGGGTGAAGCAAACTCAGGACCCAGCCGCCAAGAGCAAGAGGCGATCTCAAAAGGCGACGAACTGAAGGATAATCTCCGTCGGTGCCTTATTGATATGGAGGATATTTTAAGCAGTAATCCAGCAGTCGAGCCAAGAGACCTCACGGTCTTGATAGACGAATCGTTAGTTATAGAAGTGACCCCAGCAGAACCAATAACATATCAAACTAGACACCTAGCTAGGCCGGACAGCTCTTCACTACTAGCCACACGCGAGCCGTTTAGTTTAGTACGGACCACCGCCGTGCCGGTAGTTGACGATGACCGGCACGTCAGTCTAATGATGTACGGCAATGGAGATATAAATGAGGCTGGAGATTTTGCGGTCTATCAGTTCGACCCGTTAGCCGGCCACGGTTTTGCCGTTACCAGAAGAGGCGAACCGGTCTCAGCCGGCGTAGCCTATGCCAGCGGCGTAGCCGTTAGGCGCCTGCCCAGTTCCGGACGGACGTTTTTTATTCTTTACTAAGACTTTTCTTCTTTGTTTTGGGGCTCAGCCGGAGCTTTAGCGTCGCTTTTGGTAGCGGGCTGATTTTCAATCTTCTCGGCGTCAGTTTGGCGGGCGGCTAGTGCTTCTGCTACCTTGGTTTCTTCGGCTTGCTTTTCAGCTGTTTTTTCAGCTTCAGCCGCCTCGTGCTGGCTCTCAGCTTGCTCATGTAGCTTGGCTTCTTCAGCCTCGGCCTGCTCGTCGTGTACGGCATTAACTGCCCGGCGGTCAAAGTCAACTCCGCTCAAGCGGGCACTTTTGCCGGTAAGGCCGCGCATATAGCTTAGGTAATTGCGGCGGACCTTACTTCGCCTAACCACCTCTATTTTTAAAACGTTAGGCGAGTGAATCAGATACGTTTTTTCAACACCCACGCCGCTGGCAATCCGCCGGACTGTAAAGCTTTGAGTAAGGCTGGCGCGCCGGGATACTTTAATTACTAGGCCTTCAAAAATTTGAACCCGCTCTTTGCCGCCCTCAACAATTTTTTGGTGCACACGAACCGTATCGCCGCTTTTTACATCAACGACGGCTTTCTTTTGATACTTGGCCTGAATTTTCTGCGCCACACTTTGCATAAATCTAGATTATTCTAGCGAAAAACACCTTAAAAATCAACCTTATATGCTCTAGCCGGCGACACGGTAGACTTCTTCAATGGTAGTTAAACCGGCAATGGCTTTAAGTACGCCATCGGCTAGCATGGTTTTTAAGCCTTCGCTAACAGCCTGGGCCTGTAAAGAATCAGTGTTAGCCTCATTTAAACTGCCGCCTAAAAGAGCCTGCACGCCAGGGGTCATTACTAACTGCTCGCGGATGGCTAGCTGGCCGGTAAAGCCAAACGGGTTAGCCGCTGAACTGCCGGGTTTATAGAGAGTTAAGGAGTCTAGGTTCGGCCTTTCTATACTAGCCGGCAGGCTGTCAATAACCTCTTTTAATTTATCTTTTAAGGCCTGGTCGGGCTGGTAAGCCTGCTTGGTAGCGTCGTCTAGGCGGCGCACCAGCCGCTGGGCCATTATCAGACGGATGGCACTGGCAAACAACGGGTTAGCGCCCACCATATCCTGAAGGCGGGTCAGGGCCGCCACGGCGCTGGCGGCGTGAAAAGTAGATAGCACCAGATGGCCGGTCAGCGCCCCTTGAAGAGCCGTTTTGGCAGTATCGGGGTCGCGGATTTCACCAACCATGACTACATCTGGGTCCAGCCTAAGTACCGCCCGCAGTTTTTCGGCAAAGCCCTGGCCCTCCAGCTGACCCTCGACCGGTATCTGCACCACCCCCGGCAGGTTATATTCCACCGGATCTTCCAGGGTGATAATTTTTCGCTCCGGCTTATTTAAGGTGTTAATAATTGAATATAGCGTAGTAGTTTTGCCTGAGCCGGTTGGGCCCACCACCATCACCATGCCGGTGGGGTGGGCGATGATATCTTGAACTACAGCCGCCTCAGCTGAGTCCAAACCCAAATTATCCAGCTGGAAATACTCGAGCTTTAGATTAAACAGACGCATTACAACGTCCATGCCGTATACGGCCGGCACGGTCTCGACCCGAAGGTTAACCGTTACCTGCTCGCCGGTGGCCAGCGTAAAGCCGCGGCTGATGTGGCCGGATTGGGCGTCGCGGGCGTCGGTAGAGACATTAGCCGAGCTGGCAATCGAGCTAACTAGGTGGCGGTATTTTTCACGGCTGAGATTAGCTACCGGATGCAGGACCCCATCTACCCGAAAGCGCACCCGCACATCATCGCGCTGGTTTTCTAGATGGATGTCGCTGGCTTTTAGCTGGTAGGCTTGCTGAACTAAATAAGCCAGCATGTCGTCGGGGCGGACCTTCTCCAGCGTGGCACTGACTTGCTCTAGGCGCTTTTTGGCATCGTCGACAGAGGCAATATCGATATCCTGATATTCAATCTTTTTGGGCGGATCATAAAGGTGCATATACTCCTGCCAGCCGCTGTCGCTAATGATCGAAAATTCCAGGCGCTGGTCAGTAAAACGCTGGCGCAGGCCGTTTAGAGTCTGCTGGGAGGTGGTAGTCGTAATGCCGAAATTTATATAGTGTTCATCGGCTACCAGCGGCACCACTCGGTCAGAATAAAGCTCGGGTACCGATAGGATAGTTTTATAAAGCTGTTTTTGAACCTTGCTGGTATCGACGTATTTAAAACCCAAAAGCGCCGCCCGGCGCTCGGTAGACAATTCTTCTTTTTGACGCTCGCCACCCATTAGCCACTAGTATAGAGCATAAGCGTTACCAGCGCCTACCACTGAAAAGCTATAATACGGCCATAATGCCAGCCAAAATTGTTTTAATTGCTCATAATCTTCGCTCTGCCCACAATGTCGGCAGTATTTTAAGAAGTGCCGATGCTTTTGCAATAGATCAGGTATATCTATCCGGCTACAGCCCTTACCCGAAACAGGCGGATGATCCGCGCCTGCCCCACCTAGCCGACAAAGCCACTAAACAAATTGCTAAAACCGCCCTAGGCGCTGAAAAGACGGTTCCCCTTGTCCACCATGGCGATATTTTTAAACTGCTGGAACAACTGCGGGCAGAAGGATTTCAAATAACCGCGCTCGAGCAATCCAGAAAGTCGATTCCCTTAAATGATTTTCAACCAGGACCCAAACTGGCAATCATTGTCGGGCGGGAGGTAGAAGGTATTGAGCCGGAAGTCTTGCGCACCGTCGATAAAATAATCGAAATACCCATGCTGGGCACCAAAGAGTCTTTGAACGTCGCCTCGGCCGCCGCCATCGCCATGTATGATTTACGGACTAGAACATAGACAAACACACTTAGACATAAGTAAAATAGGGGTAAATGTCCGCCAAAATAAAAAGTCATACTACCTCTCACCGGCATAAACCAAAAGGCGTCAGCAAGCGGTCGTTTGAAAAGGTTTATTGGCCCTACATACCGGTTTTTGCGATGGTGGTGGCCCTGGCGGCCGTATCGGCCCAAAATGGCCTCCTTCGAACCATGATTTCACACCCCGCCAGCCGGGTACTGGCTTATGCCAGCAGCATCAGTGCTAATGATTTGCTAAATGATACCAACCAAGACCGCCAAGCCGGCGGCGATAAACCCTTAAGCCTAAACACGGAGCTTGCCCGAGCCGCGCAGGCCAAAGCCGTAGATATGGCCAACCGCGACTATTGGAGCCACGACACGCCGGACGGCAATCCGCCGTGGGTTTTTGTGCAGGCCCAAGATTATCAATATCAAAAACTGGGCGAGAACTTAGCCACCGGCTTCTCAGATTCGCTAGCTACCATAAATGGTTGGATGGCCAGCCCAGAGCACCGGGCCAATATGCTGGATCCGTCTTTCAGCCAAGTGGGCTTTGGCTGGGCCAACGTACCTAACTACAAAGCCGTAGGCGGCGGCCCAATGACCATTGTCGTAGCCTTTTATGGCGAACCGGAGACCGCCAGCGTACCGGTTACTGGCGCTAATCTGCTTAGCTCGGGCTCACCCAATTTGCCGGTTAAAACGGTGGATACCAGCCGGGCGCAGTTGGCACTAGCCCGGACACCGCTTGTCAATTACGCCGATTTGGTGGCTCTAGGCGGCGGCCTACTGGTGCTCGGTATCTGGATTGGGCGGCACCTCTTTAGCCTGCGGAGAGCTTTAATCCAGGGTGAAACCTATGTAGCTTCCCACCCGCTAATGGATCTAGGTTTAGTATTGATTGTTTTAGCTTTATTTACTCTCAGCCGCACAGCTGGCCTAGTGCAATAAATCTTAGCGGACGACTACGTTTGTTGAGCCAAAAATGCCGGCTAGCTCTCTAACGCTTTCTTCAGAAATAGTAACTTTTTGCGGTAGCTTAATGGCCTGTTTATTAGGGCCGGTGACTAAGACTACTTCATTTTCGCCCCGGTAGCCGTCCAGTTTATCCTTGAGGTTTATTAACTGCTCCTGGTTAGAGCTATCTAGCATGCGGATGTAAAGCCGAGGTGACTCATTTTTAACCTCTGAGACTGAAGAAGGTCTAGCCCCTGGCCGCCGGCCGGTAGGCTGGTAGCTTTTAGCATCTTCCAGTGAAATAATTCTAGCTGACTCGGCGATTACTTTTACCTCGCCGTCCCGGCTGTCGGCCCTGCCGGATATGACCACTACTTTATCTACCAGCCAGAGTTCGCTCGTCTTTTCGAATGATTTAGGAAAAACCACCACTTCAATTTCACCATCTTTATCGGCAATTTTTACAAAGGCCATTTTCGAGCCGTTTTTGGTAGTGATAGACCGTACGTCAGACACGGCACCGCCCACTGTCACCGTACGGCCCTCCATAGCTGGTGTTAGCGCAGAAATAGGCGTGCACGATTCTGCCAAAATTATTTCATAATCTTCCAGCGGGTGTCGGCTCAGATAGAGTCCGAGTAGCTCGCGCTCCCAGACTAACTGCTGGTGACTATCAATAATTTCAGCCGGATTAGCCAAAACCAGCTTTAGCGGCTCGGCGGCGACCGAATCGCCAAATAAATCAACCTGGCCGCTAGCTAGCCGCTTGTGGTGCTGGTTTGACAATGCTGAAATCTGCTCTAAGTTAGCCAGCAAAACGCTCCGCTCGCCAAGAGAATCTAGGGCGCCTGATTTGATTAAGCTTTCTAGGGCCTTACGGTTAACCACCGAGGGGTTAACGGCTTTATAAAAATCTTCCAGGCTTTTAATCTTACCGCCAACCCGCTCGCGAGCCTGCAAAATTTCCTCAGCCGCGCCGTGGCCAACATTTTTGACAGCATCAAGGCCAAAACGTACTTGATTCTTACCTGGCACAATGGCAAATTCATGGAATGATTCGTTTATGTCTGGCGCCAGCACCTCAATCCCCATCCGCCGACACTCGTTAATCTCGATAGCTAGGCGGTCTATATTGTCATAGTCGCTAGTCATCAGCGCCGCCATAAAAGCTGTGGGATAATGAGCTTTTAAATAGGCTGTTTGGTAAGCAATTAGTGCATAGCAGGCGGCGTGAGCTTTATTGAAAGAATAATCAGCAAACGGCTGGATTAGGCCCCACAGTTTTTCTGCGCCCGCCTTGCTTAATCCCTGCTTCAGACAGCCGGTAATAAACCTTGGCTCTTCGGCTTTCATGATATCGCGCTTTTTCTTACCAATAGCCTTTCGAACCAAATCGGCCTCGCCGGGCGAGTAGCCGGCAATCAGCTGAAGCAGACCGATAATTTGCTCCTGATAAACTATAACGCCGTAAGTATCCTTTAGAATCGGCTCTAGGCTGGGGTGTGGGTAGCTAATGCTGTTAGGATTATTTTTGCCCTTAATAAAGCCTGGAATCTCAGCCATTGGCCCAGGGCGGTAAAGAGCGTTCATGGCAATAATGTCGTCAAACTGATTTGGCTTAAGCTCTTTTAGATAGCGCACCATGCCGGCTGATTCAAACTGAAAGATACCAGTAGTCTCTCCACGGCGCATTAGCTCAAAAACGGCCGGGTCATCCAGCGGAATGGAATCAATTTTAATTTCTTTGCCGTAAACCCGCTTTATGATTCTCAGCGCGTTTTTAATAATGGTCAGATTAGACAGACCCAAAAAGTCCATTTTAAGCAGGCCGATGTCATCCATAATCGGGCCCATTGAATATTGGGTTGTTATAACCCCTTTTTGGGCCATTTCCAGCGGTGAATAGTTGACTATTTCTTGCGGCGCAATTACCACGCCGGCGGCGTGCACTCCGTGACTCCGGATTGTGCCTTCCAGTTTGGTAGCTAAATCAAACACTCTGGCAGACTGGGGGTTATCCGCATTTTCCGCCTTTAGCTCGCTAACTTCTTTTAACGAGTCTGCTAGCGGCGTATGCCGGCCTTGAATTGGCGGCGGAATCATTTTAGCTAGCCGGTCGGCTTCGGCATACGGCACCTGCAGAACTCTAGCTACATCGCGGACTGAGTTTCGGGCGGCCATCCGGCCAAAGGTAACAATGTTTGCCACCCTCTCCCGACCGTATTTTTTTATACAGTAGTCTATGACTTCATCACGGCGGCTGTCCTGAATGTCGATATCCATATCCGGCATGCTGATGCGCCCGGGGTTTAAAAACCGCTCAAACAGTAACCTATAAGCCATCGGGTCAATTTCAGTAATCCGTAGGGCGTAAGCCATGATGGAGCTGGCGGCACTCCCCCGGCCTGGGCCAAAAACAATACCGTTATCCTTACCCCAGTTGATAAAGTCGGCCACAATCAGGTAGTAGCCGTTGAAGCCCATCCGGTCTACCACCGATAGCTCGTACTGGGCCCGTTCGATAATTTCTTTTGTTAACAGTTTTTTGATTTCAGCTATTTTCAATTTTCTGGCAGACGGGCGGGGTTTACCACCGTAGCGCCAAGCTAGCCCCTGCCATACCAGTTTTTCCAGCAGGCCCTTTTCGGTTTCACCGCTCGGCACCGGAAACTGCGGAATCAAGATCTTGCCTAGTTCAATTTCTAAGTTACAGCGCTCAGCGATTTTTCTTGTGTTGGTTATCAGCTCGGGGTGCTCAGCGCCCCAGCGGGCAATTATGTCTTTAGGGTCGGCTACATGCAGTTCAAACTCTTTGAGACTAAACCTCTGCTCATCGGCTAAAAAAGCTCCGGTCTGTACGCAGAGCAAAATTTCGTGAGCCTCTTGGTCTTCGTGATTTAGATAGTGGGCGTCGCAGGTAACTACCGCTGGTATTTTTAGCTTACCAGCAATTTTCAGCAGTTGGTCGTTGACTTTAGTCTGCTCATCCCAGGCCGTGGGGTGGGCGGGATGTCCGTGATCTTGAAGCTCTATATAATAGCGGTCGCCAAAAGTTTCCTTGTACCACTTGGCTGTCTCAAAAGCTAAATCATACTGACCCTGGCGCAGATAGTCGCTGACCTGGCCGCCGATACAGCCGGACAAAACAATCAGCCCCTCGCCGTATTGCTTTAGCAGTTCGCGGTCAACCCGAGGGCGGTAATAAAAGCCGTCCAGATTGGCAATCGAGCTTAGCCGCATTAAATTTTGATAGCCAGCAAAGTTCATGGCTAGCAGTGTTAGATGATAATAAGTGCGGTCGTGCTCGGGATCTTTGTCGGTGTGAGCTCGGGGGGCTACGTAGGCTTCCATGCCGACAATAGGTTTAATGCCGGCGTTTTTGGCCGCTTTATAAAATTCAATAGCGCCGCTCATAGTGCCGTGGTCGGTTATAGAGACGGCCTCCATCTGCATTTCTTTTACTTTTTTTACCAGCGCCGGCACTTTAGTTAAACCATCCAAAAGGCTGTACTGAGTATGGTTGTGCAAATGCACAAAATCGCTAGCTTTTAGCTTTGGCTTTTCACCCATTTATAACCATTATAAAGCAGGCTCGTCCCCAAGCGCTCTAGGCCAGCTTTCTTTACAACGAATGGCTTGGGGTTTAGCTTTTTAGGTATTTGCTCAAGTTGCGCAGTGCTTGCCGGCCTTGCTTGACGGCGCGGTTTAGCTCTGGGTTAGCGGCCTCGCCGGCTCTTACAGCTTTTAGCACTTCGCTAGCTTTATTTTGAGCATCTTTGGCTTTGATAACTGCTTCGTTTAAGTCGGCGCGGGCTTTGGCGCCGCCGGTAGCGGTTTTAGTTTTGGCGCTCTTCAGGGCCTGAGCTAGCTCGTCGGCTACAGATTGAAGCTGATTTTCGGCTTCAGACTTTACGCCACCGGCTTTAACTCCTAAATCCTGTCGCGTCTGGGCGCCGCTTTTGGGCGCGGTTAGCAGGCCGGCTAGATAACCGGCGATGCCGCCAAGGGCGGCCCCGGCCGCTAGTTTCTTACCGGTGTTTTGCTTCCGTCTTAACATCTTAACCCCTCCTACGCTTAGCTTTTCCAGCGTGCTCGACGATATTGCTGATGAGCTTTAAAAACATTATTGGCGAGGCTGACCGTTCAAAAACATTGGCCGCCGACTCTACCGAGTCCGCCACATTCTCGGCCCGCTGGGCTACCATGCGAATCTGCTTGGCTAATTTAATAATGTACAGGCCGGCGACAATTAAAACTATTAAAAATACCGCAAGCACAGCACTGACAATAATTACTAAAATTTCTGAAGCTGTATCCATAAAGTTAGTATAAACCTAAAATCGCAAAGTCCGCAAATATGATTTAAAATCTTCACCCAACTCGGCGTGTTTAATACCAAAATCAACCACTGTCTTTAGATATTCCAGCTTATCACCGGTGTCATAATAAGTGCTGTTTTTTATTTTTAATCCCCAAAAAGCGTTACCATCATTTATCATTGCCTGCATAGCCGGCTGAATATAAAACTCGCGGTCCGGCTCCAGCCGAGATTTCTCCTTCTCAATATAGTTAAGTATTTTGGGCTCAAACAAATAGCTACTTACGCTCGCTAGGTTCGACGGCGCCTTATCCTTACCGGGCTTCTCTACAATCTTTACAGCTTTAAATAGCCCGTCTTCCACCTGCTCTCCGCCAATAAAGCCATAACGGCTAAAATCCTTTTCATCCTGGGCTTCGATGCAAGATATAACAGAGCCTCCCCGTTCTTGGTACAGGCTAATCATCTGCTTAAAGCGGCTTGGCTGGGCAAAGAAGAAATCGTCGGCAAAAGTATAGATAAAAGGCTCGCCGCCGATTAAATGCGAAGCGTCTGAAACCGGTGCGGCATTTCCATACGGAGCCCTAGCTCGAACAAAAATAAAGTTTGCCATATGCGGGATGGCCTTTATCTCTTTTATCAATTGCTCTTTGCTGGGGCCGCCGGACCTAAGATTTGCAATTAGCTCACTGCTGGGTAGATCAAAATGATCTTCTATAGCGCGCTTAGTGTTCCGGACTTGGATTATTACATCCTCAATACCGGCATCTACCAGCTCCTCAACGATATATTGGATTATCGGTTTATCGACTAAGGGGAGCATCTCTTTGGGCATAGCTTTGGTCTGAGGTAAGAAGCGGGTGCCAAAACCGGCGGCCGCCACTACGGCTTTACGGACTGGTTGTTTTTGCATGCTTACTCCTTAATTCCCAGCTGTTTTTTTATAATGGCTTGGGCTACCTGCGGGTTGGCTTGGCCTTTGCTTTTGGCCATAACCTGGCCCACCAAAAAGCCGATTGCTTTGGCCTCGCCGCGCTTGACATCCTCGGCGGCCTTTTGATTCTCGGCTAAAACTTCATCTACAATTTTTTCAATCTCGGCCTCGCCTGACACTTGGCTTTTGCCGGCCGCCAGCTCTTCAATAGTCTTAGCCGGGTTTGCTATTTTAGCCTTTAAGATTTCTTTAGCGGCGGTTGAGCTAACCGTTTTTGACCGCCAAAGTTCTACTAACTTTAGGTGCTCCTCTAAATCAACCACGGTACTGGCAGGCTCCTCCAAGCTGTCAAAAGCCAGTCGCCGGATATTTTCTTTGGGCGCGCCCGTGCCGGCCGCCAAAACTACTTTTTGGCAGGCCTGCGGGCTATCTAAAATGTCTTCAATCACATTTAGCTCTAGGCCCATTTGGCCAAGAATTTTACGAATAGCCGGCGGCAGTAGCGGCAGATTTTCTTCGATTGTCTCCGTAAAGTCATCATCAAGCTCTATTGGCGGGATGTCCGGCTCGGGCATATACCGGTAATCTTGGGCCTCTTCCTTACTGCGCTGGCTAATTGATTTTTGCTTGGCATCGTCCCAGCCACGAGTTTCTTGAACTACCACTTCGCCTTTTTCTAAAAGTTCTATTTGACGTTTAATCTCGTAATTTACAGCGTTTTCTACACTACGAAAGCTGTTTAGATTCTTAATTTCACTTCTGGTGCCCAGTTTGCCAGGGTCATTACTAACGCTGACGTTAACATCAAAGCGGACTTGGCCCTGGTAGAGGTCACCCTCCGTAACGCCGGCGTATTTCATGATCAGCCATAGCTCGCGGGCGTAGGCTTTAGCCTCGGCCGGACTATGCATATCGGGCTTACTGACAATTTCAAGCAGTGGCGTGCCGGCCCGGTTAAGATCGACTAGAGAGTAATCAGCACCGGCCGGGTGAGTGTTTTTACCGGCGTCTTCTTCCAGGTTAGCCCGCTCAATGTTAACGCGTTTTAGTTCGCCGGCTAGCGGTACGTCAACATAGCCGCCTTTAATAATTGAGTCTTCCAACTGGGTAATTTGGTAGCCCTTGGGTAGGTCAGGATAAAAATAATGCTTGCGCTCAAAGCGAGAAAACTTTTGCGGTGCCGTGTTTAGGGCCAGCGCCGCCCGGGCGGATAGCTCAATAGCGGCCCGGTTAAGTACCGGCAGGGCTCCAGGCAGACCAACATCAATATGGCTTATCAGGCTATTGGGTTCGGCGGCGCGGGCATCATTGCCAACAGCTGAAAATAATTTGGTCTTAGTCTTCAGCTGAACATGTGTCTCAATACCAATAGTCGGTAGGTATTTATCTCTTGCCGTCATAGAGCCCCCAGGTCATGCAGACCTCGCTTAAAACCAGCTAGGGCGTTTTGAGCCTCAGTTTTTCTGAGCTTGACATTAGGCTCATGCACCAGCCGATTGCGTAGCTTATGGGCATACCAAACGGCGTCGTTGTCAGACAGTGACCGCTGGGCACTAACCAGCCGCTCGCCCATGGTTTTACCGCGGAAGCGCTTTTTCCTTAAGGCTTCGTCCAATAGTTTATCGGCGTCAATGACGGCTAGCACCATGCCCTCTGGCGTCTTAACCCGCGCCAGTAGTTCCAGCCATTTGTCATAAAAATACTGCTGGTTAAGGCCCCTCTCCGGTATCCAGCCTAGGCGTGGTGCTAGCCGGGCAAGCATGGCCAACACCAAAATGCCAAAGGCAATGATAGCGATTAGGAAGATTATCATTTATTCAAATCCTCATATGTTTTTGCTAGCGCCAACAGCTGGCGGTCGTCCCCGTAGTCGCCAATTATCTGCAGGCCCACCGGCAAGCCGGCGGCTTGCCCTGCCGGCACACTAATTGCCGGATTGCCAGTCACATTAGCGGCTACTGTCATTATGTCTGTCATGTACATCTGCAGGGGGTCGGCCGTCTTAGCACCAATCTTAAAAGCTGTAGTTGGCGAGGTGGGGCCAGCTAGAAAATCGACATTTTTAAAAGCCTCAGCTAGTTCGGCGCGGATTTTAGTCCGCACCAGCAAGGCTTTTTTATAGTAAGCGTCATAGTAGCCGCTGGACAGCACGTGAGCGCCGATCATAATCCGCCGCTTGGCTTCGGCGCCAAACCCCTGCTCCCGCGCCAGCTCATAGCTTTCGGTTAAATCTTTAGCCTCGGGCGCAAAATGACCATAGCGCTGGCCGTCATAACGGGCTAGGTTCGAGGAGACTTCCGCCGGGCAGATTATGTAATAAACGGCTAAGGCCAGCGGCACACTGGGCAAGCTAACTTCGCTAACTACGGCGCCGGCGGCCTTTAGCTTATCTACTGCGGCGTCTATTTGTGCCCGCACGCCGGCGTCTAAGCCTTCACTAAAATATTCGTGAACCAGACCAATTTTTTTACCCTTAATATCAAAGCCAAGCTCGGTATATGGCTTAGAGTCGCGCTCAATCGTCGTAGAATCCAGCTCGTCCTCGCCGCTCATTACATCCAGAACCAATGCCGCATCTTCTACCGAAGCCGCTAGCGGGCCGATAACATCCGTACTGCTGGCCATAGCCACTACGCCGCTACGGCTAACCAGCCCGTAGCTGGGCTTATATCCAACCACGCCGCAAAAGCCGGCCGGCAAGCGCACCGAGCCGCCAGTGTCGGTACCCAGAGCAAATGGGGCAATGCTAAGAGCTACAGCCGCCGCCGAGCCGCCGGATGAGCCGCCCGGCACCCTGGTTTTATCATGCGGGTTTTTGGTAACAAAAAAATCGCTATTTTCAGTCGATGAGCCGTGGGCAAAGGCGTCCAAATTGGCTTTGGCCACGCAGATGGCGCCTTCTGCTTCCAGACGCTCGATAGCCGTGGCCTGATATGGCGCCTCAAACGGTTTCAAAATATTACTAGCGGCAGTGGTTTTACCATCCAGTGTTAGAAAATTATCTTTAGCAATAAACGGTACACCGGCCAGGCGGCCAGCCGGCTTTTTGTCGATCTCAGCCGCCCGGGCTAAAGCTCTTTCCTCTAAGGTTGAGATTATGGCGCCATACTCCTTATTTTCAGCTACAGCTGTGAGAGACCTTTTAACTAAATCAACAGCTTTGAGCTGGCCTTTTTGGACAGCGCTAGCAATACCGGCAATTTTTGGCCAATCCATTACTGCGCCTCCGGCTTTTGAGGACAACCTGCGGTACCTATACCCCACAAAATTAATTTTGTGGGGGCCCCGGTTTTCCTCAACGCACCTTTTGGAATGAATCCAAATTCAGCTAAAGCTGAAGCGGTGCTAATCTTTTCCCTTAGGACGAAATGCATTATAAAACTCGTTTAACCTTAAACTGATTTTTTTCTATAGCCGGCGCGTTTTTTAAAAGGTCTTTAGCGGCGTAGCCATAATCAACGATTTCATCAGGCCGAGTGACATTTTTTAGGCCAGTGACTTGATAAGTTGGCGATAGATTGGCGGTATCGGCTTGGTTTAACTGCTCAACATATTCCAATATTTCAGAAAGTTCGGCTCTAAATTTTTCAATTTCTTCTTCAGTCAGCCTTAGGCGGGATAACCCGGCCAACTTTAAGACGTCGTCGCGGCTAAGTTTTGGCATATTTATAGCAATTATACCGCCTGTCAGACCTCTATACCATTCTTGACAACAGCGGTATTTTTGATAACAATTTGGGCGTCGTGCTCGCGGAGTTCATTCTGGCTCCGCTTGGAGCCGAAGAACTTGAGGAGCGAAACTTTCGAACCCGGAGGCAAGCATGACCGAAGTGAAAACGGAGGCACAGCCCGTGCCTCTGGCCGGTACCGGAGACATCTTCTTCGCTGTGGTGGCCGTACTGGCCGCCTTCGGCGGCACCGTCTACGGCCTGGTCCGGTTCTTCAGCTGGCTGGCCTAAGCGCCAGGCCAGCTGATGCACCCTCGATAGGAGATGAACGTGAACGAAATGGAAGTCGCCCAGGCTGAAATCTCTACCGACGAACCGTCGGATGAGCTGACAGACGCAGACGTCGAGGGCGGCGGTGTCACCATCGGCACCCTGTGCCTGTTCGTGGCCGGTGCATACTGCTTCTTCACCGGCATACCGAATCACGGCGGCCACATCAACAACTTCGACGAGGCCGTTCTTGGAGTCGTGATGTGCGTCATCGCCGTCCTGATCGCTATGGCGATGTACTTCCACGACACGACCAGGTAGCCGCCTGCATGGCAGAAAGGGGCGTTTGAGCGAGCCGTCCAGCTCCGCCCCTTGCATCTTAAAGCGCCGCTCCTCAAGTTAAAATCCTTAAGTTGTAATTTAGCTTTTTGCTTTAGGCTCTCGGTGAGGCAAGCGCCTCCCTTATTAGCGCGTTCGGCATGACAAGCGCGTCAACTGGGGTAAGTTTTGTTTTATGACTCGTTTTTATACCTTTGATTCTTATAGAGTCTAGAGCCTCCAATACGCCAGGGCTATCATACGGCAGGCCGAAGGGATATTCGCCGCCAACTGAGGTGCCTACAACTTCGCCTAACCGGTTTACTACGGGCCCGCCGCTGGCGCCAGCCTCAATGGTATCAGAGCCCCTGCGCCAATATTGAAGACCCGTTGTTACTTCCATCCTTGGCGGGTAGGATTCGTACGAAGACACCAGGCCGGCATATGTTACTGGCGTTTTAGGTTTAGCTAACTCCTGGAAGTTTTTAAAGAAGACCCAGTCTCCCCTCTTTGGCTCCTTTGCGGCTAGCTTGAGCGTACTTAGACCAATGTTCTTACTTAGCCGCAGTACCGCTACATCTATATAATGATTGGTCATATTAATTTTTGCACCTAAGGCTCGGAAACGGTGATTGGACTCAAACATATAACACCCACCTGTAATGTGGCTACCTTCGCCGACCGAGTCCCTAACGATTACTTTTTTAATCGGTTCATCAGCTATAACGTGAGCGGCCGTTATGGCGACCTCGTCTCCTTCTGCATCATATGTCAGAAAGCCGCTTCCTTCGTAAACAGGACCGTCTATCCGTACCGCGGCACTTTCTACTTGCCAGTCTATGGCGGGCTGGAGATTGCCAGGATCCCCCACTAAGCCATGGCTCCCCGCTCGTAAATTTATCTGCTCATTATTGGCAAGCATTTCGTTGGTCGAACGGTCAAGTAGCTTGCCCCATTTTTTATCCCATGCCATGTAAGCAGAGATTTTTTTAGGAACTTTAGGTATTGACGGGTAGGAAGAGTCGGGTTGATCGTAACAGCGCTCCAGGCCCGCTGTTTTTACGGACGCGGCCGAGGCTTGCCCAGCCAAGACCTTGCCCGATCCGCCTAAGACCGCTAGGCCGGCTAAAAAGGCCGCTATTTCTCTTTTTCGATACAGCCTGTCGAAGACAAGTCCGCTGTTAAATTCTGACATTATCTATACTATAACATATTAAGTTATATATGTCTATCTATCTTTGCGGTGCTAAAGCTTACTTCTGATTTCGCCAATTAAATCCCGCAGGTCGGCGGCCTTTTCAAACTGCAGGTTAGCGGCCGCCAGATCCATCTGCGACGTTAGGTCCTTTACTAAATGTTTATATTCGTCCTTAGGGATCTTACGCAGATCCAGCTTGGCCCGCTGGCTGGCGCTTACCTCAGCCTCGGCTGAGCGCGGTAACATCTCACCCACTTCGCGGCTAATACCTTTAGGTGTTACGCCGTGCTCTTTATTATATTTATCCTGAACCCCTCGGCGTCTTTCGGTCTCATCTATAGTCCTCTGCATGCTACCGGTAATATGGTCGGCATACATAATGACTCGGCCCTCTTCGTGCCGGGCGGCCCGACCAACGGTTTGAATCAGGGCTTGCTCGCTACGTAAAAAACCTTCTTTATCGGCGTCTAAAATCGCTACTAGGCTGACTTCCGGCAAGTCCAGCCCCTCACGCAGTAAGTTAATGCCCACCAGCACGTCATAAACTCCTAATCGCAGGTCACGCAAAATGTCGGTCCGCTCCAGGGTGTCAATTTCACTGTGAATATAGGCCACTTTGATGTCTAAATCGCGTAGGTATTCGCTCAAGTCTTCGGCCATTCGTTTAGTCAGGGTAGTTACCAGCACCCGCTGATGTTTCTCGACAGTGATACGGATTTCGGCTATCAAATCGTCAATTTGGCCGTCTACCGGCCGGACTTCAATGACTGGGTCAAGCAGGCCGGTGGGGCGAATCACCTGCTGGACAGGTTTCGGACTCCTAGCAAGCTCAAATTCCGCCGGCGTAGCGCTGACGTAAATGACTTTATTCATATGCCGTTCAAATTCAGAAAAAGTCAGCGGACGGTTATCCAGCGCTGACGGCAGGCGGAAGCCGTGCTCTACCAGCACTTCTTTACGCGAGCGGTCACCGTGGTACATGCCGCGTACCTGCGGAATGGTCATGTGGCTTTCATCGACAAACATCAGATAATCATCTGGAAAATAATCCAGTAGTGTAGCTGGTTGCTCCCCGGCTTCACGGTTTGTTAAATAGCGGCTGTAGTTTTCAATACCTTTAACGAAGCCGGTTTGCTCTAGCATTTCGACATCAAAGTTAACTCTCTGTTCCAGCCTTTGGGCTTCCAGTAGTTTACCCTGCTTTTTAAACCAAGCTAGACGCTCCTCGGTCTCCTCCTTGATTTTTACCAGCGCTCTTTGCAGTTTTTCGTTAGGCGTTACGTAGTGACTCCCTGGGAAAATAATCTTTTCCTTCAGTTGAGCTTCAATTTCGCCGGTCAATGGGTTGATCTGGGTAATCCGCTCCAGCTCGTCGCCAAAAAATTCTACACGGTAAGCGGCCTCTTCGCCCGCCGGGAAAATATCCACCACGTCGCCGCGCACCCGGAAGGTGCTACGGTGAAAATCCATGTCGTTCCGCCGATATTGAATGTCGGTTAGTAGTCTCAGCAGTTTATCACGCAGGCGCCGCTCGCCGGTTTTTAGGCGGACGGCCATATTGCCGTAATCCTCGACCGAGCCTATGCCGTAAATGCAGGACACGCTGGCCACAATGATAACGTCACGCCGCGAGAGTAGCGCGCTGGTCGCGGCATGGCGCAGACGATCTATTTCTTCATTTATGTCGCTGTCTTTTTCAATATAGGTATCACTGCGCGGAATATAGGCTTCCGGCTGGTAATAATCAAAGTAACTGACAAAATAATGTACAGCATTGTCCGGAAAAAATTGGCGGAATTCATTATAAAGCTGGGCGGCCAGGGTTTTGTTATGGCTTAGCACCAGTGTTGGCTTGCCGGCACCGGCAATAACATTGGCCATGGTAAAAGTCTTGCCAGAGCCGGTAACCCCTAGCAGAACCTGGTTCTTCTCGCCTTTATCTAGGCCGGCAGACAGCTTTTCAATGGCCGCCGGCTGGTCGCCCTGCGGCTTATAGTCACTCTTAAGATGGAACTTAGCCATCTAAAAATAGTAACAAAAATTAGAAAGAGATGCTTTTAAGGCTGTTTCTCATTCGGATTTTTGAGTAATTAATTGTACTTGAATGAACTCATTACGCTATCCCCGAACCATTTAATGACATAGTGGCCGTTAGATAAATAGTATGTTAAGGAGCCCCCAGATCGGTGGCGATTACTTTATTGTTTGAATACTCCAAAAAAAATTAGTATTTGATCGATTCTACTAATTTGACGAAGTTCCGATAACTCGAACTTTCCTTTATGGTGTTTACGGATTCTGAAATCGGGCTACCATCACTATTGTCACCAAAGTCCAGCGCTATATCAAAATTACCTTGGTCGCTTTGTCCCTCCGAAGGCAACTCTATATTTTTAGTGTGTTGGCTGGACGCTAAGTCTACTTCGGATGCCTCGCTGGTATCGGTTTGGCCGGGAGAAGTCCAAAATATCAGTTCTGATGGTTGTCCTAAAAAGATGACATTCTGCGTATTGGCTTTAGTGGAAGCTGATGTATCGTCTCCAGGTACAGCGCCAGCGTTGATAAATACTGTGGCGCCCGAGCCGTCCGATAGACTAACAATATCTCTCGAACTTAGAGAAGTATCAGACAACGACCAGTTTTCAGGATATCTAAAACTTATTTTTTCGCCCTTGGTGGTGTAGGTGCTCCAGCCTTTATAAGGATCCGCCGGAGGTTCGGCTACTGTCGATTTAGTTGCCGTCCGGCTGGAAGAAGTATTAGTAGTCGAATTTAGGATCTTGTCAGTCTGATTTTTACTGTGCCAGACGTAATAGCCGGTACCACCAATGATGGCAATGATAATTAGAATAAGTAGCGCTTCTAATGCGGCAAAACCAGATTGTCTTTTCACAATATTCCTTATGCTTAGATCTTAGCTTTAAGCATAACCTAAATGCCGCTTAAATCAACCTGTATAAACCTTGCGGTAAGGCTTATTGATCTCATCTAGCAGGGCCGTCAACTTTTTAACCAGTGAGTCAGCATCAGTATCAAAAATGGCCAGCTCTTTATGAGTATTAGGCAAGATTTCCATCAGCTTGGATATTTCTTCGCTAACACCACCGGCCCCTTGCAAAAAACCTATCGGCGTGCGGGTTTCCATGGCGATGGTAAATTCGTGCAAAGTCCCTAACCGGCCGCCAATGCTAACCACAGCATCTGAAGAGGTTATTAAAAGAGCGTCGCGGCCGGTGTAGTGCAAGCCGGTATATAAAATGGTGTCATAACTCTCGGTGGGCAGACGATATTTGATAACATGCTCCACCTTGGTGGCCCCGGGGCTAATCCCTAGGCTCATCTTACCGCCGGCTTTTTTATAGCCGATAGCCGCAAAGTTAGGCAAGCCGGTAGTGGCACCGGTCATCAGGCTGTGGCCAGCTTTAGCAATAGCCGCTCCGGCTTCAATAGCTAATTGTTTGCCCTCTTCTACACTGTCGCCTTTGGCCGCACCGGAAACACAGAATTGATACATCTTTGCTCTACTTACTCCCTACTTACACCAAATCCAGCGCTAGCTCACCAGTTAAATCTTCAGCCGGGGCTGGCTCGAAAGCCAAGTGGCCCTGCACGCCAGGATAAGCGCCGTAGCGTTTTAATATTTCACTCTTTAGCTGATGAATGGCGTTAGCCGTAACTCTCTCTTTATAGGCTAGCCCCTGGCGCAAGCAGGCTAAGTTATCGGCTAAATTCAACGAAACACTCTCTGCCCCCGCCTGCAGTAAGTGCCCACTGTCCCGCCACCAGCTTAATAGCGGGTGGGTGCTAGCCAGCTTTTCAAATGCCGTTGGGCCGCTCTTGCTCGCCCGCCACAGATTCTGAAAGTCAAATTTATCAAGCTCGTCAGCTAGCGGCAAGCGGGCACTGTCAGCAAAAAGACTGGCCGCCTTTTTACCAAAATCAGCCTGAAATTGATGATGGCTAAGATAAAAGCTCTCTGCCTCTAAAATCTCTACGGCCTGCAGAACCAACAAAAAATCATATACTGCCGATTCTTTTTTAAGCTCATGCGCCGGCCACACTGCTATCACGCCGCTAAGCGGCTCGTAAGTAACCGCCCGATCTGCGGCCTTACCCATAGCCGGCGGAGTCATGGCCGTCACTACCGGCGTGCAATATTCATAATCCGCGGCAGTCAGCTTTGCTAAATCTTTAGCTAGCGCCTTTGACCAGCCGGACGTCTCGGTAGCCGGCGCCGAGGCTAGCAGAACCCGCGGATTTTGACGCTTAAGCATGGACTCCAAGCTCCGGTAGCCTAATTTCTTCATTAGTTTTTTGGGCGGATGATTCCGTAGAATAACCTTGATAGCCGAATTTTTTAGAGCCAGTATCTTTGGTAGCTCGGCGCACCGCTCGGCCAGGGCCACTAGCTTTTGCGCGGTCTGATCAGCAGTATCATCCGGCTTAAAGCCAAAAGCTCGGGCCAGGTGCCGGCTGTCGGCCTTTAGTTTTACCTGGAGCGTCTGAAAAAGCTCCTCGCCGGTGGTATCCGCTGGATCGAGGCCTAAAGAGGCAATTTTTCTGGCGGTTTGCTGGTTGATCTCCGAAATCAAACGCACATCTTCACTGTTATAGCCGCTCAGACTCTCCAGTTTTTCGATGGCGTTTTGGATTTTAGACTCCGGCTCGTTTAATAGTTGGGCTAAGCGGCTCATTAAAACTTCTCCGGATGGTAGCCAGACGGCGCCTGCCGCAGGTAGTGCTCTAATTGCGATTCGGTAAGCAGGCCGGCTTGGGCACCAACTTTTTGCACGACGCTCATAGAATTTATCGGCGCCCAAAGTAACGCCCCCGGAATATCGGCCCCTTTCATGATGGCGGCTACAAAGGTGCTAGTAAAAGCGTCGCCGGCGCCGGTACGGTCGTACGGCGGCTTGGGGTCGGGGTAAATTGGCATTTTCCAGCGGCTAGCGCCGTCAGACGCATAAGCCCCAGCGTGGCCGTCGCTAATTAAGACGACTTTTGGTCCAAGTTTATGCAGGCGGTCGAATAAATCGTTAATATCGCCATGATCGCCACCGGAAATAGTGGTGGCCTCTTCGCGGTTAACCGCTAAAATTTGGCTACATCTATAAATCCGGGCCAGACGCTCGGCACCGGCCTCAATCTGAAAAGTGCCGGGCTGAAACGCTAGCTTCACGTTCGGGTGGGCTTCTAACCACTCGGCAATTTGGTCGTGGTACTCCAGGGCATGCTCGCTAACGCTACTGAAATATATCCAGCGCGGAATATCGATAACCCTAAAACGCGGCCAGTGATAATCGTACTCTTCGTGCTTAATTAAGATGGTCCGCTCGTCTTTATACCAAAGCACGTAGTGATAATTACTCTTCTTCCCTGGGTTGGCGTGGACAAATCGGGTATCCACCTTTTCTTCTTCCAGCCGGGCTAAGATGGTCCGGCCGCGGTCATCATTGCCAATATTAGCAACTAGCCCAGAGCGTAGACCTAGTTTAGCGAAGGCCACCGAGGCATTGGAAGAGTTGCCCACCGCCGGCACCACCTCGTTATGATCGAATGGGATTTTGGTTCCAAACGGGACGGCCAGCCACTCGCTACCATCCTTTTGGTGTTCTACCTTTTCTTCTTTATCAAGTAGGCGAATAAAGTCATCAATAACAACATCGCCCACACTTAGAACATCGAGTTGTTTTTGCATAGCCCTCTTACACCTTTGTTTTTCTTAACATGCTCATGTTTAAGCCCATTGTACCAAATAGCACAACCAATTTCAGGTCAACAGAGGTTAAGACTTGGCTTTGCCGGCGCTGTTAAAGTCGTCTATTTTAGATTCAACAACCGCCTGCACTGCTGAAATAACTTCTTTACTAACTAGTTTAGCCACAGATATTTCATTGGGGTTTTCGGCTAAGACTTTCTCTAGCGCTTGGCGGTAGGCATAGCGCATGTCGCTGTTTATATTTACTTTACTAACGCCTATCTTAACGGCTTCTATAAAATAACTGCCGGGCGTATCGCTTCCGCCGTGCAGAGATATATTGCAGTCAACGGCCGCACGGATTCTTTGCAAAAGCTCCAGATCAAGCTCCTTAGGCACCGGATATTTGCCGTGCAAATTGCCCACTTGGACGGCGCAGGTATCTATGCCGGTTTGCTTTACAAACTCGACAATGTCTTCCGGTTTAGAGTTAAACTTTTTAACTTCTTCATAATCAATGTTCTCAGTGTGCAGTGTTGATGAACCAAAGAAATATCGCTCTTCGGCTTCTACCATTGCGCCGGTAAATTTAGCATAATCAACCACTTGTTTAGTTTTGGCGATAATTTCCTCCAGCGAGGCGTCGTGATTAGCCTGCGAAATATCGATATGGATGAATTCAAAACCAGCTTCAATGCCGGCTATGGCCGCCTCTACGCTGGGGCTATGGTCTAGATTAATGTAAATTTCAACCCCATATTCAGCCTTAAAGTTATCAACCATGTCGCGGACGTTATCGAGGCCAATATCATCCACTTCTCCCTGGCTGACCTCTACCAGTACCGGTGATTGTTTGTTGACTGCCGCCTGGACTACGGCCTTCAGAGTCGGCTCATCGTCCAGGTTAAAGGCCCCAAAGGCCCAGTGCTCTGCCCGGGCCTCAGCCATACGGGCTCTAGCGTTTTGACAATTTTGACGTATCTGTCTTAGTGTTAAAGGCATTTTTCTCCTTAATGTTTATGATTAGAATGATCCATCAGCATATGATGTGAGGCTAAAACAATATGCTTAGCCGTCAAACCAAAATGCTCCAGCAGTTCTTCGGGCTTACCGCTCTCACCGAAATGATCTTTCATGCCCATACGCTTTAGCGGCGTCGGTAAGTTCTCGCCTAAAGCTTCAGCTACCGCCGAGCCTAGGCCGCCGTTAATTTGAGCCTCCTCAACAGCGATAACGTGGCGGGTCTTTCCGGCGCTTTCAATAATCGCCTCAACATCTAGCGGCTTAATGGTCGGCATATGCAGTACATCAGCCTGCACGCCGTCCTTATATAGCGCCCTGGCGGCCAGTAAGGCCTGCGGCGTCATAGTGCCGGTACTGACGATAGTGATGTCTACGCCCTCATGAAAAAGCTGAGCTTTACCAATGGTAAATGGCGTATGCTCGCTGGTGATAATCGGCGTAGCCTCTCGGGCCAAGCGCATATAGGCTGGATGCGGCGTATCAGCTAGAGCCAGCGTCGCTTTTTGGGCTTCAATACTGTCGCAGGGAGCTAGCACCAACATATTGGGCATAGCCCGCATAATGGCCAGGTCTTCCAGCATTTGGTGGGTGGCGCCGTCCGGGC
This sequence comes from Saccharimonadales bacterium (SeqCode), assembly GCA_035717985.1. Classification (GTDB taxonomy): domain Bacteria; phylum Patescibacteriota; class Saccharimonadia; order Saccharimonadales; family UBA10212; genus DASTHW01. The sequence continues at coordinate 130,841 of DASTHW010000014.1, read as the reverse complement.
CAACGCTAACGCCGGCGTGCGAACCGATAATCTTTACTGGTTGGTCGTTAAGAGCGATAGTGGTACGGATCTGCTCCCAGTTTCGCCCCGGGCTAAAAGCGGCATAACTAGAGACAAACGGAATCTTGCCCAGGGCCGCCAGGCCTGAGCCTACGGTTACCAGATTCTGCTCGGCCACGCCAATTTCGATAAAGCGCTGAGGAAAAGCCTCAGCAAACAAATGCATTTGGGTTGACTCGGTTAAGTCAGCGCAGGCCGCCACCACATTAGAGTTAGCCTGGCCGGCCACCAGTAACCCGCGGCCAAAGCCCTTGCGGGTAGGTTCTTGTTTTTCGATATGACTGACTAGATACATCTCGCTCATTTCTTAAAGCTCATTCTGTTTGCAAAAACTGCAGTAACCGCAAAAGCTACCACGCCCCAGGCAAAGGCATCAAAAACCAAGTGAATTTTATTTATGCCCTGGGGCGGTCCTTCAAAGGGGCTAAAATTACTCTTTCCCAGATTATTGGCGTTAACAAATAAGCAATTCTGGCTATATTTCTGATAGTAGAACGGTAGCGGAATGCCATGCATTGTCTGCTTATAATTCTCAATACCAATACATTTAGTTATGTAGTTTGTCCCTTTAATAGGATAGGTCAAGAACGTAATGACAACTCCAAGGACCAAGGAAATAAGTAGGAATTTTTGAAGCTCACTCATGTTCGCTCCGAATTTTGCCGCCAAGAGTGCGCAGTTCTTTCAAGGCTTTAACGGCTTGCTCGTGGTTGGGCGCTACGCCGTGCCAATGAAAATCGTACTCCATAAAATCTACGCCCTTGCCCGGCACAGTGTAGCTTAAAATTACAACCGGTTTTTCGGTCATGGCCTTGGCCATGGCGCAGGCGTCAATCACCGCTTCAATATCATTGCCGTTTATCTCAATAACATGCCAGCCAAAGCTCTCCCACTTGGCCTTTAAGTCCTCTAGCGGCATGACAGATTCGGTTGGTCCGTCAATTTGGATATTGTTTCTATCAACTATGCCGATGATGTTATTAAGCTTGTATTTGCCGGCCAGCATGGCGGCCTCCCAGATGTTGCCCTCATCCAGCTCGCCGTCGCCCATAGTGACGTAGACAAAACGGTGCTGGGCTTTATCCATTCTTAGAGCCAGAGCCATACCGCAGGCCTGGCTTAGCCCGCTACCTAGCGGCCCGCTAGTGGTTTCTAGGCCCGGCAGGCGCCGTCTTTCGGGGTGACCTTGCAGGCGGGTACCAAATTGACGCAGGGTCATAATCTCTTTTCTATCAAAATAGCCGGCCCGCGCCATGGCGGCGTAGCGCACCGGCACAGTGTGGCCGTTACTTTGAATCAAGATATCGCGGTCCGGCCAATCCGGGTTTTTGGGGTCGTGTTTTAAAATGTGAAAATAAAGAGCCGTAAAAACATCGGTTTGGCCCAGCGAGCCGGCCGAGTGGCCGCTCCCGGCGTACTCCAGCATTTTAATAATATCTTCCCTGATATCATTGGCGATTTTCTGTAAATCCTCTATTGAATAGTTTTTATTTTTAGCCATTCCTCTTATGATTATACCTCCTAGTAGCTGTCCTTCAATCCCTTCAAGTCGTACCCGTCTCTTCGGCAATGCGGGCCAAATCCGTGTAGGCTTTAGCCGGATCATCGGCACCCTGAATAAATCCGCCGACATTTAATACGTCTACCCCGCCCTCCACCAATTGGGCAATATTAAGGTTATTGATGCCCCCGTCCCAGCCGACTTCCAGATCCGCTTTCTTTGATTTCAAAAATTTCACTTTATCCAGCAGGCTAAGATCGGCATGGCCGCCGTAACTACCCAGCTGGCCGCTAAAAATTAAGGCGTGATCTAGCTGGTTTAGTCTATTTTCGATAACTTCCGGGCCGGTGTCAGCCAGCAAGGCCATACCCAGTTTAACGGCGTGATCCCGGCAGGCGGTATAAACCTGCTCAAAGTCAAAATCGGCTTCGGCATGAACGATAATCAAATTGGGCTGGTGAGCCAGCACATCGGCTATAGCTGGAGCTGGACTTTTAAACATTAGATGAAAATCAGCCAAGCGCCCAGCCGGCCACCAGGCCTCAGCTGGGCTAATCGTTTTAGCCGGAGCAAATCTGCCGTCGGTCAAATCAATTTGTACCCGGCGGCCCAGGCCATCAATTTTTTTAATTTGTTGAGTATATTTCTCTGGCGTATCAGCAAGAACCGTCGGGCAAATCAGGCTCATGCTGTAGCACCCCTGAGGCGGCCGACTAGCCGGCCAATAAGCATTCCGATCAATTGGGCTATGCCGGCAATAATAAATAACAAGATTAGAACCAGCCAGCCCCAGCCACAATTACTGAAGTCACCGCCGGTACTACATGTGCCGCTTTGTTCGGTCAAAAATGAAAATGAGACTCCTATAATTATCAGCTCGGGGATCAAAGACGCCAGTATACCGCCGGTTAACCAGCCCCTAGCGCTAGGTTTATTTTTGCCCAGCGGTGCTAAAAGCAGGCTCAGCCTAACTGCATAAGCAAAAACGGCTACTACAAATCCAGTTATAAAAGAGGTGCCCTCCCCCGCCCACCCATAAGTCGATGAAGTATAAGCATTCTCTGCACTAGCATCATTCATCAAACCAAGGCCAACTAAGACAGAAACAACTAGCGCGTAAAATAGCAAAATTTTAACTACTCTTGGCTGAGATCTAAGCTTGAGCATCAAGCTTCTCAACCCGCCGAGTGTGACGTTCTTCGTCAGAATACGGCGTATCCAGCCATAGTTTAATAGCGTTTTTCATGTCCTCAAGGGTTAAGTAAACGGCCGCCAGACTTAACATGTTGGCATGATTATGCTGGCGGCTTTTTTTGATAATTTCATAGGGATCGTGGCTAACCTCGCCGCTAGCGTCAACCATGTTTTTAGCTACCGCCGGGCCGTAAAAAACAGCACATCGGGCTCCACTAACCCGGTTTGCGGCCATAGCTTCGCCTTGCCCGCTCCGGCCCAAAATTATGCCGGCCTGGCACTGACCGTCAGCTACGGCTCTAGCCGCCGGAAAAATAAAATCGGGATAATCATCGCTCGGGTCTAACTGCTTGGGGCCAAAATCGGTACAAGTATGGCCTAGCGACTCCAAGAAAACAGCTAATTCTTTTAACTGTTCAAACCCGGCGTGATCGGTCGCTAGCGCTATATTCATCCCGTTAGACTTTAGCCCCTAATTACCGTAATAAAACTATGCGTTGGACGTCAGATTTGGCGACCGCCGCGCTATATAGCTTGATTGCTGGAGGGTAAAGTCTAACGGGATTCATCCGCGGCCTCTTTAACTATGGTGATGATGCTCGCCTTCTTTATGTTCTTCGTGCGGGTGCTCTGGTTTGTCTTCGCCAGATGGTGCTTGGCCGTGTGCCAGCGATTCATGGCCTTCTAAGAGCTCGTGCGGTGCAGGTAGGGCCGGCTCAGCCTCCTGGACTAGGCCGGGGATTTCGTCTGGCGTCGGGCCGGGGGAGGCGTCTTCCTTGCCAGAGTCCTCATGCTTATCGGCGTCCGGCTCATCTTTAGACTCTTTGTCTTCGGCTGAGGGGTTTAGCAGTTTAGCGACGTCGGCCGTTAATTCTACCAGCCGGTTGGAGTAGCCCCATTCATTGTCATACCAGGCCACCACTTTCACAAAATTACCGCCAACGACGGCCGTCAGGGCCAAATCAACAATCGCCGAATGGCTATTGCCGATGTAATCACTGCTAACTAGCGGCTCTTCAGCTACGTCTAAAATGCCCTGGTAGTAAGGGTCGGCGGCGGCCTTTTTAAAGGCCTCGTTAACCTGCTCAACCGTAACATCTTTTTTAAGGATTACCGCAAAGTCGCTCAAAGAAACTACCGGTGTGGGTACTCGTACGCTCATGCCGCCAAAAATGCCATCTAGTGCCGGCAGGGCTTTAGCGGCGGCAATACTAGCTCCAGTCGTAGTTGGCACGATGTTCTCGGCCGCGTTTCGGGCCTCGCGCAGGTCCTTAGCCGGCGCATCTTGCAGGCGCTGGCTAGCTGTGTAGCTGTGAATGGTGGTCATAAAGGCTTTTTCGATACCAAATTCTTGCTCCAGTATGGCCATCACCGGCGTAATGCAGTTGGTAGTACACGAAGCATTGGAAAATATCTCGTGCTCGGGCTTGATGTCCTTCTCGTTAACGCCCAGTACAAAAGTATCATGGTCGTTATCGTCTTTTTCGGGCGCCGATAAAATAACTTTTTTAGCGCCAGCCTGAAGATGCTTTTTAAGGTCGTCATGGTGGGTAAATAAACCAGTAGCTTCTATGACCACCCCGACACCCATGTCGCCCCAAGGTAAATTAGTGGGGTCTTTTTCGGCTAAAACCTTTATTTTTTGGCCGTCGACGATGATATTTTCTTCGTCAAAGCTAACGTCGTGCTGGTAAGTACCGTAATTGCTGTCATGCTTGAGCAGGTGCGCCAGAGTTTTGGTGTCAGTTAAATCGTTAACGGCCGCTACTTCCAGATCCGGCCTTTCAAAAGCGATTTTAAAAGCGTTGCGGCCAATCCGCCCAAAGCCGTTAATAGCGATTTTTGTTTTCATAAATTAGTGCCCATCCTATCTTTAAAGCTAAATGTTTTTGCCTTTATATCTAAATTGTAGGCTTTTTATGCTTAAGCTTCAACTTTGACGGTTTCTAGCAGTGAAACTAGGTCTTCGTAAATGCTCGGGGCGACTGCCACAAGGCTCAGATCATTGATATCGTAGTCTGGTTTACCAAAGTTAGTAACCTTCCCGCCAGCTTCTTTTATTAATAGGGCCCTGGGTGCATAGTCCCAGACCTGCCCGGCGCTTTTATATACTACAATTCCTTCTAACGCACCTTCTAGAATCTCTAGAAAATCCCGATGAATCGTAATGCCGGCAATCTTGGGCCGGAGCTTTTGATAAATTGCGTAGCCGTCGGACAAGCGCATATTGACCGAGAATTCCAGCCAGGCTCTATCAAGCGGGCGCTGGCTTAAAGTTACTTTTTGGCCGTTTTTAGTTGTGCCCCGGCCGGCGATAGCCGTAAATAAATCATCAGTCGGAAAGCGGTAGGCTAGCGCATACTGCGGCTGATTCTTATCAATAAAAGTCAGCAAATTGCGGGCGCCAGGCAGGCCGCGAGTAAAGTGCTCAGTGCCGTCAATCGGGTCAACCAGCCAGTAGCTTTTTTCATTACCTTCCCGGCCGTACTCCTCGCCCAAAAAGCCAACGCCGCCGTCATATTTTTTAAGAGCGTCTTTAATTTTTATTTCTAGTTCTTTATCAAGCCGGGTGACAATGGAACGGTCAGCCTTCAGCTCATGAGTGATATTACCGTGGAATTTTAATAGCTCCGGCCGCGCTTCAGCCAGCACGCCCATGATTACCTTTTGCGCAGACTCAAACCAGCCGGAGGTGTAGTTCATTTTGTGCTATGGCGGTCGATGGACTCTTTGACAACCTGTTTGGCCGCCTCGGCATCGCCCCAGCCCAGTACTTTGGTACTGCCGGGCTTATAAAGGTCTTTATAGTGGGCAAAGTGGTGTTCAATTTCCTGTTTCCAGCGCTCACCAAGATCGTCCAAAGACTTAATCCGGTTGTCGGTGTGACGATCGTCGGCTGGCACTACCACCACTTTGTGGTCGGCCTCGCCCTGATCCTCGAAATTAAAAATGCCGATAATCCGAGCCTCTAGCCAGACGCCGGTCGGCAATGGCTCGTCGGTTACTACCAGTGTATCCAGTTCGTCGCCGTCCTCATCTAGAGTTTGCGGGATAAAGCCGTAGTTTACCGGTTTAGCAAAAATGGCTGGTTCTACCCGGTCTAGCATAAAGGCCGCTCTCTGCCGGTCCCATTCGATTTTGTTGGTCGAGCCTTTGGGTATTTCAATAACAGTATTGACGATCCCATTTTGGTAATCGCCCGGTTCCAGAACTTGATTAAAATCAGCCACTACTTCCTCCTTCGGTTGTCTTTAACTGCTATTTTAGCAAAGTTTAGGGACGGCTTAGCCGTAAAGCGTGGCTACTGTGGCGGTTGAGGTCTTTTGATGATTATCTAAGTATTCACGGATCATCAGAGCGGCCGTAGCACCCTCGCCAGTGGCGCTGGCTATCTGCATGGTGGCCCCAGAGCGAACGTCGCCAGCTACAAAGATGCCGGGCACGCTGGTCATTAGCCGCTCATCGCTTTTTATAAAGCGCCGCTCATCCAAGTCCACACCAGAACCGTCCAAGAATTTAGTGTTGGGGTCTAATCCTACAAACACAAACACGCCGTCGGTTGGGAAATCTACCTTTTTACCGGCAGTTTTATCTGTGCCAACTACTTTTATTACTTTACCGTCTTGGCCAACTATCTCATCAGTGGCGGTATTAAAGTGTACGGTGATTTTATCTTTATGCTTATCAAGCTCGTGCTGGAGCACGTCGCTGGCCCGAAACTTATCGGCCCGTACCAGCATGTCGATATGGCTGGCAAAACGGGTTAAGAAAATTGACTCCTGCACGGCTGAATTGCCGCCACCGACCACTACTAGTTTTTTGTCGCGGTAAAAGGCGCCGTCGCAGGTGGCGCAGTAGTGCACGCCGCGGGCGTAATATTCCATCTCACCAGGTACACCAATCTTGCGATAGTCGCTACCAGTAGCAATCAGCACAGCTTTGGCTGACAGCGGCCCGCTAGTGGTATCCATTTTTATCAGGTCGCCGGCTTTTTTAATGCTCATAACTTCACCCAGCTCAATACGAGCGCCAAAGCGCTCGGCTTGGGCACGCATGGCATCAGCCAGTTTTAGCCCCTCCACGCCGTCGGCAAAACCGGGGTAATTATCCACTTGATCGGTCACGGCCGCCAGGCCGCCAATCACGCCTTTTTCAAATAAAGTAGTGTCAATATCTTCGCGGCTGGTGTAAATGGCGGCGGAGAGGGCCGCCGGCCCTGCCCCCACGATGGCTAAATCTAGGACCTTTTTATCTTGTTCTTCCATAAACTCCTATTCTACAGTTTTTCTGCGTTTAGCCGTAGCGTAATTTGCTAACAAAATACAAGGAAGCCACTTGTAATTGAGCTTTTAGTAACATCTTTCGTGAGCGCTAGGCAAGGAATGACCGAGTATGCAAGCGAGCTGTATGGAATAATACTGCTCGCGGCACATGGAGGCCATGACGCCGCATAGTGCCACGAAAATGTTACGCGACGGCGGGGGCGAGGCGGGAAAGGTTGTAACCCACCACCACTTCCTGCGAATCGTCGTCCTTAGTCACCACCGTGACGGGCACCGTCAGCGCACCAGAAATGGCTAAAACTTCCTGCTGGCGCTCCGGGCTGTCGTCTAGATTTACGACCTCGTATTTTTGCCCCTTCATATCCAAAAAGCGCTTCACCATCACACAGTACGAGCAGGTGTTGGTTGTAAAGACAGTAATATTCTTAGCCATTTGAGCCCCTCCTTTTTTGTTATTTTTGTTTGCTTTTAAGGCTAACTGCTAATAGTTTAATTAGTGCCTGGGTTTTTGGCAAGACGCTATATATTGTGTTTTTTACCCCATCGCTCACGCATTTGAGCAGTATGCTAGGAGTCAGCGAGTAGCAAACGAGGCGTATTGAAATACGACGAGTGCGCCACGGAGCTAGACGACAACGCTGACTGCCAAAAGACCGTACGGAGTTGGCGGCTCTGCCGTCAAGCAGGTACTGTCGGTGCGTGGGCGATGACTCTACTTAATCGAAATCAGCTTAACCCAAAATACCAAAGTAGAATTAGGCGGAATTGCCCCTTGGGCCTGGGAGCCGTAGGCTAGACTTGGCGGAATTACCAGCCGACGCATGCCGCCTACCTTCATGCCGATTAGCCCCTCATCCCAGCCCGGTATCACCTGGCCGGTGCCCACCGGAAACTGCAGGGCTAGCGGTGAAGAAAAATCTTGGTCAAAAACGGTGCCATTATCGGCTAGGGTGCCGTAGTATTTGACAGTTAGACAGTCGCCAGCCTGCACCGTCCGGCCGCTACCTTTTGTTAAGTCAGTAATCTGCAGTTTGCTAGACGGACCGGGCTTATAGGCCGCTGGTGCCGGCAGGGTTTTAGCTGGAGTGTTCGCACTAAAGGTGCAACTGGCGCTGGCGTTTTGAGAGTTGTTGTCTTGATTTTGCTTACTCGGGTGCGTATCCGCCCAAAAGGCCCAAACCCCCAGGCCAATGGCCGTAAAAACAAATAGTGCCGTTAAAAACAGCCAGCCGGCGCGGCGCGCTTTACTTCTCAAGACTAAATCCTTTCCGCTTTAAATTCTTTTTTAACTAATGATTCTAGTTTATCAAAAAGCTTATTCACTTCCTCGGTTGTTAGCGTGCGCTCCGGGTGGCTTAAAGTTATTCGCCAAGTAGTCTGCTTATGCCCCCTATCCCCGGCTCGCTGGTAAATGTCTAGCGGCTCGATAGCCCGGTCATAGCCGTACGATTGGGCTAATTTACCTAGCGAGCCACTTATAAAATCAGTTAATTCTCCCCAGCTAAATTTAACTGCCGTTCTAAAGCAAATATCTTGTTCCGTAGACGGATACTTGTTCAGCGGTCGGTAAACATCCCCGCGCGCAGGGCCCAAAGTTGATAAAAATAGCTCCGCGCCGGCGCATACCTGCGGAAGTTTCAGAGCAGATTTTGGGCCAACCTTAAATTCGCCTACCGCCCCAGCCAGCCTGTCACCGGCAAAAATTAAGGCGGTCCGCTTGGGTTCATAAGGCGCCAGCATTTGAGTAAACAATTTATGGTCCTTGAAGGCGAATTTAGTCTCTTCCAGCGGTTCGTATCCCAGCTCTAAATTAAGTTTTTCTGCTAGATATTCCACATAGGCTTTGGCCCAAAAAAAGGCGGCCCCCGGCTGAGCGGGTTTACTAGCAAGCACCAATGCCAGTCTTTCAAATTCTTTGGGCAAGCTGTTTTCAGTCTCACTTTTACCGTGAGCCTTACCTATTTCAAATATGACGAATTGCTCAAAACCAGCACGAATATTAGGATTGACCTTTTCCAGCAAGCTAGGCGTCAAGCTCAACCGGTAATACTGCAGGTCCGGGCTCAGCGCGTTTTTGATGTGGTAGGCCTCTTTTGGTTCCTGGCCGACAGTCCTAAGTAGTCTCTCGTTAACGAAACTATAGGTCAGCACCTCATTAGCGCCGGCGCTGGCTAAGATATCGCGCAAGCGGGCTTTAAGGACTAGTAGTTTGTCCGGCTGGGCCGGCGATAAGGGCCGGTTTGGCACAACTTGCGGCAGGTGGTCGTAGCCATACAGGCGACCTACTTCTTCGACTATATCTTCAGGGATTTCTATATCTGTGCGCCAAAACGGAGCTGTGATTCGGAGCAGACCAGTCCTCTCTGCGCTTACCCCAAACTCCACATTTTCCAACAAATGTTTGATTTCGGCGATGGTTAGTTTTAGACCAAGCCTGGCGTTTATAAAATCAGCCGATACCTCTACGGTCTTGGATCGAGCCTCGGCATAATTAATGTCAACTATCGGGCTGGCTGCCCGCCCGCCGGCCAGTGCCCGAATATCGCTGACGGCTTTAACCAGCACTGCCCGGTTTTGGCGCGGGCTTTGATTTTTAGTAAAACGGGTAGCGGCGTCGGTGAAAAGGCCGTAGGCCATAGCCGTGCGCCGCGTAGTATTCATATCAAAATTGGCTACCTCTAAAATAATATTTTTAGTAGTCTTATCCACTTCGGTGTCGGCGCCGCCCATCACACCGCCCAGGCCGACCGGCTTATCTCCATCAGTAATTACCACCGCGCCGTCGTTTAAAGTTACTTCTTTGCCGCCCAGTAGCTTTAGCTTTTCGCCCTTCTTGCTAAGGCTCACGCCTAAGGTGCCGGTCTTAACTTTGTCGTAGTCATAGGCGTGCAAGGGCTGGGCCGTCTCATACATAAAAAAGTTAGTAGCATCCACGATATTGTTAATCGGCCGGATACCGACGCGAGCCAACCAGGCCTTCAGCCAGGCCGGGCTGTCGGCCACTTTTACATCTTTGATAGCGATGGCACAAAAGCGCGGCACCAATTTTGGCACCTCATTTTTAACGGTCAGTTTCAGTACGTTTTTGCGGCCGTCAGCCAAAACATCAGCGTACTCGTCATACCAAGCCGGGCTCTTAAATGGCTTGCCATAAATGCCGGCAATCTCGCGGGCAATGCCCAGAATGCCGAATAAATCCGGCCGGTGGGTAAACATCTTATTCTCAATATCGATTATGTAGTCGTCTAGGTTCAGTGCCTGGGTTAGGGGTGTGCCCGGCTTAGTATCCCCGTCCAAAATCAGTATACCTTCGTGGTCGTCGCCAAGGGCCAGCTCGCGGGCGCTAGCTAGCATCCCATGGCTAGTTTTATTCCTTATGGGTCTGGCCGAAATGACAAACGGGTCTTTGTCAAAAGTGCTCGGCACGACAGCGCCGGGCGGGATCCAGGCTGCGCTAATCCCCGCCCTAACATTGGGGGCGCCGCAAACTACTTGCACCAGGCCATTTTCGTTTCTCTTAACGTCCTTCACGACATTATTATCATCAATTAAGCAAAGGCTCAGTTTGTCGGCGTTAGGGTGTTTAACGCATTCCACTACTTTGGCTACAACAATCCCCTGGTAACGTTCGCCTAGATTTATTACTTCCTCTACCGCTCCCAGCTGGGCGCCAATTTTCTCAACCAATTTATTGATATCCTTGAGCTCCGAGCTGTCACTACAGCCGTAGTTTTGGTTCATTGTACGAACCCAATTAACACTGACCTTCATTTTGCGGCCTCCAAAATTAAGTCTCGGACCAGCGGCAACTGCGGGTACGGCTGGTTATACTTGCCGGAGCCAAAGTGGCCTTCGTCGCGGATAATTAGAGTGCCGCCAAGCTTATCAAACATCACCCTCCCTTGCTTATCGTCACAGCCCCACGGGTCATTAATGGAGTTGATGAATACAAAATCTTGGCAGTGGGCTTTTATTTTGGCCCAATCATAACTATCTTGCAGAACCGGATCTTTAGCCTCGCCTGGCACCCGCATACTGTAGCCAGCCACCAACACAGCCAGCCGGATTTTAGTATCAATATTCTCTAAAATACTTAAAATCAGCGGCCCGCCGGCCGAATGGCCAACTAAAACAGTATTTTCATCAAAGCTGTGGGCGATTAAAACTTTGGGCAAAAACGTTTCTATCGCCTCATGGTTAATTTCCGGGTAGGCGGGCGTTTCCACATTGAGACCGGCTTTTTTCAACTCTTCGGCCAGCCAGGTCTGCCAGTAGGCGCCCGGCCTGTCATCCGTTCCATGAAAAATAATGGCCTTCATGGCAAGCGGACCTCTTTTCGGATGTCTTCATAGACACCGTTTATTTTTTGGCCGTCGTTCACCCACACTTTTTCCGGCACGGCTTTATACAGCGCTATCGGCGATTCGTCGCTAAAATATTCTTCTTTCCAGAAAGGTATGATCCGGCGAGCCTGCAAAAGATTATGCGCAAATCGCCTATCTGCTGGGCTGGATAGCTCCTGAGCTTTGGCTTTGATGTAGACTCCTTCGCCTTCGCCGGCCGGCACCGTGGAATCATAAATACTGATAAAAACCCGCGGGTTGGCTGAGATATTTTTGGAGTGCCGGCTGGTTTTACTTGAACCCCAATAAAAATTGAAGTCTTGGTCGTAGGCGCAAAAAACAGGCGTATTCCAGGGCTGACCCTCGGCATTAGCTGTAGCCAAAGTCATATAGATAATTTTTTGGATTATTTCCGGAGCGGTCATTTGGCGGTCTCCGGATCCTTGAAGTAATCAATGCTAAACACTTCTCCCGCGGCTGAAAAGTTATTGCCCTCCCATTGCATTATCGGCTCAGGGTTATTTTTGGGGCTGATTTCTTGCGTAAAGTACTGGTCATTAATTGCGGCTTTGATGTATTTGCCAATAACCATTAGGTGGTTGCCGCCTACATCTTTTGGCCTGTCGACGATCCCGCATTCTATCCAGCCCAAGGCATTTTTGAGGACCGGTCCGTAGGCCGAAAAACTCATATCCAGCTGGCCGGCAAATTCCTCAATCTTTTCTTGACTAGATTGATAGCCGGAATATTTTTGGCCGAGTTTCCATATTAAATCTAGCTGATCTTTGGCCGGTACGGATACCGTAAACCCTTTGGCGGTTTTAAGACTTTTGGTTGTAATCCACGGATAGTGAACAGCAATTAGGCACAGGCCGGGGTCGGTGCTGATTGATGTGATGTTATTAATCGGTATGATGTTTTTTCGACCGTCCTCCGAGGTAGTGCCGATCATGACCACTAGTCTTGGCGCTAAAATACGATGAATTTTTTGCGTCACTTCAATCACAATTTAATCCTCACAAAAATCATTTCATGTTCGGTGACGGACGGATTGTGGATTTTATGCGTAGTATTGGCCGGGAAAACAAATACATCGCCGGGGGCGTAATCATACTGGCCGTCTTGGTCGCTAACCGTGCCTTCGCCCTTTAAAACCATCATAATTTCCTCAGTGTCTTCATGTTCATGCCAGTCAAACGTTCGGCCGGCCGGCAAAAAACCATGCGTCATAGCCTCGAACTTAGCACTTTTAATCTGTGCACTATCAGCCAGTACCTTCCTTGCCCCGCTGGCGCTGTGGGCGGCCTCTTTTTTAATATCTGAGGCTAAGCGCTTAATTATCTTCATGAGAATTGCCTTAGGAATTTAAGATTTGCACTTTCAAAATGGCGGATGTCTTCTATGCCATATTTCATCATGACCAGCCGCTCAATGCCCATACCCCAGGCAAAGCCAGTGTATTTATCGGGGTTTATGCCGCCCTCGCGTAGAACATTGGGGTGGATCATGCCACACCCTAGTAGCTCTATCCAGCCGGTCTGGCTACAAATATGGCACCCGGCCTTAGCGCAAAACGGGCAAGATACTGCAAACTCAAAAGACGGCTCGGTAAATGGAAAATAAAACGGCTGGGTTTTAACCTCTAAATCTTGGCCATAATATGCCTCCAGAAAAGTCTTTAAAGTGGCGATTAGGTGACCGGCGTTAATGCCCTCGTCTACATAAATTCCCTCTAGTTGGTAAAAAGTATGCTCATGTCGGGCATCTAAATCTTCATTTCTAAAGACCCGGCCAGGAATGACAGTGGCAATCGGCTGGCCGCTAGCCAGGTTTTTGCCGCGGCTTCTTAGTACGCGATTTTGCATGGTAGAAGTATGTGCCGGCGCGATTAGGCCTTCGTCCGTGATAAAAGTGTCATATTCATCACGCGCCGGGTGGTCCGGCGGGAAATTAAGGCTGGAAAACATATGGTAATCATCATCCAGCTCGCGCGACTCTACGGCCGTAAAGCCCATGCGAGAAAATATATCTAAAATACGCTCCAGCTCGGCCGTAATGGGGTGCTTACTACCTAGCTCAGCCGGCAAAAGGGCCGGCCGCTGACCGGCTGGGATGTTGACGTCAAACGGTGCCGTGACATCGATGGGTTGGTAGTCGGTAGTTGGTAGCTGGTAGTCAGCGATTAACTTTTCAAGCTCTTCTCTCAGTGCATTAACCTGCTTGCCAAAGCCAGCCCGCTGAGCTGGTGGCAAGGTCTTGAGTCTATCGAAAAGGGCGGTCATTTCCGGCGCACGCAAAATAGACCGCTTATCTTCAATCTCAGCCAGCCGCTTTTTCAATATCTCAGCGGCCTTAGCTACCTCTTTATCCTGGTATTCCACTGTTTGACATTATAGCAATGACTACCTCTATCCGGCCAGGTAGGCGCACCTAGCGGCGCCAGGCGGGTTATACTTAAGCTAATGTTTAAAGAGCCCGAAGATAAATTCATCCGCCAGCTGGCCCGTGTCTTAAAGCAAAATGACAAGGGTAAATGGACCGTGCCGGCGGAGGGGCTTTACCCGCATCAATGGCTGTGGGACAGCTGTTTTATTGCCATTGGTCTGAGGCACCTGAGCATTGATAGAGCCAAAGCTGAAATTAACCGCCTGCTTAGCGGCCAATGGTCTAACGGCATGGTGCCACACATGATTTTGAGTAAAGACAGCCGTGACCGCCAGATTGAGCGCGGCTATTTAAGCCCCTACTCGCCAGACGGTGTAGATACCAGCGGTATTACCCAGCCGCCCATGCTGGCTGAGGCGGTTACCAAAATCGGCCAAAAACTGAGCCCGGCGGAGCGCCGCACTTGGTATCGGCAAACCTATCCGCGCCTTTTAGCTCACCATGAGTGGCTCTATAGGGAGCGAAACCCTCACGGCGAGGGTTTAATCGTGCTTTTGCACCCTTATGAATGCGGGCTGGATAACACGCCGCCCTGGATCAGTGAACTGCGCAAGCACAGCATGCCGCTTTGGATTTCTGCCATAGAGCGTCTGCATTTAGACAAAGTCGTTAATCTAATCCGCCGCGACACCAAGCATGTGCCGCCCGGCCAGCGGATGAGCAATATAGAGGCCATGGCTTACTGGTCGGCCATGCGGCGCCTGCGCCGTAAAGCCTATAATTCCGAGGCCATTTTAAGCCGCTCGCTATTTTTGGTAGAAGATTTGGCCTTTAACTGCGTATTCATCCGGGCTAATGAATTGCTGGCGCAAATTGCTGAAGATATCGGCCAAGACTTGCCGACCGACCTGAAGGAAAATATTAAAAAAAGCCGGGCGGTGCTGGAGCAGTTGTGGGACGAGCGCCAGAATGAGTATTTTAGCCGCAGTTTTATCAGCCACAAGCTAATTGAGGAGTCGACTATTGCCGGCTTCTTGCCACTGTACGCCGGTGCCGTCAGTAAGGAACGGGCCGAGCAGTTAGTTAAAAAACTGGGACGCAAGCGGACATTTGGCACCCGCTGGCCAGTGCCCTCGGTGCCGATAAATTCTAACTACTTTGATGAACACAAATATTGGCAGGGCCCGACCTGGATAAACACCAACTGGCTGATAATTGAAGGCTTAACCCGCTATGGCTATAAGGACGAGTCTAAAGTCTTGCGGGAAAAGACCATTGAGCTGGTAGAAAAAAGCGGCTCGTATGAGTATTTCAGTCCACTGGACGGCTCACCGGCCGGCGCCAAAAGTTTTAGCTGGACGGCGGCCCTAACGATTGATTTACTGCATCATTAGTTTGCAATCCGCGCCTGCACATTTGTATAGTTAGGGTAAATGAATCGGATTCCGGAGAATCTGTCCCCGGTGGTGGAGATAGACGATGTTTTACATTATCGTCCGCCTATGGAGGAGGTCCGCGGGTTGGCCTGGAATCTAGGCAGTATGGTTAGCCGCTCTAGTTTTGAAATTAAGTATCTGGTGGGCGTGACTCGAGGCGGCCTATCAATAACTGACTGCATATCTAGGGCTATGGGCATTAAGGATATTCAGACTTTAGCGGTTGAAGTTTACGAGGAAAGCCAGGAAGAAGCGGGAAATCCAGAGGTTCCTAGCGGCAATATAAAGGTTTACCGTAAGCCCAAACTGCCAAAAGACGGTAAAGGAGCGCTGTTTGCCGACGACGTCTTAGATAGTGGCTTAACTGCTGGATATATTAGAGAGAATTGGCCCGAAGCCGCCATCGCCGTAGCCTATACCAAAAAACCGCATCCCCAGACTACTAAAGAAGTTGATTTTTATGGTAAATACGTAGGCGGAGTTTGGATTGACTTTCCTTGGGAGATGGAAGCTCAGGTGCGTGAAGAGCTCCGTAACGGTAACCACCAGATTATACTTTAAGCCTTAGCGGTACTTCGCGACCGGCCGGCGTACTGGGCTAGCGGCACTGCAAAATTGGCAATCACTAAATAAATCGGCCAGATCAAAAGCTGGGTCTCCAGCTTGCCCACGGCCAAAACGCCAAAAACAGCGGCCACACCGACAGACAGCCAGCTAACAGTCGTCTCGCTGGATGGATGGGTAAATACCTTCTTAATAGTTAAAGCGGTGCCAGCTAGGTCGGCTAAAATTATGCCGGCTATGGCTATAACCGGCTGGTCTTCAGCAATTGATATTGCCACGCCAATGGCCGCCACCGCCAGAGCATATTTATCCAGTAGGTACCAGCCGCCCACCCCGTAAGGGATCGACAGCAAAAAGACCAAAATACTGCCGGCCGTATCTAGCCCTAAGAAAACTAGCGACCAGTTTATGCCAATTTTAGCCTGTGAAATAAAGCCGATTAACCCCAGCACGCTTAAGATAAACCAGGTGGCCCGCTGGGGCTTAGTGCGTCTTCGCAAAACGTCAATTATGTACGGCGGCGCGGCTAAAACCGTAAAGATCACCGACAGCGCCGCAAAAACAGCCAGCATTATTCTTCCAGGCTGGGTCTATCTAGCAGTACCGGCTCAACGGTGGGCTCGGTCTCAGCAATTTTGACAATATCTTTATCGATTTTGCCTAGCTCTTTATAGGTAGTGTTAAAGTGGCCAACGGTGGTCCCTAAGGACGCACCAAGTTTTTGCATGTAGCCGTTATGGGCTACCAGATGCCGGCTTAACTGCTCGATATTTTTCCTAATTTTGTCAGTGTCTTTTTGGATTTCAATGGAGCGCAGACCCTGGACAATAACCTGTAGCATGGCGGACAAAGTGCTAGGTCCGACGATAGTCACCTTTTTATCCTTGGCGGCATACTGCATCAGGTTTCGGCCCGATACACCGGCGGTGCCCACTTTGTTGGCCAGTAAATCATAATAAATAGCTTCAGAAGGAATGAACATCAAGGCTTGGTCCAGTGTGCCCTTACTCGGCTGGATATATTTAGCCGTCTCGTCAATCCGCCGCTTTAAGTCTTCTTTAAAGGCCCGCTCCAGCGCCGGCTTATCCTCCGGCTTGCAGTCCAAGATGCGGTTGTAATTCTCTAAAGAGAACTTGCTGTCGATAGGCAGTAATTTATCATCCAGCTTGACTACGGCGTCTACCATCATGCCCGGGCCCATTTTGTACTGCAGTTCATAGGCTCCCGGCGGGAGCAGGTTCTTTAAAATTTGGTCCAGATAATACTCACCCAGCACGCCGCGCTGTTTAGGGTTTTGCAGGACGCTTTGTAGGGTTTTAAGCTCGTTGGCCACGTCGCCAACTGATTTATTGGTGCGGTCCAGCTCCGTTAGCTTTTGGGTGACATCGGCAATAATTTTGGCACTGGCCGCAAACTGGGCCTGCATTTGCTTATTGCTAGCCCCCATTTGCTCAGTTAGTTGTTTTTGCAGGCTGTCCTTAAGGGCGCCCATACCCTTAGTCAGCTCCTGCATGTCAGCCTTTAACAGCAGGCTAGCTTCAGATTCAGCCGGCTTTTTGGTTTTTTGAATAGTACTGAAAAAAATATAGCTAATCAACCCGGCCGTCAGCACCGCTAGAATAATCACCGCCGCAATCATATATATATTGTATCCTGTAACCTAGCTTTGGACTACTACTGTCGTGCCTACAGAAGACCAGTTATAAAGCCACTTAGCGGTGGCTAGCGGTAGCTCTACACAACCGTGCGAGCCGTGCTTGGCGGCAGTAAAAGGTGCATTGATATCAACATGGCCAAAATCGCTGTCGGCTCGGCCGTTAGTCCCGTTACTAGCTTGGGTCAAATCGTGGAAACCATAGGTGCCGTACTGGTTATCCAAAAACGGCATCCAATAATTGACATAGTCGCTCCAGTGGCCGGTGAAATCCGAACCGCTAAGGGTTTGATCCGTCAGTTTGCTATAGATGTGATAAGTGCCCACCGGTGTTAACTCAGATGGGTACATCTGCATACCGGTAATTACGGCTGAGTCATAGGCTGTAGTTGGCCCCGCACAGGCCCACAGGTGCTGTTTGCTGATACTGACCACGATTTCTTTATCTGAAGTATTAAGCTTGCAGTGGCTGGCCAGCTCATCAGCGGCGACTTTTTGAGCCTTTTGCTTAGCAGTAGCTACAGCGGCTTGGGCGGCCTGCTTCACAGAAGTTTCATGGTGCTGGTGCAGGTACAATCCGCCGGCCGCCAAGACTAAAATCAAGATCAATATTTTTATCTTTAACATCTTCTTTATTATACTCTGCCGGTTTAGATAAATCTGGTGATGATAAACATAAACAGCGCACCAAGCACAGTTAGGCTAATGGTGACGCGCGATGATTCCTTGCTGTGTGCCTGGGGCAAAATATCGCTGGCGCCGATGTAGAGCAAAAAGCCGGCAAAAAAGCCAAGATAAAGCACTAGCCACTTATCGCTCAGACTATATAAAAGGGTTGAGGCCGCTCCCAAAACCGGCGCGATAGCATCCACCAGTAACATCACGCGAGCTCGGGATGAAGTATTTTTATTGGTCAGCATCAAAATAACCGTATTCATGCCATCAGTAAAATCGTGGGCGATAACGGCTATGGCCACAGTAATGCCAACGGCATTGCCGGCCTGAAAACCAAGGCCAATACCCACGCCGTCTAAAAAGCTGTGGCCGGCCAGGGCCAGTGCGCTGGCAATACCAACCTGAGGATGAACATGCCTGCCGTACTCGCTCTCATGAGCGTGGTGTAAGAGAATGGTTTTTTCCAAAACGTGAAAAGCTAGAAAACCAACCACCAACGCAATCATCGGCCGAGTGAAAGAACTGCCTGAGTGATTTACCTCATGGGCTATCTCCGGCAAGAGATCAAAGGCAACTACGCCTAAAAGCACTCCCGCCGTCCAGCCCATAATCCGGTACAGCCATTTTTGATTCTTTAGAGTCGTTAGGCCGCCGGCCAAGGTAGAGAAAAAGGTAAGGACAGATAAGATAACGGCTAGCATGGTTTAATTATAGATTCTTTTAAAGTTAACCGGCCCGGCTTTTTAGGCGGCGGGCATAGCCTCTTTCGTGCTAACTTTATGATTCTTAACTACCAAAAGCGCCAAAACAGCCGCGGCGGCGGCCAGGCCCACGCCCACATGTAAGCCAGCCTGGTAGCCGTGAATCTTAGAGATATTGGCAATGTGTGTTTTTGCCACATCAGACTTAAAGGTGCTGGCATAAATGGCTGACAAAATAGCCAGGCCAATGGCCTCGCCGACCTGCTGGGAGGTATTTAGCATTCCGGAAGCCAAGCCCGAAAAATGTTTCGGTACACCGCTGGTGGAGGCTAAGGTCATGGAAATAAATGATAAACCCATGCCAAGTGCGATGATTACCAAACCCGGGAATACATTCTGCCAATAACTGCCGCCGACCTTCATGGTGGCGCTGAGAGTATAAAGTCCAATCGCTAGGGCCAACGGACCAGCTACCAAAAACGGCTTATAGCCGGCTCTGCCAACCGTTTTAGAAACGATAGCCGAGGTAACGGCGATTACGATAGTCACCGGTAAGAATGAAACGCCCGATTTGAGTGGCGAGTAGCCCAGCACTGTCTGGACATAAAGGGTCATGAAGAAAAACATCGAGAACAGCGTGCAAGCGATGCCTAAGGCTGTAAGATTGCCACCCAAAACATTACGAATTTTAAACAGAGCCAGCGGCATTAAAGGCTGGTCGGCTCGCCGCTCGTTTGCTAGGAAGGCCAGCAGTAAGACGCCGCTAGCAATCAAGAAGCCGATTACCCGGCCGGAGCCCCAGCCGTGCTGAGGAGCTTCAGCTAGGCCATAAACTAGTGCCATTAGGCCAGCAGTCACCGAGATTGCCCCTGGCAGATCTAGCTTAATTTTCTTATTTTCTTCCCCGATGTGATGGGGTAATAGCCGAAAGCTAGCCAAAACCACCAGCACACCCACCGGCACGTTAACAAAGAAGTTCCAACGCCAGCTAAGATACTGGGTCAGGAAACCGCCTAGCAAAATGCCCACCGCCGAGCCGCCGGCGGCTACGGCCGCCCATACACCCAGTGCCGTATTTCGCTCTTTACCCTCAGAAAACTCGGTCAGAACGATAGATAGTGCCGCCGGCGACATAATAGCGCCGGCTAGGCCTTGAGCCGCCCGGGCTAGTATCACCCAGGTATCATTTTGGGCCAGGCCGCAAAGCAGTGACATCAGGGCAAAAGCCGATACCGCCCAGATAAAGATATTGCGCCGGCCATAGATATCAGCCGCCCGGCCGCCTAGGAGTAAAAATCCGCCAAAAGTAAGGGTATAAGCTGTGACCACCCACTGCAGATTACTAGGTGTAAAGTGCAAACTGCGGGCCATGCTGGGCAGGGCCACATTGACGATGGTTACATCCAGTACCACCATGAACTGAGCCATGGCTAACAGTGCCAAAATGGCCCATTTATTTTCAGCATGTTTTGACAGTTGGCGCTTGGCTTTGGCCACGGCTTACCCTCTCTTGCTCAGAAATTGTTATCCGCTAATCATACGCGAACTGGTTGAGGCTTACAACAGGCTAAATTCGCAATCTAAAGCGCTTTTGGTTATAATGCAATTGAAATGGCCAAAAAACAAAAAGTTATCATTGTTGGCGGCGGTTTTGGAGGCATTAAAGCGGCGCTATTGCTGGAGCGCAATCCGGCCTTTGACGTCAGCCTAGTGTCCGAGCGCGACGATTTTAGATATTATCCCAGCCTGTACCGAGCGGCCACCGGCGGCAAGCTAACGGCTTCTACCATTCCCTTGAGCGAAATTTTTGAAGACAAAAATATTAGCATTATTAATGACACTATTAAATCGCTGGACCGCTCCGCTAAAGTCGTCGCCAGCGCCGATAAAAAATATCATTATGATGTGCTGATTTTGGCCCTTGGCGTCATTACTAACTTTTTTGGTATTAAGGGTTTAAAAGAATACGCCTACGGCATTAAAACGATTGATGAAGCTAAGCGCCTGCGCGACCACATCCATAAGCAATTGGTGGAAGATAGAAAACCAGATCTTAACTATGTAGTCATTGGCGGTGGCCCTACCGGTGTCGAGCTGGCCGGCGCCCTGCCCCATTACGTAAAGCACATCATGGAGGCTCACGGACTTAAGAAAAGCCGGATTCACGTTGACCTTGTCGAGGCCGCGCCCAGGCTCATGCCGCGTATGCCCAAGCCCTATTCCCGGGCTATCGCCAAGCGCCTGCGTAAACTGGGCGTAAAACTATACTTGGGTGAAACGGTGCGCTCCGAAACGGTTGACGGCCTGGAATTTAGCGGCGGCACCCTTAAAAGTAGAACTGTGGTCTGGACGGCCGGTGTTACCAATCATCCTTTTTTTGCCGCCAACGAATTTAACATAACTGACCACGGCAAAGTGGCGGTTGATGAATTTTTGGCCGCCGAGGACGACATTTATGTAATTGGTGATAACGCCAACACACCTTACTCCGGCATGGCCCAAACCGCACTGCATGATGCTGAATCGGTGGCCGCCAACCTAGAAAGACTGGCAAGGGGCGCCAAACCCAAGCCTTACCAGGCCGCCAAGCCAGCTTACGTCACGCCAGCCGGCACCGGCTGGGCGGCGCTAATGTGGAAAGGTGTTCATCTATACGGCTGGCTGGGCTGGGTTATGCGCTCGGCCGCCGATTTTGTGGCTTATCACGATTTAGAGCCGATTTGGAAAGCGGCCGACCACTGGCTGGCCGAAGCCGGCGAAGAAGAAACCTGCCTAATCTGTGCCGGCCAGGCCAAAGACATACCAGCTAGCCAAGTTATATAATTAGACTTAAGTTAAGGAGGAAAAAGCCTATGGTCTCTCAGGCTATGATTTCTATCACTTATAAAGATAAAGGCATCCCTGTATATAGAACCTGTAAAGAGGAGGGGGAGCCTCACCCGGCTTTGATATTAATCCATGAGGTTTGGGGCCTAAGCGGCCACATTAAAGACGTAGCCAACCGGCTGTGTGCCGAGGGCTTTGAGGTGATAGCGCCGGACCTGCTTGCTGACACTGATGTATCTAAATACGCCACGCCCGAACTGCAAAAAGCCCTGTTTGACCCCGAGGAGAGGCTCAAACACCAAGTAGAAATTAGGGCCATGATGGCGCCGCTGGGCGCGCCCGGGTTCTCAGAAGAAACAATGGAAAAGCTGGAGGCCGTTTTTAAATATCTAAAAGACCAACCTGCGGTCACTAAAATTGGCGTGATTGGCTTTTGCTTTGGCGGCACTTACGGCTTTGGCCTAGCTACTAGAGAGCAAGGTTTATCAGCCGCCCTGCCTTTTTATGGCCACGGCGAGCAGTGGATGGATGGATTTAAAGATATCAACTGCCCGGTAATGGCTTTTTACGGCCAGAAGGATGAAACGCTAAATGCTCACATTCCGGAGATAGAAAAAGCAATGCAGTCCGCCGGCAAGCAATTTAGATACGAGGTCTACCCCGGCGCCGGCCATGCCTTCTTTAACGATACCAACCCTCTAGCCTATAACGGGCTCGCCGCCAAAGACGCCTGGACAAAGTCCTTAGTCTTTCTGCATGAAAATTTAGACTGATTTAGCCTT
The DNA here is from genome assembly GCA_035717985.1 of Saccharimonadales bacterium (SeqCode). GTDB lineage: Bacteria > Patescibacteriota > Saccharimonadia > Saccharimonadales > UBA10212 > DASTHW01. Next base: position 108,437 of record DASTHW010000014.1, on the reverse strand, counting down.
AGCAATTGTTTTTTAATGGTCGCTAGATGGATAAATTCAACTTGCGGCAGAGCATATTTATCAGCCAGGCGGTGCTTTATGGCTCATTTTTGCTGTGCGTACTGATAGCACCGGCCAGCCTGGCGGCCAATAACGGGCTAAGCTATTTTGGTGTCCACCCGCTAACCGCTATCCCTTTTGGGGCCGGCCTGATAATTTCGGCTTATCTTATCTTTTCGGCGTTGGGCCGCTGGCAGGCAAATCTTCATAAGCCGGTTCGGCGGGCTCTGCAGGTGGTAGCTCTTTTGATGATAGGCGTAGTGCTAACACCTTATAGTATTAGTAGCTGGTTTGACTATCTACATACCGCCATTGGCACTTGCCTGTTTGTCATTCAGCTAATCGTAGCCTTTTGGATTATTAAAAAAGGCGGCTGGCATTGGCGAGATGTACTCTTGCTAGCCATTCAGGTCGCCGGCGGCGTGATAGCTCTGATTTATCTCAAACTTGATCAAGGTTTTTTACTGCAGGGGCAAGTGATATTCCAGCTGGCCTTTAGCGGTATCTTGCTAAATAACCTTGAGGTTTTGAAAACAGAGCGGCCGAGCTAGTTAGCCACAGCTTTTTACACATACTTAGACACAGTTTGGTATTTGTTAGCCAAAAAATGTGCATATGTCGGACTGTTACCGCATCCAATTTAGGTTGACGCGTATTTGGGGCAGGTCTATATTGGTAGTTAGCCACTGTGAGGTGGCGGCAACCAAAAGCCAGAAATGACTTAGGTTGAGGGAGTGCTCTCCTCGGAGAGGACTTCCAAACAAAAAAGACCCCTCGGGGTCTTTTTTGTTTTTCCCGGACTATAGGCTGGCCACCCTGCTTTGATAAAAATTGGGATAAAAGAGTGGAGACGGGCTTTTGGCCCGTCTCCTTTAGTGAGGTGTACTTTTGGCTTTTTGTATAGCCGCTTTAAGCATAACCGTACTGACCCCCATCGTCAATAGTTTTTAAAAGTTTTAAAGATCGCCTTTCTCAGCCTTTGGTCTGATTAGAGCGCGTATAATCTAATTATGGAGAAAGGGCCGGACAGGGGCTATAAAGACGTAGCCAAGGTTGGACGTATGGTTTGTAGATTTATTGAGAACTATCACACTTTTATCTACGATGAGGCCGGAAACGAGCGAGCAGTGATATTCCGTTATGAAGATTTAGATGAACTGCCATTTGACGAATCTGGAAACCTAGAGGTTGAAGATGTCGTGGCCGCACTGCCGAAGGCGATCCTACCGTCCTTAAACTGAATTGCTTTTACCAATGAGTGAGATTGCCCCTTTATGTGACTACTGCCCGCTAAGAGAAAGCTGTAGTGAGCTTGGCGTGTTAGCATTGGCCAACCTCAGAGAGAAGACTGCAGAAATTTATTATGACGAAGTCAGGCTTGAGCTTAGCGACCTGCCCGAAATACTAGTGGATGATCACGATACCGATGAGGACGACGCCTACCTGGCGTTAGAGTGCCTAAACAAAATCTATAGGGATAACTGCCCGACTAGCGTTATCGGCCACATCGGCGGAAACGCCCTCGGGGTTGTGGCTAGAGCGGGCTAACCAACCGCCTTTTCTAACTAGAAAAAGCCGTCCAAGGTCTAACCGCCGCTTGGTTTTATATGATCCAAGTGGTAAGTTTAGGGCTTTTGAAGAAAGTCGGTTCCGGATAGTTCGTCGGGGAGGAAGCCGCGTTTGTCTTTAAAGCCGGCGTCCCATTTGTAGCCCTCGTTATAACCGAGGTCTTTCATTAGTTTGGTTGGGGCGTTGCGCAGGTGGAGCGGCACCGGCAGATCCGGGTAGTCCCGCGCGGCTTTTAGGGCGCTGTTCATGGCGTTGGTAACCTGCCTGGATTTGGGGGCCTTAGCCATCACCGAGGCGCAGTGGAACAGATTATACTGGCACTCCGGCATACCAATGCGCTCTACGGCTAGAAAAGTTGAAACGGCTAGATTAAGCGCCGCCGGAGCGGCTAATCCAATGTCCTCGCTAGCAAAAACCACCATCCTCCGGGCGACGAACTTAGGGTCTTCCCCAGCCTGTAGCATGCGGGCCATATAGTAAAGCGCGGCGCTGGCGTCCCCGCCACGCATAGATTTTATAAAGGCACTAATTAGGTTGTAGTGATTCTCGCCGGCTTTGTCGTAACCCGGCACCCGCCTTTGGGCGGCATTTTGAGCAATTTCGGGCGTGATAACTCCCTTAGTTAAGTTTATAGCCAGCTCCAGATTAGATAACGCTATCCGGGCGTCGCCCCCTGATAATTCTGCCAGCATATCCAGCCCGTCAGCCGGCAGACGCCTTGCTGGCAGTTTTTCAGCCTTAGCCGCCCGCTTTAGAATCTTAATAATATCGGCTTTTGACAGGGGCTCCAGTATCACTACCCGGCTACGGCTAAGTAGGGGCGTAATAACTTCAAAGCTGGGATTTTCTGTGGTGGCACCAATTAAAGTGATTAGTCCAGATTCTACATGTGGTAAAAAGGCATCTTGCTGGGCTTTATTAAATCGATGAATCTCATCCACGAAGAGCACAGTCGATCTGGGCGCGTGGGCCTGCTTAGCGGCTGAGCCGCTAACTCCGCCCCCGCTCTTGGCGCCTCGCCGCGTTGCCGGCTCCAGTGCGCCCTCTCTGTATACCTTATACAGTTCGGTTTGCGCTTCGCCGGCGCCTTGCGACGCATCCAAGCCAGACCGCTGTGAGGATTGTGAGCTATCAACTCCGGCATTCTGCCTGGCCCGCTCAACTACCTTCATAACATCGGCTTTGCCGGCAGTTACGGCGCTGATTTCAATAAAATCAGCCTTCATCTCGCTAGCTATAATTCTGGCTAGCGTAGTTTTACCGCTCCCCGGCGGTCCCCAAAAAATTAAACTAAACGGCTGGCCAGCTGATACTAATTGCGAGATTAGCTTGCCCTCGCCAATTAAATGGGCTTGGCCAACCACCTCTGATAGCTTTCGCGGGCGCATGCGCTCCGCCAATGGCTGTTCCATAGGTATAAGTATACTTCAGGGGTTAAGCAATGTCGCGGCGGCGGAATGCTAGCCAGGCAATAATGCCAAAAATGAGCGCAATTATAGCAAAGCCAATTGCCGGCCTAGTAGTGAAGGTACCGTTTAAGATTTTGGCCGGCTGGTAATAGTGATAAGGCAAGAGCCGCGCCGGTGTATGTAACCAATGTACGGCGCCCTCTAGTGAAGTCAGCACGTAGCCACCGATAGCCAGTAACATAGCAATGCCTAGCGCCGCCGAGTGCCCCGCCCGGCCGATAGCCGTAATCATAAAAGCCAGCGCTCCAAATAAAAGTGCCAAAAGATACAGCATGGCCTGTGCTTCCCAGAGTAGGCCTACGCCGATATGTATGCCAAACACCCTGGTTAAAATGGTCATGGCTAGGCCGGCCACAATATTAACGACAGCCAAAATTAAAATGCCGGCTAGCGCCTTGGCGGCTAGCAAACGGCCCCGGCCTAGCGGCCTAGCCAGTAAAAGCTCCAGGGTCTTGCCGGCTTCTTCGCGGGCCAGCAGGCCACTGGCTAGGCTAATTGCTAAAACTAAAAAGATTATCGGCAGAACTACGTAGTAAGGCTCCGAGCTCAAAAAACCGGACGGTGTATTAAAGCTGGAAGTAATGCTAGTAAAAGATTTAACTGTATCCGGCAGTTTTTGGATAGTTTGGCCCAAGTTTACGGTCTGGTTGGTGACAAAACTTTTATAAACGGCCGTGACCAGCAAAGTGTAAATAACACTGCCGAGGCACCAAAACAAAATGCCCAGCCGGCGCTGTTTGAACTCCTGAGCGATGACTGGCCTCATCCGCGGTCTCCGTAAAATTTTAAGAACTCATTTTCTAAATCAAGCTCGCGTTGGTTAATGCTAGTTACTTTATGACGGGCTAGCACCCTAAAAAGCGGCGCTAACTCGCCGCGCATATGCACAGTGATACCGTTTCGGGTGCCAGCGCTTAGGCTAGCGCCGGGGATGTCTTTTAGCTCGCCAATCGGCACTTTGCCGTCAAAGTTGATATCAAAACTGCGGGCGGCGTCGGCTACAGCCTCGGCGATATTTTGCTCGCCGACCAACTTACCCTCGCGGATAAAACCAACTCGGTCGCACATTTTTTGGACTTCAGATAAGTTGTGACTGCTGATAAAAAGTGTGGCGCCGCTAGCGCTAGATTCTCTTACTAGGGCGAAGAATTCTTCCTGCATCAATGGGTCCAGGCCGCTAGTCGGCTCATCTAGGATTAAGACTTCCGGTTCATGCATAAAAGCCTGGATTAGACCAATTTTTTGACGGTTGCCCTTTGATAAATCGCGAATTGGTTTATCTAAATTAGCTTGCAAGCGCTTAGCCAGCTCGCCGGCGCGGCCGCGGTGGCGGGTGGGCTGGAGTGCCGCCATGTAAGCTAGAAAGTCACGGCCAGTCATCTTGTCGTACAGGGCGACCTCGCCCGCTAAATAGCCGATTGATTTTTTAAGTCTAACGCTGTCAGCCACCACGTCTTGGCCCAGGATGCGGGCAGTACCGCGCGAAGGCTGGATAAAGTTCATTAATATCCGGATGGTAGTGCTTTTGCCGGCGCCGTTGGGGCCTAAAAAGCCGTAGACCTCGCCGCGGTTAATTGAAAGCGTCAGCTTATCGAGAGCCGGCAGCGCATTTTTGTTATAGCGTTTAGTCAGCTTATCCAAAGAAATAACAGTATCAGGCATTCCCCTTAAGTATAAACAGCAGGTCCGCTTTTGTTAAACCTGTAGGCGGTTAAAGCGGTATACGGCAAAAGTTACGCTTACCACCAGCGTGGCGATAATTACCGAAAAATCTATCCAAAGACTAAAGTGATTTTGATTTATGAGCGCCCAGCGCAAGCCGTCAACTGCATAGCTGAGCGGGTTAATTTCGCTTAAAATCCTCAGCCAATCCGGCACATGATTTAGCGGATAAAGCGAGCCAGATAGGAAAAATAACGGGAAAATCAGAAAGTTGTTAATACCCTGAAAGCCCTGAAAATCTTCCACCATACTAGCCAGGCCCGCGCCAAAGCTAGTTAAAGTTATGCTCAGAGCCAAGGCTACCAAGAAAGCTAGCGCTACAAGTGGCCAGTCGTGCGGCCTGAAGCCTAAAATCACTGCAATGACAAATACCAGTACGGCCTGGAACATGCAGATAGTAGCGCCACCAACAGCATTGCCGAGTAGAACACGGAAGCGGCTAACGGGGGCTACCAGCATTTCTTTCAAAAAACCAAAGCGCTTGTCAAACAAAATTTGTATCCCCCAAAAGACGCCGGAAAATAACAAGGTCTGGATGATTATCCCCGGCACTAAAAATTCCAAGTAGTTGCCCTGGCCGGCTCTTTTATAGACCGAGCCAATACCATAACCTAGCGCCAGCAGAAATAAGATGGGCTGACCGATGGCGCCGGCCACGCGGGAACGAGTCCGTACATAGCGCTTCATTTGCCTGAGCCATAGGATATAGGTTACCGAAGCGTACATTACCTTAACCTCTGATTTCTTTGAGCGGTGCGAACGTTTAGACCATTGTTAGACAGGCTAGTTTCATCGCGCACACCAGTACCCGTTAGCTTTAGGTAGGCTTGCTCTAAGCTTTTGGTACCAGTCTGGCTGGCCAGTTGTTTAACCGAGCCGGTGGCAATAATTTTACCGTGATCAATGGTGGCAATCCTGCTGGCGACGGCCTCGGCTTCATCCAGGTAGTGTGTAGTAAAGAAAATAGTCATGCCTTCGGCCTTATTTAGCTTTTCTACATACTCCCAAAGCAGATTTCTGGTTTGAGTATCTAGACCAAGGGTGGGCTCGTCTAAAAATAAAATTTTTGGATGATGCAAAAGACCGCGGGCAATCTCCAGCCGCCGGCGCATACCGCCAGAATAGGTTTTAACCATGCTGTCTTTGCGCTCCCAAAGGTCGACAAGGCGCATTAACTCTTCAATTCGGCGGGCCTGCTCGGCTTTTGGCACATGGTAAAGTACGGCGTGAATCTGCATGTTCTCGTAAGCGCTCAGTTCTTCCTCCAGCGCCGGGTCCTGAAAAACTATGCCAAAACTTTTACGCGCCGAATCCTGCTCGCGCGTTACATCATGGCCGTTTAGCAGTAACCGGCCGCTGGTGGGCCTCAGCATAGTTGTCAGCATGCTGATGGTGGTGGATTTACCAGCGCCGTTAGGACCTAAAAAAGCAAATATCTCGCCGGCTTTAACATCAAAGCTAATACCGTCTACGGCCGTCACCGGTCCAAAACGTTTAACCACGTTGTAAGCAGAGATTACAGATTTTGGCATTAATGGCTATTATACAAAACCGGCCAGGGCTTGTTCTAGGCTCTCGCCTTTTTTATATTGTATTAACTGTCCGCCACCGACTGACCAGTGCTCCAAAATTGGCTGTAAAATCCGCCAGCTCTCCAGCACCTCACGGCTCCCGGCAAACAAGCTATGATTAGAATTCATGGCGTCTAGCAGAACTTGCTCGTAAGCGTCTGGCAGTCTGTCAAAATGCTGGCCGTAGTTAAAGCTTAGAGGCAGTTTTTGCAGAGCCCTTTCATAACCAGGTTGTTTAATCCATAGGTAAAGCTCAATCCCTTCCTGAGGCTGGATGCGCAGAATTAGCTGGTTGGGTGAGCCCTTGCCCTCTTTAAAGTTGACTCTAATTTCGGTCAGCTTTTGATCAAAAGCCTTGCCGGCCACCAGCCGGATAGGTACGCCTTGCCAGCGCGGATCGGTAGAATCAAGGCAAATATCAAACCAGGTTTCGGTTTGACTGCCAGGATTTTTTACCTCTTGGCCGTAGCCTTTATATTGGGCGCGGGTAACTTTAGCCGGCAATTGGTCTGGCGCCGGCGGCCGCAGGCGCTCCAGCGCCGCCAGCCGCCGGCGGGGAATTTCTTCAAAATCAAAAATGTCCGAGCACGGTTCCATTAGGGTCAGAGCCGCCAACTGCAAAAGGTGGCTTTGGCCGACGTCGCGCAGGGCACCGGTACTTTCATAAAAGCCAGCTCGGCCTTCTATATCAATTTTTTCAGCGGCGATAACATCGATGCTTTTTATATAATCTTTATTCCAGAGGCCCTGCAGGATATTGTTACTACCTAGAAATACGGCGATATTCTGGGCCATTTCTTTGGCTAGATAGTGATCAATGCGGTAAACCTGATTTTCTGAAAAATACTTTTCGGTGGCGCTTATTAGCTCGCGAGCCGAATACAAATCAACGCCAAACGGCTTTTCTAAAAGTAGTTTTGCCCGCGGACCATTCAAGCCGGCTTGGCCCAGCTTTTCTATAATTGGCAAAACGCCGGCCGGTGGCACCACTAAATAGAAGATTATTTGCGGCTGAGCGGACATGCCGGCGGCTACCTTTTTTAATTTATCTTCGAGGCCATCATAGGCCTTCTGGTCAGCAAGATCCATCTGAAGAATATCGCTAAAAGCTCTAAGCGGTTCTAGCTCGCCGCCAAAAATCTTCTCCCGCGTAATCCCGGCTTGACGTGAAACCCCCAAAATTTTAAAGTCTTCCGGCAAGCGCCCAGCCCGGCATATTTGGCTCAGCGCCGGCAATAAATAGCGATGCGATAAATCGCCGGTCACTCCAAAAATTACAAGCACGGTTGAGGGCAAATCACTTTTCATTATCGCTTTTAATAGTACAGCCTTATAAGATTCAGCGCACTTATATTCGAGTAAGTCCAGGGTAAATTAGCGCCGGCTAGCGTTGGTGGCGGCGCTTGAGCTTAGCAACTTCCAAGCGGGCGCCGGTGCGGTCGACCATAGCTTGAGCGTGCTCCAGGCTAACCTGATCTTTGGCTTCAGCCTTCATCGTCCGGGCGCGCTCGTGGGCCGCCTCGGCTTCGGCTTCGTTGATATTGTCGGCATGGTCAGCTTCATCGACGATTACTTTAAGCTGATTGTGCTCAACCTCAATCACACCGCCGCTGATGGCAAAAAATTCGCGTTGATTTTCAGAGTCGGTGCGGTTTTTTTTAACGGCCACCACTCCCGAGGTCGCTACGCTGATAAGCGGCATGTGATTACGTAAAATGCCAATCTCCCCATCCAGGGTTGGCAAAATAACCTCATAAACGTCGCCCTCAAATTTTATACCAGTCAGTGTGACCAGCAGAAGGTGAAACATTTATTTTTCCTTGCCGACTTTGACGCCAGAAATAGCACCCTTCATATAGAACGCGCTTTCCGGCTTATCGTCGTGCTTGCCCTCTAAAATCTCTTTGAAGCCCTGAACGGTATCAGCAATTTTGACATACTGGCCGGAGTTGCCGGTAAAATGCTCGGCTACGTAAAACGGCTGGCTGAAGAAGCGCTGGATGCGGCGGGCGCGGCCGACCAACTGCTTGTCTTCCTCGCTAAGTTCTTCCATACCCAGCATGGCGATAATATCCTGCAGGTCTTTATATCTTTGCAGAACTCTCTGGACTTCGCGGGCCACATCGTAATGCTCCTGGCCAACAACTTCTGGATCAAGGATGTTGCTAGTTGAGTCCAGCGGATCGATGGCCGGATAAATACCGATTTCCGTCAGAGCCCGGCTCAAGGTAATTGTGCTGTCTAGGTGGGCGAAAGTGGTCGCCGGCGCCGGGTCAGTTAAGTCGTCGGCCGGCACGTAAACCGCCTGGACTGAAGTAATCGAGCCTTCGCGGGTAGAAGTAATCCGCTCTTGCAGGGCGCCCATTTCCTGCTGGAGAGTCGGCTGGTAGCCAACCGCGCTTGGCAAGCGGCCTAGCAGGGCTGAAACCTCGGAGCCGGCCTGGGTGAAGCGAAAGATATTGTCAATAAATAGCAGTGTGTCTTTGCCTTGGTCGCGAAAGCCCTCGGCGATAGTCAAGCCGGACAGGCCCACCCGCAAACGGGCGCCGGGCGGTTCGTTCATCTGGCCAAAGACCATTGAAGTGTTTTTAATTACGCCTGATTCGGTCATTTCGCCGTACAGGTCGTTACCTTCACGGGTACGCTCGCCCACACCGGCAAACACGCTGTAGCCACTGTGGAATTTAGCGATGTTGTTAATCAGTTCCTGAATCAAAACCGTCTTGCCGACGCCGGCACCGCCGAACAGGCCGGCCTTACCGCCCTTGGTCATTGGGCAAATTAGGTCGATGACTTTGATGCCGGTTTCCAAGATTTCAACACTGCCGGACTGGTCTACTAGAGGCGGCGGGGTCTTATGTATAGGAGACCGAGTACTGAATTTATTTTCTTTGCCGTCAATCGGCTGGCCGGTCACGTCAAACATCCGGCCCAAAGTTTGCTCACCCACAGGTACGCTAATGGGCGCGCCGGTATCAGTAACCTCAGCGCCGCGCTCTAAGCCGTCAGTAGATCCTAGAGCAATAGCCCGGACAGTTGATTCGCTTAAGTGTTGGGCTACCTCCAGTGTTAAAACTTTATCCTCGAGTTTGACGGTCAGCGCGCCGAAGATTGCCGGCAGGTTGTCGACGGCGAATTCTACGTCAACCACCACGCCAACAATCTGGCTGATGGTGCCGGTGTTAGTCTTTGATTTGGTTTTAACTTCTGCCATAAATATTCTCCGTATTTCCTCTTTTAAGCCGCCATCGCCTCGGCGCCGCCGGTAATTTCGGCGATTTCCTGTGTGATCTGACCCTGGCGGGTACTGTTATATTCCAATGTGTAGTCATCAATTAAATCATCAGCGTTATCGGTGGCGTTCTTCATAGCTACAGCCCGCATAGCATGCTCGCTGGCCAGACTTTCTAGCAGGGCTTGCCAAATCTGGGCCTGAATCAGCCGAGTGCCAACATTATGGATTACCGTCTCCACGTCTGGCTCGAAGTTCATAAAACCGGGTGCCGCCGGCACGTCTTCAGCTGGAAGCTCGAGCCCTGCTGGAAGCAGTGTCAGGCTAGTAGCAATTTGCGTCAAGCTCGACTTAAATTCCGTATAAAGTAGGCGTATTTCATCGACGGAACCGGACTTATAATTTTCAATGATGGTATTAAGCAAGGGTACGATATCACGCTCGGTTGGTTCGTCGCCAAAGGCCGGATAATGGCCAGCCAGCTCTACGTTTTCAATCCTTCTGACAAACTGAGCGCCTTTGCTACCGATGGTTATGCATGACGATTTAACTTTATCGGTCCGGTCCTGCTTGACGGCTTGGGTCAGTAATTTCAAAACATTAGCATTGTAAGCACCAGCCAGGCCGCTATTTGATGTAATGACTATGTATAGCCGGCCCTGCACTGGCCGCTTTTTAAACAGGGGCTGACGCTCCACTTCTTTGACTTGGTTGAGTCTAGCTAGTAGTTCGTAGGCCGCCTGCCGGTATGCCCGGCTGGTAACCGCCGCCGCCTGCGCCCGCCGTAGCTTAGAGGAACTGACCAGCTCCATCGCCTTGGTGATTTGGCGAGTATTTTTAATCGAGCCGATCCGGCGTTTTAAGGATATTAGACTAGGCACCGGCCGTCTCCTTGGCTTTGACTTTTGGCTGGTCGGTAGATGAGTAGCCTTTAGCCACCGCCTGAGCCACTTTGAGTACTTGCTCGTTTTGCGCCTCGGTTGGCTTGGCGCCTTTGTTGATTTCGTTAGTCAGTTTAGCGTGTTTTGACTTCAACTCAGCCAGCAGTGCCTCCTCGGCAAGCTTGATTTTTTCTATCGGCACGCTGTCAAAACAGCCGCCCGTGACGGCCAGCAGTGAGCAGTACATTTCCCAGATAGTTTTAGGCGCGTATTGGGCTTGCTTTAGAACTTCCGTCAGACGCTGACCACGCTCGATGGTATGGCGGGTTTCTTCGTCTAGGTCAGTTGAAAATTGGCTAAAGCTAGCCAGCTCACGGAACTGCGCCAGACTGAGTTTTAGACCGCCAGCCGCTGATTTGATAGCCGGAGTTTGGGCGTCGCCACCCACGCGGCTGACGGAGAGCCCTACCGAGATAGCCGGCCGGATACCCTGATAGAACAGGTTAGTTTCCAAAAAGATTTGGCCGTCGGTAATTGATATGACGTTGGTGGGAATGTAGGCGCTAATGTCACCAGCCTGGGTCTCGATTATGGGTAGAGCCGTAAGTGAGCCGGCACCCAAATCATCAGATAATTTGGCCGAGCGTTCCAGCAGGCGCGAATGCAGATAAAACACATCACCGGGATAGGCTTCACGTCCAGGTGGGCGCCGCAAAAGAAGCGACATCTGGCGGTAGGCTACGGCATGCTTACTTAAGTCGTCATAGACAATCAGCGCGTGGCCAGAATTATCACGAAAATATTCGGCCATGGCGGTAGCCGCGTATGGAGCGATGTAGAGCATGGCGGCCGGGTCCGACGGGCTGGTGGCTACGATAATGGTCTGGTCCATGACTTTCTCGCGCTTGAGTCGTTCAGTTAGGGCGGCAATTTTGGACAGCTTTTGGCCGATGGCCACATAAACGTTGATAACGCCGGATTTAGTGCGCGCCTGGTTGACCATGGCGTCGACGGCAATCGCCGTCTTACCCGTCTGGCGGTCACCAATAATCAGCTCTCTCTGACCACGGCCAATCGGCACCAGCGCGTCAATGGCGGTTAAACCTGTCATCAGAGGCTCATGGACGTGTTTGCGGTCCAGCACACCGGGCGCCTGGCGCTCGACTCTGGCAGTTTGCTTGGTTTTAATCGGCTCGCCACCGTCGAGCGGCTGGCCTAGCGGGTTAACCACCCGCCCAACTAGTTCCGGGCCCACCGGGACTTCCAGAACATTACCGGTCAGCCGGGCCTTAGCGCCAGCTTCAATCTTATCGTCCTCGCCCAGTAGTACGGCGCCAATTTCATCTTCGCCGAGGTTTAGGGCAAAGGCCGTTACCTTTCCGCCGTCTACGGCGTCAATCTCAATCATCTCGCTATAACCGCAAGCACGAAGACCGTAAATCCAGACTATGCCGTCGGCCGCGCGAGTAACAACACCTACCGATTCAACCTCGGGCCGCCGCTTAAGGTCGGCGATCGCCGCCCGGATATCTGAAGATAAATCTTTAACTGCGAAATTTTCTGCCATGATTAATCACCTACCGTTAACTGTTTAAATTGATTTATTTTACCGCGAACCGACAAATCGAGTAGCTTGTCTGGCAGTTCCAGCCTGACGCCGCCGATCTGGGTTTCGTCAATTCGCTGGTTAATGATAACTCTCGTCGCCGAGGGATAAATTTGCTTAATCTTAGCCTCTACTTCGCTAAGCGCAGTTTCCGTTAGCCGATGGGCGCTAACCGCCGTTACCTCGACTACGCCATCGTCAGCGCGCAGGTTAACGAAGTCCCGCGCCAGACTTTCTAGCTCACCGGTCCGCCTTTCGCTTAGCAAATAACTGGCTGTTTCGGCCACAAATTTTTTAGTCGGTAGCTCGCCAGACAGTTTAGATAGAACCATTACCAGCTCATTTCTAGGCAGTCTCATGCCCGGCCTTTCAGTGCCTTATCTATCAGCGCGGCGTCTTTTTTGGTATCAACTTTTTCCTCGATAATCACCTCGGTGGCTTCAGCCACCAGGCCGGCTAGCTCTTTTTCTAGATTGGTGCGGGCCAGCTTTACACCTTGGTCTATACGTTCCTGCGCACTGGCTATTAAACTGTCAGCCTTTTCCTTAGCTTTGGCTTCGGCTTCGGCTACCACTGCCCGGCCACGGTCTGACGCGTCAGCGATAATTTTATCGGCCTCCTGCCGAGCCTCATGAAGAACCTCAGCAACTTTTTGCTCCATCTGCTCTTGGTCTTTCTTCATTTTTTCGCCCAAAGATACACCCTGCTCGATAGTTTCGCGGCGCTCATTTAGCACTTTAAGTATCGGTTTAAAGGCCCATCTTCTAAGCACCAAAAAAGCAATAATAAAGGTACCTAGCTGAATCAAAAACGACGATAAATTCAGCCCTAGAGCCCCGATGCCGGAGCTGGTATCTCCAAATTGAGTTATTACATTCACCATTTAATTTAACTTTGCCCTCGACTAATTAAGAGCTATTTGATGATGAAAACCGACGCAAAGGCGAGTAGCGCGTATAGCTCGATAATGGCTATGAACACTAGGGCCTGGCCCAGCAATTTTGCTTCGGGGTTGCGACCGGTAGCCTGAATATAGCTACCACCGACTATGCCCATGCCGATGCCCGGCCCAATAAAGCCGCCACCGATCATCAGGCCCTTACCGATTATGTCTACGTTGGTTGTACTCGCTATGCTTAACAGATCTGCGGGTGCAATCATTTGTTTATATTTACTCCTTATTAATTTGCTAACAGGTTGGCCCTACCCACCCTTTGCATTTTGCTCGCTAGAGCTAGATTAGTGCCCGACGCTTCTATAAAACCCTGGCGTCCGGCTACCGCTTCAGCGAACAAACTGCAGAGGAAAGGCCGTGCTTAAAAAACTGTGGTTTTAGGGTCCCTACAGTCACCTCTAAGCTAGCTATAATTTTGTCAGATAGAACTTTGCCGGTCAAGCTTTTTCAGCCTGGGCATGCTCGTCGACATGATTGACGGCCGTAGCCAGATACATCACACCTAGCAAGGCAAAAATAAAGGCCTGCAAGACATTGTCAAAGATGTCTAAGAAGTAAAACGGCGTGGCCGTCAGCGGCGCGATGAAATGTCCCAAATAGGCAAAAACTACCACTATGGCTTCAACGATGGCCACATTAAGAAAAAGACGAAGCGAAAGTGAGACGACCCGAACTAGGTCGGTCACTATCTCAATCAAACCAATGAAGAGATAGAGCGGATTTTTAATTGAGCCCATGAAGAAATGGCCGAGGTAGTCCTTCAGGCCAACCTCCCGCAGTGAGCTTATATAAACTAGCCCCATCGTGATAACCGCTATAGCTAGCGTAGCGTTGAAGTCGGCCGTCATCGGCCTTAGCAGGGAGCTCCCATGAGAGGTAAACGATTCGCCAACACCTGGGATTATGCCCATCATATTATTCACCAGTAGGAAGAAGAAGACCGTGACAAAGTATAGGATGTACTTATAAGACCGCTCTTTATTGGCAAAAGCGTCCTTGACGGTATCGGACATGTAGTCGGCTATTACCTCGATAAATTGAATAAAGCCGCCCTTGGGGTGAACGCTAATGCGCCGGGCCGCGACTATGAAAAGAACCAGCATAATAACAATCGAGATCCAGCCGTATAGGATTGAGTTAGTGATGGCCACCGGGCCTAGATGGAAAACTGTCTGCGGTGCGATGTGAACTTCTGGCACACTGGATGCAAAGCTAGTAGCTAGACTAGTGCTCATTTATGAGCTCCATTCGGCCTAAACCGTTCATCGGCGTGAGCCACAGTCCGCTTAAGTATTAAAAAGACGCCCGCCATTGCCACTAAAAAGCCGATGATTGTCAAAGCCGGCGTTGTGCCCAGGTGCTGATCCAGTTCAAACCCGCCAACGATAGGCACCAGTACGCTCAGCGCCAAACGCCAACTCATATCCAGCAGAGCCACCATAAAAATAGCCGAGTTTCCTTTAGAACTGCTCGGTGCTGGCTTGCCTTTTGAGTTAGCCGCGCTCTTTCTGTCATTTCCCATGCGTCTATGATTATACCAGCACCGTCCAGCCGGTAGAGACCTTACTGGGTCCGCCGGTTAGTCGATTTCGGGCGAAGAAGCAAATTTGGCCAAAATAGTTTTAACGGCACTGGCGCTAAGGTAGCTCCAGTTCATCAAGCTGGTGGCCAGGCTGGCAATCGATTTATTAATATGGTGAACTAGGCGGGCGTACTGGGCGACGTAGTACATCAAACAGCAGAGCCCTGCAGTCACCAGAGTATTTAGGACTGGCGAGCGATGCGTCATAGGCAGGGCCGAGACTACCGGAATGGCAATAGCCTGAGCCGTAAAAACAGTCAGCGAAGCCCGGCCAATCGAGTTTACCAACTTACCGGTTTTAGCCAGTAGAAATTTTTCGTATTTTTTATAAATAATGTAGGCGCTAGCCAGCACCAGTAGGGCCGCCAGCGGCCTAAGCAAGCCCGTCCGGCTAGCCTGGAAGTAATGATTAAAGCCCGCCTGGTGGGCCAAAAACCAACCAAAATGCGGGATCCGGGCGGCCACCACGCCTGGCTTAAATGCCAGCAGGCCGCCTAGAATTGCCGTCGCGCCAGCACATATTAAAATGGCCGCATTAAGCCCCCTACGGGGATATTTGGCCAAAGCCCGGTACCAGTTTAAGGCTAGTTTACGCCAGCGGCTGAGGCTCATGCCCAAGAAGAAATAAATCTGCCAGACAAAAAAGAAATAGTAAGTAGAGGCTAGCGGATGGAAGAAATTAGCGGCAAATAAACCTGCTGAGATTAGCGGCACAACCAGCCAAAGCCGGCTATAAAGCAGTTTTAGGGCAAACGGCGCTAGAAGAAGAAAAATACTGTAGTACATTAAAAAGCTGGCCCAGCCAAAGCCGTACTGCAGGCTTAAAACGCCAACCATTAGCTGGCCAAAACTGCCCGATGGCAGGCTACCCGGCATGTTATAGCTATGGCCTTTAGCGCCTAGCCAAAAAGCTAGCGTCAAGGAGGCTAATATCACTAAGAAATTTAGTACATAAAGCTGGGCCGCCCGGCGCCAGCTTTTAGAGAGCACCTGCCTAAAATCACTATGTGCCAGCTTGCCCCTAACTAGTGTAAAAGTGATGCCGGACAGTAAAAAGAACATCTCGGCGGCGCCCGTCCACAGCCGGCCGGCACCGGCTAAATAAGTCAAAGGGTTATTAAAAAGGCTGGCGTGATTGATGACCACCGCCAGCATGCAGGCGCCGCGAAAATAGTCGATGGCGATTACCCGCTTTTTGTTTTTCATCGGTGAATATATTTTAGCACGCAGACCAGGGGCCAAACCGCTCGCCGGGCGGCCAAAGGCAGTGTTAGCTGTTTTACGGTTTTTTAGACGCAAAAAAGTTAAGTTAAAGAGATGTTAACCCTGCCCGATCAGGAGAATTCACTCTGGCTTAGCGCCGTAGATCCTGTTAGCTATCCACAGTTAAAAGAAAACTTAGAGATAGATATAGTTATAATCGGCGGTGGTATTTGCGGCCTAAGCACCGCCTACCTACTCAAGCAGGCCGGTAAAAAAGTGGCGGTAATTGAAAAAGACCAAATCGGTGCCGGCACCACCGGCCGGACTACCGGTAAAGTCACGTCTCAGCATAATTTGTTTTATGCCGAGCTTTGGCAAAGGATTAATTTCGCTACCGCCCGGGCGTACGGCCAGGCCAACCAGGCCGGCCTAAAGCTGATCGAGAAAATCATCAAAGATGAAAAGATTGATTGCGGCTGGCAGAGCGAAAACAACTATGTCTATACCCGGCGGGCTGATAAACTTCGCCAACTTGAGAAAGAAGCCCGGGCCGCTAGCTGGCTGGGCCTGCCGGCTAGTTATGAGACCAGTGTGCCTCTGCCTTTTGAGGTCAAAGGCGCCGTAAAATTTAGCGGCCAAGCTAAAATGTCTGCCCAGAAATATATCTTAGGTCTGGCTAAAGCCGTGGACGGCGGCGGCAGTTATGTGTTCGAAAATACTCGGGCCCGGCGCATCCATGACGGCCGGCCATGCGTGGTTAAAACCGCCCACGGCAAGCTTATTTCTAAAGATATAGTCGTGGCTACCAATGTGCCAACCTCCCCGTTTTTGGCCAGGTTTGCCTACTGCGCCCTGGAGTACCCAACTACCTCATATATCGTTGCTGGCAAAACTAAGCATAGGCTAGCTGGCATGTATATCTCGCCAGACAAAGGCGGCTATTCAATCTTGCCGGTCCACGAAGATGGCCAGGATTTTATTCTAATCGGCGGCGAGAACCATATTCCCGGCCTAGGCCGGTCTCGTAAGCGCTGGCGCAAATTAGCCGGCTTTGCCGAGCAAAATTTAGCTTTTGGCTCAATCAGCTACCGTTGGAAAGCCAGAGACTACCTAGCCTACGACGGCCTGCCGCTAGTCGGCCAGGTCTACCCGTGGTCTAAGCACCTTTATGTTGGCACGGCATTTAAAAAATGGGGCTTAACTAACGCAAGCGCCTCGGCCATCATCCTTAGGGATTTAATTTTGGGCCACAAAAACCCTTGGGCGCTAACTTTTAATAGCCTAAGGTCGCGGCCGATAACCTCTATCCCCAAAGCAATTTTTCACTAAATTTGTTAGCTGTCTTACTGATTTTTGGGCAGGCCGTGAGCTTAACTAAAGTTGTGGCAAAAGCTAAAACACTTAACTATGACATCCCCTACGTGCCTAGCTCTGACCAGAGTACCGGCCTAATGATAAAACTAGCTAATATTCGACCCGGTGAAAAGGCGGTTGACCTGGGCGCCGGCGAGGGCAAACTAGTGGTCGCTATGGCTAGGGCCGGAGCGCGGGCTATCGGCATCGAGATTGATAAAGAGCGGGCTGAACAGTCAAGATTAGCCATTTTGGCCGCCGGCTTAAGCGAGCGGGCGCGTATTTTAAATGCTACTTTCTGGAATCACGATCTTGGACCTTATGACTTGATAGTCCTTTACGGGGTGCCAAGCATCATGTCGCGTCTTGAGAAAAAGATACTAACTGAGGCTAGGCCCACCAGCCGGATAGTCTCTAATTATTTTCAATTCCCTAATCTACTGCTGGCCAAAAGTATTGATCATATCCATCTTTACCGGCCGTTCGTTTAGGCCGGCAAAACTAAAAACTTCGCGCCTGTCTAAAAGCGCGAAGTTTTTATTTAAAGCTATTTTTTTAGCTTAGCGGTTAGGCCGGTCTTCTCGTGGGCGGGCTTCGTTAACCACGATGCTCCGTCCGTCCATTTCCTTACCGTTTAATTCTTTAATGGCTTTTTGGGCCTCTTCGTCCGAGCTCATCTCTACAAAGCCGAAGCCTTTAGATCTGCCGGAAAACCGGTCCATGATGACCTTAGCGGACTCCACGGTACCCACTTGGGCGAAGAAGTCGGCCAGGCCGTCGTCATTGACGGCGTAAGGCAGGCCGCCCACAAATAATTTAATTGCCATTTCTCTCCTTATTTTCGTTCAAGGTTATCTGGCAACTAAATCCAGTAGCCGCTCCTCGAAACACTTTCGCTAATTATTTACTAGAACATAAACTGCGGCTAGTTCGCTAGTAGAACTACTATACCACAAAGGGCTAATTTAAAATAGCTATTTAAACAGGGGTTATCGTAAGCTGGCCTAGCCGCGTGTCCAAATAGTTACGTAGTTTGGGCCGCCAAAACCAAATGAATTATTGACGGCCAAATCAACACCGCCACTTGGCGACTGAGCTTCATTGGCAATTAAATTCCAGCTTTCAGCCTCGGCAATTGGATTTTGCAATTTAATGGTTGGAGGCAATATACCGGTACGCACGGCCATAATAGAAAATATGGCTTCAATAGCGCCGGCGGCGCCAAAAGTATGGCCCGTAGCGCCCTTAGTCGAGGATACGCTAACCTGCTCCGGCAAGAATATTTGAGCTAGCGCTCTAATTTCTACCGGATCACCTAGAGGCGTAGCTGTGGCGTGGGCGTTAACATAACCATTCTCTATCTCGCGAGGCTCAATCCGGGCCGAAGCTAGCGCCCGTTTAAGCGCCAGTACGGCCCCAAAACCGCTGGGTTCAGTGTCGCCGTAAGCGTCGGCCGATTTGCCGTAACCAATCAGCTCGGCTAAAATTACAGCGCCCCTTTTTCGGGCGTGCTCTAATGATTCTATAACCATAACGGCGGCCCCTTCACCAAAAATCAGGCCTTTAGCTTCCTGATCAAACGGCCGGCTAGCCAGATCCGGATTATTAGATGAATCTACCGCCCGGGTAGCCTCAAACTGAGCAATGGTGGCCGGCTCTAGAGCCGACTCTGTCCCGCCCGCCAGCACTACATCCGCTCGGCCGAGACGGATCTGGTCGGCGGCGTTGGCGATGTTGGCATTGCCGGTAGCACATTCTTCAAATATAGCTTCCTCGAAGGCAATTGGCGTCTCCGGCCCCTCAGGGCCAAGGACTATTGATACAACTTCACCAGGCCGAGCCGGCAGGGATACTAAAATTTCACTAGGCCTAACCCGTGGGTCTTCTTTGGTTAGCTCCAGACCGGTTTTTGCTAGATTGGCGGCTCCGCCTATGCCGGTGCCCAAACTAACGCCAAAACGTTCAAAGTCTACCTGCTGGCCGTCAATTCTAATGTCATTGGTCAGGCCCGCTTGGCACAGGGCTTGGTGGGCGGCTTCCAGAGCTAACTGTGAACTTTTGTGCCACTGTGTTCTATCCTTTCTAATCTGCCGGTTGGCCGCAAAAGCCGGATTGTTGAGTAGGTCAAACTCCGCCACTGGCGCGGCCGCTCTAGTTTTTAGTTTGGTTTGGGGATAATCCTCAACTACTTCACGTATGTCGCACAGGCCATGCCGGCCTTCAGTAAGCGCCTGCCAGCTGGACTGCACATCAAAACCAAGCGGTGAGACCATGCCCATGCCGGTTATCACGATTCTTTTAGTCGGATCAACCTCTGCCATGGCTTTTTCCTCCTACCATTCTATTACGGCGGCGGCGGCCGTCATTCCGGCACCAAAGCCGACTAACAGTAATCTCTCGCCACGTTCGATCTTACCTGCGTCCAGTGATTCGGCCAGTGCCATCGGTATCGATGCCGAGGATGTGTTGCCGTGGTGTGGCAATGTTACTGCTACGTTTGCCATATCAACACCGAGTCTTTTGGCGGCTGATTCAATAATCCGCACGTTGGCTTGGTGCGGCACGGTTAACGTCAGCTCTTTAGCCTCGAGGCCGGCATTCGCTAGAGCGATAGAACCGGCCCGCTCCATAGCGTGAACGGCGTGCTTGAACACTTCGCGGCCGTACATTTGAATTTTTTCACCAGGGCGGCAGTAAAGAATGTCTACTAAATTGCCGTCAGTTTCCTCGTGCCAACCCAGCAGGCCGCTTTGCTGTTCGGTACCTTCCATGACCACAGCGCCGGCACCATCGGCAAATAAAATAGCCGTACTTCGGTCGGTTTCATCGGTGATATCCCACAGCGTGTCGGCGCCTATTACCACAGCGCTTTCAATGCCGTCCACCTGGAAGTTGCGGTAAGCCTCAAGTAGCGAAGTTACGAAGCCGGTGCAGGCGGTATTGCTTTCTTTAGAGCTAGCAATCGCCCAACCCTGCTCACCTAAGCCGGCTTGAATTGACGGGTGAGTTCCCGGCACCGACAAATACGGAGTAGTCGTACCCAAAAACAGTTTATCTAGCTTATACGGCGGATTTATGCTGGCAGACTGTAGTGCTTGGCGCGCGGCCGATACGCCCAGAGTGACTACATTTTCATCCGGACCGCAGAGGTGGCGGCTTTCGATGCCAGTCCGCTCTAGTATCCACTGATTATCAGATTCCAGCTCGTACTCGCTGATAAGCTCATCGTTAGAGACGGCTCTCTCTGGCAATGCACTTCCCCACCCCGTGATTTCTACTCCCAAGACCGGTTTTTGAGCCACGGGTTAACTCCTTATTTTGGCCTAGTGTACAACCGTAGAAGGTTTTTAGCAATGTTAGGCTATTTTTGGTCTAGCCACTGCTGGCTGGTGAGCACCTCCGCTTGGCGCGGAAAAATTTTCGTAACCAGCACATCATGAACCTGCTCATCAAAATCAGCACAAAGATCCGATAAAACGGTTAGCCGGAAATCCTTGTCGGCCGCCTCTCGCACGGTCGACAGCACCACCCCGCTGGTAGCAATTCCGCATAAAATCAAACTGTCAATTCCCTGGGCCCGCAAAATCATATCTAAATCACTGCCCGAAAAAGCACTTACCCGGTGCTTGGTAACTAATATATCTTGCTTGGCAGGCTGGATAGCCGGCTTAGGCTCTACCAGGCCAGACATGTTTTGCTTAAGCGCGCTAAAAGATTTATTAGCCGGGCTGACTTCAGGAAAGCCTGGCCTAAAACCCACCACTACACAAATGACCGTGATGTGACGCTTTCGGGCCGCGCTAGTAACCTCTTCAAGTTTTGCTAGATAGGCCTTTTGATTTTCTATCCGCTCAACAATGCCAACCTGCACGTCCATGACCAAAAGCGCCTGCTTGCCGTTTGCTGTCATAGTCCTAAGTATAAACCAGCTTCATTTAAGTAATTGTTATACCCTAGAGTTTGCATTGTTAAAATTAACTATGCTACAATGCCCCTCCTATACCTAGTTAGCTAGGTTCTCTTAGAACATAAAGTTGCTAAACAAACATAACTATTGTTAAACTAGGCAATCCCTGGTATACTGACCGCAAAAGTTGAGGTTAGTATCCCGTAGAAGGATGGCAAAATGGTTACCTCGGAACTGATCGCTATTGCTGGAGGCGCCGCTAGCGGCAAGGATAAAGCCGGCTCTATTTTTGAAAATCTGCTGGGGTTCACCCATGTGTCTGTTAGTAGCGAACTCCGAAAATACATAGCCGACAACAATCTAGGCCTGCCGGACCGAGAAACTATGACCAGGATTGCTAGCCAGCTGAGGCTGGAAAAGAGTGCTAGCTTTCTGGTTGATCACTGTTTGGCCAATCACAGCGAGGTTGAGAAATTAGCCTTAAGCGGGATTTATGCGCCGGCCGAGGCTCATAGAGTAAAGAACGTCGGCGGAATTGTAATGGTGGTAGTCTGTGATGATCCGCTAGTACGGTATGCCAGGTATTTAGAGCGCCAAGAAGCTATGCCAAGACCGGAAAGCTTAAGTTTTGCTGACTTTATGAGGGCTAACGCCAGAGAAAATAGCGGCTCGCCCGGTCAACAAGACATCGATGGTATCCGGGCTATGGCAGATATAGTTATCAGTAACGAGGGCACAGTGGAAGAATTTGCCGAACAGATTTACTCGACTTATCAAGCCCTGAGGATAGCTGAGGTTGGCCATGTCTAGCATGGAGGCCGCCGCTCAGGCGCCGCCTATCGATTACTCGCTGGAAAGCTGGAAGATAGATCCCGAAATACTAAGCCCTTTTGCTAGAGAATTATGGCGGGCCGAGAACGATGTGCCAGTTGTTATTACAGAAGATAGATCACTGAGGCCCAAAATTCTTGACGCCTGCGGTATGACCTGCTGGTTTTGCCATAATGAGGGTACGCCGGTCTTATCAGAGGTCGGCAGAACACCTGAAAACACTCTTGGCCGAGTGTCAATATACTCTGCTACCAACGGGGTGAACTTTCTCCCCGGCCGCATGGGACCGGACACCGATTTTATAACAGCTCTAAGCAAACTACAGTCAGTCATTGGCCTAGATGAGCTCCATCTTACCGGCGGCGAGCCTACTCTGCACCCCAAGCTTCCGGAAATAATCCGGGCATCAAAGAATTTAGGCTTAAGCGTCAAAATGACTTCCAATGGCGAGAATCCGCGGATTTTAGAAAGGTGCGCTGAGGCCGGTCTAGACAAAGTGATTTTTAGCGTCTTTGGCACTACCGCCTCGGATTTAAGCAAAGTTCAGCATGATAAATTCAAGAACTCATATCTAGCTCAGCGAAAAATTGATTCTTTATATCAATCAATCGCCGAAATAGCCGAGCACGGCATAGAGGCCGTAGCTAATATCGTAGTGCCCGGCTTTGGCCACGAAGCTAGGGTGACTGGAATAATGGATCAGTTTGAACACCTGTCCATCAGGCTATTAAATTCTCTGGCCGACGGTGAGCAATCTTATGCCGCTATTTATGAAATACTGGCCAGTCTGGGTGCCAAACCGCTAAGAACGAAACTGTCCGCCGGTAGCTCTAACGCTCGGATAGACTACCAGATTCCTGACGGATCAAAAGTATCATTCAAGCAAATCCGACCTGCCAGGTTTGATTCGGTCTGCGCGGGATGTGAAATCGACGCTAAGGGTAAATGTGAAGAGGGTTTTTACGGCCTTAGGCTTTACGTTGACCAAAACGGCAAATATTTAGTAGGCGTCTGCATACAGCGCATGGACTTAGTTATGGAGCTAGACGACTTTTTGGCTAGCGGCCTGCCGGCTGAGATATCAGCCTTTAGGGCGGCCGAGAAGGAATCCATGGTGGATTTTTTTAAAGATAGATTAGAAATCTAGAGCCCAAAGATTAGTCTGGGTATTCCAGCTGGCTTACGGTTAATACATCTACTGCTCTTTCCCTGCCATTTACTTGGTAGGCTACCGTTTCACCAGCCTTTGCGCCTAGCAGGGCCGAGCCCAGCGGACTTTGAATAGTTATAAAAGCTACACCTTGAGGCAGTACCGGCTCGAGAGTCTCATCTACCTCGCGAACCGAGCCAGTCAGTATTCCCCGCTCCACTACGTCAGTGATACGAAATTCTAAGAGAGAACCTATAGTTACTTCATCGCCCTCGGGAGGGTAGCCAACGTCAATAGATCGCTCCAGAGTATCCACTAACCGGCGCCCGCGGTTACTGACTACGCGGGAGTGCCACTCAATCTGATTAGCCGCAAAATTATCATGCCAGGTCTCAGAGGATTGATGGTTTACTTCTCCTAGCTCTTTGCCCATTTCATCTTGTTCAGCCATGACTAATCTCAGCTGATGGTTGATAGAAATAAGCTCGAATGGTAAAACCGGTAGCATGCCCCCGGCCAACTCTGCCCTGATTCTGCTATTGCGGGCCGTAATTGACTCGCCACCGTTTAATTCTTGCTCAAAAGTCACCACGAAATTATAGCTGATAACTAGTGTTAAGTCAACATAATTGAAATAATAATTTAATTTGTCAATAGGCCTCTTCTCTTTCTTTGCGAACTACCGAATGTGTTAAGATACAGGTGTCAATAGCAAATAAAAATATGGCAAAAGTAGTAACAAAAAACAGCGGTCTTATAGTGCTGGTAATTATACTGGCCCTGCAATTTGGTTTAATCGGCTGGCTGTGGGGCCGTCAAAATAATATGGACGCCCGCTATAACTCAGAAATTGATAGCCTCAGCCAGAATATAACTTCTGCCAACAATGGTTTAGCCTATCAGCCGGTTACCGTATCACCCTCCGAAAAAAAGATATATTTACCGCAGATTAATTTATCGCTTCCCCTAACCACTTTGGGTACGTCATTGGTTTATAGCCCGGATACCGCTTATGTAGCCGGCACTAACAAACAACCCAATGGGCCGCTGGACGAGGCGTCTATCAGCACTTTTTCGACTGCAAGCGCCGCCCAGTCTCAAACCCAATTTGACTGTAGCAGTGTGATACGGATTAAATTCGAACCCAAGCCCAGTCCCTATAACCCTAGTGAGATCCCGAGCGGCAGTGTGCCTTTGGCAAACGGTAAGATACTGCAGATTTATGCAAATCACCTTAAAAATTGTCAGCTGGAATGGTCTATGACCAAGGTAGACCCCGACGCAGTGGCCGCTTTATTTAAACAAGCCCAAAGCTATTAAAGCGGCTTTAGTATCGCTGTCTAGAACCTTTTAGCTTTAAGCCGCCTGCGGCCGCCCTTTGCCGGTGTTAAGTAACTCCATGAAACTTGGATTCATTAAATAAGCCCAGCCTTGGGCGCACTGATCAAAACACTCCAACTGAGGCACTAAGCCCTCGTGAGTAAAATGAACTTCTGTACCTCCCGGCACTTCTTTGACTTCCCAAATTATTTTAGTGCCGACCCACTCAGCTGGATCTTTTACCCATGTCTGGTGAGCAGTAATTACATTCCAAACAACCTTTCTATTTGGCACTATTTCGGCAACCTTAATTTTGTACATATCTCCATTTTGGAACCGAACTGTGAACTCGTTACCCACTTCCGTGGCTTCGCCTTCAAAGTTCCTTCCCCACCACTCTGATACTTGGCTGATTCTGTCAATTACTACGCTTGGCACAGCGCTGGTCTTAATAATCTGGCTGTAGCTGTCACTGCTCATAGCTAGCCCCTTCTCAACTTTGTTAATCATTTATAACAGCTTGGCTGGGGAAGAGGGATTCGAACCCCCGATCCTGGGACCAGAACCCAGTGCCTTACCGCTTGGCCATTCCCCAATATAACGCCCGAATTATAATGTGCTCGAGGTTCGAATCCAAGGATTTCGACCCACAAATATTTTGCTTCCAGCAAAATTTCGCGGGCCCGCCTCCATAAGTTTTTCAAACAGCATACTGCTTGGTTTGAAAAACTTTTAATTCTATTAAATACCTCTGTTAATTATACTAACGTTGGCTTTGATTAACAACGCCGGCTATACTTAGGAAAGTCATGATTCACCCGATTGGCCGCAAGGAACTATGGCATGCTCAGTTAGTCTTTTTGCTGGCCATTATCTTGCAGTTCACTATCCCGGGAGAGTTAAGAATAGCCAATCGATATCTGGTGGCCGTTATTGAAATTATCCTTGTGGCCGGCATCGGCATTACGGCGCCCAAACGCCACATTAGCTTTAAAAGCTTTAACCGCAGTATCGCCATCTTACTGATAGCAGTCGTCTCCATTGCCAATTTAAGCTCTTTAATTTTAGTGATTGATGGTCTGCTTAACGGTAGCCAGGTGCCCGGCAAACAGTTAATTACCGCGGCTATGGCCATTTTTATAACCAACATAATTGCTTTTGGGCTGTGGTATTGGGAGATGGACAGTCCTGGCCTAACCGGGGTTAAAAAGCACGATCATGCACCAGCCTTTCAGTTTCCCAACATGACCGATGAGATTACGCGGATTGAAAAGTGGGAGCCGACTTTTTTTGATTATCTATATCTCTCGATTACCAATGCCTCGGCCTTTAGCCCCACTGATACCATGCCGCTAACCCATTTCACTAAAGCCATAATGAGCGTTCAGGCTTTGATTTCGCTGTTAACGGTCGTGCTGGTTACTGCCCGGGCCGTCAACATTCTGGGTTAGGTCAATTGGATCAAGGCTCGTCAGGTACTCTTCTCTCAGCTTTGGGCTGATAGCTCTGAGATTGCGCTCAAGGGCTTTATTAATTAAGGCGTGAATTTCCTGGGGAGTTTTGCCGTAGCCGATCTGAGTCAACTCGCCAAGGTTATCCTCTATGGCATTAACCAACTGCCGGTCTACTTCCTGCTTGAATTCTAGCGCCTCTGAGGTAATAATCTGGCGGGTCAGCTCCGGATAAATCTCATAAGTCATCCTTAGAAAGGCCATGCCAAAGGCCACATGCCGGTTCTCGTCGCGTGCTACTTTGGCGTGTCCATCCAAAAAGCCCGGGAACTTGTTATCTTGACTCATCTTTTGGGCGGTTAGCTTTGAGAATTCTCTCGCTACTACCCCCTCGGCCACTACGTGGTAAGCAAAAAAGGCACCGATAAGATTGCGGAGGCTGGGTTCAGCCGAGAGTGCATTAATATATTTTTCGAGTAGACCGTATAGGCTAGTCGAGACTTGGTCGGCGTTTTGCTCGGCCATTTGCTTCATCTGTTCAAAGTCGCCCAGGCCAATCACGTCTTTGTAAAAATTGTAAACACCGATGGTATGTTTATATTCCTCGCTGGTCTGGCGCGCCAGCATTGCCTGAGTATGAACGTCTTGCCAGGGCACTGCCCGGCTGAAAGCCGCCAATAGAACTGCCACCTTATGCTCCGCCTGCAAGCGGTGGCCGGCCATAAAGAAAAAAGCCAACTGCTCTTCGGGGCTCATAGCCGCAAAACTAGTCGAGTCTACGCTAGAATCTATACTACCCAACTCCCATGCATACTCATCCGACTTATCAATTAAATGTTCTAGACGAGTTTTATAAACAGCGTAGGCCGGGTGGTTTAGATATTCAGCCCGCGCCCAAGACAGTTCGGCGGCTTGCTCGGTAGTGTCTGCCTGTTCCCAGGAGCCTTCACCTATCATAATTTACAATTTTATATCACTTTTTAGTGATATTTCAATGCTCGACTTCACTAAGCTATTAGGAGCTTCCAAGCTTTGATTTAGCTTTTAACAATCGCGCTGGTTACTATCCGCGCTGTCAATACTCTCGGCTAGCGGGACCGATAGATTTTGACGGCGGAGCCGGACGGCGCCTACGAGGCCAACTACAACTAGCGCTGTCAGCGCCGAAACGCCGTCACCAATTACTTCATGAAGATTGCTCTGAGGCATATCTTCCGTGAACTGCGTAATAAAGTTACCAGCGATAAGAGCACCGGCACCAGCTAACAGTCCCGGCAAACCGGCATTTTCTCTCAATTGTTCCAAGCTCGGCATTTTCCTTAAACCTTTTTCGCTACCTCGTCCCAGTTTACTACGTTCCACCAGGCCTCAATATAGTCCGGACGTTTGTTCTGATACTTGAGGTAGTAAGCGTGTTCCCAGACGTCTAAGCCCAGAATCGGCGTCTTGCCCTCCATTAGTGGGCTGTCCTGGTTGGCAGTAGAACAAATTTCATATTTATCACCGGCGCGTACCAGCCAGGCCCAGCCGGAGCCAAACCGGCCGGTAGCCGCCTCAGCAAATTTAGTCTTGAACTGGTCAAAATTGCCAAACTGGGAATTTATAATCTCAGCCAGTTGGCCGGCCGGCTCGCGAGATCCACCCGGCTTCATGATTACCCAAAACAGGCTGTGATTGGCGTGGCCGCCGCCGTTATTACGAACAGCCGAGCGAATATCTTCCGGCAGTTTATCAATACTGCCAAGAATTTCTTCAATGCTTTTATTTTGCCAATCCGGTGCGTTAGCTAGAGCCGCATTTAATTTTTCCACATAAGTACCGTGGTGCTTGTCGTGGTGGATTTCCATAGTTTGTGCGTCGATATAAGGCTCAAGGGCAGTGAAGCCGTAGCCCAAATCTGGTAGTTTAAACATTTTATCCCTCCAATCGTTTAGTTACTTTAAGCCTTAATCCACTTACCGAAATATTCAGTCCATAAATAACAGCCGATAAAAACAAAATAGCTTCAATCACCGTCCACCAGCCGGGCTGTTGAGATAGAAAACCGCCAAAATAATTAGCGCTAGCCGCGTGAACCTGGCCGCCGGCGAAATAAGGCAAGTCACTGCCCTCGCTAAGCTGGCGTACGTCGTTATAAAACCAAAAAAGACTCACGGCTAGTGCCCAAAACCGGCTAACCGCTCTAAAACCTGGGCTAAGCCGCAGTTTAAAAAAGCTAGCCGTGGCCCAAAGCTCGGCTAAGATCACTAAAGCACCCCACCATTTATGTGAACCTGTGCCTATAGCCGCGAAATTATTGCTAAAATCGGCAAAGCTAATTAACTGCAAAATGCCCATTAGTAAAAATAGGCAACCAATCACAGCCATCCACTGCCACTGCCCGTAGCTTAGGTTTGGCGGGTCAACTGCTTTTACCGGCCAAGAGAATTTTTCGTTAGTTCGCGCCATTTTTTATCCTTTGTCTATCTAAATTTATAATACACTGCACGCCGGCTTTACTGTTAGATTTCTCGCCCTTGTCACTTTGAATTTTTAGCGCGCCAAGCTTCAATTTCGCTATGATTGCCGGACAGCAGTACTTCCGGCACACGTAGGCCCCGAAATTCTTCCGGCCTAGTATAGTGCGGATGCTCAATCGCCCCCGGCGTACTAAAGCTTTCCAGCTCGGCACTGGTCTCGCCGCCCAGCACCCCCGGGATTAGGCGGGTTACGCTGTCGGTAATAATCATGGCCGGCAGTTCGCCGCCAGTCAGAATATAGTCGCCGACACGAATTTGCTTATCGACCACTGTTGTAATTCGCTCGTCATAGCCCTCATAGCGGCCGCAGATAATTACTAGGCCGGCCTCGGTAGCCGCAAATTCACGGGCCACTTTTTGGGTAAATAAGTCGCCGCGCGGCGTCATTAATAGCACCTGGGCGCTGGGGTCATTTCTTTTAGCCTGCTCAACGGCTAGAAATAGCGGCTCGGGCTTCAGCACCATGCCGTCGCCGCCGCCGTAAGGCGTATCATCAACCTGCTTTCTGGGGCCAATGCCGTAGCCTCGCAGATTAATGAGGCCGTATTCAACCAAATTATCTTTTTGAGCCTTCCAGAGCATGCTTGAACC
This sequence comes from Saccharimonadales bacterium (SeqCode), assembly GCA_035717985.1. GTDB lineage: Bacteria > Patescibacteriota > Saccharimonadia > Saccharimonadales > UBA10212 > DASTHW01. The sequence continues at coordinate 79,486 of DASTHW010000014.1, read as the reverse complement.
CAGCACGCCGTCAAACATCTCAGGAAATAAGGTGATAATTTGAATCTTCATTCAAGTACTATCTTAGCAAAAGCTGGCGATACTGCACTATCCTTATCATAAATTCGCTTTTTATGCTTGACGGTGATATTATATAGTTATTATGGCTGGTGCCGAAAAGAGCGAAATTACAGTTAAAGATGAGCCGGCTTTGTCTTTAAGCTCGTTTGCCCTTCGGCGGTTGGGCAAATTTGATTTATCAAGAGATGTAGATAGCCGCGAAGTACCGTTTCAGCTATCGCCTTGGGAGAATAAATTGGTAGTAGATGGCCTAAGAGCTTTACTGCAGGACCGCTGGTTCCCCGAGTATGAGAAAGCTCTGGCCCGCGGCCTGTTATCTACCAACGGCTGGAAATACTAAAATTTTAATCTCCCTGCCCTCCAAGCTGACAGCTTCAGGTTTGATTGCATTACAAGGAAGCGGCAAAGCGCGGACTGAGCAGTATCGAAATACTGTGAGGGAGCACTGGAGCCGCTGACGCCGTAAGGCGCCAGAAGCACTAAAGCAAGACGAGCTTTGCTTGGCTTACTTTGGCGCGGCCTGAAGTTGTCAGACGTCTAAGTCGTCTAGCTCAGCCAGTTCAGCCCTAGTCTTTTCGGCTAGGGTTTTTTTGTCGTCACTGCTAGCAGGTGTGTCGTCTTTGGTAGCCTGGCCAACATCCTGGGGCTCGCTGGCGTCATCGTCGGCTGGCTCATCGGCCGGCTCTGGCTGGCTGGCTGGCTTTGAATCATCCGCCTGAGCCGGCGCAGAATTGTCCGTAGAGCGGGCTGGGCGGGGGCCGCCAACGTCTATAATCTTGAGGTTGTACCTAGCGTCGTTTTTAGTACCTAATGCCCTAAGCAGAGTGCGCAAGCTCTGAGCGGTAGCACCACGCTTACCGATTACTCGACCTAGGTCTTCCGGCGCAACCGTTAGCTCTAACAGCACGCCTTTTTCATCTATGCGCCGCTCAATTTTGACGGCGTCGGGCTCACTGACGAGGGATTTTACGATATATTCAATGAATTGCTGGTCTATGCTGACAGCCATAGGTCGTACCTCCTAAAAATCAAGTTTCTGATTCTAGTATATCAGCTTTGTTGTCCGGCTAATTAAGCCGCTTGGTCGCCGCTAGACGGTTCTTCAGCGGCCGCCTCTTTACTAGCTGGCTCTTCGGTGGCCGGCTCAGCTGGAGTCTCATCGGCTGGCTGGTCGCCTTCGGCGGCAGGCGTAGAGGACTCAGGAGTCTCAGCCGATTCTTCAGCGGCCGGGGATTCAGCGGCGGCCTCAGTCTCGCCGGCAGGTCGGTTTCGGCGCAATTTTTCAGGATTCCTAATGGAGCGTTTTTTATCAGAAGGTTCGTTAACCCAAGCTGGTAGTTTGACGCCTTCTTTTTTCAATAAACGAACGGCGGCCAGAGAAGGTTGAGTACCATTACTTAAATACGACTCAATTTTAGATTTATCTAAATTTACGGCTTTGGTATGAGGATTATAACTGCCCACATAAGCCACGACTCGCCCGCTCGTCGGGCTAAAGCGGCTGTCTTGAACTATCAAGCGGTATTGGGCATGGCCCTTGCGGCCGGTTCTTTGCATACGGATAGCTAACATAGGTCTAAGTAATTTTACAGATAAGCACCCCTGTTGTCAACTAAGGCAGGTGTGGGTCCCCGAAATACACCGTTTGAAGGTAGCGCAAGGAGAAAGCGAGCAATCTCTAACTTCAAGCTTACGTGTTTTAGGGTAGTACCAGGAAGAGCCGAGCTAAGAGCGAGCTGTATGGGAATACTGGGAGCGAGTAGCTTGAGGTTCTGACGCAGTAATATCCCAAAAGCACCAGCCCAAAGCTAAGCTTTTGCTTAGTTTGGTTGGTGCGTCACGTAAGCTTGGAGGGCGGTAGAGGCGGCGGCGACCTGCGCGGCCTGCTTACTCGGCCCCGACCCCTCCCCCTTCAAATCATTGCTTACAAAAACGCCGACCACAAAGGTTTTGTCATGGTCCGGCCCTTCCTCGCTCAATACTTTATAGACCGGTGTAGCATCTTCATGGCTTTGAACCAGCTCCTGCAGGCGGGATTTAGGATCCAGCCAGGCTCCGGTTTCTAAAATTTGCGGCAAGACCGGCAGAAGCGTCCGGCTAATAAACTCCCGGGCGGCCTCATAACCTTTGTCTAAATAAAGAGCGCCAATCACCGCCTCGTAAGAGTTGGCTAAAATTTGTTCGCGGGCCCGCGGTGAGGCCGCCCGCCGCTCACCACGCGACAGCCTAAGAAGAGATTCAAAACCTTCTCTATCGGCAGCGGCACTGATGCTTTCCGTCCGCACCAGCGCACTTCGCCAGTTAGTTAAAACGCCTTCTGGCTCTTTATAGTTGTTATAAAGATGCTCAGTCACCACCAACTCCAAAACGGCGTCGCCTAAAAATTCTAAGCGCTCATTATGTTCAGAGGCCGTTTTTTTATGCTCATTAATATAGCTTCGGTGAGTAAAGGCGGTGATTAAAAGACCAATATCACTAAAGCCGCCAAAATGCTGGTCAGCAAAAGTCTGATACTTTGATACATCCATAAATTTTTTCTAATTATCCTCTTTTTTCTACAGCTGATTCTCTGATTTTCTTCAGTGCCAGCAAGATTAGTTTGCCAATGTCTTCATACTCAATTTTATCTAAGGCGTCTTTGGCGGCTAGCCAGGCAATGTCGGCCATCCATTCCTGCGGTTTGATTTTATTAGTGTCACCACGGGCCTCCACCAAAAAAATCTCGGTGGTCATTAGCACTAGGGTGTTGTCGCGGCGGTAGCGAAAATTAATTTTACCCAGCCAATCCATCATTTTCATTTCGGCTAGGCCGGTCTCCTCTTCAATTTCGCGCTGGGCGGTTTGGCGGGGTGTCTCGCCCTCTTCGATGTGACCTTTAGGGATAGTCCAGCGGTGCTTGGAATCGGCTATAAGTAAAATCTCAACGCCGGCCTTACCCCGCCTAAATATAATGCCGCCGGCAGTTGGCTCGCGGACCACTTCGGCAATTGCCGGGCGGTGCTCGCTGACAAATTTTCTAAAACCGCGTATCGGTTTGGGTCGTTTCATCTAGTCTTCCTTAAGATCTTTAGCCTTCTTGGCACTTTTAGCGGACGGTTTGGCTTTAGCTGGTTTGGCGGCCGAGGCTTCTTGGGCCCGCAAGATAGTGCCAAGCACGCCGTTAATGAATTTAGAAGAATTCTCGCCGCCAAAAGCCTTTGCTAGCTCGACCGCCTCGTTGATGACAACTTTGGGCGGCACCGTTTTGTCCCAAATTAGCTCGTAAGCACCAATGCGCAGGATAATGCGGTCCATGCGGGCAATTTGCTCGATTGGCCACTCTGGGGCGACCGGCCGGATTAGATCGTCAACTTCTTTGGTGTGGCTGTCGACGCCGTGCACCAGCTTGGTAATGAACTCTTTATCGTCGATGGTGTCGGCATAACGGGCAATATTGCGGGCTAGAACTTCCTCTAGATCAAAGCCGTTATCGGCTAGTTCCTGCCTAAAATCCTGCTCGTACAGCGTCTGCAGGGCCACAATCCGGCCAAGATGGCGGTTACTGGCCATATTCTTCCCTCCCGGCTGGCATGCTACTGCTTGCCGGTTTTGCTAATCTACTAACGCAAACTTTAGCCATATTGTTAAGTCCTTTGTATTTGAGGGTTAGCTACTGCTTTAAAGTATACTCCGCCGGTAGTAGGCGGACGATACTAAAAATTTAAGCGCTGGGGCCGGTTTTAGCCTTTTTGGCGCCAACCTTAACCGGGCTCAATGCATTAACACGCCGGGCTAGCTTGGCTAGCTGGTGACTTCTGCGCATACCACTGCGCCGGGAACTAGTTCGTTTCTTGGGCTTGCCCACTTGGCTTATTTACTCCTTTTACTGCTAGAGTTAATACCTGCTAACTTGGCTTAATTTTAGCAAAAAACACCTCTGAAAGACAAGTTTAGCCAACAACTAGGCTAACCAGCCGTCCGGGAACGTAGATTTCTTTTTTGATTTTTTTACCGGCCAGCTGTTTGGCGACTTTATCGTCCTCTTTAGCCATAGCAATCACTTCACCAGCTTCAGCAGATTTAGAAATCACTATCTCGCCTCGGACTTTGCCATTTACCTGGACGGCGATGGTTACCATCTCGTCACTTACTAGCGCCTCATCCCAGGCCGGCCACTCCGAGATATGGACTGAGCTTTCATGGCCCAGGGCCTGCCACAGTTCCTCGGTGATGTGCGGCGCCATAGGCGCGAGTAACTGGACCAGGCTGTCAAAGGCAAACCGCCAAGCCGGTGTCTGCGCCAGCCCTGGTTTAACTTTAAATTTGTATAGCTCATTTGTCAGGCTCATCAAGCCGGCAATAGCCGTATTAAAGTTAAGTGCCTCGATATCATTGGTCACTTTCTTGATAGCCCGGTGGACCGCCGCCGTTATAGCTACCTCGTCCATATCGGCTATAGGTTCCGCCGGTGACTCTAAGTATTCCCCTAAAAGTGTCCAAACTCTATCCAAAAACCGGCGCGTTCCGGCTATGCCGCCAAGACTATAAGGACCGCCTTGGTCATACGGACCCATAAACAGCATGTAGAGTCTCAAGCTGTCAGCGCCGTAGCTCTTTACCTGCTCATCGGGGCTGACAACATTGCCGCGGGACTTGCTCATCTTTTGGCCGTCTGGGCCTAAAATAATGCCTTGGTTGGTCAGTCTTTTAAACGGCTCGGTAAAAGTTAGACCGTGATAATCATGCAGAAACTTAACCATAAAGCGGGCATAAAGTAGATGCAAGATGGCGTGCTCAATACCGCCTAGATAGTGATCGACCGGCGCCCACTGGTTGATAAGCTTGGTATCAAAAGCCGCTTTATCATTCTTATTGTCGATATAGCGCAGGAAATACCAGCTGGAATCCATGAAAGTGTCCATGGTGTCGGTCTCGCGCTTTGCTGGCCCGCCACAGTTGGGGCATTTAGTATTAACAAAATCCGGCCGGTTGACAAGCGGCGACTGGCCAGATAGCTCAAACTCCACATCTTCAGGCAGTATCACCGGCAGGTCGCTTTCGCTTACCGGCTGGATGCCGCATTTATCGCAGTAAATTATGGGGATAGGTGTACCCCAATATCGTTGGCGGCTAATCAGCCAGTCGCGCAGACGGTAATTGGTTTGAGCGCGGGCCAGGCCGCCAGAGCCTTTCCTTATTTGGTCCCAAATATGACGGTGCGACTGTGGCAAATCGAACTTTTCCATCTGAGCCGGCGTCAGCCAGACCACCTCGTGGTTTTTTTGTTCCTTAGCGCTTACCTGCTCGCGCTCGCCGTCAGCCAGCTCAAACAAAAGGCAAGTAAAGTGCGCAAATCTATTTTCATTTTTGGGCACATGAAAGAATTTGGCATGGTTTTTGCCAAGCACTCTGACCAGCTTAGGGTTCTGGTAGCCGGTTTCCTCGCGAATTTCGGCAATGGCCGCCTGCTCGGCCGTTTGACCTTTCTCGATACCGCCGGTAATCAACGTTTCCCAGTCCACCGTTTTCCATTTCAGGCCGATGTACTTGTCCTCGGACCAGTGTTTAACAATAGCTGTAATAGCTTGGCGCTCCACAAACGGCTGACCCTTTTTCACCGCACTGGAGCCAGTGGTCTGTTCAAATACCGGCTCATCATCTCCAGCGCCGGACAAATCAGTGACAATTTTTTCCCGAGCCTCTGCCGAACTTAAGCCGTCATACTTATCAGAATTAATCAAAACGCCCTCGCCGCTGTAGGGCGCCGGCTGGTAAATACGCCCTGCCTCATAATCGGCCGCGGCTCGTTCAGCTCGCTCAGTCATCTCTAACCAGTGCTGGGTGCCGCCGCCAAGTTTGGTAATGCCGGCCCGGATATCGGCCATATCCATCCACTCGGCCTTAAACTTCTCGTGGGCTTCCAGCGCCGGTTTCTTAGTTTTAGCTTGGCTATCGGTAACTACCAAGTAACCCTGCCCCAGCGAGCGGCGGTTAATTTTCTTTAAATCGTTATGGTAATGAGAATAAACTGGGTCTCCCAGCGATATTAATGCCTCATAGCTGGCAATGCCGGCCTCTTCTTCAAGTTCACGGGCGGCGCACTGCTTTAGGTTTTCCGCACTCTCACGGCCGCCGCCGACCAAACCAATACCCTGATTCCAGCCGCCCAGAGCCAGGTATTTTTTGGTCTTGGGGTCATAAGGAATAACCACTACTCCTTCAACATAATGCTCATCGGGCAAAGGTTCGCCAAAATCCTGAATGATAACCGGCTCAATCGGCAGGTCAAATTTCGTAGCAAATTCGTGATCACGCTCGTCGTGGGCCGGTACGGCCATGATGGCGCCAGTGCCGTAGCTCATCAGTACATAATCGGCTACCCAGATTGGAATTTTCTTTTTGTTAGCCGGGTTGATGGCATAAAGGCCGCTAAAGACGCCAGTTTTATCCTTCTCGCCGGCTTTGCGCTCCAGCTCGGTTTTTCGCTTGGCCTGCTCAATATATTTTTCAACTTCCTTGGAGATACTTAACTTGTTAAGTATTTTGTGCTCAGGCGCTACGACCATGAAGGTGGCACCATAAATAGTATCTGGCCGAGTAGTGAATACCTCAATAAAATTCTCTTTTGAGTCTTCTACTGCAAATTTAATAAGTGCCCCGCGGCTTCGCCCAATCCAGTTCTCCTGCATGGTCTTAACCCGCTGAGGCCAATTAACTTCATCCAGGTCGTCCAGTAGGCGGTCGGCATAGTCGGTAATTTTGAAGAACCACTGCGGTAGCGTTTTTTGGATAACCGGCGTACCGCAGCGCTCGCAAACATTGTTTTCGCCAACCACCTGCTCGTTAGCCAGCACAGTCTGGTCTTTAGGGCACCAGTTGACCATCGCCTTCTTGCGGTAGGCCAGACCTTTTTCATATAGTTTTAAAAATAGCCATTGGTTCCAGCGGTAATATTCGGGGTCGCAGGTAATTAAGCTGTGGTCCCAGTCATAGCTGGCGCCAATTTTAGCAATCTGCTCTTTCATTGATTTAATATTGCCTCTCGTCCATTTAGCCGGCTGGAGGCCGCGCTTAATGGCGGCGTTTTCTGCCGGCAGACCAAAAGCATCAAACCCTAAAGCCGTAAAAACATTTTGGCCTAGCAGGCGCCGCCAGCGGGCTACACTGTCAGCGCCAACATAGTTATACCAGTGGCCGATATGCAGATCACCAGACGGGTACGGTAGCATCGGGATGGTATAAAACTTATCTGATACCCGGCTCATGTCAGTCTTATAAATGCCCGACTCTGCCCAAATTTTTTGCCACTTGGGCTCAAGCTCCTGCGGATTATAACGTTTCATTAAACTATATTTTAACAGAGAAAGCCCGACGTTTGGTTTTCAGCCAGCTGGGGCTTTGGCGGACTAATTTAGCGGCGTCGGCTGGGTCTTTCAGTAAAAGTTTTACGGCCTCCTCGGCAAAAACTTTGTTTTGCGAGCCTTTAGCCAGCACTAACGTGCCGGGCTTAAGCTTGGTTTTAACAAACTGACCGGCTGAGTAGGGGTCGGTGAAAGTTTTAACCTCACAGCCTTTGCCGCCGGCCGCCGAGGCCAAGTATTTATTAGCCTCCGGCCCGATAGTGATAACCAGATCCAGCTTGCCCGGGTCGCAGTATTCGCCAACCGCCCGGTGCTCTGGCACGGAAAAGTGACCTAGCTCATTCATATTGCCCAAAATGGCAATTTTTTGGCTGGCGTCCATACGGTAAAGGCTATCCAGCGCCGCCCGCATAGCCTCGGGGCTGGCGTTATAAGTGTCGTCAATTATCGTCGAATCATTCAGCCCTTCTAAAAACTGCATGCGGCCGCTGACCGGCGGGATATTTCTAATTCCCTCATCAATGGAGCCAGCGTTAGCTCCAAGCTCATCAGCCACGGCCGCGGCGGCTAAAACTGAATAAAGCTGGGGCTCGCTAATTTTTTGATGAGACGAATGCAGTAAGGGCCGTCCCTGCCGCAAAATGCTAAAACTAGCCGAATCGCCTTTGAAGCTGACCGAATTTAAACGATAATCAGCCGGCTGATTAACGCCGTAGGTAACCGCCTTTGGCACCTGCTTTAAATATTTACCGTCTGTTAGGTCGGCATTAATGAGAAGCTGGCCGGCAAAGCCGGCTAAAGCCAGTTCCTCTTGGGCTACGGCTGTCATGTCGGCAAAAAACTGCATGTGCTCGGGCGTAATGGCCGTAATTACACCGATATCGATGTGAAGATATTTTTTAAACTGCTCAATTTGGCCGGGGCCGTCCGTGCCAACCTCGATAACTACAATTTCGTACGGATAGCGTCGCCGGATTTTGATCTCGTTTTTGGCGAAAATTGCCAGCCAGGCCAAAGGATTAAAAATATTAGGTAATTGCTCACCAAAAAAGATTAAGGGTACGCTGACAATATCGTTGTAATTGCCGAATTGATAACGGACCGGCCGCGATTTAGCTAGTACGCTAGCTATGGCCAGCTTGGTGCTGGTCTTGCCCACACTGCCAGCTACAGCCACAACTTTAAAATTATGGCGGGCCCGTAAGCGGCGTATCTGCCAACCAAGGATAGCGGCTATAAATTGCTTAGCAAAAGTCTTCACTTATAGCTAAATATACAAGGAAAAACTACCGAAGGACAGAGTTAACCACGTTTTCAAACTGCCCAGCATTTACGGTATGAGCCGGCGGCTGGATATTGGCCTGAAGGCCATAGCCGCTATATTTTTGGCTCAAGCCTCGTGCCGGATAATCTATCCGTCTAACCTGCCGGCTCAGCACATCTACGGTCAAGGTGATGTTTAACTGGTCATTGTCGCCGTAGTCAGCTGGGTTGATAAGGCTGGCGGCGCCTAGACCTTCGGCTTTAGCATAGGCCTGGGCCGCGAGTGCGTATTTTTTCAAAGATAAGACTGCGCGGTAGATATAAACTCTTCTTGAGCCGGCATGCGCCGTATCTACTCCGGCAAAGTTAACCTTGTAAGAATTTTTTAAAAGCGGCATTAGCTTTGTCCGCTGGGCCTCGTCGAGATTGCCAAATAAAACAGCGCCGAACAGTGAGTCATTAACCGACTGCGGTACACCGCCCGCCCCGCCGTTTTTTAACCATAGGCTGTAGATTTTTTGGTATTTGGCATTGTCACCGCCGGGCTTTTTAATTTGGCGGTAGTGCTGGTAGTCGCCATTTTCGGTGCCGATAGTCTCTAGCGTTAGCGAAGTGTGCTGAGAGCTGTTGGCGACGGTTTTGATATCGCGCAGTTTAATATCCGGTGAGTAGACGGTTTGCAGGATCTCATCAGTGGTCACTCCCTGGCTTTTGGTGATTGACTCTCTGGTCACCCCATTGGTGGTAAGGTTATTCCTAATCATACTCCAAAAGACGGTCTGCGGGTCAGCATAAACTTTATAGAATAAAAAGACGGCGACTAGACAAATAACCAATACGGCCGCAAAGATTCCGCCGATCATAAAAAGCTTTTTGGTTAACAACCGCTGACGCACAGTTATCTGTAGTTTCTCCGAGGCCGGCGTAAGACTGCCGGCCCTAGCCGGCCTCCGGCTGGGCGTGACGGCTTTAGGTTTTTTTGCCATTACCGGTTATTGTAGCAGGTTAGAGATTTCACCGGGCGACAGCTCTCGCCACTGCCCCGGCTTTAAGCCAGCTAGTGTTAGCGGGCCGTATTTGGTGCGGCGCAGTTTTACTACCGGTAGACCCACAGCCGCTAGCATTTTTTTGACCTGATGCTTTTTGCCTTCATGAATAGTCAGCTCTACTACATTGTCAGGTAGGGCTTTAGCTTTGGCCGGCGCCGACACTCTGCCGTCAAACTCTACACCGATACTTAACTTGTTAAGTATTTCTGGAGTAATTTTACCGCGCACTTTGGCTTCATAAACCTTGTCAATTTCAAAGCTGGGGTGCGCTAGTTTGTGGGCCAGCTGACCGTCGTTAGTTAAGAGCAGTGCCCCGGTGGTATTAAAGTCCAGCCGCCCTACCGGCGCCACCCGCTCAGATATATCAATTAAGTCGGTTACCTTGGGCCTGCCCTGCGGATCGGCCAGCGTGCTTACATAGCCAGCCGGTTTATAAAGCAGTATATAGCGCGGCTTTTGCTCCTGAACCAGTCGTCCGTCTATCTTAATCTCATCATCGTCGGTTACTTGATCGTTAAGTTGGCCTTGGTGGCCATTAACTGTCACCTTGCCGGCTTTAATTAAAGCGTCGGCGCCGCGGCGCGACGCCAACCCCGCCCTGGCCAAATAGGCGTTTAGTCTCATTTAAAATTAATATATCAGCTAATAGCTACGGCCAGTAGGATACAGCCGGCAATGAAAAAGAAAATCATACCATGAATCTCATACTGGGGCGCGTCCCAATAGTGGCCGACTCTGGTAAACCAGCTATTAAAATTCTTCTTAGAATGAAGCCAATCACGGTAACTGTGCAAGAAGCAAAAGATAGCCGAGCCGATTAAAATGAAATTCTGCATGTATGTGTTAGAGGATCTCTGTCGACTATAGCACAATTGTCGAGGCAAAAACAAAGATCATATGTTTAAAAGTGTTGTCAAAATAATAAATGGTGGAGATACGGGGACTTGAACCCCGGGCCTCTTGCATGCCATGCAAGCGCTCTAGCCAACTGAGCTATATCCCCGTATCAGAATCAAAATTGTTAAAGGCTACGACGTAGCTCTCAAAACTTCAAACAACCTGCCTAGTTTTGAGGTTTGGTTATAGTGACAGATAAAAATTATACTCAAATTTCATCTGTTAATCTAGTGGTGGGCGTGATGGCCAATCCCTTTACTCATTACAAACCGGTTAACCGGCACGGTAACAATAAAGGCGATAGCCAGACTAACGGCCAAACTCCACCAAAATAAAGCTTGGCTAAGCCGGGCATTAATAGCACCGGGGATTAGCCACTCGCTAACATTATCAATAATTTCCATCGAGACAATAGAGACGGTATCTACGGCTAGAGCCAGTTTCACAGCATCTTTAGTGCTCATTTGATTTTTCTTGGCACCCCGAAAAGTTAGGCCATAGCCAACTAAAAAGGCCAATACCACAGCTAGGATAGTTTGCACGATGTTTGATAAATTTTGACCAATGGCCATACCGGCAACCTCGCCAATGCCGCAACCCGTCAGACAATGTCTAGTATGGGTTATGGCGTGGCGGGTAAGAGTATCAAGGCTGAACATAATCACTTAATCTTGGCAAACCTTTCAACAGCCCTTAACAGTTCTTCTGTTTTTATTTCGGCTTTTTTTGAATCGTCGACTGAAAGGGCTTCAGTTACACAACTTCTAATATGTTCATCCAAAACCTTAAGCCCTACGGGCCGGAGCGCGATTTCGATAGCACTAATTTGAGTAAGTATATCGATGCAGTAGCGTTCTTCACCAACCATTCGGGCTACCCCCTTTACCTGACCCTCGATACGGGCCAACCTTCTTAGCAGATCCTTTTTATGTTTTATGTACCCATAACGTTGATTCATAAATATATTTTAACATACCCCAGTGGGGTATACGTAAGGGTATCCTACATAAAGTTCATGGTATATATTTAACAGGTTGGGGATGTAGCTCAGTTGGCTAGAGCGCCGCATTCGCATTGCGGAGGTCGGGGGTTCAACTCCCCCCATCTCCACCACTCCAGAACTAATATCGGCCCCGTTAAAATCACAAAAACTCGTCTAGTTTGACGAGCTTTTGCTTCTTCGCGCAGCCCACCCATAGGAGCCCGGGCAAGCTTTATTTTCGCATCCAAAATCCGATATGACGAACCTTAGACGGTGGGCGTTTTTATTTTTGCTAGCGCATTTCAAGGGCTCCTTGGTGCGCGAAGCTTATGCTTATTACACGCTTATGCTCAGCTATTGTCAAGTGTGGCCAGGAATTTTTTAATCTGCGGATAAACTGTGGTGGTACGTAGAGAATACTTCTCCATCTCCGTCTCATCCATCTCGGCAATCGTCTTCCCTTGACCCTCTGGTATAAAAATTCCATTCCAGCCAAAACCATCGTCTCCTCTTGGGTGGTCTGGCAAGATGCCTTTTTGGCTTCCCTCAAAAAATTCCAGCCTAGCGCCGTCAAAGTAGGCATAGCAGACTGATGTTTCAGCCAGGCGCGAGGGGTCGGCGTCTGCTAGACGGCAAAGTTTCTCAAAGCCAATCTCGCCAATAAACCATTTGATAAACGGTCCCGGTAACCTCCTCATGGCCATGATTGAAAAGCCGATGTCTTCTATCAGCACTGGCCCCTGCACAAGCTCAAAAGCTTGCTTAACTTTATGCTCCGTTATTTCGCGCAAAGATAATGACTGGAGCTCATCCAAATCCAGCTTTTGATGACTTAGCTCTACGCCAAGATACTTTTTCAAAAATTCTGCTTTCTTGGGATTACCGGTTATAAATGTTACGTTCATCCCGTTAGAACTCCGCTTTACTGCAAACAGTAAAGCGGCAGATTTTATTTTTAATAAAATACTTAGTTCTAACGGGATTCATATTTTGCCGTCCCACTCGCCGTAGAATTCTTCCAGATATTTTTCCATAAATTCGTGGCGGCTAACGGCCATTTGCCGGCCGGTTTCAGTAAACATCCGGTCTTTTAGCAGTAGTAATTTTTCATAAAAGTGGGTTATAGACGAAGATCCCATTTTTTTATATTCATCAAAGGAGCTATGAAGAACCGGTTTTTGGGCTGGGTCATACATTTTATTACCCACCGATCCGCCAAAGGCAAAACATCTGGCGATACCGATGGCGCCGATAGCGTCCAGCTTGTCGGCGTCATGGACAATTTGACCTTCGATGGTCTTCAAGTCGCTCTTAACATTGGCACCTTTAAACGACACGTTCCGGATGATATCTTCAACGGCCGTTATTACTTTTTCGTTTACTTCAAGGCTAGCTAGCCAGGCCCTAGCCGCTTTTGGGCCGGTTTCTAAATCTCCGTCTGCAAATTTCCAGTCCGCAATGTCATGAAGTAGAGCCGCTAGCTCGACAATAAAAAGATCGGCGCTCTTTTCTTGAGCGGCAATATGCTTGGCCAGACGCCAAACCCGGTAGATATGCCACCAATCATGGCCACTGCTGTCGCTAGCAAACTTTTGCTCCACATAGTCTTTGGTTTTTGCGATTATCTGTTTCTTATTCATATTAATCCAGCAGTTTTATCAGCTCTGCCTCTGTAATCCGCTTGGTGCCTAACTTTTGGGCTTTGACCAATTTACCAGCACCTACGTTAGCGCCCACCACTAAATAATCGGTCTCTTTGCCGACACTGGACTGAAAGGTGCCGCCTCGATTCCGGATGCGCTCAGCCGCCTGCTCCCGGCTCATGGATTCCAGTGAACCGGTAACCACAAAATTTTTGCCGGCCAGCGGCCCGCTAATAGCTTCCGCCTTCTCCGGCTCTACACCATATCTGCCAAATTTTTCTAACAACTTTTGGTTAGCCGGCTCGGCAAACCATTCTACCACCGCCTCAGCCACCACCTCGCCAATGCCTTCTACCTCTGATAATTCGTCAATGGTAGCCTTCGCCAGTTTATCTATAGAGTGGAAATGACTAGCTAAATCTATAGCCGTCTGTACGCCGATATGCCGGATGCCCAGCCCATAAAGGAACCGAGCTAGTGTGGGCCGACGCTTAGCCTGGATGGCCGCCACTAATTTGCCGGCGCTAATTTCGGCAAAGCGCTCTAGCTTTAGCGCATCCTCTTTTTTAAGTTTGTATAAATCGGCGCTGTCATTTACTAGCCCGGCGGCTAGTAAGGCAATGACATTCTTTTCGCCCAAGCCGTCTATATCCAGTGCTTCCTTGCTGGCATAATGCTGGATTTGCTTCCAGCTCCTTGATGGGCAGGCATTATTCGGGCACCTCCATACCGCCTCTTCGGCTTTGGCTTTAACTAACTTAGTCCCGCAGTCCGGACAATGAGCCGGCATCACAAATTTTTTTTCCGAGCCATCACGTAGCTTAACCAGGGGTTCAACCACCTCGGGGATAATATCGCCGGCTTTTTGGACTATCACCGTATCGCCAACGCGGATGTCTTTGCGGTGAACTTCGCTCTCGTTGTGAAGCGTGGCCATTTGTACGGTACTGCCGGCTACAACCACCGGTTCCAGCATAGCTACTGGCGTAGCCGAGCCGGTGCGGCCAATGCTGACAAAAATATCCTTAACTTTAGTTGTAGCCTGCTCTGCCGGATATTTGTAAGCTACGGCGCCGCGCGGTGCTTTGCCGACTACGCCTAGCCGGGCCTGCGCTCGCCGGTCATTTACCTTTACCACCAGGCCGTCCGTATTAAAGGCTAGATTTTTACGCTTATCTTCCCATTGCCGGGCAAAATCCAGCACACCGGCTACGCTTTCAATTCTTTTAGCTTGGCTATTAGCAATTAGACCCAGCTCGCGCAGGGCTTTATATATAAATTCATTAGTTGGCGTCTCGGCCAGGTCTTCCCGCAGTAAATCATAGGCATGGAACTGCAGTGGCCGGGCGGCTACCAGCCTGGGGTCTAACTGGCGGATGGTGCCAGCCGCTAGATTACGCGGGTTGGCAAATTTGGGTAGACCCTGCTTCTCACGCGCTTCATTCAGCCTGGCAAATTGGTCTTTATACATAATGATCTCACCCCGAATTTCTGTCCGGCCGGATAGAAATTCCTCATAGCCTTTAGCCCTGCGTAGCCGGAGAGGCACCGATTCAATAGTCCGGATATTGGCGGTCACATCCTCGCCGGTAAAGCCGTCGCCCCGGGTTATGCCTTGGGCCAGCACGCCGTCTTGATAAACCAGTGCACAGGCTAGGCCGTCCATCTTTAAATCTACAAAATAGTCGAACTTATCCGTACCGGCTAGTTTAGTTATGCGCGCCACCCAGGCCCTAAACTCTTCTTCATTAAAAACGTCGTTAAGCGACAGCATCCTAGCCGAGTGGCGGATCTGGCTAAAACCTGGCAGGGGCTCGCCGGCCACCCGCTGGGTGGGGCTATCCGGCGTAATTAGCTCCGGGTACTCGGCTTCAATCTGACTAAGCTCGTGCTTTAGGCTGTCGGCCGCCGCCTCGCTCATGATTGATTTATTCAGGACATGATAGTTATAACGGTAATCGTTAATAAGCTCGCGCAAGCGCGCGGCCCGCTCAGCCGGCGTATCGGTCATTCCAGTAAGCCTCGATACAGACTATATAAATAGGAGTGAACAAACAAAATCGCCAGCATGCTAAGCACATAAAAAACCGGCGCCACCAAAAAGGAAGCAAAAATAATTAGCGGCACGATGATAATGGCCATAACGATCAAAATAAAAACCGGCAGGTACAAGATTTTAGGCAAAATCTGCCAGCGTCGAAAGCGAACTAAGTTGCGGGCAGAGCGTAGAGCGTCCCGCGGTGCCATATCCGGCAGGGTGACAATATAGGCGGCAAAAATCGAACCGCTGACCATATAAAAAGACCAGCCGGCCAGCAAAATAAAGAAAATCCAAGATAGCCAGCTAGCCAGCGTCAGGCTGGAGACCGTACTAGTCAGTACGGCGCTAAGCACAGCCGCGCCAATGGTTATTGGCAAAAGCTGAATAATAATTACAGCCAGCACTAAAAGAAATGGTATCAACGGAAACATTGAGTGGTAATAAGCCTCCTTAACGCCAATTGTCTTGCCGGCCAGCAGTTGGCGCAGTGACCAAATAATCACCAGACTCTCCAACACAAACAGCACGCTTTGCAAAATCCCAGCGCTGGCCGATCCAGAAGCCCCGGCGCTACCCACCAAAGAGCCAAAGCCGCTGATGCCTTTAGCTAGGGCTTGGCCGCCGCCGTTGGCATTTTTTAGATCAACTTTGATGGTTGAAACAGCATTACCTAGCCCCGATAGGCCGCTGGCAAAAATGATATTTAAAATCAGATAGACAACTACGATGCCCAGCAGAATCTTCCAATTTTTCTTGAAAATACCAGCCACCTGAGCGGTCAACCGAAAGCTGTTCGGCACCGGAGTATTGGCTCTAGCTTCGGCCTTAGCTTTGGTCTTAGCCTGCTTTTTATTGAGTCTGCGGGTACGACCGGGTCTAAAAACCGGTTCTGGCCGCTTTTTTACCGCCGCATTTGCCATAGCTATATTATATCGAAAATCATCCGTTTTAACCTTCAGCATCTGAAAAACAGAAGGCCTAGCGACACTTAAAAAGCAGACGCCAAACGCATGTTTAACCGAGCGTCAGCGAGGGCGTTCGGCTTGGCCCGCTTTTTGGGTAAGCTATGATGCTCTTAGTTTTTCAGCCGCTGAGAGTTTGGCGCCACCTTTTCGGCAAAAGGTGGCAAAGAATTTGTTTCTTTGGAAAAGAAAAAAGCATTGCTTTGTCGTACAAAAGTATGAAAGGTTATAGTTTCATCTCTCGGAGGGCCTTGACGCGGGCTTCCAGCGGCGGGTGGGTGCTAAATAAATTAAGCAGGCTGTGGCCGCGAAGTGGGCTGGCAAAAAACATATGGGCCGTTGAGGTATTTTGCTTTCTAGTAGCCGTGCTGACATCTTCCAGCTTTTCCAGGGCACTGGCTAGGCCTTCGGGGTAGCGGGTCGTCAAAGCACCTGTAGCATCAGCCAGATATTCCCGCCGGCGGCTAATAGCCAGCTGTAGTAGGCTGGCGGCAATTGGCGCCAAAATGGCCGCCACTAGGGCTAAAATAGCTAATTGCTGGTTGCGTTCCTCCCGCTCGCCGCCGAAGAAAGCAAACCGCAAAAAGAAATCAGCAATTAGCGAAATAATGCCTACCAGGGCAAAGGCGAGAGTATTAACTTTAATGTCATAATTTTTGACATGCCCCAGTTCGTGGGCAATCACTCCCTGAAGTTCGGTATCATCCATTATTCTTAGCAGGCCGGTGGTAGCACAGACGGCGGAATGGTTCTGGTCACGGCCGGTAGCAAAAGCGTTAGGTGCCGGGTCGTCCATTATATAGACCTTGGGCATAGGTAGACCGTCGGTGATTGATAGATTTTCAACTGTCCGCCATAGCCGCGGATCGTCGGCTTTTTGAATCTCTTTGGCCCCGTTTAGTGCCAGTGCCATCTTAGCCCCGGCAAAATAGCTATAGCCGGCGTAAACCAAAGACAAAATCCCAACTATGAATAGAAAATCGATACTACCCAGAGCCTTGCCAATTATGAAGGCTAGCGCCCAGGCCACCACCACGAATGCCAGCATCAAAAACCAGGTGCGCCGCTTGTTGGCAGAAATTTGTTCGTACAAATTAACCTCTTCTGGTTATTTTTTATCCCCAGCAGTGCTGGATGAAGAAGAATTAAAATCAACTTTTACCGGCTCGGCAATAGCCTCGCCCTCAGCTCCGTCTACACCAAAGAAATCGCGCTTTTTAAAGCCCAGCATTTGGGCAAAAATACTGGTCGGCAGAGTCTGGATCTTGATATTAAAGTCGCGCACCGCGCCGTTATAAAAGCGGCGGGCGGCCTGGATTTTATCCTCTGTATCAACCAGCTCCGCCTGTAATTGCTGGAAGCCTTGGTTGGCCTTTAAATCCGGATAGGCTTCAGCTACAGCAAATAGGCTTTTTAGGGCTGACTGAAATTGGTTGTCGGCTTTGGCGGCCTCGGTAACAGTTTGGGCGTTCAGCGCCTGGGCTCGGGCCTCGGTCACCTCTTCAAAAACGGTTTTTTCATGGGCGGCATAACCCTGCACAGTATTAACCAGGTTAGGGATTAAATCATAGCGGCGCTTTAGCTGGACGGTAATGTCGCTCCAGGCTTCGTCTGCGCGCACCTTTGCCCGGACTAGGCTGTTATATATAAGAGCCAGAATTAACGCGATGACGATGATAATGCCCACGATTATTAACAGCATTTTTTCTCCTTATTCATATGCCATTATACATGAGTTCTGCAGGGGTAAAACTGTAATGAGGTGCTATTATAAAGCTTAAGATGAATACGGTAGAAAAAAAGCCTGAGCGCCGGTCACCTTTACCGGTGAGTGTTCTAGTGATTTTAGCCATATTGATAATTGCCTGGATCTTGCCCCTGCCGGCGCTAAAAGCCCAGACCAGCTATAGTTATAAAAGCCGGCCCCAACCCGTTAATTTAGACTGGCCCTCTTACGGCGAGGCCGCCGTTGGTGCCGAGGGCTACGGCCTTTTAGATAGCCACGGCGCCCAAGTGGCCCAGCCGATTGCCAGCTGTACCAAGATGATTACGGCTCTTGCCGTACTTAAAAAGCACCCCCTGTCTGCCGGCAACCAAGGCCCAACTATTACCATAACCAGTGATGATGTATCAGCCTATAACAACTACGTAGCCCAAGACGGCTCGGTAGTAGCGGTCAGCGCCGGCGAGCAGTTAAGTGAGTACCAGGCCCTGCAGGCTATGCTTTTGCCCTCGGCCAACAACATGGCCTTTACCCTGGCGCGCTGGGGCTGGGGCTCGATGAATAGTTACGTTAACTACGCCAATAAATACCTGGGCCAGCTGGGGCTGAAAAATACTCACGTAGCCGATGCCAGCGGCTTTTCGCCGCAATCTGTCAGTACCGCCTCCGATCTTACTAGCCTTGGTTTAATCGTTATGAGTAATCCGGTACTGAGCGGCATAGTTGGTCAGTCTTCGGCTGACTTGCCGGTGGCAGGCACGGTGAAAAATACCAATTGGCTGTTAGGCTCAAACGGCATTAACGGCATTAAAACCGGTAATACCGAGCAGGCCGGCGGCTGTTATCTATTTTCGGCTAGCCGGGATATTGACGGTCAAAAAATACTGGTCGTCGGCGCCGTCATGGGTGCAGACAACCTAACGGCCGCCATGAGTGACAGCCGTGACTTACTGCTTTCTGTCGATAACGGCTTTACTAAGGTAACGGTGGCTAAGAAGAATGAGATTTTAGGCATCTACGCCGCCAGCTGGGGCTCGGTGGTAAATCTGGTAGCTAAAAATGATGTAAATGTTGTTACCTGGCAGACCCGCCAAGTCAGCTCTAAGCTAGATATCAGTAATAAAATGGTAACTGTTAAGCGCGGCCAAAAGGTCGGTACTATCTCAGCCGTAGTCTGGGGCAAAAAAAATAATGTCGATGTGGTAGCGGACGATAATGTGCCCGGCCCGGCCTGGCAGTGGCGTCTTTACCGTCGCCACCTATAAGGCTGGCCTAACGGACCACCAGCAGGCCAACCACCACCATGGCCTCAACCAATACCCATAAGATATCGGTCACAATAATCGGCAAATTGCGGGTTTTTATACCGTAGACTAGCCAGACCACCGAAGCGGCAAGGTAGAGAGCCCAGGTAACGATAGAAGAACCGGTACTACGCGAAACATAAATCTGTAGTATTTGCGGAATGGTAGTTAGCGGTTCAACGATGGCTACAATCAGTATTAGCCGCTCCAGCTGTTTATTCGGAGCCGTGGTATGTTTTTTAAGTTTGTGGTGGCTTTTAAGCGACATCTTTGTTCTAGATACCTGGCCGGCTATATTTACATAACGCTTATATATACTCTAGCAAAAATTTGCAGTATTAATTTAGTTACGCTACGACTTCGCTAATAAGCGTGCTTTATAATTTATATGTGAGCCTGAACCAGCGGCGACCAATTGCTCGAAAAGTTCCGGAAATTACGGCCATCTTCTGGTTGGCAAAGTTATTGTCAACTGCCATGGGTGAGTCAACTTCTGATTTTTTCGTTTTTAGAATCAACCCCTACGCCGCCGTCATTCTTGGGGGCATTGTATTTGCCATAGCTCTAAAGATTCAATTTTCTGCTAAAAAATATGTGCCCTGGATATATTGGTTCGCGGTTACGATGGTGGCGGTTTTTGGTACGATGGCCGCTGATGTGCTTCACATTCAGCTGGGCGTACCGTATATAGCGTCGACTATATTTTTTGCCGTAATTTTAGCCTTGGTTTTTATAGTTTGGCGAGGGAGCGAGAAAACGCTGTCTATTCACACCGTCAATAACCCACGCAGGGAGATTTTTTATTGGGTAGCAGTTTTCGCCACCTTTGCCCTGGGTACCGCCGCCGGAGATTGGGCGGCAATAAGCTTGGGCCTAGGCTATTTTTCTGCGGGACTTCTTTTCACTGCTGTAATTTTGATTCCGGCCATCGGCTTCTGGCTGTTTGGCCTCAATGAAATTTTAAGTTTTTGGTTCGCCTATATAATAACGCGCCCACTTGGGGCTTCATTTGCCGACTGGTTTGGCAAATCTCACAGCGTTGGCGGTTTAGGGCTGGGTGATGGGGGCGTTAGTATAGTGCTAACGAGCCTGATTATTTTATGCGTCTTATATATGTCGTTCAATCGCGGCGAAAGACGCGCTGAGACCGCTAAATATTAGAGTCTTTCCTTGAAGTGTCAGCTATAGCTGGTTTGCGTGCGGCCATAGACCCTGCGCTTTCACCTCTTTTGACGAGCCGTCTGGGTTGTAGTTCCTGTTCTGCCAAAGTTCACCATTATCGCCCTCAACCCTAACAACATAGCCATAGCCTAAGAAAAATGGATCCTCTTGTAGGCTAAAGTTTCCGTCCGGCTCGACTGCGCCCCTACCGTGAAATTGAATATTACCCCAACCGGTAGAATATATCCCCTCATTAATGCGCAAGCGCCAGCTACCCAACATACCTGGTGCCATCTCCAGTCCCTCGGCGTAGTCACTTATCCCTGGAATATCTTTAAGGGTCGATGCGCCCTCTTCTGTCAAATAAGCAGTTAGGCCGGGGGCCTGGCTGGCCTCATTGTTCAGTTCGCCAGCTTCTCGCTTTCTAACTATTTCTTGATAAGCGGCTTCATAATCTCTATGGACCATTAACTCTGCTAAATCTTCCCCAAGCAGATCAACATGCCTGTCCACAACTTCGCGGGTAACGGCGGCCGCCCGATTAGCGGTATCCATAGCCATCTCTAGAGTCCGTTGTTCGGCTCTGCTCTTAGCGCCTAAAAGTTTCTCTCCAGCCATTCTTGCTCCTAAATAAACCTTGGCAAATTATACCATAAGTTTTATAAACAAGCAATGCCATTAGCTAATAGCGTGGCTACAGTTGTGTTAGAAGGCGGATAGCTGACTGTCCAACTGGGTGCTGTCGGAGTTATTTGCCGTAGATGGATCGTTTTGATCAAGGATCTGCTCAGCCTTGGTCAGGTCGCTGGGTGTATTTATGGCGGGGGCCGAAGATACATCTGTAGCTTTGGCTGGCGAACTGGTGTTAGCCACTGTTTGCGGCGTGCCAGGTGTGGCAGTATGGTCCTTGTTATAGACCCAGTAGCCGGCTACCCCGATGATAGCTATTACCAAAACTACAATAATCAACTCAAATGCCGAAAAACCGTTTTGATTGTTCTTCATGGTCATTGTTGACTCCCCTGTGTGCCAGTATTGCTCGACGGGCTGGTTGTACTTTGAACTCCAGCTACCCCGACGATTAAGTTCTTTACAGCTGTGCGGTAAGCCTGCAGAGCCGATATCACTGATTTGAGGTCACCCTTAAAAGATTGTGCGACGCCTCTGGGGTCACTGCCGTCGCACTTGAAGCTAACGCTGTCGGATTTAATTGTATCTACCTCGGTTTGGGCGGCGGCTTTTTGGTTGTTAACAGCCGAGACAAGCGTGTCGTAGTTACTTAAGGTTTTGCCTTGCTTGGTATAGAAGTTTTCTACCCGAGTGGCAATGGTGGTGAAAAGATTTAACTGTTTCTGGCCGCGGTCAGAAATCCGCGCCATTATATTATCTATGGCCTTTTCACGGTTTTGGCAGGCCTTAAGTTTGGCGGCCTCCAGGCGAGTCTGAGCATTGGCTCTTCCTTCAGTACCGCCACCCATTTGGCCAGCTGGCGGACTCGGATAATTATTGGCTGTTGTTTGCGGGTTAGTTTGGGCTAGCGTGCTAGCATGCGCCGGCAAAGCTAGGGCCGTAGAGCCACTAATTGCTAGTACAAAAAGCGCTGGGGCTAGTAGCTTAAAATCTAGTTTAAATTTATATAGGTGTTCTAGCATAAAAGCCTTTATTTACATATCTAGCTTATGCTTACGCTACTCCGGCGTCAATTGGTTAGTGCAATACGGCGTGTCATAATAAAGTAGTAACTAGAAGGTACAGTTTTGGAATCTAGGAAAACCGGCGAGCAATCGCTAGATATAGACGAGCTGATACGCCAATACGGCGGCATAGATAATATCCCTATAAAGTACGAATACGATACACCTGATGGCAGAAAGACTACTACTTTACCATTTGGTCAGTTAATGCGGGCTTTTTGCCCCGAAGACCCTGCCACCATTCCGCCTGACGAATACAGAAAGACCGCCGAGGATATCTTATCCGGAAGGGGCCACGGCAGATCATCTACCTAGTTCTTAAACTAGGTTATTAAACGGCTTACGTTTATTATTAGAGAATGGGTGCGGAGACTACGGTTCTTTTGCCGGAAGAGGATCAGGCTGTTTTAGACGACGGCCCAGAGGCAAGCGACGCCAGTGGCAATAGAGTAGCCGAATTTTGGTCTTTTGTAGCTGAAAATGCCGATGTAATAGTTGAAAGCCCCCGCTTGCCGGGTGTGGAAATGCCTTTTGGCGCTTTGATGGCTATGTGCGGCGGCGCCGTTACCGAGGAGAATGTTGATAGGTTCTATGCAGAGGCCATCTCACTGTTATTACTTGCTAAGGCAAAGGCCCAAGAGAAAAAAAATGGTGACCTGGAGCTTGAGGTTGAAGATGAAGTTGAAGATTTAAGTGATGAGCAGGCTCCAGCGGAAATCGAATCTAAAGAGCCGGCCGGGAAATTAGCTCCGGCCGCCAGCAAAAAACGCCTGCCGGCCGTAGAGGCCAATCAGCCGGCGGAGCTACTTTCTGCCGAGGCCGCCAAGCCCGAGGCTAGGCCTAAGCCTAAAGGTGCCGTAGAAATTCAAAAGACCCCAGACCCAGCGCCGGCTATCGAGCAAACGGCCTTTTCGCCCCCTGTTTCTGACATAGTCAGAGATGTAAACAGCCCGGCCCCCTCTCCACGCGCCGAATCGGCCCGCCCCCTGGAAAGTTCGGCTCCAGCTATAAAAAAATCGCCAGAACCCATCACGCCCGTAAAGTCATCCAGCCCTGCACTTAAACCAAAGATTCCTGCAGATACGCGGAAAGGTGACTTTAAACCCAAAGACAAGCCAGCCCCTTTAGAAACAGATAAAATCGAAGCTCCAAAGATATCTACTCTCGATGATAGATATGAACCTGATATTTTAATTGAAGATCTCCCCGCCGCGACAACGGAGATCAAACCAAGGCCTAAGGCTAAAATAGACAATCACCTTGAGTCAGTAGAACCTACAGCCTTAAGCCCTCTGGATACTGATGCTTTTGGGCAGGGTATATCTGAATTCCCCGAAGACAAGGCTGTTGAGATTGAAGTAGATTATGCTTCTGATTCTCAGGAGAGTCCGGATTTACTTCAAGAAGGTTTGGATTTGGATGTATATGATGAAGCCAAAAATATTGATGGTCCAGACCCGGCTGAGCCTTTGTTTTCCGGCTCGGCCGAAGAGCTAGCCAGCCCGGAAAACCTAGACCCGGCAGACCAAAGTTTTGACAAAAGCCTGGTGGAGCTAGGCGTACCAATCGAGGAAGTAGAGTCGGCGCTTGAGCAAATAGTTGTCGCCCTAGAAAATCCACCAATGGAAGAAGACAATGCTTCTGTACGCCGACTGCTGGAGGAGGCTCTGCAGGCTCCGGTCAAGCTTCCAGTCGATAATTCAGAAACATTGACCGGCCAAGAGGCGACTCAAGAGAATCTGGAAGAACTATTTATTCAGCTTTTCAAGGAAGTTCAGCTCGAGTATACCCCTGAGCTACTAGAATCCTTTGTGCGCCTATCCTTTAATAGCCGGCTGAACCGTCCAGCCGGCAAAGCAAAAACGAAGGAAGAAGTGATGACCCGCCTGCAAGACAAAGGCACCCACGAGTTTATCAAAAAGCTTTTAAAAGTTGTCAATAATATTAAGCGGGCCGCCGCTAGTGCATATTTAATCGGCAAATCAGCAATGCGTCTTTGCTCTTTTGAATTTGCGGCTATATAAAAATCTATAAAATACTTACTTTTGTATAGGCTAGATCGTTAACCTAGCCTGGTAAGGAGTCGCCGGGAAAGCTCCGGCTTGGGTGGACGCTGTAGGATAGTATTCCGGCTTTAATGGCAGGATCGTCTTGCAATATTTTCGAGGCTTCATCTACCGAGCAATTAAACACGCCTATACCGGCAAAATCGCCGTTATCTAAAATCGGGCAGACAATCGACAGTACACCGTCAGCCCTCAGCTGGTAGTTGCGCCGGCCGTGCTCAAAAATAATTTTCTT
Organism: Saccharimonadales bacterium (SeqCode); assembly: GCA_035717985.1. Classification (GTDB taxonomy): domain Bacteria; phylum Patescibacteriota; class Saccharimonadia; order Saccharimonadales; family UBA10212; genus DASTHW01. The sequence continues at coordinate 55,066 of DASTHW010000014.1, read as the reverse complement.
TTCACTATCCTGCTGGTAATTAGGGCCTTTTTTAAGAATAGCGACAGTATAATTCTTGGCTTTAGCCCGCATATCATTCATAAATTCATCGGTAATCTCAACCATGAGCTAACTATAACAAAAGAGTCGTTCGACCGATAAAAGCTAAGGGTTGAAGCGGTTTATGCTATTGTTTATCTTTTGAATTTGGGCAGTTAGGTTATCAATTTTATTATCCACGGTGTGCGAGGCATTTCTAACCCTGATCGCCCCATAAATCATTAGCGCCAAAATGGCCGCCAATAGTATCACCGCCAGCGTCAGCATGAATGACGCATACGGACTACTTGCCCTAGTAACCGGTATAGTTTCTGTTCTTGCCATTTAGCTAGACTACCTAACAATGGCCTTCAGTTCTGTGAAGAAATTAGCAATTGCTAAGCAAATGAGCCGGTTTTAACCTCGCCAGCCCTTTTGTAGTAAGCAAAAATAACACCTTTTGGCGATGTTTTAGAGTCCGTCAGCTTAAATGCCGCCGGGATTGAGCCTTCAGCAAATAGGCTCTTGCCCTTGCCGAGCGTTACCGGGAATATTCGCAAGTGGAACTCGTCAACCAAATCATTCTTCAGTAAAGTCTGGATCATATTGCCGCTACCCTGCACGGATAACATCGGCCCGTCTGCCTGTTTCAGCTCTTTTAGCTTGGCGGCCACGTCACCATCAATCAGCACTGTTTTTTGCCAAGTTAAGTCTTGGTCGTGGTGCGAAACAACGTATTTTGTGGCTTTATTAAACGGATTTGCTATTGCGCCTTCCTGCTTAGGCCAATAATCGCGCCATATATCGTAGGTCTTTCTACCCATCAAAAGGTCATACTCGCCGCTGAATTCTTCGCCATAGATTTTATTAGAAAATTCATCGGCGTACGGCCAAGTCCAGCCGCCGTATTTAAAGCCGCCCGATGTATCTTCCCCCGGCCCGCCCGGCGCCTGCATCACACCGTCCAGGCTAATCATCGATATAACGACTATTTTCCTCATAGCAGTAATTATCTACCAATTTTACAAAATAGCAGTAAGAAAAACGGGTTTTATAATTTGCCAGATATGTTTTGGCGGTCTGTACGCCTGAGCTACTGCAAGAAATGATCAGCAAATTGCTCTTAAAGTTATAGTTTTTCGTAAGTCAGCGACAGGTCTTTTTCCCACTCGCCGCCATCCCGAGACATTTCGCCGTAAGCGACTAGCTTATTCTTAGTTATGTCTATAACATAGCGCTGAGAAAAGTGAGGGTCGTCGCGCCACCATTTAAGCTGACTCTTTGTTATCGATACGTTTTGCTTTCTTGAAATACCGCGCTCGTCAAAATAAATCGCATAGTATGTTCCCGCTTGGTCATCACTGCCAAAAATCGCAATACCATCAGGGAATTTGGGGTGATCAAGTTCTGCGCGCATTATTAAAAACGCGCCGCCGCAAATCCACTCAAAGACGGCCCGTCCATGCAGTTCAGTGTCTGGAAAATAAGGATGATGTCCGGTGGTTCGCCACTCCCCGACTAAAGGCTCAAACAGCTGAAGAGCCGGGTTGGGCTTAAGTGCCTTAGCACCAATTTTATCTGACATAATCCGGGTCACTTTGCGGCGTACATTAAGATAACGCCGCCGCTTTGCAAGCGCTGTTCCTGCAAAAGTTTTAGTTTTTGATACGGTAAGCCGCTCTGAAACAAGCGTTTTCCCTTGCCTAAAAATACAGGCGCTAAGCACAGACGATATTCATCAAATAGCTCAGCTTTCATAAGCGATGCGCTCAAATTACCGCTCCCAAAAACAAACATGTTACCATCGCCATCTTGTTTTAATTTAGGTATTTTAGCTACTGCGTCTTTTACAACCTGCGAATTATTCCAGTCAGCGGTTTTTAGCGTGGTCGAGCAAGCAATTTTCGGCAGTTTATTCATGAACTTGGCCGTTTCGCCATCTGCTGTGGCCCAATACTCGGCCATTCCTTTGTATGTTTTGCCGCCAAATACCAGCATGTCGGCAGTTTTGAGCTGTTTAATAGTGTACTCCCCAAGATCGTCGCCCCAAACAGTCTGGTGAAAGTCCAAATCCCACGCCTTTTCGCCCTCAAAGTAGCCGTCCAGCGAAATCACATTCCACATAATAAGTTTTCTCATATATTTATCGTAACAAAAAACTCCTTAAAGAAGTTTACAAATATGGTGTAGCATTATTCGTGAAAGTGTAACTGCGCTTAGAAGTTATTCTGCTTTGTTATAGTATCGACTACAACATGAGCCGAGAAGGTTATAACTTTTTACACCATAAATAAAAGACCCCGCTTTAATGCAGGGCCTTTTATCACTACAAGCTACTTACTTTTCAGCACTTGATGACAACTTCTTGGCTTTGCCGCCTGACCCAGTTGTAATCTGTATGCGCTTTGCTTCAGGTCGATGTACTGGAACCGTTACTTTGAGCAAACCTTTGTCCAGTTCAGCCGAGATATTGTCCGCGTCTGCGCCTTCAGGTAGCACGACACGACGGGCAAAGCTGGCGTTGCGTTCACGTACTAGATAGCTACGCTTACCTTCTTTCTGTTCGTCCCTTTCTTGTTTCTCGCCTCGTATTTCGAGAACGCCGTTTCGAACATTTAATTCAATGTCCTCTGTGTCGAAGCCAGGAGCTTGCATCTCAACAACCATATGGCTGTCGTCAGTACTGTAAATATCTACCGAGGGCATAGCAAACTGGCTTGTTGGCAGTCCAGCAGAACGCCATAAATTGTCGAATAGCTTGTCCATCTCTTCAAATGTAGAGAGGCCAAGCGTGTCGTTTGGTCGGCGGATTAAATCAAACATAGCTAACCTCCTTTTCTTCGCCGCATGTGCCGCTGCTAAAAGGGTGTTGCTTCTGGGTGTTTGATAATTAATGCAACTCCCAACCCCGTTAACGTGTGGCTAGCGGAGAAGTGATAAACATTAAATTGTTAATCCGGTTTGGTGGACCCCCACCTATTTCATTTTAAAAAATTGGCACTCGTATGTCAAGAGTGCTAACTACCCTTAGACTTTAATGTTACATGTATATGGTGCAACACAATTTGTGAAAGTGTAACTTTTCTCAGAGGTGCAGCATAAGGTTTTAGCCGACAAATGCTGGGCAATATTTATATAGTTGTAACGGTTTGCCGGGCTTTTGTTGAAGCTATCTGGAACTCTTCTGCCGAGCTAGAGCGTACTAGTATCGTAACTGCTGTTGCTCCCCTATAATAAGCGCATGGCAAAAGAGAAAAGCCCCGACAGTAAAAGCCAGCTTGAGCAGCTAGTGCAAGGTTTGCTAGCTCTTAGCTTTCAGCGGCAAATAGACGAGCCGCATTACTATGTTATTGATCGAGAAAGCTTCGACCTGGTGCTGGTAAACCGCAGACGAAGTTATAGCGGTGATATTGAGCGGTTACTGCGTGAGCTGCGGATTAATAGCCAGCTAATTAGTAAGGTTGAGTTTGAAGCGTCTGACAGCGAATTTACCCCTGAGCAACTAATCAATTATCACCTTGGTGCTTTCTTTGACTTAGTGCACCAACTAAAAGATAAAATACGTCAGCTTACCAGGCTTATGATGCTTGAAGAAACCCCACCAAACCCAAACAGGGATCCAGGGCCTAGGGCTCTTAAAGCGTTTTTTAGAAGAGAGGAAAACAAAGCAAAATTAGAGCAGCTGGGCTTAACCGAGGAGTTCCAACGATGGACGGAGGAAGTTGACGGCCCGATTGGTAAGACGCTAAAACGGCGGACCATGCACCACCACTATCTGGCAAAACTGGAGCTGAAAAAAGAATTCCAAGATATAAAAACTTCGAGGTTAATGCTTAGCCCCACGGCTTTTCAGCAGCTATCCCCCTACGGGAAACAGTATATGGAAGATCTAGGAACCAAGTCATTTGAAAAGTTTAAGAGCGAAGTTCTGGAAAATCACGGCCAGGTGCTTGAAGAGATTAATAAATCGGTTGAATCTATAGCTAGCCACCTTATTGAAGGCTTTTCAGTTCCCACTGATATGGCTGAAATAGCCAAGGTGTTTGCAGATTACTCTGACTTCCTGGGTTCTTTCAAGGTTAAAAACGAGGCTAGTCTGGATAAACTAGACGATCCGCAAAAGAAAGCCGTACAGCAGCTGATTGACATGTCCCTGGCTAATAAAGATATATCGGGTGAGCTCGTAGCCGTTTACCTGGTTGGTAGCTTGCCCCGTGGTGAGTTTGAGCCTGGCATTTCCGATTTTAACTTTTACCTGATCACACACCGCAAGATTGAATGGGAAATGAACGAATTCCCGCTTCAAGTAATAGCAATAGACGAAGAGGCTTTTATGTCGAAAAGGCACAAGAAAGATCGATTTATTTGTTGGTCAGACGGCGTGCTGATACACGGAAAGGCACTGGACTTAAAGGAAAAGGATTTTCCTAGGCCAGGGTCTGCTCTATGCATATTGCTTAATGAGGGCTACATCGAAAGGCTTGAGGCTATCAAGACCCAGCTGGAAAACGTTAAGGAAGATGATGTGGCTACCATACGGCGGCTTACGCTGCGTGCCATAAAAATCATGTTTGACTTTGACTACGGCGTAGCTATGGCTAACAAGCCATACTACACGGCTAGCCGTGCCAAGAAAATTGAATATACCAAGCAGGCCTTTAAGGACCATAAGCGAACCAATGAGCTTAAAAGGCTCATGTATGCCAAGGGTGTGCTGAAAAAAGAAGACCTGGCCAAGCTGATTAATATTTATATAAACAACACCAAGAAGAACTACGAAAAAATCGTAAAAGTCGTTAAAGAGTTTGAAAGCGATCCTAACTAAAGGCCTAGAAAAGCACGTATCATTGCCAGGTCGTCTTTAGTGGCCCACTTCGAAGGCGGTCTAGTTTGCACCTTGGTAGGGTCGTACCCTGGCACCCTGGTAACGTCAATATTCTTCATAATCGTTTCCAAAGCTTCTGCCGCCAGTGGCGTTATGTTTTCTACTAGGTTACCGATCTCTAGGAACATAACGTTTGGTCGGGGCCTGTCTATGTTCCAATTAGTGGGGCCAAGCCGTTGTATGATGTCAAATATCCTAGTAACTTCACCCTCTGGTACATGTAACAAGGTAGGTGCACGTTTACCATTTTTGGTATGCGTAGCTCCTTGCAAACCTTCGGCATGTATAAAGTTCCTAAGAATAGCTACAAAATCTAGTACATCTCTGCAAAACGCAGTGGGCTGCATCAAGCTTGCCAGGCTAGCATCTTGGGTGGTCAGTGCTGACAACCAGCTACGGCCATGGGCACTTCCTCGCCAAGTTACCGTAGCCCGTGTACTGGGTTGATATATGGCGTGTGCTACCCTTGCTAGCACATCAAAAGCAGCGACCAATGACACCATGTAATAGTCTAGGTAAAATATTGCGTCTTCGGTACTGCTGTTAGTTTGCTCAAGGTATAGCTGCTCGTGTATATGGTCACGGCACTTTAGCACACTGGAAAGCCTGGCTATAACCGTAAGGCTTAGGTCACGACATTTATAGTCATCGGGCACTTGGGCGCTGCCAGTAACCAGACGCCAGCCCGAGGGTAATAAATCACGTGAGGCATACCAAAAATATAGCCAGCGAGAGTAGTTATAGGTATACTTGGGCACACCAACCCTAGTGACTATTTCAAAGTTATTACGGCGGCGTTGCACCAGGCCAATTAAGGCCATGCCCTCATCAATTGTTAGAGGATAGGCATCGCCGATTATGCCAATGGCCTTATGCTCCAGAAGGAACTTATCTTGGGTTATTAATATTGCGCCTAGTGCTTCGGCTGTACGGGCGGCAATAAAGGCTCTGTAAATTTCACCGCTTGTAGCCCACCTGGTAAAGTCAGGTACTTTAGACAGTCTATCGTACTGGCTTATAGAAGGTATGCCGTGGTGGCCTATACTTGTGCTGTCAAGCTGGGTTACTGTAAACCCCAGCACATCATCATCTCTGTCCATGTATTCTAGGTGTGCACTTCCTTCTTTCTTCGGACTGACGATATTAAGATTTTCGCTAGCCTGCATTAAAAGCACCTTTAATTTTTTAGGCGTGCCCTTAAAGCTTGCACGGTCAATGAATATAGTCAGTGGCTCGTCATGCATTTCAAAAGGATTTTTTGAGGCAAACGGTCGCTTATTAAAACTGAAATCAACATAAGGAATCATCTTTTGTACTATAGCATTTGCTGAGTCAAATTTTTGAGAGTTGAAACCGTATTTTCAATCTGTAAAATGGGAGATTTTGTCTCGTGAGGTCAACTTCACGGGACGCAGGTTGGAAACCGACGGCTCAATCAAGAAAAATAAAAGCTCCCTTGATAGGGAGCAATCATTGGTGTCATCTTGGTGCGGGTGATGAGACTCAAAGCCCATGACCCTGGCGGGTCATGGGCGCATGGCCAGATTGTTTTATTTTGAAGAGGCCGTGAGTTACTAGTCATTCAACATACCAACCAAAAAGCCCGGGCAAGCCGGACTCTTTGGTTGGTGCGGGTGATGAGACTCTAACTCACGGCCTCTTCCTTGGCAAGGAAGCGCTCTAAACAACTGAGCTACACCCGCATAATATTCTGATTGTAAAGGTTACCTTTCAATTTTGGGTAGCGCTTCCTTGGCCTGGCAAGTAAGGTCACGTTCCGCGACCCCGGAACTTCACGACTGGCAACCAGTTGCCATCGGAAGATTCCCTTGCAAAATGCCACCGGCATTTTTCACTCTAAACAACTGAGCTACACCCGCTCGTCGGAGCCTACGCATCTAGTTCGTTTTGCCTCGTCAGCAAAAGCTTCACCTTGATGCTATGCTCCTCCTCTCAATTTTACAAAAATTTGCAAAGCGGATTTTTATAAAATTGGTAAGCAAGAACAATGCTAGGCCCTGCAAAAGTTTGGCCACTTGATTGCCGAAATTTCGGGCGGGGCCGAAATTAGGTCTTGCGTGGTGGCGCCTCCCAGACTCGAACTGGGGACACAAGGCTCTTCAGGCCTCTGCTCTACCAGCTGAGCTAAAGCGCCAACAGCAGTCTCTTATTTTACGAGATTACATCTGTTTGTTCAAGCTGTGGCGGGCCAAAGCTGGTCGACTTTGGTTTTGACAGTGCCTTCGTCGGCGGCAAAATCTAGAGCCATAAATTCTTCGCGTGTTACAAACTTGGCTTCTTTCATGTCGCCGAACTTAAAATCAAAATTTTTGAGCTTTACCGCAAAGGCCAGCCGGCAAATCATCCAGCCATGCACGCTCCGGCCGCGGTAAACAAACATAAGCTCACCCACTTCGGCTACCTGCGCACCCAACTCCTCGGCCAGCTCGCGCCTAATGCAGTCCTCAATTGACTCATCGTGCTCCAGGCCGCCGCCCGGCATTTCCCAGCTATCATCAGCCTCTTCGCCCTTGCCGACCAACAGCTGGTCTTGATCGTCAAAAATAACCGCCTTGGCGGTAACCCGGTAAAACGGGCTGGGCAAATCTTTTAATTCAGACAAATTCATATTAATTGGTGGGTGAGAGAGGACTTGAACCTCCAAGCCTTGCGGCACCAGAACCTCAATCTGGCGTGTTTACCTAATTTCACCACTCACCCTCGCAGAAGCTGGATCTGTCATAAAAAATTTTAGCATTTTATTATGCTTTCTCTTTAAAAATGGTAATCCCTCGGCATAATAAATAAACTCAAAAAGTTTTCGAGAATCTTTCTTGGCGTAACTTAAAACATAATACGTTCTATCGTTCTTAAGATACTCCTTGATGGCGGGGGCAGAAATTTCAATTAATTCAGTATTTTTATATCTAATCCACTCAAGAAAAGCGGTGCTAGCTGAAGCTAGGGACATATAATACATAAAGCTTGATCGCCAACGCCTATCCCAGTAACCATTACTTGACCCGTCACCGTCCCAGCATCCTCGTAAAAAATCAGCATAAAATTCATCGGGAACCAACAAGCGCCCCAAGGTTTTACTCTTTCTGGGGGTCAAACCCAACTTTAAAAGAAAATCGTACAGAGAAACATCACTAAATTGCACTCGATATGCAAAGGCGCCCTGGCCATTTCTTTTTTTGCCGATAATCGCACTCGGCTTAATGATATTCCGGAATATTTCAGCAAGCTCATAGTCCTTCGAAGTAAAGTCTATGTGACGATTGTCGCTGGACAGACAGCCGTCTGTAGCAATGAGACCGATACAGTATGAAAATTCCGGTGACCAGACTATGGGTTTGTGATTTGCCGTTTTATACCTCATGCGTATATAGTATACCATTTATTATGGTATAATTTCCCTCTGTCGGGATTGTAGCTCAGTTGGCTAGAGCGTCTCGTTTACACCGAGAAAGTCGGGGGTTCGAGTCCCTCCAATCCCACCATTTTTATATCTAGCCGTTGACTATCGTGCCGCCGTTTATATGCATAGTTTGGCCGGTCATATAGCTGGAATCATCACTAGCCAAAAAGACATAAGCCGGCGCCAGCTCTTCCGGTTGGCCGGGCCGGCCAAGGGCCGTGTTTTTACCAAAATCTTTTACCTCGTCTTTAGGAAAGGTTGACGGGATTAGCGGTGTCCAAATGGGCCCAGGCGCCACAGCGTTGACCCTTATCCCCCGCTCAGCCAGCATTTGCGACAGTGTGCGGCTATAGGCTAAAATCGCGCCTTTACTTGAAGAGTAATCTAGCAAAGTGGGGTGGCCCTTATAAGCAGTCACGGATGTGGTGTTAATAACCGCGCCGCCCTTGCCGATATGCTTTAGGGCCGCCTGCGTCAGATAAAACATACCAAAAACATTAGTTCTAAAAGTCCGTTCTAACTGCTCGGCACTGATATCTTCCGGCTTGCCTTTGGGGTGCTGTTCGCCGGCGTTATTGACCAAAATATCCAGCCTGCCAAATTCATTAACTGTTTTATTGACGGCTATTTGGCAAAAATCTTTATCGCCGATATCGCCTTTTATGGCAAGGCACCTAGCGCCCTCATTCTCCACCATGCTTTTAGCAATGGCGGCATCTTTTTCTTCATTTAGAAAAATAATCGTCACATCGGCGCCTTCTTGAGCAAAGGCTATGGCCACCGCCCGGCCAATGCCGCTATCGCCGCCGGTGATTATGGCCACTTTGCCCTTCAGCTTGCCGGCTGGTTTATAATTTTTACCTTTTGAGGCCGGCTTAGAGTTCATCTCTACCTGCTTACCCGGCCTAGTACTTAACTGCTCAGACTGCTTTATCTCGGTTCTACCCATTGCCTGTTTTACCATTTCAAAATCCCCCTTTGTTTAAATAATTTATATTCGGCGGCAAGATAAGAGCAGTTAGATGTTTTACACCACCATCTGATATGCAATAAAAAAATCCCCGGCTCATGGGCCGGGGAAATTTTTATTTTGATTTTAAGGCTTAGCGCCGGCGGCGGCTACCGACAACCGGCAGTTCAGCTACCCATCTTGCGCTGGAAGCGGCGGCCGAAATACCAATTCCGACTAGCACTGCCGTACCTCCGCACATCAGTAAGAATAACCCCAAAGCAATTGGTGAGCTCCAGCTCCAACTCATTGGTCCCTCCTATAGCCCACCGCTTTTATTTTACTTTTATAGAGTAGCTTTTATACAATATGCTTGCAAGTTAAAAAAGCAAATTTTATGGAAATAATCGGCCACCGCGGCGCTAGAGCCTTACTACCCCAGAACACACTACCTTCTTTTGAGTTGGCGCTAAATAATAAGGTGCCGATGATTGAGTTTGATACTGAGCTTGCTAAAACCGGCGAAGTAATAATTTTTCATGATGATGAGCTAGATCAAATTACCCGCGGGGCGGCCCACGGCTTGGTCAATAGTTTCACCTTTAACGTTCACGACGGCTTTACTGACGGCAAGTTTTACCAAATCCCGACGCTGGAAGAAGTTTTAGATTTAGTAGATCGACACAGTAAAGACGGCCAGCGCACCAAAGTAAATATTGAGTTAAAAGGCGCCAATACAGCTGAGCCGGTAAGCACAATTGTTAAAAGATACCTAGCTAGCGGCTGGCGGCCAGCTGATTTTATAGTTTCTTCTTTTAGGCACGATGAGCTTGAGAAGTTTAAGCAGATAATGCCTGAACTTGACATTGCCGTTTTGCTGGACGGCCAGCAGTGGCAAGAGCTAGGCGGCCCTCAGCCGGCCGTAGATCTAGGCCGCCGCCTGGGCGCCGTGGCCATTAATCCTGATCTAAAATTTGCCTCGCCAGAATTGGTTAAATCGGCTCATGATAATGGTTTTGAAGTTAATGTTTATACGGTCAACGCGCCGGAAGATGTCCGCCGGATGGCCGAAATCGGCGTAGACCGTATCTTTACCGACGACCCAGTTACCGCCAAGCAAACTCTGGCGGCTTAAAATACAGAGATTAATTAGCGGCCGGAAAATACCACGGCGCTTTGAGCGGCAGAGCCGGCGGCCAGACCTCGTCCGCCAGTAAATTGGCTCTGGCTGGCACTGGCGGCCGACCCTAAAGCCTGGTTTGAATTACTCGATGATTTAACTGAAATATCAGAGGTTAAATCGAGCGGATGAGTCAGCAAATTTGGTCTGGCTACCACGGCGGCAACAGCCAAAAAAAGAGTTACGGCTACCGAGCCAATAATTGTACCGGCCACTAGCCCGTGATGGTGGGCCTGAACTACATGCGGGTGGGAATCGTCCATATTGCTACTCTACTGCCAATGCCATGAGCTGGCAACTTTATCAAGTGTATCTTGGTTGGTAGATGAATCAAAAGCAATTAGAAAGGCCCGTAACTTTAAACCGGAAACAGACATGTAGTCTTTAGGCGCTAGGGCGGCAATGATCCCGCCGTAAGTATATTTACCCTGACTTTCGGCGCCGGTAGCCTCGTAGGCCCGCACGCCATCTAGATTAATGTACTTTCTATTACTAAGGGTAAGTTTGCCCTGCTCTTGAGACTGCAGGCTGTCAATTACAGCTTTAAGATAGGCGTCTTGATCGGCCGTAGATACATTTTGGGTCAAGTTAGTAGAGGTAATGGCCAGGTCGTTGGTGCCGTCTTGCTTTTGCAGGACGGTGACGCAGTCGCTGTTTTTGGTAACGTCGCCGCTTGTGAACCCTGCCGGTAGCGCAAAACTATAGCAAGTAGAGCTAATGCCGGCACTGCTAACGTTTGCGGTAGTACTAGAATTCAGCGAAGTTCGATTGGTCTTTTGTTTTTCCAGATTAAGGCCAACAGCCAGCACCACGCCGGACAAAATTATGCCGATTACGCCTAAAATAATTCCGGCCAGCGCAAAACCTTTTTTGCGTTTTAAACTAATGCAACCCAGGACGATAGCAGTTACCGGAATCGGCAAGGTGAACAGGCTTAAAATAGAAGCTGGCAAAGATACAATTCCCAATACCAGGCTGGCGGTAGCTAGGCCGGTGTGGCCGTAAGCCGGATTTAACTGCATAGGCTGACTGCCCGGCAGTCCAGGCTGGGCTGGTGTTGGAGCGGCTCCAGGCGGGGTTGGGCTTGGCTCTGGTCCGGGCGGAGCCGGTGACGGAACAGGCGAGGGCGGCGGCATAGCCGGGGCGGGCTGGGGACCAACCTGCGGCGCTTGAGCCGAGGGATAAATTGGCGGAGTCTGAGGAGGCATATTAACTCTTTTCTATTTAGCTTAAGCTTATTATCAGCGAAATTTCTTTTTTTACCAAGACTTTTGCACTATCGCCTATCCGGACTGACAATCACCGGCGCCGAGCCGGCCCAGCCAGCCTGCACTGCTGGCGGCTGGGCAGTAAGCATTGCCTGCGGAGACTGGAGAGCCGGTAGCTTAGGATCAACCGCCAACCCAATGCTGGCATCCCACTGCCGAGCCCGCATAAAATATAGAAACAAAAATGTATTAAGCAGGGCCGAAATTATCAGGCCGCCCACCAGCGCTAAGACCACTAAGGCCGAGCTTGTATCTGATGTTAAACCGCCTTTTTGATAGGCAAAGGCGCCGTACAAAAACAAAAAGTCATAAAGCCCATGCACTATAGCCATAATCCCCAGGGCGGTAATTGGTTTTAGCAGAGTTTGCTTTTGGATTTTAGCCTTAGCAAAGTAGTACCCCACTATTCCGGCTGAGGCCGCATGAAAGAAAAATAAAATGACCAGGCGCAAAATGCCTAGCATTTCGCTGGCACCTAGCCGGTTTCGGTACAAAAAAACGTAAACTAGATTTTCTATCAAGCCAAAGGTCAAGCCGGCAATGCCAAAATAAATTACTCCGTCGGTATGCTCGTTGAAGTAGCTTTTACCTCTGGTAAAAAGTGCTAGCGGCACACTTTTAGCGCACTCTTCAATTATGCCAACACCAAGACTGACTAGAGCCAGACTGGCTAAAGTTATGGCTGGGCCGTTGGTTTTAGGCAGAAACAGCTCGGCCCAGGCCGCCGCCGCCGAGGCTAAAACGCCAAACCCGACAGCCGCCAGCAGGGCTCCCTTTGGCTCTTTGGCGCCGCCGTCTTTCTTTAAAAAATACCAGACCAAAAGGCCGCTGGACGCCACAAATAAAAACACACTTATAAGCGTAAGCATGACTTAGTTCTAACTATATATCAGCCCTAAATATATTCCTAAAGAGAAGCCGACATAAAAAGACCTAACTGCAAGAGTTGGTCTTTTTATGGTGGGCGAGGAGGGACTCGAACCCTCAAGCCTTATCGGCAACGGATTTTAAGTCCGTCGCGTATACCAGTTCCGCCACTCGCCCTTCATTGTGTTCTGGAGGCGCGTACGAGATTCGCACTCGTGTACAGGGTTTTGCAGACCCTTGCCTAACTCCTCGGCCAACGCGCCACTTACGCTGGTAATATTATTACTGAACTACATTAGCATGTCTAACTGCCAAACTAGCTAGGTGGCGTCGCGGCGCAGGAATAAATACCAAGCGATAATCCAAGCGGCTACTAAATAGGCCATGTAAACCAGGGCGCCCTTGCCAGGCGTCAGACTACCGGTAGCCATATCCCTAGCCGGGTGGGCCGGCGCATGCGCAATCCTTATGGTGGGGCCTTGGATGACTTGAGACAAAGCGGTAAACGGCATATAGACGGAATTTTGCTTAAGCAATAAACTCAGCAGGCCTTCTAGAGTGTTGGGTAAAACCAGCAGGGCGACTATGGCTCCGATTTGATTTCGGATAACGGTTATAAAAACCAGCCCGGCCATGGCAAAAGCCTCGCAGTAAAAGAGACATTTGGCAAAAAAGGTCACAAAATTGATGTCCTGGTGAGGCAGGGGGTAGCCGGCCGCTGAGGCGCCGGCCCAGACCAGAGCCAGCGAAATAGCTGTGGCTACCAGGCAGTAAACAAAGATTACACAAAGTACGGCCACAATTTTGGCGGCCAGAACCCTACTGCGGCTATTGCTGGCGGTTAGCGTATAAATAATGGTGTTATAACGATATTCATGGGCCAACAAGAGTAAGGCAATTATGGCTCCGGCGACAGATATAACGTTGGCTACTTGGGTGATAGAAGAAGACGCAAATAAAGCCGCGCCGGCCAGATCCTTTGGTGATTGTCCGGTAAGAATCAAGTGCTGGGCCTGCGAATCTTTATAGCCATGAACGTAAAAGGCAAAGAAAGCACTTAATAGCAAAAATACCAGCATTAGCACATAGGTGGAGCGCACGCTTAGCAGTTTTTTGAATTCGGCTTTGAGCGCAGAGGTCATTGTTTCTCCTTTTTGGCATAGGCCTCATACTCGGCGGCGCCCTCAGTCAGTTCTAAGAAGGCCTGCTCTAGTGAGGCAGTGCGGGCAGTCAGCTCTAGTAAAGTAACCTTAGCGGCGTGGGCCAGCTTGCCAATTTCATCTGTGCCGGCTGAGTCTATCATTAAGCCGCCATCCTCTTTTTGGTATTTAAAGCCGGCGGCAGTTAAGGCCTTTTGAAAAGCCGGCAGGTCGCTTGCGCGGACGAACACCCGACTTCCGGCGCCTGTGACTAATTTCTTCATAGAAGTGTCGGCTATTAATTTACCTTTGCCGATAACCACTACGTTGTCAGCCATTAAGCTCATTTCACTTAAGAGGTGGCTAGACACCAGCACGCCGCGGTCTCTGCCTGCATAATCACGCAAAAATTGTCTCAGCCAGGCAATACCCTCCGGGTCTAGACCGTTGGCCGGCTCGTCTAAAATTAGATACTTGGGTTCACCCAAAATAGCGGCGGCAATGCCCAGGCGCTGGCTCATGCCTAGAGAAAATTTGCCGGGCTTGTCGCCGGCTACATCGCTCAAACCAACAAGTGATAAAACCTCGTCTACCCGGCTTTTGGGGATATTGCCGGCGGCGGCTAAGACTATTAAGTGCCGGCGGGCTGTGCGGGTGGGATGAAAAGCTTTTGCCTCCAGCAAAACGCCAACTACCCGCGATGGATGCTCATAATGTTTCAGCGGCTTGCCGTCCCAGCTGGTATGCCCGTGGCCGCTATCGAGGCCCAGCATTAGGCGCATGGTGGTAGACTTGCCGGCACCGTTGGGCCCCAAAAAGCCAGTCACTTTGCCGGTATCAACTTCAAAAGATAAGTTATCAACGGCCGTTTTGTCGCGGTATTTTTTGGTGAGATTTTGAGCTTTAATCACTACTCGAGTAATTATACGCTAGCGGTTCATATAAACTTATAATTACTGCGTTAGCTACGAGGTAAGTGCTCATGCCGGTGGGCCTGATCATAGGCGCCGCGCATTATAGCTTTAACATCATCGGCCGTCGCCGTCTTGACGCCTGGGTTTAAGATACCGCGCGGGTCAAATACTTGTTTAACTTGCCGCATAAGCTTTTGAAGTTCCTCGCCGTACATATATATAGAGTATGGCGCCCGCACCCGGCCCTCGCCGTGAGCGGCTGAGAGGGTGCCGCCCAGTTTTAGGGCTGTGGCATAAAGCGCATCGGACAGTTTGAAAAGGCGCTGGCGGTCGCCGGTTTGTGCTAAATCAAACATTGGGTGCATGCGCACCACGCCCTCACCGGCCTGCCCCCAGGCCGCCGGCCGGATATTTAGCGATTCATAAATTTTGGCGGCCTGCTTTAGAAAATCAGCCAAGTTTTCTATCGGCACGGCTATATCTTCGGCCACCGGCACGGCTTTAGTCTGGCCGCTGGGCTCGTTTAGAATCGTGGCCACACTTTCACGGACTTTTCTTAGCTTTTCTTGGTCATCTAGCGCCTCTGCCACCAGGCTGTAGGCGCCGGCCCGGTCAGTAATCTTACCCAGTTTCTTCAGCGAGCCTTTTTGATCGGAGTTTTTAAAATCGTCAAATTCTACCAGCAGGTGAATTTCGGCGTTGGGCATGGGAAGTAAATTATCCAGCTGATGCGGGTTGATACGCAGAACCTCCTTAATGGCGGAATTGGTAATCATATCGCAAACGCTGGGCTTGAGAGCCAGGATTTTAGGCAGGGCGTCCTGCATGTCTTCCAGTCTTTCAAAGCTAACTAAAATCAATTTAGTCAGCGGATTATGGACAACTACTTTTAACGTAGCCTCCGTAACAATGCCCAGCGTACCCTGGGAGCCAACAAACAGCGGTGTCAGGTCAAAGCCGTGTTTGGTTTTTACGGACGAGAGATTATAACCAATAGAGTTGTGGGCGGCCCGGCTTAGGCCGGCCTGCTGGCGGATTAGCTCAGCATTCTCTTCAATCAGCTTATCAACGCCGCGGTAAACTTCGCCCTCAAAACTAGATAAGCCAAGCTTTTTATTTAGCTCCCGCTTGCTTAGCTTGCCGGTCTCGATAATCTCGCCGTTAGCCAGCACTACACGGAGCCGCTCTACGTAGTCGCCGGTGGCACCGTATTTGACCGACTTCTCGCCGATAGCATTATTGGCAATGCCGCCGCCAACCGTAGCGTACAGCTGGCTGGCCGGGTACGGCGGCAAAAACAGACCATGGGTAAAAAGCGTTTGCTCTAGCTTGTCATAAGTAGCGCCCGGCTCAACGATAATCTGCTCTTTTTTAGGATCTAGCTCTAGGATTTTGTTCATGTGGGCCGGAAAGACCAGCATTATGCCGGCGCTTAGCGCCGCACCGGAGGTGTCACTACCGCCGCCGCGGGCAGTTAGCGGTACGGGCCGGCCACGCTCAGCCAACTGCCAGCAAAAGCTGGCGGTTTTGCGCACATCACTCTCGTTTCTGGGGTAAACCACTACCTGCGGCGCCAGGCTTAAAATACTGGCGTCATGGGCAAAGTGCCGGCGTACTTCCGGGCTGGCGGACACCTCCCCCATCAGATGTTCCTGCAAGTATTGGGCTATTTTAGACATATTTTATCGTCGGTCTAATCATAGCATTTATGCTTTCGGTATTTAAGCCGGCGGGCTTGCCGGAGGCACCTCTCTATCAGTACAATTATTTGGTAATCAGGGCGAGTGGCGGAATTGGTAGACGCGCTAGCTTCAGGAGCTAGTGAGCTTTAAGCTCGTGGAGGTTCAAGTCCTCTTTCGCCCACCAAATATACTGAGTTAACTAGATGTCTTGGAGTTTTTGGCGGACCATCCACTCGTTGACGTTATAAAATCTATCGGTTGAGGCATTATCCGCTTGGCGCTGAAAATTAAAGACCGGCCCACGGGTTATATAAAGGTAATTGGGCTGGTAAAGCGCTAGTGCCGGCGCGTCATTTTTCCAGGCGGTAAGAAAAGCTTTATACTTTGCGGCTCTAAGGGCTGGGTCAGCTTTAGTGCGGCCAAACTCCAGCGCTTGGTCAGCCGCCGAGGATTTATACTCGCTAAGGTTTAAGTGTCCCTGGCTGGTAAGGCTGGCCTGCGAGCTGTCCCAGTAAGCATAAACGTCCGGATCTACACCAATACTGATGCCGTAAAGCAAAATGTCATAGTTGTGGCCGGCAATGGCCTGGCTCTGCAAATCGTCACTGCTGTAATACTGTACCGATACTTTAACCCCCAGCGCTTGCCATTGCTTTTGCAGATAACCGGCTATCCTTGAATACTCGGCCGTATCCTGCGTGACCATAGACAGCGCCAGCGGCTGGCCGTTTTTATAGCGAATACCGCCGGCGCCGCGGGCCCAGCCGGCTTTATCTAACTGCTGATTGGCATAAGCCGCATTAAATGGCAGTTCGGTAATAGATGAGTCATAGCCCAATTGGTTTTTTAGTAATGGACTATTGACTAGTCTCAGCGGATAAGTGCCCAGCTGGGAAATCTGGGAGCGGTTGACGCCGCTGACCAGCGCCTGGCGGACGGCCGGGTCGCTAAGCGCAGTTTGCGAGTTATTGAAAAAGGCCATCACAGCGCTGGTTAGCGGCGTTACGTACGTCTCTACCGAATTATCACCAGACAAATCTGCCGGCAGAGATTCTAGCCCGCTCATAGCGTTCAACTGCTTTTTCTCAAAAGCCGAAAGCATTTGTTTATCGTCACTAAAAGTTATCAAGTTAAAGCCGTCCAGCTTGGGCGGTCCAGCATAATAGTTACGGTAAGCCGCCAGGGTTATGCGTTGCTCGCGGTCGGTTGAGCTGGTGCCGCTAACATCTACAAATTTCCACTCAAACGGCCCAGTGCCAATTGGCGCCGAGTTAAAACCAGCACTGCGCAGTTCTTCCGGCGGAATTTTAGCCAGCAAATGCTGGGGCACAATACCGTTAGTCAGCGAGTACGGAAAAGAGCTTAAGGGGTTGGGCAAAACAAATTTAACGGTGAAATTATCTATTTTGCTAACGGTAATTCCCTGCCAGCTGGAGAACAGTGGCGACTGAGCATTAATATCCTGAATGGTTTTATAGGTAAACACCACGTCATCGGCCGTAAACGGCTTGCCGTCTTGCCAGCGGACGCCGGGGCGTAGCTTAACAGTGTATTGATCAGCATTGGCGCTGGTACTCCAACTCTGCGCCAAATCGCCGGTTAGCTGGTTGTGGTCGTCATATTTAAATAGGCCGGAGAAAACCAGCCGGCTAACGGCGGCATCGGCCGTGCCGGTAGCATAAAGCGGGTCGGCGTTAGTGAAAGTACCGATTAAACCCTCGTTATAAATCCCGCCCGGCGTGGGCTTTAGCACCTGGTAATAGCCGGTCAGGCTCCTCATTTGAAAATAAGTAGCAAAAGCTAGAAGTACAAAAAGTAAAATCCATAAGGTCACAAACCGCCGCACGGCCGCCAGCCGGCCAAACCGCCTAATCAGCAGGCGCTCGATGCTGTCATCGGCCTGCTGGCCCATCTGCTGAGCCGCCTCGGTAGCTGTTTTTTGGCGCCGTCGGAACTTTCTGGTCAGGCGCCGCCTTGTTTGACTATCAACCACCGCCAATGTCTCTTAAAATTATTGAACCTTTATACCCACAATGATGCTGGCCGCAAAAATTAGCACCAAAATAATGGTTAATTGATGCAGGCTTTTGTCAGAACCGCGGCGGACAGTATTAATCTCGCCGGAGCCGCCCAGGCCGGCGCCCAGGCTAGCGCCCCTGGTCTGAATCAAAATCAAAATAGCCAGCAGGACAGAGCTAACGATTGTAATGTAGTTCCAAATACTCATTTATATACTCTCCAGTATAAGGCCTGCTAAGAAATTTACTAAGCCCATGATTAGACCGGCTAGAATCGCCACACCAAAATTTTCAACAAACAGGGCCTGGTCCAGCCAGCTGGCAATTAATATCACCACGCCGTTAATGATAATTAGAAACAGACCCAGGCTCAGCACCAGTGCCGGAATGGACAAGATAACTAAAACCGGCTTCACCACCATGTTAACTATGGCCAGCACAAAACCGGCGCCCACGGCGTCTAGCCAGCTGTCGCCTAGACTCAAATGATTATGGCCCAGCAGGCCGGCGGCAATATATAAACCTAAAATGCAAACCAGCCAGCGCACTAAAAAACGAAACAGCATATGCTTATTTTAACAGCTTGGTTTTAAACTTTTCGGGCTGATAGCCAACTGGCTACAGTCTTAGCCTTGGCCGGGCCGATAACTGCACCAATCTCGGCCGGACTGGCTGTGCTGACACCACGCATTGAGCCAAATTTTCTTATCAATTTTTTGCGGCTGGCCGGGCCGATGCCGGGGATTTCTTCCAGCAGACTGGTGGTCATCCGGCCGCGCTTAAGCGTGCTGTGGTAACTAACGGCAAAGCGGTGGCTTTCATCGCGGATGCGCTGGAGCAGTTTAACCACCGGCGAGTTGACTGGCAAAGAGATGGTTAGGTAATCCGGCTCTACCTGACACCAGCCGCCTAGCGACTGAGTCTGTTTTTGAATTTGCTCAACGTCGAGTTCCGGCAGGCTGGCCTGGCGGTTAATAATTATTTCTTCTTCCCTTTTAGCCAGCCCAATAAACGGCAGTTTAGCTAGTTCCGCCTCGTCGCGGGTGGCTATGGCCGCTGACAGCTGGCCTTTACCGCCGTCAATTAAAACTAGATCCGGCAGGGGCCATTTTTTAACATTTTCTTCACGCAGGCGGCGGCGGATAGTCTCGGCCATGTGAGCAAAATCATCATTACCAGGCAGGCGCATTTTAAACTTGCGGTAACTGGCCTTATCCGGCACGCCGCCAATAAATACCACCATACTGGCTACCGTATCAGACCCCTGCATGTGGCTTATATCAAAACCCTCCACTCGCCTCAGCGGACCCTCGCTACCTAAAAGCTGTGCCAGCTGGATGAGGGCATGGTCGCGCTCCAGCTCAGCATTTTCTTTGTCGCTAAATAAAATTTGCCGGTTCAGGGCCTGCAGACAGAACAGGCGGTTGCGCAGGCCTACGGCCGCTTCAAAGTCGCGGGCCCGGGCGGCCTTTTTCATATCGCGCTCAATTTGGCGGGTCAGCGCCACCCGCTCGCCCCGCAGGTACTGCATTAATTTACGCAGGTCCGCCCGGTAATCTGCTAGGCTGGTCTTGCCTTCTTCTAGTCCCGGGTCTAGGCCCAAGTGATAATAAAGGTTAGCTCTTTTTTGACCGTTTGGCCGGCTGATGGCATACGGAAAGGCCCGCCTTAGATAACGCAGGGCCTTTTTTACCGCCAGGCCGTTGACATAGGGGCCAAAATACTCAGCCCCATCATCCAATGGCCGGCGCACCAGCCTGACCGTGGGATAGTCACTTTTATAATCAATCCTGATGAACTGCAGGCTTTTATCATCCCTGAGTAAAATGTTAAATCTTGGCTGGTAGCGCCGCACCAGCTCGGCTTCCAAAAATAGAGCGTCGGCCTCGGTAGCCACCTCGCGCCACTCCGTATCGGCGATTTCGCTAATCAGAATGTCAGTTTTAGGGTCGCGGGCGCGGCTAGCCTGAAAATATTGGCGAACTCTATTTCTAAGACTGGCGGCCTTGCCAATATAAATAATCTCGCCGCCGGTGTCCTTATGAAAATAGACCCCCGGTCCAACGGGAAGCGTCTTTAACTTTTCCTCGAGTTTGTTCACTCTTATATTATAGCGCTACCGGCAAATACTTGACTTGTTAAGTATTCTAATCATCCGCTTTTTCTTTTAACAATAAGCTGTTATACTTTTTGATAATTACTAATCAAGCGCTAGAAAGGAGCGGCCAAATGTTAAACACAATCTCAAATTTTATAGGCCGCTCTAAAGCTGGCCTTTAACTCTTCCCTAAAAAATTAATTTAAAAATTAGCCGATAATGAACGCGGCAGGAGGCCGCTATCCTTGCAAGTCGACAAAAACGAGACAAGCCGTATTGTGTCCTTTTACTGGCACTGTGTAACCCGCTGGCGCCGTCAGCTGGTGGGCTTGCTAGTTACTGTGCCGCTGACGGTGTTGGTTAACCAGTTCTTGCCTCCACTGATTTTGGCTGAGGTTTTAAACCGCCTAAGCACGCACGACTATGTTCGTAACCATGTTTGGAGCAGTTTTGGCGGCGACATTATCGCTTATGCCGCTCTGGTACTGTTTGGCGGTGTGGTGGCCTGGCGGATTGTTGACCGCTTTGCCTGGACGCTGGAGGGTAAAGTTGAGCAGGATATTGCCCGGCGGGTATTTGATCACCTAATGAGTATGAGCATGGGCTTCCATGCTAACCGCTTTTCCGGCTCGCTGGTGAGCCAGACTAACAAATTGATGGGCTCCTACATCCGCCTGGCCGATACTACTATCTTTCAGGTTTTGCCTCTAGCTGTTAGCCTAATTTTTGCGGCCATAATTTTAGCCGGCCGAGCACCGCTGTTTGTGGTGCTTCTGCTATTCTTTTCAATTTTGTATGTGATTAGCGCTATTTTTGTAACCCGCGCCGTACGACGATTGAGTGCTAAGCACGCCGCCGATGAGAGCGCCCAAACCGGCTACCTGGCCGACGTTGTAACCAATGTCATGAACGTTAAAAGCTTTGCCGGCCAAGGATACGAAAATAAGGCTTTTGCCAAAATTACGTCCACCACCCACGACGGCCTGCTGGCGCTGATGCGCGGTCACCAAAAACAACAAAGCTACTTTTCGGCTGTAGTTAGTGTGATTTCAGCTCTGTCTTTTGCCGTAGCGGTAATTGGCGTAGTAAATTTTGGCGCCAATATCGGTACCGTTTTTCTAATCTTGAACTACACCGCCGGCATTACCTCACAACTGTTTCAATTCAGTAACAGCGCCCTGCGTAACTACAACCGCTCCCTGGGCGACGCCCGCGACATGGTAGCTATCCTAGACATACCAGCGGAAGTCAAAGACCCGGCCGAGCCTAAGCCGCTACGTGTTAAAAAAGGCAGGATTGAATTTAAAAATGTTAGCTTTACTCATGAGGGCGCCGGTGATGCTATTTTTGCCAACTTTAATCTGGCAATCGCCGGCGGCGAGAAAGTTGGCTTAGTCGGCCATTCCGGCTCCGGCAAAACTACGCTAACTAGAATTCTACTAAGATTTTCCGACATTGACAGCGGCCAAATATTAATAGATGGCCAAAATATAGCTGAAATTACGCAGGATGATTTACGCCGGGAAGTAGCCTATGTGCCGCAGGAACCTTTGCTGTTTCACCGCTCTTTAGCTGAAAACATTGCCTATGGTAAGCCTGGCGCCAACCAATCTGAAATTGAAAAAGCGGCTAGCCTGGCGCACGCCGACGAGTTTATCCGTATCTTGACCAACGGTTACGGCACGTTGGTTGGCGAGCGCGGCGTAAAACTGTCCGGCGGCCAAAGACAGCGCGTTGCCATTGCCCGGGCCATGCTTAAAAACGCACCGATTTTAGTGCTGGATGAGGCTACTAGCCAGCTGGACAGTGAGAGCGAGCTACTGATTCAAGACGCTCTTTGGAAATTGATGGAAGATAAAACTACCATCATCATTGCCCACCGGCTAAGCACTATCCAAAAAATGGATAGGATTATCGTTTTAGAGGATGGCGAGATCGCCGAGCAGGGTAGCCACAAAGAGCTACTCGCTAAAAAAGGTGTTTACGCCCGCCTATGGAGCCACCAGTCCGGCGGCTTCCTGGAAGAGTAGATATCACTTCCAACTTTGGACCGCCAAAGTTGGGTAAAGCTCTCGGGCGGGCTCCGCTGAACTTGCGGCTGATAGTAAAAGCAGTCTTCGCCTGAAGAACTCCTCATAAATTAGCCGCTGGCTAATTTATTCGTCAAACATCTTCAGGAGGCCAAGCCCAGACTGTTTTACACTCATCCGGTCAAGTCAGCTTCGCATGCCCGACTTTTGAACACAACGAAAATCGAAAGGTCGAATATGTTTTATGTCGGCATTTTGAGTCAAGGTCGGCCACCTTCAAATACCTGAAGTGAGCTAGGCTAAGAAAATAGCGCCCTTGGGTGCATAAAGCATGTTTAACGACTAAAGATTGCCGGTGGCAATCTTTAGGAGGCGCTCTTTAGGCAAGCTATTTTCTAGCTTTAGTGAGCATCAAGTTTTTGAAGCAGGCCGAGAGCTTTGGTTACTTTGGCGGCCCAAAGTAACAATAGGTTTTGGTTCTTAGCAAAAGAACTATTTACTGTCAGGCGCTTGCTGGCCGGCGGCTTCTTTTTCAGCCCCCGCCGGAGCGTTGCCGGTGTCGCCTTGCCCGCCTTCAGCCTTCTCGGCTTCAGCGGCGGCTTCTTCAGGTGTCAGTTCACCCTCTTCAGCTTCTTCAGAAATTTGAGCCTTGGTTTCAACGACGGTGGCAATAGGATAATCTGTTTCCGTTAAAATAGTTACCCCTGATGGCACTTTAAGATCGGCTACAGTGATTTTATCGTGCAGTTCGGCCAGTGCCTCGGCATTAACTGTTAATACATCCGGCAAGTCTTGCGGCAAAGCCTCCACTTGTACGCTATCTAACTGATGCAGAATCATTAGGCCAATCTTCTCGGCCGGGATTTCGCCGTCTAAGCGAATCGGCACCTCAGCTTCAACCTTTTCGTCACGCCGGATTGCCTGAAAAACAACATGCTGAAGACGCCGCTTTACAGGATGAAAATGGGCATCTTTAATTAGGGCCAAAAAGTGCTTTGAGCCCACATGCAGTTCCAGGGGGTGGTGCTTACCGGCGGCTAGGTAGATTTTGGTTAGCTCGGTCTCCGGCGCCATAACGTGAACTGACTCTTGGCCGTGGTTATGAATAACCGCTGGCACCAGGCCTTCTTTACGGACTTTAGCCAGGCCCTTGCCTAAAATTTCGCGCTCTTTGAGCTTTACCGGATCGTCAACACTGGGCATAAAAAAATGAACCTCTGTTCTTAATCTGATGATATTATATCAGATTTTAGGTGTTTATTTTACAATTAATTAAGTGTTAGACGTACACAGCATTCTTGAAGCCGGCAGTTTAATTATTATTGCTTTAGTTATTTTTGCTGAAAGTGCCTTTCTGCTTGGTCTGCTTCTGCCTGGTGACACTCTGCTGATAGCCGGAGGCGTTTTTGCCAGCCAGCATAAACTGCCCTTGGGCTGGCTGATTTTCTCTGTAATTATCGCCACCTTGCTGGGTTATCAAGTTGGCTATTATATTGGCCGCACTGCCGGCCCGCGCATTTTTAAGCAGAAAAAGGGCCTTTTATTCCGGGAAGATTATATGTTTAAAACCGAGGGTTTCTTTAAAAAACACGGCTGGCGCACGGTACTGTTTGCCCGCTTTATCGCCGTGGTCCGTACCGTAGTGCCGCTAATTGCCGGCATTGGCAAAATGCAGGCCCGCACCTTTATGTTTTTCAATATTATTGGCGGGGTGCTGTGGGGCGCCGGCCTAGTTTTGCTTAGCTATTGGATTGGCCAGAAAGTACCCAGCTTGGATTCTTATATAAAATATTTGGTGCTGATAGCGCTGGTACTGACTTTTGGCAGTGTAATTTTTGAGCTTGTTAAAAATCGTTCTCACCGGGCTGAGATCGGCGCCGCCCTAAAAGAAGAGTTAAGCATTCTATTTAGACGCAAAAGCAAAGATCGTTCTTAACGGATTCTTGTTAGCGTTGGTGTATAATATAATTCAGCGACTAATCAGTCCTTGCGAAAGCAAGGGCTTTTTTGTTGGATGGAACTTAAATAAGGAGAAGAAATGAGTCCACTAGAAATTGAAAATTTTCGTTTTGCGGTGAAATTATGTGCGAAATGCTCAGTACACCAAGATGGTAGTTTCGCCATGTGCAGTCAGTGCCAGAGCAAATATGCGAAGAGACGTCTGAAAAAAGCCCATAGGGTGACCGAGGAACAACTAGAAGAATATCTTCTATCTTTAACCCGTTCCCTGAAAAAAAATATGTAGATTTTGCTTAATTTAGCAAGCGCCCAAGGAACTGGCCGGTAAAGCTCTTTGGATTTTTGGCGACTTGTTCCGGTGTGCCCTCGGCTACCACCTGGCCGCCGGCCTCGCCGCCTTCCGGGCCCATATCTATAATATGGTCGGCATTTTTCAGCACATCTAGGTTATGCTCGATGACAATTAAGCTATTGCCCGCATCAGCCAGAGCATGCAAAACATGCAGGAGCTTCTCAACATCAGCCATATGCAGGCCGGTGGTCGGCTCGTCTAAGATATAAAGTGTCCGCCCGGTGGGCCGGCGAGACAGCTCACTGGCTAGCTTAATCCTTTGAGCCTCGCCGCCGGACAAAGTTGTGGCTGGCTGGCCGAGAGTAATATAGCCAAGGCCAACATCCACCAGCGTTTGCAGTTTTCTGGCGATAGCCGGGATGTTTTCAAAAAACTGGAGGGCTTGCTCGCAGGTCATAGCCAGCACATCGGCAATGGTTTTGCCTTTATAGTGAATCTCCAGCGCCTCGCGGTTATAGCGCTGGCCGTGGCAGACCTCGCACGGCACATAGACATCCGGCAAAAAGTGCATTTCAATTTTAATCACACCGTCACCGGCGCAGTTTTCACATCGTCCGCCCTTGACATTGAAGCTAAAGCGCCCTGGGCTATAGCCGCGCAGACGAGCTTCCGGCATGCCGGCAAACAGTTCGCGGATAGGCGTAAATACGCCCGTGTAGGTGGCCGGGTTAGACCGCGGTGTGCGGCCGATCGGTGATTGGTCTATGACTATAGCTTTATCTAATTGTTTAATGCCCTCAATATCATCGTGCCGGCCGGGCACCGTCTGCGCCCGCATTAGTCTAGCCGATAGTTCTTTAGCTAAGATGTCATTTATTAGGCTGGATTTGCCGGAGCCAGACACACCACTGACCGCCACCAGCATGCCAAGCGGAATAGCGACATTAATATTTTTCAGATTATTTTCGCGGGCGCCTTTAATAACCAGCTGTTTGCCGTTACCTGTCCGGCGTTTTTTAGGGTGTGCAATCGCCCGCTTGCCGCTTATAAACTCAGCCGTCACACTGGCTTTGGCTTTAGCCAGCGCCGCCGGCGTGCCAGTAGCCACTACCTTTCCGCCGTGGATGCCGGCTCCGGGACCCACATCTATTACATAGTCGGCCCGGCGGATTGTTTCTTCATCGTGCTCTACCACTACCACGCTGTTCCCGATATCGCGCAGGCGCTCCAGCGTTTTAAGCAGGCGGTCGTTATCACGCTGGTGCAGACCAATACTGGGCTCGTCCAGCACATATAAAACACCCTGCAGGCCGGAGCCGATTTGGGTAGCCAGACGGATGCGTTGGGCCTCGCCGCCGGACAGGCTAACGGCGCTCCGGGCTAGCGTTAAATAATTGAGCCCCACATCTACCATAAATTTAAGCCGGGCATTTATCTCTTTTAAGATTTGTTTGGCGATAGATTCCTGAGCTGGATTTAGTTTTAAGTTTTTGAAAAATTCCAGAGCTTCATCGATGCTAAGTTCACAAATATCCATAATCGACCAGCCCCTTTGCCCGGCGCCGCCTTGCTTCCCTATAGTTACGGCCAGAACTTCCGGCTTAAGCCGCCGGCCAAGGCAAGCATGGCAGGGCTTTTCCTGCATAAATCGCTCTATGTCGCGGCGGACAAAATCGCTCTCGGTCTCACGGTGCCGACGCTCCAGGCTGGGCACCACACCCTCATAAGTAGTTTCAAAACTCCGCCCCGGTGCTAGCTTTATGCGGTAAGTCTCATTGCCACTGCCGTACATTATTATCCGCATTTGCTCCTCTGATAATTCAGCCGTTGGCTCGTGCAAAGAAAAGCCATAGCGCTCCGCTACCGCCTGCAGTTTTTTCATATACCAAGCATCCACGGTTATGCGGTTAAAGGGGCGGATGGCGCCCTCGGCAATGGTTAATCGCCCATTTGGTATCACCAGCTCTGGGTCAACTTCTAGCCGGCTACCTAGGCCAGTGCAGACCGGGCAAGCGCCGTGCGGATTGTTAAAGCTAAAGGTTCTGGGTTCGAGTTCGGGAATGGCTACGTCAGGGTGATCAACACAGGCGTACTTTAGTGAATAAAGTGCATCACTCTTTTGATCGGCGTCATTGATTATCAGAAGGCCGTCGCTGATATCAAAAGCCTGCTCAATGCTTTGGGCCAGCCGGCTCCGGCTATCCTCATCATTTACCAGCCGGTCTACCACTATCTCGATGTTGTGCTTATATTTTTTATCCAGGACCGGGAATTCATCTAGCGCATAAATTACGCCGTCCACCCGGGCACGCGCAAAGCCGGCCCGCATATACTGCTCGGGGATGTGCTGAAATTCGCCTTTTTTGTCGATAACCACCGGCGCCAAAATCATCATCCTGCCCCCTTTGTGAGAGGACTGTCCTATCACATCGATTACACCCTGAGAGGTTTGGCGGGTAACCGGTTTGCCGCAGACCGGGCAATGC
The DNA here is from genome assembly GCA_035717985.1 of Saccharimonadales bacterium (SeqCode). Classification (GTDB taxonomy): domain Bacteria; phylum Patescibacteriota; class Saccharimonadia; order Saccharimonadales; family UBA10212; genus DASTHW01. The sequence continues at coordinate 27,860 of DASTHW010000014.1, read as the reverse complement.
GGTGTGCCGGTTCTGGCAAACAGTAGGCGCAGGTAATCATAGATTTCAGTCACGGTAGCTACGGTACTACGCGGGTTACGGCTGGTAGATTTTTGATCAATGCTGATGGCCGGGCTAAGACCATCTATCTGGTCTACATCCGGCTTTTCCATCAAGCCCAAAAACTGCCGGGCATAAGCGGAGAGAGATTCTACATAGCGGCGCTGGCCCTCGGCATAAATGGTGTCGAAAGCAAGAGAAGATTTGCCCGAGCCGGACAGGCCGGTAATGACCACCAGCTTGCCGCGCGGAATCTCCACGTCAATATTCTTCAAGTTGTGTTCGCGGGCCCCGCGAATAGATATGAAATCATTCATCTTATGGTTACCTGCCCCACACCAAAACCTGAGCGCAGTAGTCTGCAACCAGATTACAGAGTTTCAAGCTCTTGGTGTCGGGGTGCTCACGCGCACCTTTAATAGATATAAACTCAGCCACTGCGGCCAATTATTATACCTGAAAATAAAGACTTTTTGAAGACCTAGGCGGCTAGGCCAATCTCTCTGCCGGCTTCAGCCATCATTTCGTATTTCTTGACGGGCTTGTCCGCGTTTTCTCTAAGCCGCCTGCTCTGTTCAAGTGAGGCTTCTTTCCTGGCTTCGGCATTTTCTCTTATCGCAGTGAGCCTGGCTTGCATTGCTTTTACGAATTCACTGTGCGCCAATATGTCTTCTTGGGTTACCAATCCCGCCTGTTCTAACGTCTTGAGTTTCTCTAAGTATCCGTTAAAGGCATTTTCACTGTATTCAATTCCCCAGTTCTCCCTAATGCCAGCCATCTCTTCGGTAGCAGAGGCAAAAAACTTTTCTACCGCCTCTTTGGTTTCCGACCAGCTTGCCACCTCCTTGGCGTTTACCCCCCACTTATCTATTTTGACAAAAACACTTTTGAATTTATGGACGCTTGGCTCGCGTCCATATCTTTCATTCTGTGGGTTAGCGCTGCTTACCTGCTTTAGGACTTCCTGTTTTACGACTTCTTTGTATTGGTGAGAGTTTGCAATTTCCTCTGGTGATGTAAGCCCTAACTTGGCAAACTGTTCCACCGGCCACCAGCCTTCAGGGGGAGCTGGCTTGCCTCGGTCGTATAATATGCCCCAGTCCACGACGGCATCGACCGCAGCTAACCTGGTCTGCGGCGCTTCCAGGATCTCGCCCAGATTCATCGCGCCGATATTAGATAAAGCTTTAAGCCGATTTTCCAATCTGAATATCATGCCTGTCCCACCGGCGCGCTCGGGGTCATTACGATCAAACGTGTTTTTAATGAACTCCGCGGCTCTATTAGTTACAACTTTAATTATCTCCGGAGCCCTTAACTGCTCGTCACTTACCTTTAGATTTTCTCGAAACAGCATTAATCCGAAAGGTGTCTGTAGCAATTCTGCAAGTTTAGGTGAATTACCTTCTATTATTAGCCGGCTGGCCAGTTCAGATAACTGTGGGCTGATTTTTCGCTCGATATAATCTCTCAGTTCGAATGTGTAAGGCAAGTAAGCCTCCCCTGCCGCATCAAATTCTCCGTTCGCAAGCGCCGAGCTTATTTCTTGAATGATGGGTGCCATTTTAGTATCAAGTCTCTCTTGGTTTCTGGCCCAGTTTCGATTTTTGTCCCAAATATCGTAATTCCTTTTTGGATTGAATACAGAGCCCAGCCTCTTTTCAGATTCAAGGGTATTGACCATTTCTTGCCTGGTGGTGATAGGCTCTCGTTCATCGTAAGGCACATCAGTGTCGAACTTCTGCTCACGCCCGGTCATCAGTCTTGAATCTATACCATCATCTAGCTTCAGCGCCTCTTCATGTGCTACGTCCATGGCCGTGGGCGCACCGTCGCGATGCCTACCAATTAGGCCCCTGGATTTATTACGCTCTTCGGCGATTTTTTCCCATTCCTGCTGGTTTTGGGCGCGTCCTTCATCCCAAGTCTGTTGTTGCTCGGCTGTAGGCTGGGGCGGCAAGACATTTCCGTCTGTGACGGGAATCTTGGTGGCGCCACTGGCGGCAACATTACCCAGACCTTGGGCTGTGGTGCCCATATCCCCTGGTACAGCCTCGAAGCCGGGCATGCCGTCTCGGGCGGCCTGCATAGAATGCTCATCGTTGCCCTGGTAAGGATCGGGCTGGGCGGCTTGAACCTCATCTTCGCCAGCATACTGCTGGGGGCCAACAACCTCCCCTGGCTGAGCCTGTGGGGGTTCGGCCGGTGTTAACAGTTCGTTAGGTGGCGGAGCTTGGTTAGGATCTTTTTCATCGGCCATTTTGTTTTCCTCTTTTTGTTTTTTTAGCTTTAGCATGATTATCTCTAACTTAACCACCCCTGTCAAAGCTTTATCCACAAGTGAAATCAAAAACAATAAGCGTCTTAGCCAGATATTAATATTGAAAAAAGAGCAACTAAGTGTTAAAATCCTATTAAAGCATGGGCGCTAAAAAGTAATAGCCAGCTTATCCGTCAAATAATCTAAGCGGATAAAGGAGGAGTGATGCTGGACTTTCTATTGATATTGGGCCGGGTACCCGGCACCGGTTTTTACCTCACCTTTGATGAGTTAATGCTGGTTTTTCTGGCCATTGCTTTGTACCAAGAAGAGAAAATCCGTCACCGCCAGATTGTACGCTGGCTAAAGTGGGCCCGCCGCCGGGCCGGTGTCAACTACCGCCGGTACCGCCGGATAACCCGCACCTTTATCAAACTTCGCCGTTACCGCCTGGCCGTCTGGGAGCGCCGCCAAAAACGCCACATCCGTATGGCTATAAAGAGGGCTTACCGGGGCACAGTCATTGCCGCCTGCCTGGCGCTTAGGCGGTTTAAGCGCCGAACCCTATTTCGAATCCGCCGTGCCCGGCGGGCAGTCATATTCGCTGTCTATATCTTGCCGAGGCGTAAATACCGCCGAGCTAAGATGCTTATCCGCCGCAGTGTCAGACGCCGCCAGGAGAATATTCTGCGGGCCAGGCGACGGGCTAATCGTAAATTAAATCGGCTCAATAAACGGCTGGGCGTCAGCCTGGGAGGCCTCCGTGCTGGAGTATTTGCTGGTTTTAGGTCAGGTTCCGGACACTAATCTAACCTTAAGTTTCTCGGAAATTTTGCTGGTCCTGCTAGCTTTTTGCCTGATAATTATTCGGCGCCGGCACCTGGTTTTTAGGATAACTCACGCACCATATGGGCTGATTATTTTGCGCCACCGCGCTTGGTGGCGGCTGGGGCGGCTGGGCGCCAGCTGGCTGGTTTCACCGACCCCCCGTATTGCCGAAGTTCCTCAAGAACGAATTTTTCGGCGTCCGCTAGAGCGGGCCTACTACTAAGTTCATCCAGTTTTTTGAAATATTGCGCCAGCAAGTCAACTTTACCGCCAGTTAGTTTTTGTGTTTTAAATTTATCCCAGGCCGCCTTTTCATCCGGCTGAAGACTGGCTGGGAAGTTTCTGGCTTTATAGAGCGGCAGAAGCGCATTTAACCTATCATCATTAAAATCAATGTGAAGACCGTCAATCGCTTCGGCACTAGCCGCCCGGACGGCACTCATTTTTAGCTTGTCAGCACCATTCACAAAACCGTCATACAGCTGTTCATCGACTTTGGCCGGGTCAACCACCATCTCGGTCTGGCGCTCTTTATTTATAAGTTCCAACGCCCGCACTAATTTATCACCAAAATCCTCCGGCAAGGCCTTTAAGTGTTTGGCGATTTTAGCCTCTGACAAATCCAGGCGTTTGGCGCTTTTAGCATCCAGCACGTTAGCCGGCGCCACAGCCGGACACCTATTATAAGCTAGGACCTTGGCTGGGAAGTACGGTGCGTCTTTGCCGTAGGCGCTCCATTTTTCGGCTAGCTCTTTTGGCGATAATTCAGCAAAGTCTTTCGGATCAATGCGAAGGTCGTAGACAATGGCCGCGCTCCGGTCCGGGTGGTCGGCTATCTTTACGGCCAGCGTGGTGTGTGCATGTTCAGAAGAATATTTGCCGCTGGTATAGATTAATGGCTCGCCGCGGCCCACTAGGGCCGCGGCTTTTTGTTTGCCTCTTACATTAAGCAGGTAATCAAACAGTTTAGGCTGTTTAGCTTTAATCAGCCGGGCCACATCAATGGCGGCCATCACATCGCTAAGTGCGTCATGCGGGTTGATGTGCGTCAGTTTATTGACGGCGCTTAGAAATTCCAGGCGGTTGGTAGGCTTGCCATCGGGCGCGTACGGCCACTTGATGCCGTCGGGGCGTAGGGCCCGCGTCATGCGCACTAAATCCAGCAAGTCCCAGCGCGAACAGCCATCTTTCCATTGCCACTCGTAGGCATCGTAAAAATTGCGCCACAGCATAAAGCGCATAAACTCATCATCAAACCGCACATTGTTAAAGCCCAGGATGATAGTGTCGGACGTGGCAATTTTATCTGTAAAGTGGCGGAGAAATTGGGCCTCGGTTATGCCGCTAGCCAAAGTTTGCTGAGGTGTTATACCGGTAATTAAAACAGCGTACGGGTCCGGCAAAATATCCGCCGTCAGCTTAATTAAGAAATTATCCGGCTGGCCGATGGGCTTTAAGTCGCGGTTGGTGCGCTGGCCGGCAAACTGCATAACGCGGTCGCGGCGCGGACTCACACCGCTAGTCTCTAAATCATAAAAATAAAAACTGCTCACATCAAAGGTTATAATACCAGCTATGAAAACTGTAAGCTTACTACACTGGAACATTTTGTACGAAGAAAAGGCCGAGAATATTGCCTCGCTAGTTAAAGAAATTAAGCCCGACATCCTCTGCGTTCAAGAGCTTGGCGGTGAGGGCGCGCACTCCAATCATGCACTTACCCAATTGGCGCAAATGTTTGCTGAGCATTATTTTGAGCCGGCTAACATACTGGGCGCCTCCGGCGAGGAACTAAACCTAGGTAACGGCATATTTTCTAACTTCCCCATGACGGCCAAGAAAAAAGTTGAATTATGGAGCGGCCCTAACCCAACGTCCAATAATAAGAGCGAACAGCGAATCTACGTAGAAGCAGTAGTTAACATTGAAGGCCGGCCGCTTACCGTCGGCACTACGCACCTATCCTTCGCGCCTAATTTTGCCGACACGCCCGATAGGCTGGCCCAACTGCAAAAGTTAATGACCGCCGTAGGCACCCAGAAGTCCCGCTTCGTCATAACCGGCGATTTTAACTCCACCAAAGACACCAAAATTATAAAAGAGCTGAAGAGCCGTTTTGTCTCGGCCGGACCGGATGAGACCGAGCCCAGCTTTAGCACCATCCCGTTTTCATTTCTCGGTTTCGACGTTAAGGGGCTGGATTGGCGGGTCGACTATATTTTCACTACGCCGGATATCAAAGTTTTATCCAGCCAGATTATTTCGACCAAATTTTCCGACCATTTGCCGATTTTGGCTGAATTTGAGATTTAGTCTCCGCACTACTAGCTAATTTGGGCATTCTTTAGCGGCCTGTCTTCAGATATAATAACGCTAATGCTAAGAGGGACCTTCCGCCCATGATGCCCCAAATCTACGAGGCCATTGAGCGTGCTATCGCCAGCGGCACGCCGCCGCAGTATATTGCGGCTTCCCTCCAACGGGCCGGCTGGCCGGAAACTTTAGTCAACGAGGCCTTAAACGCCTGGCTAAACGCCCACGGCCGCCTGCAAAAGAAAACCGATTTTAAACAGTGGCTGGCCCGTTACCGCCATAAAGCATTGCCGGCGGTAGTGGCCGTCTCGGCGATGGGCGTAGTTTTATCAGCCACTACCCTGCTTAAACCTTGGCCGACTAAAATCATGGTGGACTCTGCCTTCGGCAATATCAAGGCTCCAGGGCCGTTAGCGCAGTATACTCACACCCCCAAGCTAATCTTAATCACATCCCTGCTGACGATTTTAATCTTCATTTTGAGTGCCGTTTTTGGCCTACTTCACGACTTCGTGGTTCTTAGGCTCAGCTTTTGGCTAAACCGGGACATCAAAGCCGAGTCATTTCGGCACATCCTGCATTTGCCGCTCCACCACCAAGAGCGGTTGGCTAAGGGCGACTACATTTACCGCCAGAATATCTTAACTAACAGCCTGGGCGGCCTGGTGCTGGATACCACTTCCAGCATCATCCAATCAATAGTCATGATTTTGGGAATTATAGCTATAATGATGACCTTTAATTTTGGTCTGACTATTATCAGCGTCATTGTCATTCCGTTTTTATTTCTTTTGATAAGGGTCTTTGGCCCGCCGCTGGGCCGGCTAGCCCAACAGATTTCGCAGGTTAATACCAAAACCTCGGCTAGCATCACCGAGTCGGTTGATAACGCTGAAACCGTACAGTCTTTTAATCTGGAAGAGAAACAGATGGAGAAGGTTAACCAGCTGTGGTGGAAAAGCTATTGGCTAACGCGCAAAGGTATGGTGCTGAGCCATTTTTACCAATCTACCAACAGCCTACTGATTATCTTAGGCACTTCAGCCGTTATGTACCTGGGCGGTTCAGCGGCCTTAAACGCTGAAATGACCTTGGGCCAGCTACTAATTTTTATGACTTATATGGGCTACCTTCTAGGGCCCGTAGAGACACTGGCTACCGAAATCGCCGCCCGCAATCAAAAACTGGTTGACGTCAGCCGGGTTTACGAAGTTTTAAGCGACCACGAGGGTGTGGAAGAACTGCGCGGCGAAAATCATCTGCCGATAACCTCTGGCCGGATAGAATTTCAAAATGTCAGCTATAGCTATGGTGACACCATGGTGTTGAGCAATGTAAACCTAGTTATCGAGCCCGGCCAAAAAGCGGCCATCATTGGCCCCAGCGGCGCCGGCAAAAGCACAATTTTAGAGCTACTGCCTTTATTCATAGAGCCTACGGCCGGGCGGGTATTAATTGATAATGTTGATGTTCAGTCGGTATCTCTAAAGGAGCTAAGGCAAAATATCGCTTGGATAAGCCAAACGCCGCAGTTATTCTCCGGCACAGTGCTGGATAATCTGCTGGACGGCGACGTTTATAGGCAAATTACCATGCCGGAAATCGAATCGGTTATTGCTGTAGCCAACGTTAAAGAGTTTACCGATCGATTACCGCTAGGCCTGCAAACCGGTGTAGGCGAAGGCGGTAGCGCCCTATCCGGCGGCCAGCGCCAGCGGATTGCCATCGCCCGCGGGCTGATTAAAAATTCCAAGATTATCTGCATGGACGAGCCAACCGCCGCGCTGGATAGTAAAAGCGAGAACTTTATCAGAGACTCAATCGGTCAGCTGATTGCCGGCAAAACCGTGCTGATGGTGACGCACCGCAAAGCCCTGCTTAGCTTGATGGATGTCATTTATGTACTCGACGGCGGCCATTTGATTGATGTTAACTCCTTGGGCGGCATAGACGCCTACCTGGCCACCATCAATAGCGGCGAGGATGCGGCGTTAAACAGCGCTAAAAAACAAGCCCAGCAGGCCGAAGAAGAACTGCTGGCCCGCCAGAAACAAAGGCTGGCTCAACTAGAAACCGAGAACGCCCGGCTGGAACAATCCCTAAAATCTAGCAAGCCGGCCGAAGACGGCACCGTTTACATCAATCACTAGATTTTTATTCTTCTAACATTCGGCCGCCGTAGTGTATTTGACGGGGCGGCGCTACTACAGCACCGGCGTTAGCTGAGCTGGAGTCATCCAGGGCCCGCGGGCCAATTATGACCGGCGCCTTTACCTGGTAGGCACTATGGCCGGGCATCTGCTCGATCTCGGCACCGGAGGCTGTGGTGGTAAGGGTGGCACCGTTTTTAAGGTGTTCTACTTTGACAGGTGCGGCGCCGCCAGTATAGGCCGGTGCCGGTTTAGCTGGTTGGGCTGAAGAGCTGGTATCTGTATAGAAAGACGGGGTGGTGGGTGCGGGTTGAGACGGGGCTGGCGGAGCAGGAGCCGGAGCAGGGGCAGGAGCCGGTGCGGAAACAGAGGGCACTACCGGCGGAGCCAGAGCTTGGCCAGCCGGGACGGCCGGCATAGTGACAGATGGAGTAGTAGGTGTCTGATCCGCCGGCGCGGCCGGTGTTGGTGCGGTTTGAACCGGCGGTGTAGGTGTACTGCCCTGAGTTTGGTCGGTTAGTGAGCCGCTAGCCGGCACAGACCCGGGGCCAATACCGTTCGGTGCCGTACCGCCGCCTTTACTATCGCCCCAGGTGCCGGCGCCAGAGACAGAACCGGTTACTTTATTTATAGACTCATAAGAGCCATCACTCATCTGGGCAATTATGCTGGAGCCGTCCTTACTGTCTCTGACCGCTAAAGCTGTACCGTGACTCGACAAATCGGAGCCGCCCAAGCCACCGAGGCTAGGATCAAAACCGGAAGACTTCCACTCCGGGGTAGCGGCAAGCGCCGCTGGGGCTGTCTGGTGAGACGATTGAGCTGAAGAACTGGTATCAGTATAAAACGGCGCCACCGGCGTAGGTTTATCCGGAGCTGGGGGCGCACTTGACCCCATGCCGCCGCCGTGCTCAGACACTAATCCGCTGGCCGCTACTTTTTCGGCTGACTTGGCCACGTACCAATTACCGCCGCCAGAAGATTTTTCTAGTAAATCACCGTTCTTACCATACTTAAACTCTGGCGGGCTGGCCGGCTTAGCTGGCGCAGATGGCGTTGGTGCGCTCTGTGGTGCAGTAGCTACTGTCGCAGGGGTAGGGGGGGTCTGCGGGGCGGGACCCTCATCTTGGCGCCTTTGGGTGGCTTCAGCCCCGGCACCTAAACCAGGGCGATGATTATCGCGCTCGGTTTGCGGCAAAGATGACGATTGATTGCCGCTTTGCGTAGTCGTACCAATGGGGCGGATCGAGTTGGCGCCTGGATTATAGCCATCGGGGTGAGACCGGGCAGATAGCCAATTATCGGCGGCTTCTCTAGAGTCACCAGCAAACAGTACAGTACTGCCGCCGCTCTGCGGTATAACACCGAATTTGCCAGAATCCGGACCTGAGTTTATTAAAACCACTTGGCCTTGGTGAGCCTTGCCGTCAGAACCGTAATAGGTTTTTGGGTTACCAATATCCGTAAAATCATTGCCGGCAGATACGGCTAGCTTGGGCCCGTCATCTTTCCTCCGGCCTAAAACCCTATCAACCAGTGAGCGCTTTTTCTTTACCGCGGCTATCGCCGCGCCGTCTTGAGGGTCGCTACCGCCCGAACCAGCGGCTGAAAAACCCTCTGCCTTGCCCTGACCAATAACGTTATTACTGCCTTGATAAACTGGCCCCGTGCCGGTTTTGGGATTCATGTAAAACTGACGAGTGCTGGGGTTACCTAAAGCTCCATTTCGATAAATAAAATTGCCGTGCGGGTCGGTCCCGACATAAGACCAATCTTTTAAATTGATATCCATTTTGTTTTTCTTTTTAAATTACCTTCTTTAAGCTTAACCTTTTTTAAGGTAACGTCAATATTTTTTAGTAGGTTAGCCGGCCGATTTCCGGCTGGCCGATAATTAACGCTTGATCGGACTTGGCGCCCTGCCGATTTAACTCCTTAAAGATACCCATTTTACGCATAATGTCGCGCAGGCGCTCCTGGCCGTGAAAGTCAGCAAAATCAGTCCGCCGGGCAAAACGCTCGATTTTGGAGCCAGTGACTAAGAAGTTATCGCCTTGCCTCTCTAGCTTCCAGGTATTTATGTCCGGCTTTAGGCCAATCACCGGCAGACTGGCATCAGCCGCCTTAGACCTAGCCGCCCTAGACTTATCGGCCTGTTTTTTAAGCTCACGCAGGGCTGGTTTTATACCTTGGCCGCTCTGGCTGGACAATGCCAACACCGGCGTACCTCGGCCGGCGGCTTTTTTTAACTCTTTAACTTTGGCTGATAAATCATCTTTAGCTATACCCTCGATTTTAGTTAGAGCCACGATTTGCGGTTTTTTAGATAGGTCAATCTTGTAATTTTTGAGCTCGCCGGTAATGGTCTGGTAGGCCTTTACCGGGTCGTCATTATAGATATCAATTAGATGCAGGAGTACACTGGTGCGCTCTATATGGCGCAAAAAATCGTCGCCTAGACCCTTGCCTTTGTGGGCGCCCTCTATCAATCCGGGGATGTCGGCAATCAGAAGGCTAGCGCTGTCAATGTCGGCCATACCTAGGTTTGGCCGCAGAGTAGTGAACGGATAGTTGGCAATTTCCGGCCGGGCGCTACTAACCACTGATAAAAAGGTCGATTTGCCGGCGTTTGGCAGGCCGACTATACCGACGTCGGCTATCATTTTTAGTTCCAAGCTAACATCCAACTCTTCGCCGTCTTCACCCTTCTCGGCCACTCTAGGAGCTTGCCGGGTAGAGCTGACAAAGTGGGCATTGCCGTAGCCGCCGTGGCCGCCGGCGGCAATAATTTCGGACTGGCCGTCGCGGGTTAAGTCGGCATATACTTCGCCGTCTGGACTGCTGACAACCGTGCCAACTGGCACCATAATCTCTAAATCCTGGCCGCTTTTACCGTGTTTTTTAGCTTTGCTCCCAGGCGAGCCATTTTCGGCTTTTAGTAGTTTTTTATAGCGGAAGGCCGCCAGCGTATCCTGGTTTCGGCTAGCCGTCAGAACAATGTCACCGCCATCGCCGCCGTCACCGCCGTCTGGCCCGCCTTTAGGCCGAAATTTCTCATGACGGAAGCTAGCGGCTCCGTCGCCACCTTTGCCGGCCAATAATTTTATTCTCACGCTATCTACAAACATACAAAGAAATTTTACAGTTTACACTTACCACTTACCAAATATTTTCACCTAAATATATTGATAGTCCCCCTGGCTAAGCCCGCATGAATAGACTAGAGTCACCACACTTGGTAAGCGCAAGGCACGGCCGAGCAATGTAGTGAACTGTATTCCAATACAGCGAATGAATAGCACAGGCCGCAACAAAGCGATTGCTCAAGAGCTCAAGCAGTGCAAACAGCTTAGCTGTTTGGCAGGCTTGGGCGGTGTGGTGCCTCTAGTGGTAGATGTAGTGCTGGAAGAAAGTCGACGGCACCCAACCGCTATACCCCACTCTGCCCCAGCCGGCCAGGCCGTTCATATCGGAGTATTTTATCTGGCTACCGTCTGGCGAGACCGCTTCTACATAGGCGACGTGGCCCAGCCAGCTCATGGCGTCAGACTGAGCGATAGCTCCGGCTTTCGGCACTGTTGAGACCACCCAACCCGGTGTTATCCGGGCGTAGTTATCCCAGGTGTTGGCATTGCCCCAGTTGCTAGGCACAGATATCCGGCTAGCTACGTACCAGGTGCAATAACCGTAGTCATAGCCGTTATTGCCGTAAGTTGGCGAAAACGAGCCTACCGAAAAATTATAATAACCGTAGCTGAGGGCTGGCGCCGGTGCTTGGCCATTAGGGATAATAATCTGTTCGCCGGGCTTAAGGCCGGCCAGCTCGGCGTCGTTATAGGCGATAATTTGGCTGGCGTCTGACTGGTATTTGGCGGCCAGGCTGGCTGGTGTGTCGCCGGCTTTGACAGTGTAGACAATACCATTAACCGGCGGGATAACCAGTTTCACGCCGCTAGCTAGAATATTACCGCCCAGGTCGTTAGACCAGCGGATACTATTGGCACTGACACCAAACTTATCAGCTAGACTAGAGACGCTGTCGCCCGACTGGGTGATATAGGTGTGAATGCCTTGGCGTGACTTAATAGCCGTAGCCACAATCTGCGGCTTGGCCAGCGTGGTGGAGTCATTAGGTACCACACTTAAAAGCAGGGCATCGGAGTCGGCCTGGTTTTTAATGGCCGTTAGTTCCGGCAGGGCGGCCTCTTGGGCGGCCGTTAAAGCAATTTGCGAAGATGATAGCTGGTCTAGCGGGTTTTGGGCCGAGCTAGCGGTGCCGATTGGGCTATTGAGCGAACTTTGGCGCACCGTTTGGCTGGCTGAGCGGTTAGCTAAAATAAATATGCTGATGGCTAGAACCAGCAAGACATTGCTGGAGACAATCGCCCAGCGGATAAGCCGCCGGCGCCGGCTCTTACTGAGTTTAGAAAAATTAGCAGGCAAAGGGTTAACTAAAGCAGATCTTAGGGGTGCGAAAGATTGGCTAGATTTACTAATGCTTACTCCTTGAAAAGGCAATCTCAGAGAAAAAGGCTTAAGTGATGGCTAACGGTCAAAATTATGGCCTTTTTCCACTTTTATTATAGCAAATGCTAATGTCAAACTAGTGGCCGCAGGATTTTTGACAATACTGGGTGATATTTTGTTCGTGCTGAGCCTCGGTGTAGGCAAAATGTAGCTTCTTATCATCGCCGGCTAAGAAGTAAAGATAGCTGGTATTACTGGGGTGAGCCACTGCTTTTAGAGCACTGGCCGTCACATTGCTGATGGGCCCAGGCGGCAAGCCGGTATGCAGACGCGTGTTATAGGGTGAATCAATGTTAACATCTGGCGGTTGGCCGGCCAGCGCCGAGGCGTAATAGGCCGTTACATCAGAGCCTAATGCCATATTTTGCTTAAGCCGTAGTAAGAATACCTGGGCTACCGTCGGCTGGGCCGCCGGATCGTCGGTTTCCTGGGCAACAATTGAAGCCAGAGTTACCCCTTGGTAGATGCTCAGCCCCTCAGCCGCAAAAGCTGAAGTTATATTCGCAGTTAGGTGCTGATTCATTTCGTCTAAGCTTTCGCGCACAATGTCTTGGGCCGGTGTACTGGCTAGTTTCTGGAATGAGTCTGGATATAAAAAGCCTTCCAGACTGGCGCCGTTAGGCAGACTGGTCAGCGCCGGGTGATCTGGGTAGCTGGCCGGCGAAAAGGCTTGCGCTATTTGTTCGTCGCTGTAGCCGGCCTTTTTAAAAGCCTGCTCGATTTGGTCCAGCCGCTTGCCCGGCAAGATTGTCAGCAAATTTTTAGCTACGTCGCCGACCACCATTTCGCGGACTATCGTCTTAGTGCCCATGGACGGGCTGAGATAATAGGTGCCGGCCTGAAGTCTGTCATTATATTCATTACTGCGCACGTAAGTTTCAAATGCTTTTTCACTTCTAATCAAGCCGGCGGACTGCAGGCTGGAGCCAATATCCTGCACGCTGGCACCGTTCTTAACCGTAAAATATTGGCTGACCTTAGAATTTGAGACCGGCTTTAAGCTGTTGGAGTACCAGGTCCGAAGAGCCCATATGCCGCCAACTACCAAGACCACCAAGATGGCCACTATAATGGCAGTTGATTTAAAATACTTCTTCAAATAGCGCTCCTGTCGGCCTCGTTAGAATTAAGGAAGTCTTGAAGTATTATAGCGGCCGCCCGGGCGTCCTCGGAAGTTTTGTGCTCGCCGCCGCCAGATAGTTTTGATGTCAGAGCCTCGTCCTGCCAATAAAAAGCAATTCCCGGCAGGGCGGCTTTGGCTGGCCCCGCCCAGGCCCGCACCCAGCGCGTTTGCTCAGTATCTTCACCCTTCATATTTCTAGGTAGACCTACCACTACCGCCGCTAAATCATCCATTTTAGATAGCGTGGGCAGGACCTCCTCAGTAGCTAGTGTGGTCAGCGGCTCCGGCAGGCGGGCATAAGTACTTGCTCGGGCTAGGCCGGTTTTTCTTTGGCCTAAATCCAGCGCAATGATTTGGCCGGCCTGCATTTTTAACCCGCTTTTTGCTCTAGAATAACTTTTATTTTGCCGGGGCTCTTGGGAGCCTTAGATACCCAAAAGGGACTGAGTTTAACATCCACCTGGTTAACTCCCGGCCAGCCGCTGATAGCCGATTTAATATCGCCAGTTTTTTGACCGGCGGAGATTTGTTTTACCTGAGCCGTATTAATTATGGGCACAGCCGTACTATCTTCAGAGACTATTAAAGTGGCGTCGGCTTGGCCGTTTTGATTTTGGACGTTGACGCTGGCTTTTTTGACTACGTCGGCAGTACTGATCTTTTGCTTAGATAAGTTAATCTGGCTGTTAAGATTATCGGTAATTACTTTATTTAAATCAGACTTAGAAATAACCAAAACCGTGTAGGTGGTCGTAACCGTCACGTTAACGTTAGAGGCCGGCTGGCCAACGTCGGGAGTAGCCGTAACTTTGGGATCATTGGCCTTAAGCGTAGAGTTCAAAACATAATAACCTTGGCTGGCTAACTGTTGTTTAAATTGGTTGGTAAAGTTCGTGGTGTTATTGCCGCTAGTGGCTTTTTGTTTAGCACTGTCGAGGTCGGCCTGGCTAACGACTGTCGTAATGCTGTCCGTACCGCCGCTGAAATCTTTAGAATTTTTGCCGGTCAGGCCGGGATAGCCGGAGATGCTAAAAGTTGAACCAGAGTCTAAGTTATATTTACTGCCGCCTTGCTGAGATTTAACATTCACCGAGCCGGAGGTGTAATAGCAGTTGCCGCCCGAGTCAGTAGTCGGGCTGAAAGAGGCCGTTGATTGGGTAATGAAAGTCAGCCCGTCGGAGCTGGCACCGGTGCCGGCCGGCACCTCAGCCGGCAATTTACCGCTACAGTCCTCGGTAAACATAGTTATCGAGCCACTGGCCGGCTGGCCATTATTTTGCTGGCCGGTAGCCGGCACTTGTTCGTTAGCCGTTTGATTAACCGCTTTTAGGCTAGCCGGGATCTGGCCGGCCGATTCATTTAAAGTCTTATATTTATCAGAGGCGTCCAGCGTCAGATTAGCCGAGATCGGACTGCTGGCCGTATGGATGGTAATAGTAGCCTTAGGCAAAACCCAGATAGCCAAAATGATAAAGATGATAATAGCGAGCACCAGCAAAATGCCGCCGGCCATCATTAGGCGAAAACGCTCAAAATTGGGCACTCTAATTTTCTGGCTTTTGGCCTGAATGCCGGCTGACGACTTGGGTTCTTTGGGCTCGGGCAGGCCGCTGTCCTCGTCAGTTAGGGCAATAGCCTCGTCTTCATCAACGGCGTGAGCGGCGGCTAGCTCGCCAATCGAGCGGTGATAATCCAGCGTGGCGTTTTTGTCATCAATGTCCTCATCCTCGTCGGCCGGACTGGCTATAGCGGCTTCCGGGGCCGATTTAGGAGTCACTGGCTGGCTGACTGGCGACGGTGGCACTTCCGGGCGGCTTTGCAGATCTTTAGCTACATGCAGTCCGGCCGCGCCGGCTAGCGGCAAAATAGCGGCTTCAGAGGTAATCAGTACTACGTTTTTATCAGCATTGTCGGCAGACCGCTTGAGCAGACGCATATTAACAATACTTTGCAGAGCACTGGCCCGCTTAGGCAAAACCAGGGCCACAATTTTGGCTTTGGCGCCCTCTACCTTGTCGATTATCGAGGTTATCTCGTCATCAACGTCTACATAAATGGTGTCTTTACCAGGAGGAGATGGATTCTCGGCTGTCATACGCGCAAAACCTTATTTATCCTTTGTCTGATACTGCCGTTATCTCCCTCACCGCCGGAGTTCAGCGTATCCACGCCAACCCGCAGTAGGCCCATAGCCGTCACAAAAGTGTGATCTGTAATGTCGCCGGTTTGATCGGTAATGCCTACCACCTCTGATGGCTGAATATGCTGGATGGCCGGTTTTTTGGTAAACGGCAGGCTTTTATACCAGTCACTTTCCTCTAGCCTATCCATTAAGGCCTGCAGTGAAGAGCCGCCGCCGCACAGTAAAAATCTATGCGGCAAGTGGTCTAGCTTATCAAATTCGGCCAGCGCCAGCTCCACGCCGCTTTGCCAAACCTTCAGAGTTTTATCGATGGCCTTTTCGACTTTGGCCATTTGATCGGGCAGGACTTTACCTTCGCTAAGGCCGACTTTTATAGATTCGGCCTTGGCGAACGGTACATCCAGCTCACGCTCAATCGAGCGGCTGAAGGCCCGGCCGCCAATACCGAACATTTTAGTGCCTTCCACGCCTCCCTCATTAACTACAGCGATGTCGGTGGTGCCGCCGCCAACGTCCATTAAAACAGCACTAACAGAGGCATTTGGGTCATCGCCCACCACCGAGCGGGCTACGGCAAACGGCTCGGCCGCGACGGCTAAAAGTTCCAGGTCCAGCTCGGCGGCGGTGCGCTCAAGGGCGCCAATGTGGATCATCGGCGCAAAGGCCGTGTACATCTCTACCACCACGTCCCGGCCCTGAAAGCCGATAGGATTAGTTACTTTGTAACCGTCAATGTCGATGCGCACCAAGGCACTATTGACCAGCCGCACATCTACGTCTTTGCCGCCCAGCTCCCAGGCCAACTGCTGACGGGCTTTAAGTTCGGCCCGCTCCTGCACCAGCTCAATAATCCGGCCCATTTCATCGATACTAACCTCTTTAGACGGGTTTTGGCGGGTAAAACGCACCGTCGAGGTGGTGCCCTTGACCAGTTCGCCGGCAATACCGATAACAGCTGTGCGGGCGCTGACACCAGCTTGCTGTTCGGCGACAGCCAAAGCTTTATCGCAGTTAGCTACCACGGCAGAAATATCAGCAATGGCACCGGCCTGCATGTCGGCTAGTTCTTGGTGAGCCCGACCTACACCTATTACCTCTACCTGCTCGCCAATTAACCGGCCAATCAGGGCTTTTACATACTCTGTTCCCACGTCTAAAGCCACGAGATATTCGCCCGCAGGCGCGCGTTCACTAGTTTGGCTTTTAATGCTGGGCAATCGGGCGCTTAAAGAATCTTTAACAGGGCGCAGTTTTTGAAGCATAATCAGGTTAAATTATAGCATGGCCATCTGATACAGCGGCTTCGCCTTTTGAGGACAAACCTACGGTTTTTCCTCAACGCCGCTCTTGAAATAAATTCAAGTTCGCTAAAGCGAGCCGCGGCTACTCTTTTTCCCTTTCTATTCTAGGATGGCTTTGACGCGGCGGATGCCGGCTGAAGAGGATTCCTCTTTACTGTCGGCTTCGCCTTTTGAGGACAACCTACGGTTTTCCTCAACGCGCCGGGCGCGGAATGAATCCGCCGCTCGGGCTACTCTTTTCCCTCTCATTCCAACACCGCCTTAATCCTTCTAATGCCCGCGCTGGAGGATTCCTCTTTCGTTATACGAAACTTTTTGCCGCCCTCGCCAATTGCACCAGTGTGCTCTACGTGCGGCCCGCCGCAAATCTCGCGGCTAAAGGGGTGTGCCGGGTCGCCAATTGTGTAGACTTTTACCTTGTCGCCGTATTTATCGCCAAAAGCACCGGAGGCGCCTTTTTTAAAGGCTTCTTCAGTCTTCTCTTCAGCCCAGCTTACCGGCAAATCTTCGGCTATTTTTTGGTTAACGATGTCTTCTACTTTTTTGATTTCCTCAGGGGTCATTTTTTGTGGATGAGAAAAGTCAAAGCGAGTGCGCTCGGCCGTAATATTGCTCCCGCGCTGGACTACGTGAGCGCCAAGCACATCTTTCAGGGCCTGATACATCAAATGCGTAGCGGTGTGATATTTAACCACTTGCTCGCTGTGATCGGCCAAACCACCCTTAAACATGCCGGCACTAGCCGTCTGGCTCCGCTGTCGCTGTTCTTCCATTAATTTTTCAAATGTACTTTCCCAACTTTCATCTATGCTCCATCCGTTTTTGGAAGCCTCCTCTAAAGTGAGCTCAGCGGGAAACCCGTATGTATCGTACATAAGAAAAATATTGTCGCCATCTACTAAGTAATTCTTATTGGACTCATTGGTTCCAGAAAAATCAGAGTTACTGCTCAAGATTTTAGGTAGCACCTGCAAGCCTTTGCGCAGAGTTTGGCGGAAGACTTTTTCTTCGCGAGTTAAAGCTTCAAGTACATCCTTTTCACGCTGGGCTACCTCTGGAAAATCGGCTTTATAAATACCAACTACGGCCGGCACAACACGCCCACACAAATCTTGCTCGATACCGAGCTCAAACCCGTAACGGACTGCCCGGCGCACTAATCGCCGCAGTACGTAACCTTGGGTCTTATTACTAGGCGCTACGCCGTCCACCGCCAGCCAGACCCCAGCCCGCAGATGATCGGCAATCACCCGCATACTGCTTTGATTATCGGCATATTTTTTGCCGGAAATTTCTTCCAGTTTTTCGATGATGGGTTTAATTAGGCTGATTTTAAAGATATCCGGGTCGTTATCCGCGGCCGCCGCTAGGCGCTCCAGGCCGCCGCCAAAATCAACGTTGGGCGCCGGCAGGGGCTCAAACCGGCCGCTAACCTTTTTGTAGGTCATAAACACGCTGTTGCCAATCTCTAAAAAGCGGCCGCAGTCGCAGTTGGGGTGGCAGTTTGGGCCAAATTTTTCATCATGAGGAGTGCCAAAATCATAAAATACTTCACTATCCGGGCCGCCGGGCTCGCCTTCGCGCATATGGGCCGGCTCGCCTTCCCGGCTCCACCAGTTTTTGCTGGCGTCATAGTAAAAAATCCGCTCGCCCGGCTTCATGCCGCGGGCGTAGCCATTCTCGCCACTGCCAATATCGGCGGTTTTGGCCTCAATATTTTTGTCGTTAAATAGCTTTTGCCAGATCTGCGAGGCCTCAATGTCTTTATGCAGGCCCTGGTCCTCGTCGCCAATAAAACAGCTGACGTAAAGTTTACTAGCGTCAAGCCCCAGCTCATCAGTTAAAAACTGCCAAAACCAGCCTAACTGTTCGGCTTTAAAATAATCACCCAGGCTCCAGTTGCCCAGCATTTCAAAAAAAGTAGTGTGGCGGTTGTCGCCTACCTCATCCATGTCTTCGGCGCGAAAACAGGTCTGGCTGTCGGCCAGCCGCTTGCCGTCCGGATGGACTTGGCCCAGCAAGTACGGCACCAGCGGCTGCATACCGGAGCCGGTAAACAGAGTCGTTGGGTCGTCGGCTGGCACCAAAAGAGCCCGCGGGATAATTTTATGCCCCCGGGATTCAAAAAATTCCAGGTATTTTTGCCTGATTTCCTGAGCCGTCATTTACTTAATTTTAACAGATATAGCTATAATTCTTTTTATGGCTGAAGTGCTGGCATATATTTTCTACTTTCTGTCGTCCACCTCCTCTACGCTTCAGCGACGGGAATTAGCTACCAGAAGAACCGATGACAGCGGCCAAATTGACTTTGCCTTTAGGGTGATGTTTATCACATTTGTTCTTAGCGCTGTCCTGCTAGTTTTCAAAAAGCCGGTTCTTAGCCAAAGCCCGCTGGCTCTTGCCCTACTGGCTTTGGTTTGCGGCGTTTCCGGCGCCGTTTCTATTGCTAGCCAATACATAGCTCAGCGCCATGTGGAGGCCGGTGTTACTACTTTAGTCGGCAATGTCTACACGCCGGTTTCTATAATTTTGGCCTCATTATTTTTAAACGAAGGTCTAAAGACCCGACAGATATTTGGTACCGTTATTCTGCTTGGCGCCGTAATTATGGTAAGTAACAAGCACCGGCTCAGCCGCTGGCGGTTTGACCGCTATTTTTGGCTGATGGTAATTAACGGTTTGGCGCTGGGTTTTACTCTGACTGCCGAGCGTGCTCTGATTAAAGACAACAGTTTGCCGGTAGGCACCTGGATAAGCTGGGGTTCGCAAAGTCTGTGCCTGGCTATTGCCGCTCTACTAGCCGGCACGAAAAGCCAATACGGCGTCCGCGATACAGCCACTACCGGCGGACTAAGATTTCTGCAACAAGTATCCTGGGTGATATTGGTAACTAACTATTGTGGCAAATCTAAGTGTGGCGTCGGCCATCACCACCTTTAAAATCGTGCTGGTTTTTATTAGCGGCGCCATTTTCCTGCGTGAGCGCCAAGATTTAAAGCGTAAAATTGCCGGTAGCCTTATAGCCACTGCCGGTTTACTTTTGATGATTTAGTGGACACAGGGCCTATTTTATGTTAAAATATGTCTTGTGAAATCAGAATCCGGCATTTCTTGCCGCACCCATTGTCCAGTTTTGAAAAAGGGCCTAAAACGCCAGGCTCAGCTGGAGCGTACTTTAGAATCGGTTAACAGCTTGGCTTTAGGCAGTGCTGACCGTGAAAATGAAACTTATAAACAATACGATATGCTTTATCTAGTGGACGAGCTTGGCGCTATTTTAGAACCGGCTTTGGAGACAGCTAAGCAAATGGGGCCAGCCAAAGCCCACGAATATATAAGCCAGTTTTTTGGCCTGCAAAAATGCCGTGGTCAACTACTTGATTTGAATGACCGAGTCCTTCAAGAAGATCCTGCTGGCGAGATTGACCGGCAGGCTCTTAGCCAAGAAATGGATGACGCCATTACTATCGTCCTGCAGGAGCTATCTCTGTTTGGCAAAGAAGTAGAATTGCCATCCCGCCCGTCTTTTAGAGAAATGCGTGAGCAAATGATAGCCACTGGCGACGCCGTTCAGGAAGACCTAGCGGCCAACGAGGCCAGAATTACCGAGCTGGAAGAGGCCTGCGAAACTGGGCCCGTAGCCTATCGGCGGCTAAAAATCGGCCCGATTGCCTACGCCTGTGGCTCTTGTGCTTTGCGCTCTGCTGGCACTAGAGCTTGGGAACTCTAAACCACTACGCCGCCGCCTAGGCACTGTTCGCCGCTGTAAAAAACCGCCGATTGGCCGGGCGTCAGAGCCCGCACGTCTTCGCCCAGTTCAGCTACCCAGCCTCTAGTTGATTTTTGAAGGCTTTTGACCGGGATAAGCTTGGCCCGGTGGCGGGTGCGAACCATTAAATCACTAGGTTTTTTCGGCCGGTCGCTAATCCAGTGCGCGTTCGACAATTTAACCGCTGAGTGCCATAAATTCTCATCCTGCAGATCAGTGGTCACATATAGCTCATTTTTTTTCATATTTTTGCCGGTAACGTAATACGGCAGGCCGCCGCCCACCTCCAGCCCGTGGCGCTGGCCAATGGTATAAAAAATAGCGCCGTCGTGCTGGCCGATTATATGTCCGTTTTGATCAATGATACTACCTGGTTTTTGTTCTACATATTGCTGTAAAAAGTCTTTGATACCCACCTTGCCGACAAAACAGATACCCATGCTCTCTTTTTTATCGGCCGTTATAAGCCCAAATTTTTTAGCTAGCGCCCTAACCTCTGGTTTGGTCAGTTCGCCAAGCGGAAAAATGACTTTCGTAAGAGCTTCTTTAGATACACGATATAAAAAGTAGGTCTGATCTTTATTGGCGTCTTTGGCCATAAATAATTTAGATTCACGTAAAGCTTTCGACTCGGATGAATTGCTAGGATGAACCGAGTCTCGGAGCTGGCCGTAGCCACTACCGCCAACGAAAAAAGTAGGTTCAGACGACGCAAGTTGCCGAGAGCTGTGCGGTGTTTCGGCTCCGCCGAAAGCAGGCACAGCGGTCAAATGCTTTACGCGGGCATAATGGCCAGTAGCAATTAGATCTGCTCCGTCCTCCAGCGCCGTATCCAAAAACAGCTTAAACTTAATCTCTTGGTTGCACATAATATCCGGATTTGGCGTGCGGCCGGCCTTAAATTCGGCGAGCATATAATCGACAACTTTTTGCTTATACTGCTTTTCAAAATCGAACATTTTAAACTCAATGCCCAGCTGGACGGCCACTCTTTTAGCGTCCTGATAATCTTCTTTCCAGGGACACGGCGCACCGGGTAAGTCCTGGCTCCAGTTTTTCATGTAGACACCGACTACCTCATAGCCCTGCTCATGCAAAAGCGCCGCCGAGACGGAGCTATCAACACCGCCGGATAAACCTACATAAACTTTTCGACCACTGGGGCGACCGCTTTTCATATCTGGTACATTTTAACAGAGGTACTGACTAATGCGGACCCAAAAATTGGTCAATTAAATGAATATCGGCCCGGTCTTTGGGCCGGCCCATAGCCTGCTTCCATTTGCGAACCTCAGCCAGCGATACCACGGGCACTCCGTCTATAATATCAGCGCTGGCTAAAAGCTGGGCTACGGTGGGACGGTAGTCGCCAATATCCCAATTGTCGTAGGCTTCAAAGATGTCGTGTCTCAGCGGGTTGACGGCTGAGCCCTTGTCTACCTCTTGCCAGCCATTTTGCTTTAGGGCTGAAAAAAGTTCTGGAGTTATAAATAGGTCAATATCATCAGACGGCCGTATGCCGGCCACCGCCAGCGGACAACTGCCAAAAACTACGTAAGAGTTAGCTGGCAGATTTAGAGCTTTAACTTTACTGATTATTTCTTGTCCACTCATTTCCTTAATGATAGCAAATCGGCTTAACTGTTCTTTTGCTAAAGAACCAAATCTATTGTTACTTTGGACCGCCAAAGTAACCAAAGCTCTCGGCCTTTCTTCAAAGACTTGATGTTCACTTAAGCAAGAAAATAGCTTGCTTGAAGATCGCCTCACTATAACTGCTCTCAGCAGTTATAGCTCGTTAAACATGCTTCAAGCACCCAAGGGCGCTATTTTCTTGCTTCCCCCACTTCAGGTCTTTGAAGAGGGCCGAAGAAATCCTTGGGGCTAGCGGGCTAGAAGGGTTTTTGGCCCTTTCTAATACGAGCCCTAATCTCTTCTATCTCCTGACGTTTACCAATCCAAAATACAGCAATCACCATAGCCAGCATTACTAGTAACGGCCACCAAATTATCTTGGTTATGGTAGTAACTTTAGAGCTACCGCCGGTATTGGTGCTTTGCGCAATGGGGCCATTGCCAATACCAACCACCTGCAAAAAAGCCGTTTCACCGTTAGTATCGGTAGCTTTGATGGTCACGTTATAAACGCCGGCCAGCTTATAGATGTGGGATAGCTCAATATTACCCGGGGTAGGCCGGCTCATTAAATCCGGCGTGGTTTTATCACCCCAGTCGACACTGAGCGCATATGGTCCTTGCCCGCCGCTTAGAGTTATCGGCCAGTTAAGGGCTGTGCCGGGCACAGCTCCGCGTTTAGCGTAGGCCGAGGTCAGCGAAATGCGCGGCCCAGGAGAAGGACTAAGGGCGCTAAAGGTCACCGTTACGGTCGGAGAGTCCGGCCCTGGCTGATTAAGCGAATCGTAAACCCTGGCTACTAGGTCGTTACTGCCGTCGAATAAATCAGACTGTAAGCTAAAGCTACCGTTTACGCACATTACCGAGCCAGAAAAAACATTGTTTTTATAAATTTCGACCAACAGACCGGTAGGGCAGATACCGCCTACGGTAATAGGTATCGAGTGAAAGATCTGGCCATTACCGGGTACTGTAATGGTGGCGCCTTGGGCCGGCGGCGCCGCTGGTATCTCCCCCTGCAGACCCACTGACCCGCCCTGAGGATTTTGCGGCTCCGGCGCGGCCAAAGCCGGACTAGCCGAGATTAAAACCAGCCAGATAAATAAAAAAGCGGCTACTAGCTTAGCAAAGCGCATACCATAACCTTAATAAAATCAGAGGCTGGCGGCAAGGCCAGAGAGACTATCGCCGGCGGTGGCGGACCCGGGCCAGACGGCGATAGATGAAGTAAAGCAGGATCAGAATCAGGATGATAATAATGATGATAGCTATCAGCCAACCCCAAGGCAGATACCAAAAATGGGCTGTAGCGCCAATCTGGCGGGTCTGCTGGCCGTTCTGGCCGTAAAAGACAGCCAGTGTAGCGGTATAAAACCCAGGTGCCAGGTGCAAGGGCACGCAGTTAGTATCCAGCGGCAGGCGCTCCGGCGCAGTGCTTTTAGGATTACAGCCGGTTAGGCGGCGGGTTTGGCCAATGAGGGCAATTTGGCCTTTGGGGTTAGCGGTGTCCACGTGAGCCACTGTTTTGCCAAAAATATTCTTGATAATTATGCTTCCGGCCGGCTGTTCGGCCACATTACCGCTGTTTTTTATCCGATAAGCGTAATATTCCGGCTGGGTGTGAAACAGCGAAACGTAGCTAGCATTATCTTTATTACTATTGGTAAAACCAAAGTCCTGCAGAGTCATTAGCTCGCTAACATCGCCAGGTACATTGATAAACAGCAGAGTGGCTGTACTGGCGGCAATATTCACCTGCTGTTGGGTGGCACCGCGGGTGGCGGTATATTCAATAGCGCTGTAATAGGTGCCGGCGCCGACATTGGCCGGCAGTTTTACGGTAAACGGCACCTGGGTAGATTGGCCCGGGGGCACCGTAACTACGTCTGGGATGGTTAGATAAGGTTTTAGCGACCACGGCGTCTGAGGCTGATCTGAAGCCTGCAAAAGTTTGGCCGCGCCAGTTTGGTTTTGAGCTTCAAAGTCGACAACCGAAATATGAACCGTCAGGGATTCAGACTTATTTAGATTGCTTAAAAACAGGCTGTTTGAGGCCGTCTGGCCGGCGGTCATGGTATAGCTTTGCTTAGGCGTCACGCCTAAGCCGTTAGACTGAGCAAAGGCGTTAAGCCCAGCGGTAAATAAAGCGAGAACTATCAGGCTGAAGGCAGAAATAATCCGAAGGCGGAAATTTTTCATTATTTGTTATCCATAACAGCTTTCCCAAATCGTATCATATCAGCTCTTTTCGCAAAAGCTTAAAAACTAGCCGTGCAAACATAAGTTATGGTGGTGTTATAGATACCGGAGGGCTGGCCGACCGGCACGTTAACGATATAGCTAACCGTATAAATCTCGATAGTAGAGCGACCACTGGCCTCAGCCACTACATCGCCGTCGTTATAAGCATATTTATTGGCCAGGCTATAGTTGGCCGTCGGCGCCCCACTGCCCCCTGTCGTTAAGGCGCCGACGGTTGGAGCGGTATTGGCTACCAAGTTCAGGCCAAACTGCGGATTGCCGGTTTGGCTGGGCGTCGGCGTGGTTAAATTAGTGATTATATTAGAGCCAGAGGTCATAGTAGGGCCGTTAACCGATACGGTGTAGCCGGTAACAGCATTTGAGCCAACCAAAAATTGAGAAGTACCATAGCTGGTAGCGGTGGTCCTAAGAATACCAAATTCTATAAAGTCGCCAGAGGCGTCTCCGCAGTTTTCTGGGATAATGACGGCCGCACAGAAATAAAGAATATCCGGCACCTCGGTGTTGATGTTAATTCCCTGGTTGATACTGGCCGCTACTGAGCTGAAATAAGACAGCGGGCCGCTGGCGTCGCTAGTGCCGTAGGCGCTAATGCGCACAAAAAACGGTCCCAGCCCGGAAGGGTTCACGACATTGGTAAATTCATAGCTGTTGGCTTGCCCGCCCACATTAGCTGGCGTGCGGCCAATCACCAATTGGTTACTGCCAGCGCTAATCAGCGCAAAGCCGGTCTCGCCGCTTTGGTTTGCAAGTGCGGCGCCCGAAACGTCAGAGCCGGCCGGATTTACGCAAGGGATGGTATCTATCGGGTCAGTACAGTACTCAAAACTTATGGAGCCTACACCTTCGCTGACCGGAAAAATAAACGAAAAGGTATGGGTGGTATTGGCACTAGCTACTGAACTGCCAATGGTAATGCTACGTCCTATAAGATCTGAAAAAGCATAGGCACCGGGGCTGTTTAGCAAAAAGGTTAGGGCTAAAACGCCGGCTGGCAGGAGCTGGATATACTTAAGAAGGCTTTTTTTAAGCATAAGTAAGACTACTTACTAGTTTACATGCTGGTGAGCCCAAATTTTAGATTAATAAGACGAATTTAGTACTTGCCGGTGGCGATGTAGGTGATGGTGGTGGTGTAAATACCGGCCGGCGTAGCCGTGCTGATGTTACCCACGTAGCGCACAGAGCCGGTATCACAGGCTACTGGGCCGCTAGAGCTGGCTACAGATACAGGTACTGTCATACTGCCAGTGTCAAAGGCAAATTTGGCGCCGGAAGCACCGGCCTCGCCGGAACCAGGGTCGTTTTGGATGTTGCCGGCACCGCCGCCGTACTGGGCAGTCGCCGCTAAGCTGGTGAAGCTGTAACCATCACCGCCTTCAAGGTCGCCAGAGTCAATCGCTAGGCCAAACTGCGGCAAGCCGTAAAAGCTATAGTCAGCATTGCCTGGGCTGGTATTAAAGTTAGCGGCACTAGAAATGGCGGCAATGGAATTAGAGCCATTTTTAAGGGTATCGCCGGAATAATCGACTGAGACTCCAAAGTTGGTATTAGTACTGAGTCTAAAATAGCTGTGCGCGTCGAAGGCTTGGGTAAAGGAAAGCACGCCGTTAGTGTCGCCAAGAGTTAGCGAGCCGGGGGCTGGCGTAGGCCCTGGCCTATCAGACAAGGGCGTACAGGTCCGGCCGGGCGGCACAGTAGCAATTGGGCTGACAGAAAAGTTCAGGACTTCTTTTACTTTGGCGGTGATATCAATCTGCTGGGCGGTGGAGGCTACCACCGTGCCGTAATCCACCACATTGGCGGCCGTATAGGCCGTATCAGAGAATGTGTAGATGCGGGCATAAAACGGCGTGTTGTCGGTGGTTGGGTTAGTTATGTAATCGCTAGCTAGCCCGCCAAAAGCTAAAGTAACTGTCTCGGGCATAGTGCCTTCAGTCTCAGCGGCCGTCCGCTTTAAGGCTATACAGTTAGTGCGGCCGGGTGCGGCGCCTTGGCAATTCCAGGAGGTAGTTAAGTCGGTAGTGGTGTCCAAGGTCCAGTCATTTTTAGTGTTATTATCCCAGCCAGTTTGGCTGACTATAGAGGCGACGTGTGAGGCGTCAAAGCCGGGAATGCCGGTCATCGAACAGGCGTCATCTTTAATCGGGTCATCGCAGTACTGGATCAGGATTGAGCCCAAAGAGCCGGAAGTCTGGAGCTTAAAAGTAAAATCTTCACGAGTTTTTTGACCATTACCGCCGGAGCCTGGATTAGCCGCTACGCCGGCAATATTACTAACCACATTGCCGTTAGCCGAAGAACTGATAGTTACCTGGCGCTCCTGTAGCTGGGCGGCGGCGGCACCCCTAGGTACCACTACCGGGAAAACTATACCAAAGACTATAACTACCGCCCCAAGTAAAGATAACGCTCGGCGCGGCATAGTTTTTAGTCTTTTCAAGCTGTGTTTTCTCCTCATTTTTGTTTTACGGGAGTTTTATAGAGCTAATTTACCATATGTGGGTTATAGCCACAAGCGTTATTTAATAGTTATCCACAATAGTATGAATGGGCCTCAAAATGTTGGGATAACCCGCACAAACAAATCGGTGCCGTAATCACCGCCGGGCGTTACATTACTGGCATTGGCAATAACCGACAAGGTATAGAGAGTTTCGCCAGTGCTCTTGGTGCTGTTGGCTACGGTATCGCCCTCAAAATATTTAAATAAATTGGAGGTGTTATAGGGGTAAACGGCTTGGCCAAAACCAAAAGTAGTATCCGGTACTTGGGCCGGGTCGGCGCCAAAAGGCCCCGGGCCGGATAAATTATTAGCCGCTAAGTTAATGCCAAACTGCTCTGTGCCGGGGCTAGAGCTGGCAGCTGGATTGATGGCCGCCAGTTCGTGGCCACTGTTTGTCGGCGGGCGACCTAAAATCTGGACGGTGTAGCCGGTAGATAGGTAATCCCGCACCGAAAAAGTAGTGGTTTGGGTTTTAACCTGATTTTGATCCAGTATGCCAAGGTCAAAAACACCGCCAGCCACATTTAGCTCTAGCAAAATAGAATTAGAGGTGTTGAAGCCGGCGTAGGCCTGAAAGTTGGGGCTAGTGACATGCCCTACCCCTAGCTCGCCGGCCGCCGTATGCGCACTATAGTTAGTACTTTGGTTAAAGCCGCCGCCGGCGCCGATGAACGTCTCGTCAACTTTGTAGTTTGGCGATTGGTAGGTGGCGCTGTCGGCTAAAACCGGCCCGACCCAGGCTAAAAAGCAGAGCAGACTTAAGCCGACCATAATTTTTGTTTTTAGTGTCATCTTCTGATGAATTATTTTGACGCAAAGATAGCTAAACATCAATAAACTGTTTACGCTTTTCAAGCTAGCCATTAATATAGGTATCAAAGAGTGGAGAATGGCTGAAGCTGAAAATAAACAAGATAACGGCAGTACCAACCCGCCGGCCGGCGCTAATAGCGGGCCGGCCAATTTAGACAATGACGACAGCTTAGACCAGCCGGCGGCCG
>DASTHW010000013.1:0-137479 GCA_035717985.1 Saccharimonadales bacterium (SeqCode) | reverse complement strand
TATCCGATACAAGTAATTTAATTATTAGGCTATTCTTGAATAGATTGGAAGAAAGTAATGAACTCTTCAAGCTATTTAATCCTCAGGCAATCACACGTGATTCTGGAACAGATTTGCTAATTGTCGGGCCTCAAAGTTTTCCGCTTCGCTACAGACCAATTAGACGTATGCTAACTGACTTAGGTTTGCTTACAAGGCAACAATCTACATTCAGTTATCAGATAAATGCACCGTATGATTTATTTTTTACTGGGCTGTTATCAAAAGAAAATTCTTTGCGGACTGTATCAATCGAACAGCTAAAAGAATCTTTACTACGCCAGGAACTCTATGGCGCCGAGGCAGAAGATTTTGTAGTTAAATTTGAATCTAAAAGACTGTATGGGAACCCTAATAAAAAAATGATAAAGAGGATTTCAGATGTTGATGTCACTGCTGGCTATGACATTATTTCATTTCACGATAACCAATCTCATTCCCCACAGCGTTTAATTGAAGTTAAATCATTCTCAGGTAAGCCTAGTTTTTATTGGTCGGAGAATGAAATCAAAACTGCTAAGGCGAAACATAAAAATTACTATCTCTACCTTGTTGATAGAACCAAAATCGCCAAATCAGACTACGAGCCATTAATTATTCAGAATCCCTATATGAACCTATATGGCTCAGAGTCATGGGTAATTACACCTTCTGTGCTTTTCCTTTCAAAAGTCGACTAACAGAGGATTATATAATTAAGCAATGGATAAAGACGAGGCGCGTAAAAAACTTGAGATACTATTTCACGATGTGTTTGAAGAAAACCCCGTAGAAAAGCAATTACAAAAGATGTCACGCCTTGATACATATAGCAGTTGGGATCAAGATAAAGTGCTGGAATACTTCGAAAAACTCAAGGAAATGTTGCGATGAATTACTTTCGATATGACGATGCTTGTGGTGCATACTCTGTGTACGCTACGGCTGACGGGTTTAAAAGTAACTATGGTTTTCTAGATAAAACGGGCGAAGGCTTTAAAAGTTATAACATTCGACCATCACAGATGGCGCCTGTGATTTTCGTAAATGATAAAGGTCAAACTGTTCTTGAAGAAATGAAATGGGGCTTAATTCCATCATGGTGGAAAGAAGACCCCAAAATCAGCTACAAATTATTCAACGCAAGAGACGATAAAGTATTTACCAGTGGAATGTGGCGAAGCGTATATCGCAAACGTGCATTAGTCCCAGCATCTGGGTATTATGAGTGGACAAAACCTCCAAAGGGCGAAGAAAAGCAAAAGTATTATTACACTCTAAAGCAACAAGAACTATTCTCTTTCGCAGGTTTTTATGATGTTTGGAAAGATGCCGGAGATAGAGATTGGAAAACCTATACGATAATTACAACTGAACCAAATAAAGAAGCGTCAAAGGTTCATAACAGAATGCCAGTTATTTTGCATAAAGAAGACGAACAAGCATGGATCGACCCAACAAAAACAAAACGTGATGAAATAGAACCATTCATTCACCCACTAGAAGACGGTGGATTAAAAGTCGTTGAAGTCGGTAATAATACAAATGCGTTCAAATATGATGATGAGGGTTTAATTAAAGCTCTCAATTCAAAGTAGATAAAAACCAAATTTAACAGGAGTAGATAAGGGATGATACTTTTATCAACTCCCAAGCTGGAACGCGTCCAACACGCTCCAAATAGCCGACAGAAGCATTTAAAAACCGTTCATCCAAATCGCTTTATTAGAGCATTTCAATACCACGCAAATTTTTTTTCCGCCAATAACCCCTCAACGCCATTTTCGTACATAATATTTGTCAAAATCGTGTACGGGGGCGCTAGTTAAGCAACTAAAGTGTACGAAAATTAAAACTTACTTTGTTCTGGTTTTCTCGTGCGATAGCAATTTTATTAGCGAAGATTGGCTCGGTTTTTAGGTACTGGTAAAATGTGCTCCTCGCAATCTTTGCGTATTTGCATGAATCACTGACATTGTAATTGTGAGAGATTGAATCAGATAATTTGTCGATTATTTTCATCGACATTTTAGGTGGTCGTCCTACAGCATTTTTGATCGCCATAACTTACTCCTTTTTGTATTAGTCCTCTATATATAAGTATAGACATTTGCATATAATGTTTAACGATATGGGTGTTACGAATCAGTCTGTCGCTAAGAATGATTACGCAGTTGCAAAAGTACTGAATGATCAGGCTTTAGCAATAATATTTACAGTGATAGTCGGTGATACTTTCGGTATGCCAGACAACTATGAAATAAATGAACTTAATAGGGCGTACATACTTCTTGTCGCAGAATTACAAAAGTTGTATGACCACAATCCTGCATTAGCTGAAATTAAGCCTGAACCCATTTGGAAGCGTTTTGATGTTCTGCGAACCTCTACTTGGGAAATAAATGACTATGCAACTGAAATAAGCCCTGATGAAATGAAAGCTCATGGTGCTAGATTAGAAAAGCTATGTATTGTTTCTGGTGTTGAAGAACCACATATGTCAGCAGGCCAAAAAAAGCTGATTGATAACGCTAAAACAGCAATGTCTAAGTACAACAAAATTGCTAATGAAGTAAACAAAGAACAGCAAATAAAAAAAGAGAGCGAAAGATATATCCCAAAGTACACACTGACCTATAAACCTGATGGCTCAATTTTGGTTAATGATGTTATGAAACTAAAAAAAGCTCATGCTGGGTCAACAACAGAACGACTACTTGAACAATCCTTAAAAAATCCTAACACGCTATTTAAACCTAATTTAGGTCAAACAGCACGTAACATAAGTACAGTTCTAAATAGTGCGGGATTTACAAAAGAACTAAGAGCATTGTTTTTTCCGACTGTAAGTAAAGATAATGGTATCGTTTTCCGTCCCACAATTACACGCGAACAAGCAGATACCGAGAAAATTGATACAGTCACACTAGACAACAAACTTAAAGAACTAGGCGCTGTTACTGAACCGAAAATGTAAGAAACTGAACCATTTTGTAACGACATAAAACCAATACAACGACAATAAACTTATAAAGATTTTAACTAGGGACTAGGACGAATAATCCGAGTTCACCTAGCAACAATCGTCCGGTTAGGCGAACTCTCTACGGAGAGTAGAAATGCAATTAAGTAAAGAACTAGTAGAACGCTTTCAAGCGATCTACCTTAACAAATATGGTGAGGTCATAGGTTACTCAGCAGCCGAGTCGCAACTAAAGGAGCTTGCAGACTTTGTTCGTTTGACCACTCCTCAAAAGGAGGTGTTAAATGCCAAAGCTATTTAACATCGAAGCAGAAGTACATATGCCATTAGACAAGGGTTTCAGGGTTAAAGTATCTGACAAAGTGTTAGGCATCTTCATAAATGGCATGGTGGTTTTTCCACCCGATGGAGAGCATGACTGGGCTGTATATCCACCCAATCAACGCAATAAATTCGGTAAATATATACCGATCGTACAGTTCAACACGCATCTTCCCTTGTGGGAGGAGATATTCGAAGCTTGTGTTGATCAGGTTAAGTTGTATATCGCGGACAGTAAGGATGTCGTGGTTACAGATATACCTGATGGACCAATAACTCTGGATGATATACCAGACTTCTAACCCATGAACCTTTACATTAGTAGACCTTTATATCTAGATATACCTTTATATATAAATATACATTTAGTATTTAAAGTTAATCTTATATAAAGGTTCTACTAAGTAAAGATATACATCCTATAATAGTCCAACTATAATATAGCCATCTAATTGTAACTAACGCAAAATAAGGAAATAATATGAACTATCGTGTAGTAAGCCAGAGAGACATTGTTTTAATAGCCCGCCAGCCTATTGGTCTTAAACAGAAGCACTCAAATTTATCTAAAGATCAATTCAAGAGAATTAAACAATATGTTGAAAAAATATCAGAACAAAACATAACGAAATCAAAAGACACCAAAAATGAATAACAGAAATTTACAGAACTTACGTTACCGTCTGTATGCTCGTAAGTCATCAGAAACAGAAGATAGACAGGTTCAGTCGCTTGATGACCAAGTAAAGGTAATGAAATCAGTGGCTAAGCGTGAGAGTGTACGTCTAATCGGTGAACCTTATCGCGAAAGTCATTCTGCAAAACGTCCCTTTGCTCGACCGTTATTCGATGAACTCATGCAAGAGATTGAAGACGGTAAGATTGATGGCATTGTGTGCTGGAAATTAGACCGTTTGTCTCGCAACCCGACTGAAAGTGGCCGTATTCAACAGCTATTACAAGACGGTAAGCTAAAGCACATCCTAACTGCTGAAAAGAGCTACTATCCCGAAGACAACGCTATCGTATTTAGCGTTGAAGCAGGTATGTCTAACCAATATATTCGTGAGCTAAGCAGTAATACCCGCCGTGGAATGCAATCGAAAGTCGAAAAGGGACACAAACCCGGAGTACCACCTATCGGTTACTTAAACGATCGTCTTGAAAAGGTTATTATCGCTGATCCTGACCGATTCAACCTAGTTCGTCTGTTATGGGAAAAGATGCTGACCGGAACCTATTCTATGGCGGAATTAGTTGATATTGCAGAGTTCGATTTACATTTAACTACACCTGTTAGAGGTAGAACTGGTGGAAATCCTATCGCCTATTCATCACTATGTGCCATGTTCAAAAACAAATTCTACACAGGTACATTAATGTTCAAAGGTGAGGAATATCCGGGTAAGCATCCTGCTATGATCACAGAAGATGAATTCGAACGAGTGCAACAAATCATAGACCCAACACACACAACTCGTCCTAAAGACAAGACTTATAACTTTCAACTGCGAAACCTTTTCCGTTGCGGTGAGTGTGGTTTTGCAATAACTGCTGAACAGAAACGTAAGACTATTAAATCTACCGGAGAACGTAAAGAGTATGTGTACTATCACTGCACGGGTAAGAACAAAGCCATTAAATGTAGCCAACCAAAACTACACGTAAATGAGGATGTCTTGATTGAACAAATAAAAGAAAAGCTAAGTAAATTCACTATTGACCCCGATTTCTACAAGCTTGCTATTGAAGCATTAGCACAGGAGGAAGATGAGGTTGTGGTAAAAGACCAAGCTAAGACATTGGCTCACGACAGAGCGATAGAAAAGAAGAAACTGTCCATTAACAATCTACGCAGAATGCGATATGCAGGAGAGGCTGACGATGACTCATGGTACTTTGCGGAAATGCAAACACTTGAAGACGAGTTAGAGAGCTTACAAAATACTCGTAATAAAGATGAGTACAAGGCTCGTGACTGGCGTGCTAAAGCTGATGAAGTGTTCACTTTTGCGCGATATGCTAAAGAAGAATTTGATAGTGATGACTTAGAGAAGAAACGTGCAGTTGTGGTGAAGCTTGGCGAAAAGCTTACGATTAAGGATAGAACCATACAATTTACACCTAATAAATACTTTGTTCCTATCGAAAAAATGAATGAAAGCAAGTTGGAGCTTGCAAGTGTGGTTAGAACCAACGAAAAAGACCCCTATAGCAGGGGTCAATCTCGGTCAATTAGCGTTGATTCTCTATCTTGGCTCCGGGGACTGGATTCGAACCAGCAACCTAGTGGTTAACAGCCACCCGCTCTACCGTTGAGCTACCCCGGATTAGCGCTTGACGCTCATGAGGACA
Organism: Saccharimonadales bacterium (SeqCode); assembly: GCA_035717985.1. Lineage (GTDB taxonomy): Bacteria > Patescibacteriota > Saccharimonadia > Saccharimonadales > UBA10212 > DASTHW01. The sequence goes on along the minus strand of DASTHW010000013.1, from coordinate 131,802 downwards.
ACCTACGGTTTTCCTCATCGGCACTTCCGGAGTGAATCCGGATTCGCTCAATATGAGCGAATCGTGCCTGCTCTTTTCCCTTGGATAAAGAAGAAAATAACAGATTGATTATAGGGTAGCTCTGCTTAACCAGTCAAACTTGGCTTTAGCTCTTGACCAAGGCTTTACTTAGGTAGTAGCTTCTAAAAGACACCAGCCCTAGTCCCATGAAGACTAGCCTTAACCAGGAGATCATATAAAGCAAATGCCAAAAAGCTCAGTAGACATTATCGAAATTTTAAAAAACGGCGGCGTAGGTGTAATGGCTACCGATACTATTTATGGTTTGGTTGGCTCCGCCTTTTCACCAAACGCCGTAGAGCGGATTTACCAGCTAAAAGGTCGCCGTGCCGATAAGCCATTCATTATTCTTATTGCCAGCCCCCGCTATTTGAAATTATTTGATATTCACCTAGATAAAAACCTTTCCGCCCAGCTTAAACAGTTTTGGCCCGGGCCGGTCAGCCTAGTACTGCCCTGCCCGCAGGATAAATTTGCTTATCTGCACCGCGGCGGCCAGTCTTTAGCCTTTAGAGTGCCGGCTAAACCGGCACTGCGGCGTTTGCTAGCTAGTACCGGCCCGCTGACGGCGCCCAGCGCTAACCCCGAGGGCTCCCCGCCGGCCGGCAATATCACTGAGGCTAAACAATATTTTGACGACCAAGTAGATTTTTACCGCGCCGGGCAGGTGGGTGGCTCTGCCAGTAAGGTTATCCGCCTTAGCCAAGATGGCCTAGAAGTCTTGCGGCCCTAAAATCAACTCAAAGCTTGTCAAAATTCTTATAGCTACCAGCCGGCTGGCCGGCCTATGCTTTAGTCACTAAGGAGGGGGAGCCATGGACGACAACACACCAACGCCAAAAAAAGTCGACAAAATGATTGAGGAGCAAGGCATTAGCCCCGATCAGCTGACGGACAGCGACAAAAAAGAGCTTGCCGAAGAGATAGATTCATAAAAAATCTTTAGCCCGTCTTCTTCAGCTAGCCAATTGTTAAATCCCTTACTGTGGCATTTATATTTTGATTCCAGACTAAGGTCATGGCAGAAGAAGATGAGGACAAAACCGAGACTGTGAAAATAGAATTAGAGCTCCCTAAAGAGGCGGTCTCTATAGAGGGTGATGAGTTAAAAATTAAGCAGACCGAGTGCGAAGACAAAAAAGAGGACGAGGAAAAAGAAAAAGAGGAAAGCGAAGGCGAAAAAAAGTCCGGCAAGGAGCCAGGGATTTTGGGTTATAAAACTTCCGAGCTTGCTAAAATTCCGGCCGAGGCACCCGAACCCACTAGCAAAAAACCGGCCAATCCAACTCAAACTAAAATAATTCTGACCGGCTTTATCGTTATCATTATCGGCATAGCCTGCTGGGTGTTCTTGCCGTTTTTTATCGGCCTGGCAATAGCTATTGCCGGCGCCGTTTTGATCATCATTGGCACTCTTGGCCAATTTGAATAATTTATAGCCTGAAACTGGTCCGCTCGTTAAATACCTAACAGAAAAGCCCGCTCACCGGATCTACAATTGTATTTAGATAGATACGGGGATAGATACGGGAGGCAAATGCGCGGATTTCAAGACTACTTAAATGACTACCAAAAGCGGCGGGCCATTCGCCGGCAGGTACGAGAAGTTTTGAGCGAAGACAACCAAAATTTCTGGTAGAACAGTCCGCTTTACGCCCGCACTCGCTAGCGCTTATACTTATTTGATATATGGCGAAAGTGAAGGCGGGTGAGAAATTGAGCACGGTTTTTCCGTGGTTGATTTTAATAGCCGGCATTATCGGGGTATTGGCCTCGCTGATACTTTCTATCGAAAAAATTGATACCTTAAAAAATCCGCATTACGTGCCGGTTTGTAACTTAAACCCGATCTTTAGCTGTTCTACTGTCTCCGGCTCTGACCAAGCCGAGGCCTTTGGTTTTTATAACCCCTTCCTTGGCCTAGCCGGTTTTGCGGCCGTAGCCACGGTTGGTTCTGTTTTGCTGGCCGGCGCCCGGCTTAAAAAATGGTTTTGGCGCCTATTCCAGCTTGGTATGACCTTTGCCATCGTTTTTATCACCTGGCTACAGTATGAAACGCTTTACCGAATCGGTGCGCTCTGCCTTTTTTGCATGGTTACCTGGGCCGTAACCATCCCGGCCTTTTGGTACACCACTTTATATAACCTGGACGCCGGCCATCTGACAAAGCCTAAGCGGCTGGCGGGCGCGACAACCTTTGCCCGCCGTCATCATTTAGACATTTTAATCGTCTGGTATCTCATAATTATCGCTCTGGTTCTAAAACGCTTTTGGTACTACTTCGGTAATTTCTAGCTCATAGGTGTTAAAAATTTAGGTCTTTACCTGTCAAAAAAGTAACTGTGGTCTTGGACCTCTTACCCGTATCCTGTTAGCTAGCGAGAGAAGTAATGAAATGGCTTTTAGGAGTAACTGCTTGTGAGGTACACGGTCCACGGTGGGGTAGAACACCCATCTTTAGAGACACTGACCGATAATCTTAAATTTATCCTGCCGATGGCGGTGATATTATTTTTGGTAATTTATTTCGGTATTACCACCAGCCAGCCCGGGCCAAAACCGCAGACGCTGGGGATTTATACAGTTAAGCCGTCCAGCACCAGCCCTGGCCAGACCGCTCATGGCCCGCAGTCGGCTGGCTCTAGCAGTGGCGGCTCCGGCGGGATTGCTGTCCCAGCTAGCTCAGCTGGTAGCGCAAGCGGCCAAACCGGTAGCCTATATCAACCCTCTAGCCCTACTACTTATGGCGGTCTAGGCGGGAGCGGCGGCTCAAGCTCCGGCTCGTCACTGCCAGCTAGCGGCGTAACCGGCAAAAATAATGTCTCGGCCACCCTGCAGACTCCAAGTTTAAGCGTTGGTAATTTGTCGGTTGGCGGCACCTCAACCACCATTGATCCGTCAATCCCTAAGCCCACCAGCCTTAGCTTGTGAAATTTCACACAGCTGAAACCGGGCAGATAATATTAAATAAACTTGTGCTTGGGAGGTAGCCCGAATGATTATTAGGCGTCAAGCATAAAACCCTGTGCGAGTGAGAAGGCACGGGGTTTTTTATTGAAGTTAGAGATATGTCAGGGGGTAAACATGAGCAAACATACTAGCGCCGACAATAAACTACATATTCAAAGATCAGCCCGGAACCCAGGTGCTCAGCCCACCAAGCCGGCCGACCCGTCAAAAACCGCGCCGCAGGTGCCGCCTAAAGGTACAAACGCTAATAATCAATACCGCTAGGGGGAATCATGATTATTCTTGATACTAAAGCAAAGTTAACCGATCTCCAGCACTTAATCGATAAAGTGGACGACTACCCTATTTCAGCCCGCCAGCTAACCGGCCTGGCCAAAAAGGAAGGCGCCGGCTCAGAGATAGTAGATTTTTATAAAGCCTTCCCGGATAATGCCTGCTTTACCAACCGCGAAGATTTGCTCGCTCGGACCGAGCAGGTAGAAATTATGGAGACTGAGAGCCCGCCGGCCGAAGATGTTGTGCACGGCGCCGAAGATTAGCTAACTGTTAATTATCTAACAGCTTACGAGGCCGCTTTATGGCTATGATTAGCGCCATGATACTAGCCATAATTGCTATTTTGATACTGCTTTGGCTGTTGGGCATAATCGTCCACATTGGCGGTTTTTTTATTTATCTCCTACTCGTGGCCGCTCTAATAATTTACATCTTAGATCACATCTTTGGCCGGCGGCGCCTGTAGGCCTAAAAAAGACTAGGCAATTTAGTTTTAGCTTATGCTAAAATGGGTTATATAAGCTAAAAAGGTGGAAGAATTATGAATCCTAACCAAGTTCCTCAATCACCGGTGGCCGCACCCACGCCGCCAGTGACCAGTGGTCCAGCACCAACGCCCGGCCCGGCACCCACACCGCCCGGTCCTGACCCTGCCGGCCCGCCGCCCGCGCCCAGTGCTGTCGGCCCCAAGCCGCCTATGCCGGCTAAAAAGTCGCACACTTGGCTAATTATCGGCGTGGTAGTGATAATCGCTATCATCGTCATAGCCTACTTGCTGACCAAAAAATAACTAGTTTTGCTTTAACAGAAATTGGCCCCTTAAACGGGGCTTTTTTCTTGACCTCATTCGTTAAGTTTGTTAACATTTAAGTATCTTAACTATTTAATAGCTTAACTAAAATAAATGAATCGAGCCGAAAAAATTCAGGAGATTATTGAGAATGTGGCCAGGCTTCAGCGGGCTCTAAGCCCAATTGTCTGGCAAAAAACCCAGCTGTCTAGAGCCCAGCTGGGAATGCTTTATACCCTGTTTTACCGGCCCGGTATAAATATGAAACAGCTGGCCGATCATTTGGGCATCAGTAAAAGCGCCGTCACTCAGTTGATTGAACAGCTAATCGATAAGGGTCTCGTTAGCCGGGCGCCAGATACTGCCGACCGGCGGGTAGCCGTCATTGCCCTAACTACTAGGGGCCGGCAGTTAGTCATTAAACTAAACCGTTATAAAATGGGCGGCCTGCGCTCGGCTATGAGCGCTCTAAGCGACCACGAATTAAAAGTATTGCATGAACTGCATCAAAAATTAGCCGACGCCGCCAACCAGGAGAGCCAAGAGTGATTAAGAAATTAGCTAGTAAAGTTAGCGGCACTTTATCGGCGCCGGCGCCGGAAGACTTACACGCCGAGCGCAGTCATGGCGAGATTATGGTGGTCATCGGCGCCCTGATGATGGTAATGTTACTGGCCGCACTGGACCAGACCATTGTCTCTACTGCGCTACCCAAAATCGCCGTTGATCTGAATGGGCTTAATAAATATGCCTGGGTTGCTACCGCATATCTGCTAACCAGCGCTATCGTCACGCCAATTTACGGTAAGATTGGCGACCTGTTCGGCCGAAAGAAAATTTTCCAAATTGCGATTGTCATCTTTCTGCTGGGCTCAGCACTGTGCGGTCTGTCCCACAGCATGGATCAGCTGGTGATATTTAGGGCCATCCAGGGCCTGGGGGCCGGCGGACTGATGAGCCTGGTGCTGGCCATTATCGGCGACGTCATCCCGCCGCGTCAGCGGGGGCGCTACCAGGGTTATTTTGGCGCCGTTTGGGGCTTGTCTAGCGTAGTCGGGCCGCTACTTGGCGGCTTTTTAGCTGACCTGCCGACGGCGCTTGGTATAGCCGGCTGGCGCTGGATTTTCTACATTAACTTGCCCCTAGGCGTAATTGCCCTGTCGGCCGTAGCCGCCCGCCTGCACTTGCCGGTCCACCGGCGCGAACACAAGGTGGATTATTTTGGTGCCGGCCTGATGAGCGTTTCGGTAGTCAGTTTAATTTTGGTCTCTGTCTGGGCCGGCGTAACTTATGCCTGGACCAGCTCGGAAATCTTGGGTCTCATCGCCAGCACGCTGGTCTTTGGTATCTGGTTTGTATTTTGGGAAAGGCGGGCCGCCGAGCCGTTAATCCCAATGAATTTGTTTAAAAACGACATTTTCAGCGTCTCGGTTCTACTAAGTGTGCTGATGGGCATTGCCATGTTTGCGGCCATTTTATATATCCCGCAGTACCAGCAAGTGGTCCGCGGCTATAGTCCAACCAAATCCGGCCTAGCCATGCTCCCGCTGGTAGCCGGGCTGATGACAGCTTCGATTACCTCCGGGCGGCTGATTACCAAATATGGCCGCTATAAGCCTTTCCCGATTTTTGGCGCCGTGATGATAGCTCTGGGTATGTGGCTGTTTAGCCACGTTACGCTGACTACCAGCGTGCTGACGCTGTCTGCTTGGATGGTCATAATCGGTCTGGGGCTAGGCTCTTTCATGCAGGTTATGACCCTGGCGGTCCAAAACTCGGTGGAGCGCTCGCAAATGGGCACAGCCACCTCCAGCACGACATTCTTTAGAACAATTGGTAGCGCCCTAGGCGGCGCAGTGTTTGGTACAGTATTGATTTCGCGGCTGACGCGTCATCTTATGCAAGCCATACCGCCAGAGGCTCTTAAACATGTCTCTATTTCTGCCATTACCCAGAGCGGCACCGCCGGTCTTAAGCATGTGCCGGCCAGCGTCCAGCACGATGTCCTACTTGCCTTTATCCGCTCTTTCCATGACATGTTTTTGATTGGCATACCGTTTGTAGCGGCGGCTTTTATTGCGGCCCTTTTCCTGCGCGAGACACCACTAAGGGGCTCGGCCGCAGACGTAGCTAAGGGTGCCGCCCTAGAGACAGAGTGATTTAATTTGAAATGATTAAGAGCTTACTTCGCCATGCCAATAAACAAAGTCCGCATTATAAATGGATAGCCCTATCTAACACTACGCTGGGCGTGTTGCTGGCGGCGCTCAACTCTACCAGCTTGATTATTGCCTTGCCGGTAATTTTTCGAGGCATCCACATCAACCCGCTAAGCCCTAGCAGTTTTACTTATCTACTCTGGATTTTGCTGGGATACATGCTAGTAACCGCCGTTTTGGTAGTGGCGCTGGGCCGTCTGGGCGATATGTTTGGCCGGGTCAAAATGTATAATTTAGGCTTTATCATTTTTACTCTGGGCGCGCTCTTGGCTACTTTGACCTTCAGCCACGGCTCGGCCGGAGCGCTAGAGCTAATTATTTTTAGGATGGTTCAGGCAGTCGGCGGCGCTATGCTGATGGCCAACTCGGCGGCCATTTTAACTGATGCCTTTCCGGAGAATCAGCGCGGTATGGCGCTGGGCGTTAACCAGATTTCGGCCATGGCCGGCTCGTTTGTCGGTATTTTGGTCGGCGGCTTTTTGTCCCAGTACTCTTGGCGCTGGGTATTTTTCTTTAACGTTCCAATAGGTATTATTGGTACTCTGTGGTCATATTTAGCCCTTAAAGAAATTGATGTCTTTCACCCGGCCCGGCTGGACTGGCTGGGCAATATCACCTTTGCCGCCGGACTGGCAATGTTACTTACCGGCATAACCTACGGTATCCGCCCCTACGGCTCATCGCCGATGGGCTGGGCTGATCCCTTTGTGATTGGTATGATTTTGGGCGGGCTGGCGGCGCTGATTGCTTTTATTTTTATTGAGCGGCGGGTCAGTGAGCCGATGTTTAATTTGAGTCTCTTTAAAATTAGAGCCTTCACGGCCGGCAATATTGCCGGGCTGATGGCCGCCGTCGGCCGGGGCGGCTTGCAGTTCATGCTGATTATGTGGCTTCAGGGCATTTGGCTACCACTGCACGGCTATGCCTTTACCGACACACCGTTATGGGCCGGCATCTACATGCTACCAACGACGGCCGGCTTTTTAATCGCCGGGCCACTTTCTGGCTATTTATCAGATAAATATGGCGCCCGGCCGTTTGCTACCGGCGGCATGATTTTAGCTGGGTTAAGTTTTGGGCTAATGATGTTACTGCCGGTCAATTTCCCCTACTATTTATTCGCCCTAATTTTGCTGGTTAACGGACTAGCCTTTGGCATGTTTAGCTCGCCCAATACTGCCGGGATTATGAACTCGGTGCCGGCCCGCTTTCGCGGCGTGGCTTCGGGCATGCGGGCTACCTTTATGAACATCGGCATGCCGCTATCTATCGGTATCTTTTTTAGCCTGATGATTGTTGGCCTCACGGCCCATGTGCCGGCTAGCATTTACAGTGGCTTAACGGCTAACGGCGTGCCAGCCGCCACTGCCGCCAACTTGTCGCATTTGCCGGCAATCAGCTACTTGTTCGCCGCCTTTTTAGGTTATAACCCCTTGCGCACTCTGCTGGGCCCTCATGTTTTAAATCACCTATCGCACGCCCAGGCCAGCCGGCTGACTTCTAAAGAATTCTTCCCGCATCTTATTGCTGGCCCGTTTAAGCACGGGCTAGTAGTAGTATTAACTTTTGCGGTTATAGCCTGCCTGATTGCCGCCGGGGCCTCGTGGCTAAGGGGCGGTAAATATATTTATAGCGAGACTGCCTGAGAAACGTGGCATTAAACGGCGTATTCGGTCTCGGTAGCCGGTTTTTTAAGGACACTTAAGCGGGCCGAGTAAGAGCTGGCGGCGCCAGTGAGGCCAAGCACCTTTAAGGCGCCAACTAAAACATAAAGCTGGTCCAGCTGAGCCTGCTCGGCTCTAGGCAGATCTTCAGCTTCCTTAAAAAATAGTTCCACTTTATCGACTAGCCACTTTTCTTCGCTGGCGTTTAACTGCTTAGGGCTGATTTTGTCAGATGCTTGAGGGCTGGCCTTAACAACTTCTAAAGACCGGGCTGAGCGGTCGCGCTTTTTTAGGTGGCCACGGCTTATAAGGCTATTAACGTGCAGGCTGACAGTAGCCACCGAGGTGTAATTTAAGCCTTTCATGATCTCGCGGTAGCTGGGGCTGTAGCCGTATTGGCCAATAAAAGTTTCAATGTAGTTTAGCAGTTCCTGCTGTTTTTTAGTGGGCCGGATTGTTCCAGTTTCAGCCACTTTAAGCTCTCCGGTAAGTGCTAGGCCCGTGCGGCCGGTGAATAAAAAATCTGATTAAGTTGGCCCTGAGCCTCAAATGGTCGCCCGGCTTGGGGAATACCCAAAAACGGTACCACAGATAATTCCAGACCGTGAAGAAGGCGGCACTACCGAACTGGCCGATGGCCGGCGTGATACCAACCGATCTAAGCGCCGTCAAAATCAAATAATTAATTACCCAGTCGACTACGGTAATAACCAGGTAGCGGCCAGTAGTCCGGGTGCGGTGTTCAGCTAGGCTGGGATTTTTAAATACCCAGTAGTACTGAAGCACGTAGTTGACCACCCAGCCGATGACACTACTGGCGATAGTCGACCACCAGAGGTTCCAGTGCCAGGCGTAATAAAAGATGTCCAGCAAGATATAGCCGACCCAAAAATAGACGCCGCCGGAAATGGCATACTCGATGAATTGGATGGCCAGCTTACGCTGGCGCGACTTCAGCTTTAGCATGATAATACTTACGCTAAAAGTATAGCAGTTATCATACATTCTGCTTGTCAGGCTCAAGGTCGGGCTAGGCACTGAGGGGGCGCGGACCAAAGCTGTATTCCTATACAGCGAGGGAGCACCCAGAATCAGTAACGAAGCCCGGCATTGAGAGTATAGGCAGTGCGACTAGCTAGGCTTGGCGGCAGGCTTATACGGCCTGGTGAGCAGAACAGGTGCCAGGGCTATACCTGCCAAACCCCACCAGGTGTAGGCCAAAGTATCATCAGCCCAGGCATGGCTAAGCAGATTAACAAAACTAATACCAATTAGGCTGGCCAGCAAAGCCAGGGCCAAGGTAGAACCGCGCCGCTTAAATAACCGTACGGCCACGACAACACAGATAGCTATAAAACCAATCATAGCCGGCCAGCCGGCTTCCTGGCCAATTTGCAAAAAGTAATTCTCAGCAATGCGGGCTTGGCTATGATTATAAACAGACTGCGGTCCAGCGCTACCCACTCCGGCGCCGAACGGCTGATGAACTATATCTGACAATCCATTTTTAAAGGCCGAGGCATGCTGACCATTTGAGCTAGTCTTAACACTTGAAGCCTTGTCGGTATGGAAAATAATGTCTTCAAAGCCAAGATTGTTGCTAAAAATAACCAGCGCCAGAACGATCAGAACTATTAAGGCCGCTACCACGCCTCCAGCCAATTTGTATTGCCTAGCTGATTTAAGCGACAAGCCGGCTACGGCCGCCAACCCTAAAACGGCACCAACCCATGCGCTACGTGAAAAACTAAAAAGTAGAGCCAATATAAAGATTAAACCTAAAGCCGAAAGCACCACCCGGCGGCCTCTATTTTTAAGACCGATAGCGGCCGCCGCGCAGAGCGGCAGTATTAGATACGCCCCCAGCGGGTTAGCGCCGCGCAATGTAGACATCACTCTTATATGGTTTAGATTGTTATTAATGGTTTCGTACGGACTGATGGTAGCCGGGCCGTAGCCAAAGTGCCGCAGAAAGTCATAAGGTAAAACTAAATATTCTAAGACGGCAAAGCCGGCGACTATCGCCGCCGGGACCAGTAAAATCCTAATCCAGTTGGCTTTTAGGCTACTAGCTCGAGCCGCTAATATCAAAACTGCCAAAAAGAAAGCTAAAAAGCGAAGGTCTACCAGCAATCCGTACCATACCGCCTTAGCCGCGATTTCATGACGCGCTAGCGGTACCAACCCCCAGATCAGCAGTAGTAGCGCATATAGGCCAATCAGCCATACAAGCTTGTCGGCTAAAAATTTTTGGCGGACCGCTTTATCGACTACCAAATAGTAAAGTACCCCGGCCAGTAAAATGGCTAGTAAAAATTCCTTCCAAAGCCGAAGGAGGGTGTAGTGGCCGAGAATGCTAGCCAGCCAAACTGTAATAAAAGCATGAAACGGCACCAATACTAGAATGAAGCCGGTAATCCAGGCTAAAACGGCGCTCAGGCTAACAGGGGTAAATCTGCGCATAAATGCTACAATCTAGTATAGATGAAAAGTAATGCGTCGCTCATCTACAGTTTAATTTTAGTGGTGGGCGATTTTTTAGCCCTGGTGGCGGCCTTTGTGGCGGCCTATGTTATCCGTGGCAAGCTTTATCATACCCCGGTGGCTCACCCTATCACGGCCGGCTCCTACGCCGACATATTTTTAGCACTTTTGCCGTTTTGGATTTTATTTTTTGCCCTGCTGGGGCTCTATAGTAATAACATTTTAGAAAAGCGTTTTGCCGAAACCGGGCGCCTGCTGATTGGTTCTTTTGTCGGTCTGCTGTTTGTGGCGTCCTATGCTTATGCTGATAACAATCCGGTTTTTCCGTCTAAGCTGGTACCGGTTTACGGCTTTATCCTGGGGTTTTTATTTCTGCTAATTTTTCGCAATTCGGCCCGGGCAGTCAGGATAAAACTTTATTCGCACGGTACCGGCATAACTAATCTTTTAATTGTCGGTAACACTAAAATCGCCAGCGAGCTGGTAGCCAGTCTGGCTAACCCGGCCCTAAGCGGTTACCGGATAGTCGGCGTTGTAGGCACTAAAGCTCATTCTAAGGAAAAATATCCGCATATTGCTGTTTTTGACAGCTTTGATGAGGCTACCGCTAAACTGCCGGCCGAGAAAATACACTCTATTGTGCAGACCGAGCTGTTTTCGGCCTCTGAGCGCAATGATCAGATTTTGGAATTTGCCCAGACCAACCATATTTCTTACCGTTTTGTCCCAGGCAATAGTGAATTGTTTGTTGGTAATATTGCCGTTGAGCTATTTCGCTCCTCGGTGCCAGTCATCGCCGTGCACCAAACGGCTTTAATTGGCTGGGGTCGGATTATCAAAAGGCTTTTCGATATTTTAGCCGGGGGAATTTTATTGATTATAGCCTCACCCTTTATGCTGATTATCGCGCTTTTAATTTTACTGTTTGGCGGCCGGGGCGGCGTTTTCTTCCGGCAAACCAGGTTAACTAGATTCAATAATCAATTTAGGGTTTTCAAATTCCGCACTGCCAAAGCCGAATATAACAGCCTAACCCATGCACAGGCTTTTGCCAAAATGGGCAGACCCGAACTATTGAAAGAGTTTTATGATAATCGCGAGTACTTGCCAGACGACCCGCGCTACAGCCGAATCGGCTTGTTTCTGAGAAAAACTAGCCTTGATGAGCTACCTCAGTTATTTAATGTAATAAAAGGTGATTTAAGCCTGGTTGGGCCCAGAGCCCTAATCCCGCAAGAATTAAGCACCTATGAGAAAAAGCACTCTATTTTAAGTGTTAAATCCGGCGTCACCGGCCTAGCTCAAATATCCGGCCGTAAAGACCTGCCGTTTGCCGAGCGCCGCAAGCTGGATATTTACTACGTCCAAAACTGGAGTCTTTGGCTGGATATAGTGATTTTAGTTAAAACTGTCCGCGTGGTCGTTAGCCGAACCGGAGCCAAGTGAGTCAATTTACATTTAACATAGAGGCTCTGGAGCTTAATTTGATTCTACAAAAGGTTGTTTCAACAATGAAAAATGGTAAATAATTTGGCAAACGGTAAACGGAAAATGGTAAATCCAAAACGGCCTTCGGTTGCTTTGGTTTGCGATTGGCTGATTGGCACCGGAGGCGCTGAGCGGGTAGTGTTGGAGCTACATAAGCTTTACCCGGAGGCGCCGATTTATACCAGCCAGTATGATAAGCGGCCTAGCGCTTGGCATGGTGAAAACTGGTTTGCCGACGCCGACGTACGCACTGGCTGGCTGAATAAACTACCCAAAAGCCTGCGCAAATTTTTGCCTTTAGCCCGCGCCTGGTATTTTAGCCATCTAGATTTAAGTGAATATGATTTAGTAATTTCTTCCAGCGGCGCCGAGGCTAAGGGAGTGAAGACTAGTAGTTGGGCATTAGTAGATAGTAGATGGGCGCAATTCAAAAAAAGAGTCCTGAAAGCGTCTGGCCTATCTACCGCCTACCATCTACCATCTACCAAGGCGACGCACATCGCCTATGTTCACTCGCCAACCCACTACTATTGGGTCCGATACGATGAATATTTGAAAAATCCCGGCTTCGGCTGGCTGGATCCCCTGGCCCGCCTGGGCCTAAAGCTGTTGGTCGGCCCCTTGCGGCGCTGGGACTATAAAGCCGCTCAAAGGCCGGATTATATCGTTACCAACTCCAAGCACACCAAAGAGATGATTAAAAAATTCTACAATCGTGCGGCCGAGGTCATTCACCCACCTGTAGACACCGAGCGGTTTGCCAAAAAAGCCGATGAGCTACGGCGTGGCTTTGTGACCGCCGGCCGGCAGACGCCGTATAAACGAATCGATTTAGTGGTTGAGGCCTTTAATCAACTGGACCTGCCCCTGCTGGTACTAGGTAATGGGCCCGATCACAAACGCCTAGAAAGACTAGCTGGCCGTAAAATTACATTCATCAAAAACCCATCGGACACTGATATGGCTCATTATTTTAAGACTTCCCTGGCCTTCATCCTGCCCAATCTGGATGATTTTGGCATTGTGGCGGTTGAGGCGTTAAGCGCCGGCACGCCGGTTATCGCCTATAAGGCCGGCGGCGCCCTTGACTATGTCATCCCTGCTAAAACTGGCCTTTTTTTTGATAAGCAAACGCCCGCCAGCTTAGCAAAAGCCGTAAAAGACTTCTCAGCCACCAGCTTTGATAATGACTATATTCAGAATTTCAGCCAAAATTTCTCAGCCCAGTCTTTCAGGCACAGCTTAAAAGCATTCGTCTCTAAAATAACATTAGAATAAAATGCGGCTAGGCGGGTAGCTCGGTATAAGTACTGCCAAGGTTTCTTGATATAGATAATGTAGGCAGTAAGTCCCTATCTATTTCAATTACTACACCAGCAGATCCAGTTGGATGTGTACTTCTAGGCTCAACTTGAGTCTTGATTAACTGCGCCAAGGCCGTAGACGCTTCCACCGTTCTTTGCAGTTTTGGCTGACCGGCGGCTCTTTCTTCCACCAATCTCTGGTTTATCTGCGCTAAATATTCCAGGTTGGTAATATCGTCCGGATAGACGGTTACTTGATCCGTGGGCGCTTCATGCATATTGGCCATTTGTCTGCTCCTTTCCTAAACAATTTAAGGGTTGGCTATTACCTAGTCAAGCCACCGCTGTCCCAGTATAAGCTTTTACAATATAACGCTACTGTTTATAATTAGTTCAAAATGAACGTTTTTGAACCATCCAGTTACCGCGAAGTAAGAGTTACTCACACCGATGTTCCGGGTCTTCTGGTTATCGGTATGGAAGTCCGGCCGGAGGGCCGTGGCTGGTTTAAGGAGAATTTTAAGCGAGAAAAGTTTGAGAGCTTGGGCTTTCCGGCCGGTTTTGAGATTGTCCAAAACAATATTTCTTACCATGCCCAAAGAGGCGCCACCAGGGGTATTCACGCCAAGCCGTACGACCAATTTATTACCATTGCTTCGGGCTCGGTTTTCGCCGCGATAGTAGACCTACGCGCCGGCGACGGTTTTGGCAAAACTGCCAGTTTTGAGCTGAACCCTGGTATTTCGCTATTTATCCCTCGTGCCTGTGGCCAGGCTTTTCAATCACTGGAATCGGACACCGCTTATTCTTCAATGATGAACGGCTATGATTCGCCTGACACACCCACCACTTCTATAAACCTTTGGGATGCCGAACTGAATGTTCAGTGGCCCATCCCGCTGGAGTGGGCCGAAGTTGCCGAATCCGACAAAAGTCATCCAAACCTAAAAGACATCCAGCCCATCCAAAGCTAAGCGCGTTTGCTATACTAGCCGTGATGCAAAAATCTATTCTTGTTACGGGCGGTTACGGTTTCATCGGTTCTCATACTGTTGTGGAACTAGCCAAAGCCGGTTACAGGCCGGTAATAGTTGATAATTTTAGTAATTCAGAGCTCTGGATAGTCGATCGAATTAACAAATTAGCAGGCAAACAAATCACTCTATACGAGGGCGACTACCAAGACAAATCGCTTTTAGAAAAGATTTTTAAAGCTCAAAAAATAGCTGGGGTTATTCACTTTGCGGCCTATAAAGCCGTGGGGGAGTCTGTAGAGCAACCATTGAAATATTATGACAATAACGTCTCTGGCTTTGTGGATCTTTTAGATTTTTTAACAAAGAAAGCTGTTAATAACTTTGTTTTTTCTTCAAGCGCCGCTGTTTATGGTGAACCGCCCGCAACATTGGTAACCGAAGAAACGGCCTGCCGGCCAACTTCTCCGTACGGCTGGAGTAAATACATGGATGAGATCATTCTTAAAAATACTTGCACCGCTACTAAGCATTTAAAGGGTGTGGCTCTGCGTTATTTTAATGTCGTTGGTGCTCACCCAGAGGCTAAAATCGGTGAACTGCCTAAAGGTAAACCACAAAATCTTTTGCCGATTGTCGTACAAGCCTGCGCTAAAAAAATTCCGCCGTTAACTATTTTTGGTGATGATTACCAAACTCCAGACGGCACTTGCCAACGAGACTATGTCCACGTGGTGGACCTTGCCCGGGCTCACGTCTCTGCCCTAGACTACGCCCTCCATCAAAGAAAAGGGCTTTTTGAAATCTATAATATCGGCACTGGCAAACCAACCAGCGTACTGGAACTAATTAAAACTTTCGAGAAAATTAATAATATAAAGGTGCCCTATAAAATTGGAGCAAGACGCCCAGGCGATCCAGCGGCCTATTATGCTGAAGCCAAAAAGGCTAAAAAACATCTGAATTGGCAGTCTGAATTAACTATTGAAAATGCCTGCGCCGACGCTTGGCGATGGCAGAAAACTCTTAACTAGCTAACATTAACGATGGCTTCAACGGCTAGGGCCGTTTCTTGCCAATCGCTTATTTCCATGCAGTCGATACCAAAAGCTTTGACTGGGTAATCATTGCCACCTTCGCTTAGACGGTCGCCAATAAATAAAATGTCTTCTTTTTTTATTGAAAGCTCAGCCATCAACTTTTGCATGCCATAGGCTTTATCGATTCCGGGCTTGGTCACATCTATCGATGTTACGCCACCGACCCTAACCTCAAATTCCGGCAGTAGCGGCGCCGCTAGATCACGAATTTTGTTCTTCTTAGAATTGTCTGGGTCCCAGTCGTACTTCATCTTTACGCCTTTTTTACCCAGTTTTTCAACAATATCCTGCCCTAAGGCCGAATAAGTTATTTGGCTTTCCCGGTCTTCTATCTCCTGCCCCCAGACCCGTTTTTCGCGATACCCCAGCTCGTCGACTACTTTATTGAGTACATCAATAATTTTCTTTTTTTCGGCTGGGGCAAAATCTTCAGCGTAAATTTTCTGCCACTCACCGGAATTAAATCGGTAGTAGCGCGTCCCACAAGTAGGCATAAGATGGAGCTTGGCTAACTTTTCAGGGCCAGCCTTCAGACCAGTTAGCAATTGCTTTTCAAATTGTTCAAATTTACCACCAGAGATAACGCAAACTTGATATTTACCTAAAAGATTGTTCAGGGCTAGACCCATTCTATCCGGTAAGGGCGATTTGCTGGGCGCTAACGTGCCGTCCAGGTCAAAAGCTATAACTTTGCGTACCATTTTTGCTGGTTTTTCTCGGCCTGCAAACGTTTACTGATGTCGCCCACTTTCTGGGCCTCGGCCTTGTTGGTGACCAAAATACCCTGGCCGGTAACGATTACCGCCACATTGTCCAGGCCAATAACGGCTACCGGCGCGTCGGTCTCATTGCGCACATAGCTGTCATTTACATTTTCTAGGGTGATATTCTCGCCGCCTATATGATTACCGGTTTTATCCAGCTGGCTGACGCCATGTAAATCATGAAACGAGCCCACGTCCGCCCAATCGAACTTGGCTTCAACGGTCAGAGCGTCCGGTACATGTTCACTCATGGCCGTATCAATGGGTTCGGACACAAAATCCAAGTACAGTTTGCGCCTGGACATTGGTAAAATGGCTGAATTTAAAGCCTGGTAGTCATTCCAAAGTCTAGGGGCATGCTGACGCAAGTTTTGCTCAAACGATTCAATTGTGCCGGTCAAGTAGCCGGTATTCCACAAATATTGACCGCTTTTTAGATAACGTTGCGCGGTAGCGGCGTTAGGCTTTTCCACGAATTGCTGGAGCCCATAAACATCTTTTGCTTTTTTCTTTCCTTTTTGGATATAGCCAAACCCGGTAGAAGCATAAGTCGGTTTTATACCCATAAAGATCAACTTTTGTTCCTTCTCCGCTAAACTAACAGATTGCTCGATTGCCTTTGTGAAGGCCTTGCCATCTTTTACTAAATGGTCGGCCCAGAGGAAAAAAACAGCCTGGTCCTTATAGCCGCGCCTTTTTATTTCGCTTAGAGCCAAAACCAGGCAAGAGGCCGTACCGCGGCGGGCCGGTTCTGCTAAAATCCGCCGGCCGGGTACCTCCGACAATTGCCGATGTACATATTTAGAATGAGATTTCTCAGTAACAACAAAAATATCTTTGGTCAGGCTTTTAACTCTGTCATAGGTGTTTTGAAGCAGACTTCTGTCATTTGTTAGTTTCAGCAAATGCTTCGGATAGTCTTGGGTGGACAGTGGCCATAGCCGGGTACCAGAGCCACCGGCAATAATAACTATAATCATCCTTACGATGATACCAAAAACCGGCCGGTCTATTTGTTATGATAAAAGCTACATGAGCAGTTATGTATTCAATACGGCCTCCAAAAATAAAACAGAAGTCTTTCAGCAAGCCGCGGCAATCCTTCTAAAAAAAGACTTTAAATTTATAGACATAGACATTACTCGCCCCTGGGGATTCTTCCTTTCAGTTGATGAATCCCAGGCTCCTCAGTTCATTAAAGAATTTTATGCCGGAGTAGACTTAGCTGACATCAAAAAAGGTCTGCCTCTAAGACCTAAGTTTTTAGGTATCGCCCCCGGCCAGCGGTTGAGCTGGCAGTACCACCACCGGCGCAGTGAGATATGGCGAACTCTAGCTGGCTCATACGATTTAGTTACTTCTAAGACCGATAAAGAAGAGCCGCCCGAGCGGGTCAACGAGGGTGAGGTAGTAAGCATTGCCCAAGGCACCCGCCACCGCGGGGTGGGCCTAACCGGCTGGGCCCTGGTAGCCGAGATCTGGCAACACACCGACCTCGCTAACCCTTCCAACGAAGACGACATCGTCCGTCTCCAAGATGACTTCGGCCGAAGCTAATCTGATGTCATTACTACACGCCATCAGTTATTGATTAAGGCTGTGCATAAGTACTAAAATAATATCGGTGAGCACAAAACAAAAAATGAACAAAAATATAAGATTCTTGCAAGAACATTTAGTGTTGTCGCTAGTAATTGTGGTGATAATTTTGGCCGGAGCCTTTTTTGGCTATAAAAAGATGAATTCACATAATAATGCTGTAATCCCTAGTTCTACCCCGATCCCTTCAGCATCTAAAGTTAGCTCAACAGACACCAGCAAAACGCCTACTTCTCCCAAAAACACTCAAACCCAATCTTCCGGGCCGCAAAACACAAGCGGACCGGGCCCCCAGCTTCCTACAGGTGACTTCGTAAGCAATCATCATCCCGACGGCACCGTAGCAGAGGTGTCCGTCTGCAACACAACGCCCGGAGCCAGCTGTTATATAGAATTTACCAATGGAAGCACGGTAAAGAAATTAGAAGAACAACAAACGGACGGTAAAGGTGCCGTTTATTGGTATTGGAGTATTGGCTCAGCCGGCCTTAGCTCGGGCTCTTGGACTGTAACAGCAGTAGCCGTTTTAAATGGCCAGACCGCAAAAGTAGCAGACCCAATGACATTAGTTATTAAGTGATGAAAAAGTTTATTGTTTGTCTTATTCCTGTAATAGCAGGCGCCTTAGCCGCATCCGGTTCGTCGGCTCTGGCCGCCTCAAGCTCTAGCCGCCTGATCGATGATGCGGTTTTTGATAACACTACAACAATGACAGCATCACAAATTGATACTTTTCTGAACGGATTTCCGGGTAGCTGTATAAGTACGAATAGCGGTTTCACGGCGCCGGACCCAACCGGCTACAGCCCGCTATCCTCCAATATAGACGGTAAATATACCTATGGTTCTCCCGTCTCTGCCGGGCAAGTCATTTACGATGCCGCCATAGCCAATCAGATCAATCCGCAGGTTTTGCTTACAAAGCTACAGAACGAGGAATTGCTGATTAACGGCAATGCCCCTTCCGGTTACAGCCAAGGCTGTAACGATTGGCAATTTGCTTCAGCTACAGGCTATAACTGTCCTGATACTGTCACAGAACATGCCTACACCTATAACGGTAATGATCCATATTCTGACTCCTCCGCTTTGCAGACACCCTTATACTACAGAAATGGTAATCCCGTAAATTCCGTAACAAATACCTGCGTCAATAAAAATTATATGGCAGGTTTTTCAGAGCAGGTCATCCGCACTGCATGGTTGTTATCTTTTTCCAGGCATCATTCAGAGGGCCAAACCTGGTGGGCGGCCATAAATGGTAACTGGAACCACTGCGACGACAACAATACCTGCGCGGCGGCATTGAATATTCCCTCAAACTGGGCCTGCTACTCCGGTCTAATGACACAAGGTAATTACAAACGTTGCCCCACCGATACCTCAACTGCCAGTTATGACGGCTACGCGAATATTGATAATCAAAGTTTACTGATGAGCACGGGCGGGACTGCCGCACTTTATGTCTATACTCCTCACATTCAGAGCTTCGACTCAATTTTTGAATCTTGGTTTGGACCGGCAACCGGCCCAGCGTATTCCGCCACATACGATTCTGAAAGCGGATACACGATTATTAATTCCGGTGTTAATGTAAGCGTATTCATTCGCTTCAAGAATACTGGATATAATTTCTGGAAAGACGACCAAAGCACTTTCTCGGGCTGGAATCCTATCCATCTAGCAGTATCTAATCCTATAAATAAAAAGAGCTCTTTTGCGGCAGGTAATTGGCTGTCGCCAAGCAGGCCGACCGGCATTATCTACAAAGTCTATAATGCCGATGGTTCACTCGATACGGTACCGGCCGATCAACATACAGTAAGACCCGGACAGATTGGAGAATTTGCTTTTACTCTTTATGCTAATCCGTCCATCCCCGGCGGAGTTTATAGAGAATATTTTCAACCGGTAGTCGAGGGCTCAAGTAATTGGAATATGGGAGCGTGGGCATATTTAGATATTGGCATAAACGTACCGAACTATAAGGCTAGCTGGATACAAAATAGTCCCACTCAAACAATAAATAAGGGCTCTTCAGGCACAATCTCGTTTGTTTTTAAGAATGTTGGCACCGACCCATGGTTTGACGACCATGATCTCCCCCCCGGAGTGCTACCCATACATCTAGCTACTTCTAATCCCATCAATAGAATTGATGATTTTGGCAGTACCTGGCCAAGCAAAAACCGTCCGCTTATTTACCCAGCCACTGCTAACGGATTTTCTAGAGTCTATGATACAGGCTGGAATGGCGACACTGGCTGTAATACTATTGCTACTACTTGTCTTGCCAATAACTGGCACACTGTCAAAGTTGGGCAGTACGCCCAGTTTGATATTCCAATTAACGTACCCGCCGGCGAGGCCTCAAAGACATATCAGGAGTACTTCCAGTTGGTCCAGGAAGGAGCACCGGGATTAGCCTGGAATATTCCTTTTAACAATGTCTGGCTTCCCTGGACCGGTGTAACAGTACCTTAGATCTACTTACGGTTTAGCCGATAGTGCAAAAAAGCCCTGCTCGCTTTGGCTAGGTTCTTTGGCTGGTTTCTCAGCCGTTTCATTTCGTTGAGCTGACTATTAATTAGTTCATACTCCCTATTTTTTTGGTCAAGTTCGTCAGAAAGTTTCCTTAGCTGTTTTTGTAGCCTATCCTCAAAAGTTGTATAAAAACCGCTGGCCAAAATGGTGGGGGCGTATCTGTAAATCGTCAACTGCTCAGTGGATCGGGTATCAACATAGTAGTTATTCAACCCGTCGAAGAACTCAAGTTTATAACCCAGAGATTTAAGTAGAGGGTTTACTTTTTTTCTCATGGTAGCTTCTAAGACCATGACATTTGGCCTATATTTTTCCCAGTCATTTCCTTTTATGACTTCTACCTCAAAACCCTCCACATCTATTGACATAAAGTCGATTTTTTTAACCTTATACTCTCTAAATATATCTTTAAGAGGCCTAGCCGGTATCGCTTCGTCAACATGAGGTATTTGTTCTGATTCGTGCTCTTTTTTTACATATTCTGAAAAGGTCGAGAAGCCCGGATGATGCGGGTAGCGCCGGAACACCAGCAGTTGTTTTTTATCGGCTACGCCGACATTAAGATTAATATCTCTTTTGCGTGCTCTTGGAAAAGGTTTAAATAAGTGAGGGTTCGCTTCGATATTGATACCCGACCAACCCCTGTCATAAAAAAGCTTAGTGACTGAATGTAGTTCCGGATCATGCGCCCCGACATCAACGTAAAAGCCATTCTTGCGATGGCCTATAAGCGCCCAAAGAAAGAAATCTTCTCGATTTTGCGAGTACGTAACTAGGGGTTTAGAGGTTTGAGCCATGATAAATTATAGGCATTATTATAATCTAACTGCCGCGCTGAGCTCGTTGTAAAAAGCCAGATTATAATTACTAGATACAGCTATAGCCGGCGAAGATAGCGACAGCTTTATTAATTATGACTAGCGATGACCAGAAACTTTAGTTTCTAAAAAATCTTTTGCTTGCTTAAAAGTATCACCCCACTGAGTCGGCTGATATTTTTTAGCTATTTCTTCCTCTTTATTTTTAAGAGTTGCTGGATCGAGATACTTTACTAACAGATCTAGATACTGAGATGAATCATAAGGAGAGGAATACTCCAGTAGATCACCGGCAATTTCAGGCATTGAGGATACATTAGTGGTTAGGCAAAATTTGCCGTAGGCCAAAGATTCGGCTACCGGTAGCCCCCAGCCTTCATAAATTGACGGGAAGGTAGTAAAAAGACAATTCTCATATAACCAGCGTAGTTCTGAATCATTGACGCCATGTAAAACATGCACCTTATCCTTTAACTGCGGATCAAATTGGAATTGATAAAGTACATCTTCGTTATACCAGCCTTTAGCACCAATTATAACCATCTGCGGTAGGTCAATGCCTCGCAGTAAGCCTTCCTTATAGGCCATATGTATAAGCTGACGATTTTTGCGAACCTCGAGTGTGCCGACGCTCAAGATAAAATTACCGGATTTTACGCCGGAAATATCGGGTGGGGCCGTCGGTGCCTCTATAAAGTCGTCGCCTAGATGGATAACAGCGATTGGCGGTTCCGCCAGTTCCATTTCTTTACAGAACTTCTGCACATCCCGCTTGGTAGATTGCGATATGGCCAGTAGACCGTCGGAGCTAGCGCATACTTCAAATAAGTGTTTGGTGTACGGTTCAATCAGCGGAATCCCGAAAAGGTGTGGACAGAATATTGGTATAAGGTCATATACCACCTGTACCAGCTTGAAGTCTGCCCGTAGTTTTTTGCGACGCATAGCTTCCATGAAATCAGGAGAATAATCCCACGCTTTGCCTAGCACCAACACCGTGTCGCCTGCTCCAAAGCTGACCTCTCTCGCACTAATAGCCGATACTTTAGCCAGCTTTGGCCGCTGGCGGATATTGGCGGCTCGGTGATAGACGCGCCTTAACCGGTCCTTGTTTTTAGGCGTAGCTACCCTATCCTTTAGCCACAATGGTGACTTTGCATAGACTTTATAGGCGATGACCTTATATTTATTGACTTGATATTCAGCCGCTTTCTGGCTTGGCCTTTCCTTTTCGGCCGCCATCGCTTGCTCAATTGATGTAAATGAAGCCTCGCGGAATTTCTTCGACCGCGGATCAAATGTAAAGTAACCGGTTTCTGGATCTTGGCTATAGCGGCTCGCTAACTGATATACAACTCTTTGGATACCGGTATGATGCCCTCGCCACTCAATGATGTCTGTTAAGTCTATCCAGACTTTGCTGTGCCCGCTCATAGTTCACTAACCTCTTTAACTGCGCCCTTTAAACTATAATGCCACTGCACCTTCTCTGCCAGTTCAATCTGAGGTTTGGTTCTTTCAGTTAGCGGAGAGCTTATTGCCTTTAAAATATTTTGCCTAAACCTATCGGGGTCATCTGCAATGAAGATATTCGGTAAATCCCTATACTTTTCAAACGACCGGAAAGCATAGCTGGTGGCTACAATCTTGCGGCCGGATAAAATTGCTTCGGCCGTCTTTAGGTTTGAGCCGCCGCCTTCAGTAATTGGAAGTAAAATGACATCTGTGGCGGCAATCAGGCCAGCTAACTTATTTTCATCTAACCGGCCTACTGGAATTACTCTTTGCCAAAAAGTCATATGGCCGAGATTCATATCTTTAAAATTATCTTGAAAGTAATCCGCTATGCTTCCTGCCAGAACCATTCTGGTGTCCGGCGGCACAAATCCCATTCTATCGCCAACCATTTTTTTAAAGCCTTCCCAGTTGGGCGGGTGGGCGCTACCTATAAAGGAGGCTGTATATTTTATAGCTTTATCTTTAAAATAGTTTCGCCAATATTCAACAGCCTCTTGTGATGGCGCTACCCTCTCGATTCCATTCGGTGCTAAAACCAGCCTTTTGGCACCCATCTTCTTATGCTCACGTATGTCATCTTTACTGACGGCTATCACAAGGGTGGCTCTTTTTGATAATTCTTCTTCGGCCTCCCGTATTTTTTTTATAATCGGCTTTGAGTCTGCCGCCGGAACGCCCAGGCCGTCTAATATCTCCTGCTTCATTCGGTATTCAACATTATGAGAACTAAGTACAAGTTTTGGGTTCATATTCAATTCTTCAAGCAACAATTTAAGGCCAATATACGGGAAGGTCTGCTCAATTTGGATAATGTCTGGCTGGTACTGCCTCAAAATTTTTACCATTTTATTTTTTATTCGGCTGTCGCTAAAAATAGCAGAGCCGGCGATGACGTCACCAATAAATGGTATAAGGTGGGCCGGGTAGCTACCGTCGGTCGGCACATATATATCGTCCTTATCGTAAGATGGATATCTGCCTTTGAAGACGGCCATAAACTTAACCTGCTTGAAGGCTTTTTTATATTCTTTAACTATGGCGTTCACCCGTTTTTGCCCGCCGTCTCTCGGGTTGGCTATAGGGTATGTAGAAATAATGAGGATTTTTTTATCGCTCATACATTAACTTTCAATAGTTTTCGCATAATGATGCTGTTTGGAGCCCTCTGCCGGATTATTAGCTCGCTTTTACTTGGTTTGACGTCTTTAATCTGCTCTTTAATCCACTGGGCAATCTGTTCGGGCTTTTTGTCCTCCGGGTTAAGCGTGGATTTTTGGTTGTCAAGCACCACATCCCGTACGGCCAGTTTAGATGAGCGGGAGACGCCTCTAAAATCAGCAACACATATGCCGGGCAGTACCGCGGCAAACTCAGCTGTCTTATATCTAAGCGATTTGTTGTCGAGGAGAAAAATTACTTCCGTATAGCTCCTATAGGCTCGCGGTGTCATTTCAGTGATATCGGCTACCCGCACATTAAGCTGGTCCAAAAAGGTCGGCCGCTCCATCTTTGTTATGCTAAGACCGGTAGAATCGAAATAATAATCCACAATGAAATCTTTCGATAACCAGTAGTTAAGCGGCTCCGCCAAGCGTCCGACTTGGCCAGAAATCCCAGGATGCACTGATACTAGAGCAATTTTCTCAGCTGGTTTTTTTACAATTAAATTCTCAGGCGCTGACTTGATAGCCCCAATAAACTCGTTGGCTGTGTTTTGCCAACTATATTTATTTAGAATTGCGCTGTAGTCTTTCTGCCTCTCAGCAAAGTCTTTTTTTGCCAGGCCGTTATGAATTGCCGATACAAGTTCATCTTCACGATTAGGATTAAAGAAATAAAACTTATCCGTCATTTCTTTGAATACAGGTATTGATGAGGCTATTACAGGTTTATTGTTAAATACTGCATCAAGGATAGGAATACCTAGCCCCTCATATTTAGAGGCAAACAATACGGCCTGAGCATGCTCGTATAGCCACTCTAGCTCTTCATCGCTAACGTTTCCGCTGAATATAACATCGGGGTATATTTTCATAAGTTCTTGCTGACTCTGTTCACTGAATGTCGAGCTAATAACTAGATCAACATTGCTACCGCTAAGCTTTTTATATTTAGCGAAGCCCTTGACAGCAAACTCATTGTTCTTGTGCGGCAAATCCCCTGATACAAAAAGCAGGTATTTTTTGGTTCTGCCGATCCTTTTCGGTTTGATGGCTTTATTGGTAGATTTAGTAAAACCACCGTTAATGTTTACGACCCTGTTCGGCTCAAAACCAAATACAGAGATCACATCTTTAAGAATGGTGCCCGAGATAGTGGTTATAATGTCGGCTTCATATACTTGCCTGAAGCGTTTCATATATAGGTGCGGCGGGAAGTACCCCCCTAAATCCTTCCAAAATAAAAGAGGCGTCAGGTCATAAAAAAGCAGGATTTTACGGCAATTGTTTGGAAATTGAGCAAAAAAGCTGAAGCTAAATAATGAAGTGATAACAAAATAGTTATCACTTCCGGATATGCTTTTCTTTAGCAAGCTAGTAAGCTTGCGCTTGTAGGCGCGTTCCGAAGCAGATCTATCCGTTGCTACTGGCAGATCCGCAATAATCTGCTCAACATTGGGACAAAGATATTTGATAACCTCAAAACGTTCAGGCGCGCAGTTTATATTCTTATTAAAGATAATATGCAGTTTAATATCCTGGCTGGGCATGTCACTTAAAGAGTGAAGTAACTGCAATGTATAGCGCCCCATACCCCTGTACCACGCGTCGGTTTGTAGCACCTGACCGTCAAAAATTATGTTTTTCAAGCGGCTCTCCCGGCTACCTTGGTCATTGATCCGAGAGCCTTGCGGATTGATCGAAAAGCAACTCTCTTACTGAGCGTATATGCCTTTGACAGCACAAGCCGCAAAAGTGAAGGCTGAGAATTAAAGTACATCTTAATAAATTTAGCTCTTAGCTGTGATTCCGTACTAGCCTGCGGTATCTCATATCCATACGAACTTGGTAGCCCCACCCCTATACACCTTGACACAAATGCGTCTATTTTCTTCAGGATGGTTATAATTTTAAAAACCATTCGCCGCCTTTAGTCTCTTAGTTTAGCTGTGGCTGGTAATTTAAAGCCGTCTTTTCTTGTTTTTCACCCCCCTGCCTACACCACCTCATTAAGATTCCTCCTTTTAGAGAAAACCGGCATCACCCAGTCATCCGCATTTCCAATCACGTCCTGATATCTATTTGTCTGAGGTTTGATTATATTGCCGCTACTATCAATAACATAAACGTGTCCAAAATCAGCCAGCATTTGATCATAGTAGTCTTTGGGTTTTGCATAGCTTTCTTTTGTGAACTCGACAAAAAGAGTTATATCTTTACTTCTTTTCACCATTTCACGCATGCCCGAATAAGCTCTGTCTTCAAACCCTTCAATGTCCATCTTGATAAGATTAACTTCGTCAATTTTGTTTTGCCGGCAGTAGTCATCTATAGTAACCGACTTTACGTTAATTACTCTGTCAGTTTTAACATACATTTTGTTATGCATATATTCATCTATGTGCTTGCTGGTATGTAGGGATGAAGAGGCTATGTAGTCCTTTAGTACATTCAGCTCAACCGATCCGTTTTTATCTGAGACAGCCAGATTCTCTACGACTGATTGCTCATTCAGCCAATTCACGGCTAATGTTTTTTTAATGTAGGGAATAAGCTCTGGGTTCGGTTCAAAAAGAATGACGGATGATTTTTTCTTGTTTGTTTTCTGAGCCGCAATGGCGCCAAAGTACCCAAAATTGGCTCCAATATCTAAAATTGTCCATTCGGGTTGTATAACGGATAGCCAGGCTTTAGTAATATGGTGTTCCCATATGGAATCGAGGGCTATGTGAGGACTTACTGAGATGTCTCTAGGGTCGAGATACATTTTTATGCCTGTGAATAACTTAGCAATCATTTCTTCTTCAGAAATCTGGATAACGCCGCTGTTCTTAATCTGATTTTCTGAAGCGTCAGCTTTGTTATTCAAGTCTCTTAATTCATTTTGAAGAAGCTCAATTTTTTTATCAGTCTCAGCCAAAATCAAGTCTAGGGAGTCAATGCGGCGGTATACGCTCGACAATATACCGTCCCGGGATTTTCTGATAAACTTTTTCACCGGCTCCTTCATCTTTTAATCTTATGGCTTACTTTTAACGGTGGCAATACAGCCGTCGTAGATCTTTCTGCTCTTTTTACCCTGAATCTTGCCGCTTCTGTATACCAATCTAAGTCCTCGAATATTGAACTTACCAAGGTTAATGTAATCGAATAATCACCGTCGTTAAAAATATTCAACATTCTCCACTCGAATTCAACCGTATCATTAGGTGATAAATCTTTAATATCTTCTTCTAATATCATTCGATTGTTCATGGCAGTAATCTCTTTACCGTCGCTAGCTATAACATGAATTCCATATATCAAACCGTCTATGCCTTTTTTAGCTTTGGCCTTAACTCTTATTACCACCTCGTTTTTTTCAATTGAGGCCTTCGCCTCCTCGATTTTAATATCACCTTTCCCCCATCGCTTACCATCCTTTTGAACTGAATTTGAGTCTTCCATAAATAATAAAGAATATTCACGGGCTATGTCTCTCGAGTCGCCTACTGCCATCACCTTGCTGGACTCAATAAGCATAGCTCTGTCGCAGAATTCTCTTACTGCGCTCATGTCATGAGTAACAAAAATGACAGTCTTTTTTTGGGCTTTTAGTTCTTTGAAGTAGTTGAAGCATTTACGCTGAAAGTCGGCATCACCCACGGCTAAAACTTCATCTACAAGCAAGATGTCCGTTTGCACCCGTATAGCCAGCGAGAATGCCAGACGAACTTGCATCCCCGAAGAGTAGTTTTTTAACTTCTGGTCCATGAAAGCTTCAAGTTCTGCGAACTCTACAATATCTTTATACTTGGCATCCATCTCTTTTTTGGTGAAGCCAAGCAGGGCACCGTTAAGGTAAACGTTTTCGCGGCCGGTAAGCTCACCATTAAAACCGACTCCAAGTTCGATAAATGGCACCAATTTACCATCAACCTGGATGCTACCCTTTGTTGGCTGATAGATGGCGGCAATCATTTTTAGTAGTGTGCTTTTGCCGCTCCCATTCCGGCCTACTATGCCAAAGAATTCGCCCTTTTTTATATCGATTGAAACGTCCTGTAAAGCATGCTGAGTACCATAGCTTTGTTTTGAACTTATGTAGCTAAACATATGAGTAAAAACATTCTTAACTGAACCGGCCTTTTCGTGCGGCAATAGAAAATCTTTATAAACATGGTCAATCTTAATAGCGGTCTCGGCATCTTTCATACTAGATTTCCTCCGCAAAGTATTTAGAGCGCCGCCTAAAATAAATAGCCGATAAAAGCGCAATAAATAAAGTAATAAATATTGGTATCAACCGAACCCAGCCCGCGCCAAAAGCGGAAGCAATAGTAGGTGATTTATCTGTCACCACCACGTGCCGCATGTCCTGAATAATTTGTGCCAAGGGATTAAGCATAATAATCTTGGCAATGCCATACTTATGCGGGATGGATGCAAGCGGATAAAAAATCGGCGTAGCATAAAATGCCGCCTGCATTATGACTTCCCATATATAATTGACGTCTCTGAATTTAACAAATAAAGCACTTAGGAAAAATGCCAGACCAATAGAAAAAATAAAAAGCTCGATAACCAATAGCGGCGCATATGCGATGATCCCCTGTACTGGTACTTTGGCTACAATCATAAATATTGCAATAACGACAAAGTTAATCAGCAGATTAATTAATGCCGAGAATGAACCGGCTAAGACAATTGTGTACCGAGGGAAGTTCAGCTTTCTAAGTATGTCGCCCCGGCCGACTATGGCGCCAATGCTTCCGCTAGTAACTTCGCCAAAGTAATTCCATACCACCAGGCCCATTAGTAAGTAGACTGCCGAATAGGGCACCCGATAATTAACGTGTAAGAACTTTACGAATACCACGTACATAATCAAAAACAAGGCTAGCGGCCGCAGTAGCGACCATAGATAGCCAAGAACTGAATTTTGATAGCGTAGTTTAAAGTCTGTTTTAACTAGCTGTTTAAGCAAGATTACCGAGTATCGGTAGCGGTTTTTAATCTGTTTCACGCCATTCAATTCTACATTTTAAACTGTTAGGCTTCAACCGATGAGTTTTTTCATATAGTCTATGGATATGCCTAAAGTTATGGTTACTGGAGTTAATGGTTTTGTCGGCAAGCACCTGACAAGAGAGTTAAGTGCAAGAGAATGCGAGGTGGTCGGCGTTGGGCAAGATACTTCCCCTAGCCCGCTGATTGCCGACAGCTTACAAAGCTACTATGCCTGCGATCTTACAAATGCCGATGAAGTAGACAAGTTGAAGCTTGATGATATTGACGCTGTTATAAGTTTGGCGGGGCTAGCCAGGGTTGGTGATTCTTTTAAAAATCCTGACCGGTATATGCAGGTCAATGTAAAAGTTTTATCCGTGTTGGGAGAAAAAATCATAGCCGAAGATTTATCGCCAAGAGTAATCGCCATCAGCACCGGGGCAGTCTACGACAGCCAACAGACCATGCCTTTGACCGAAGAATCAAAAACGGTTGAGGGCGGCTCACCCTATGTCCAAAGCAAAATAAAGATGGAGGCGGCGGCTCAGGATTTAAGCCGTAGAGGGCTAGATTGTGTCATTGTAAGGCCTTTTAACCATACTGGCCCCGGCCAAGAAACAGGCTTTTTAGTCCCAGACCTATACCAGAAAATCGTTGAGCTAAAACCAGCCGGCAATACATTGACTGCAGGCAATATTGATACGAAGCGGGATTATACAGATGTGCGTGATGTCGTTAAAGCCTATACGGAGCTAGCTCTAGCTCCGTCGTTAGACCATGGTTTATACAATGTTTGTAGCGGTAAAAGTCTTTCCGGCCGCGATATCTTGGGCTGGGTCCAAAAAGCTGTTGGCACCAACCTTAGGGTCGAGAAGGATGAGTCTTTAATGCGGCCAAACGATCCTCAGGAAATTTATGGTAGCTATGAACGCCTGCAGAAAGATACCGGCTGGGCACCGTCAATCCCAATTAGCAAAACTGTTGATGACTTTGTGCAAAATAAGGATGAGCCAGGCCTAATGGCCGCTTAACTTGAGCGCGAAGATTCAAAACCTAAATCGTACTTAACCATTGTTTTGACCAAGCCCTGAAAATCTACCTGACGTCTCCAGCCCAATTCTTGCTCTGCCTTGGTGGGGTTGCCGAGTAAAATATCTACCTCTGCCGGCCTGAAAAAGTCCGGATTAATTTTAACTAAGGTTTTGCCCGTTGAATCTAATCCAACCTCGTTTACGCCCTCCCCCTGCCAATGAATATCAATACCTACTTCTTTAAAAGCCGCCTGGCAGAACTCGCGTATAGAGTGGCTCTCGCCGCTAGCCAAAACGTAATCGCTAGATTTATCTTGCTGGAGCATCAGCCACATCCCGTAAACATAATCGCCGGCATATCCCCAATCCCGCTTGGAGTCTAAATTACCAAGCTCAATATGATTCTGCTTGTCTAACTTTATCCGCGCTACCGCTTGGCTGATTTTTCTGGTAACAAATTCTGGCCCTCTGCGCTCGCCTTCGTGATTAAACAATATCCCACAGCTAGCGTGCATTCCGTAACTTTCGCGGTAGTTTTTAGTTATCCAATGGCCGTATAGCTTGGCTACTCCGTATGGGCTACGCGGGTGGAAGAGGGCATTTTCGTCATAGCCTTTGCCGGGTCTGTTATAGTCCAGGCCGCCAAACATTTCTGAGGTTGACGCCTGATAAAATCGGGTTTTTTTCTCGCGGCCCGTAACTCTAATTGCCTCCAGCATATTAAGTACGCCGCCGCCGGTGACTTGAAAGGTCAATATCGGGTCCCGGAACGAGTACCCTACATGGCTAATAGCGGCGAGGTTATAGATTTCATCTGGTTGAGAAAACTCAACTGCTCTGATTAACGACGCTAAATCTAGCAAATCTCCCAATATAACTTCAACATAAGGAAATTCCTCTTTAAAGGTTGAGAACTTAGGATGCGAAACTTCGCCTTGGCCCCTGATAATCCCAAAGACTTCATAGCCTTTATCGTGTAATAATTTTGCTAGATGCCCGCCGTCCTGGCCGTTTACTCCAGTTATTAATGCTCTCTTTGCCATGTAACAATTCTATCAAACAACTATTGCGAATATAATTGACGAATATGAAGCTTGTAATTGACGGCCGGGAGTCCGGCACTAGTACCGGCCGCTATATCGATAAATTGATCGAGCATTTGCATGCGCTTAAGCCGGATTTTGAATTCACCATTTTAACCAAGAGCGCCCGCGTTGATTTTGTCCAGCGGATTGCGCCGGCTTTCAAAGTAGTAGCGTCTGACTATAAAGAGTTTACCTTTGCCGAGCAGTTAGGTTTTTTAAAGCAGGTGCGCAAGCAAAAAGCCGATTTAGTTCACTTTGGCATGACCCAGCAACCGGTTTTGTATCGCGGCAAGTCCGTAACTACCGTGCACGATTTAATTACCGTCCGCTTTAACAACCCCTCTAAAAATTGGCTTACATTTAAGCTAAAGCAAATGGTTTACCGCCGGGTTATCAAGCGCGTAGCTAAAAAATCCGCTCATATAATTACGCCCAGCCAGTGGGTTAAAGATGATCTGGCAAATTTCAGCGGCTGTAGGCCAGATAAAATATCTGTTATTTACGAGTCGGCCGACAAAATTATAGAGCCGGCTGTGCCGGTGGCCGGCCTAGAAAATACTAAGTTTCTAATGTACGTTGGCCGGCCCACACCGCATAAAAACCTAGATAAGCTGGTAGAGGCTTTTGCGTCCTTAATCAAAAAGTATGAGGGTCTTCAGCTAGTGCTGGCCGGCAAAACTGACAAAAATTATGAAAAGCTGGCTAAAAAAGTAGTCAGGATGGGCTTGAAAGAATCGGTGGTATTTACCGGATTTGTTAGCGAGGGCCAGCTACGCTGGCTTTACGAAAATTGCCAGGCTTACGTTTTCCCTTCTTTTAGCGAGGGCTTTGGCCTGCCGGGGCTGGAGGCTATGGTTCACGGCGCGCCGGTTATAGCCAGCAATGCCACCTGTCTGCCAGAGGTTTATGGCAGTGGCGCGCTATATTTTAACCCACATGACCCAGATGATATTGCCGCCAAAATTAGCTCTGTTTTGGATGATAAAAACCTGCGCCAAGAGCTGATTAAAAAAGGCTCTATTCAGGCCGCTAAATACTCTTGGCAAGCCACAGCCAGCCAAACCCTAAAGCTCTATCAGGATGTTTTGGACAGCTAGCGAGCCCGGTGCCCATGATATACTCTATGGGTACTTTTAAAAATTAATTATCAAGAGTGCGGCTAGGGAAATGGCCCTGCGACCCGCCGACAACCCAGATAATGCTGGGTGCCAAGTCCAGCCCGATTTTCGGGGTAGATAAGCTTGCAAATAACGCCCTTCTGTCCCGACCGACCGGGAAAACAAGAAGGGATTTTTAATGCCAAAATTTAGAACCGCCGAGAGTGTATCACCAAAACATCCGGATAAACTGTGCGACCAGATTTCAGACGCTATTTTAGACGCCTATCTTAGGATTGACCCTAGCGCGCGGGTAGCCGTAGAGGCCGTCGGCGGCCACAGCGAGGTTTTTGTGGTGGGCGAAGTCACCGCTAACGGCCAGGTGAACATTACGCCAATAGTTAAGCGCCTGGCCGGCAATGTTACCCTCCGGCAAAAAATCGTGCATCAAAGCCCAGAGATAGCACAGGGAGTAGATAGCGGCGGCGCCGGCGACCAGGGCATTATGGTGGGCTACGCCACCAGTGAAACACCGGAGCTTTTACCGCTAGAGGTGGTTCTGGCCCGCCGTCTTAATCAACATCTATTTAAGCTTTGGCCTTATGACGGCAAAACCCAGGTTACCCTAGCCGACGGTAAAATTACGGCCCTGGTAGCCAGCTTTCAAAACGCCAAAGGCAAAGATTTGTACGCCGCCGTAAGCGATTGGCTTAAGGGTCGGCCGCATGTTAAAGATGTTGATATCTTTGCTAACCCCTCGGGTGATTGGAGCCAAGGCGGCTTCGACGCCGACAGCGGCCTAACCGGCCGAAAGCTGGTTATAGACAACTATGGCCCGCAAATCCCTATTGGCGGGGGCGCTTTTTCGGGTAAGGACGCCACTAAGGTAGACCGTTCTGCCGCCTATATGGCCCGTCGTGTGGCCGTAGATTACATTAGAAAAAATAAAGCTAAAGAGGTTTTTTGCTATTTAGCTTATGCCATCGGCGTGGCCCAGCCGGTAGAGGCTACCATTGTGGCTGATGGCCAAAGCCATGCGGTAGAGGGCTATGATTTAACACCGAAGGGCATCATAGATTTCCTGGATTTGCGCAAGCCACAGTTCGAGCAAACGGCCCGCTATGGCCACTTTGGCAATAGCTTTGCCTGGGACGCCCAAGTAAGTTAGTCAATAGTCAGTTACAGCTTACTTTTTATGCTTTAAATAGCTAGAATATGCTAATGGCTAAGCAGAAAATCAGCTTTTCTTCAATTTTAAGCCCCATCGGCCGCCACAAAATAACTTCTCTAGTTGTTTTAGTTGTGTTAGTTGTTATTGGAATATTTGTTTACCAGGCGGTGGCCGTAAGAATTGAAAAGCACAATTTTGAGCAAGCCAGAGCGGCCATTGATAAAATCTATGCCGACATAGTTGCTCAAGTCGGCCAGCCCGATAGCCACAGACGAACCAATGAATGTAGCCGCCTTAGCCGCGCATTCAATAATGGCCCGATCTATTGTGAGGTGGCCTCTGACTTAGCCTATGGTGTCCCTGGTGAATCTGATGCTAATAGACTAAAAAGTGAAATACAGGGAACTATTAATGGGTCTGGAAGCATATTCCGAAGTTCATCAGCACCAGCCTCGGATATAATAGTTAAACCAGCTCCAGGAACAGTAAATTCATCTGTAGATTATTACAAGACACACGAAGGCGTAATGTGTAGCTTCAAATATACTTATGATTTACCCAGTGAAATAGATCTCTCAATAAAAGACCCTTCTAAAAAAATATTTGAACTAAGTATTGGATGTTGGGGTAGCGCTCGAAAACTCTACTATCCGACTTCCAGTGTTAGTTGAGTCTCTGAGAAAATTGTGGGATAATTTGGCCTAAGTTAAGTTGGGCCAATGCGCAGGTTTACTTTTGGTTGGGTGGTTGTTTTAGCTATCCTTGCGTCT
This sequence comes from Saccharimonadales bacterium (SeqCode), assembly GCA_035717985.1. Taxonomy (GTDB): domain Bacteria; phylum Patescibacteriota; class Saccharimonadia; order Saccharimonadales; family UBA10212; genus DASTHW01. The sequence continues at coordinate 97,927 of DASTHW010000013.1, read as the reverse complement.
GCTTTCATAGCGGTTAATTTAACAGTGCACGCCGAAGATGACAGCCCTTGGATTACCTCGGCGCTCTCAATCAAAAAGCAAGCCGATACTGGTGCTCTGCCTTCATCCTGGAATAACAATGTGGATTGTTCTATGGAAAACCAGTTCGCCTGCTCCGTGCCTACCGTTTATGGCGCCGCGGACCAAAACGGTGCTATTCGCCTAAACGGCACCGCCGACTTTCGACAAGTGGCCAGCTATATTGACGGCCAACGCCACTTTCAGCCAATACCAAATTCTAATACGGGCATTAGCTACACCGGCGGGCCGGTTTACGGTCTTTACTACTATTTCACTAATGATATTAGCTCCTCGCTTTCGGCGACTAGGGATAATGGCACAAACATATACCGTATCAACCGGTCTCCGGATGCCAGGTTGGCGGACAAATCCGGCAAACTTTTACCAGCCGACCTGCAGTCAATGAGTTTTTCACAAAATGGTCAGTGGATGGTTGTGTCTGACCCCAATGTCGCGATGTTAAGAGTTAATTTAGATACTTTTGAGGTAGTGCCTTTTGCCTCCGGCTTTAACTACACCATTGGTTATGCTCCGTCTCCACGGACGGCAATATCTAATGACGGCCATTATGCCGTAGTTGCGTCCAGAAATTTTTACGACTTTGCCATTTACGATTTGGGTACCTGCGGCGCGGTACCAAGCGTCATAACAGGTTCGCTCGACTGTAAGTTTCGAGATTTAAATAAGTTTATGCAAGATAGCGTGGCTGGTTATACGTCTGTTGACAGCGTCCGGTTCCTGGCTGACGATAAACTGGCAGTTTATGCTAACTTTGTTCAGGATTCCAAAACGAAGACGGCTCGGTTCATTGTCAGTACTTCTGACACAACCAGCCGAGTTCAATACCTGGCTCTTGGCGATTCATATATCTCCGGCGAGGGAGCCCGAGATTACCAGGGCGGTACCGATACGGATGACAATCGCTGTCATGTTTCTTTAGTGTCTTATCCTTACTTGATTGGAGGATCGTTGGACTACAGTTCTTACCATTCCGTAGCCTGCTCTGGCGCTGTAATGAACGATTTGTCCAACTCATCCCGAGACTACATAGGACAAGAGGATGGAATTCCTAAGAGAAACCGCACCGCCAGTGAGATCAACACTATCCTCTCTTCCTTCGAGCCTGGCTACCTCGACCAATTAAATTTTGTACAAGAATACCAACCCCAAGCAGTAACCTTATCGGTTGGCGGCAATGATATGGGCTTTGCTGGCATCCTTCAAAAGTGCGTCGAGCCTTGGCAGGGTAATACCTGCTACTCGACTTATGAGGAGCGCCTGCAGTTAGTCAATCTTATTAACCAACAAGTCTTTCCTGAGCTAGTTAGCACTTATCAACAAATCAAGCACGCTGGCCCGCCCGATATGCGCCTTTACGTAATTGGCTATCCGCAAATTGCTTATCCTGATGGGGACTGTGCTGTAAATGTCCACCTTGACCACGATGAGCTTATTTTCTCCCAACAGTTAATCGGCTACTTAGATGGCGTGCTGGCGCAAGCGGCGGCCAAAGCCGGTGTTTTTTACGTCGATACCCAAGGTGCTCTATCTGGGCACCGCCTATGTGAAGCTGGGCCAGGCTCAATTGCCATGAACGGCTTAACCGCCGGCAATGATCGGCCAAGGGTGCTGGGTGGGCCGATTGGCGCCGAAAGTTATCATCCAAATGCCTTTGGCTACCACCTTCTTGAAAACACCATTTTAGGCATCACTCACGGTTTGACCGACCCTATGCCATCCGTCAATTTGGCGGCCGCTCCACCGCCTTCAGCCGGTTTAGAACTTCTAGACGTTCCGGCCGGCGGCCAGCAAACCGGCTCAGCTGAACTGGATAGCTCTATTAGTGATGATATTGCTTATCAAAACAGCTCTCTCGCCGTTTCTATTACCGGCTCAGACCACGCCCTACCACCTGCGGCCTCTTTGACAGCAGTTTTACACTCAACGCCTATTGGTCTCGGAACTTATACAACCGACTCCTCAGGTAATCTGGCGGCGACACTTCAAATACCTGTCAGTGTGCCAACGGGTTACCACACGCTCCACTTCTACGGCACTGATTTATCCGGCCAGGCGGTTGATATCTATAAAACTATCTACATAGCCGATAGCCCGGCAGATTTGGACGGCGATGGAGTCGGTGACTCAATAGAACCCTGTGTTGGCGTACCGGCCTCCAGCCAAGATTACGATCAAGACGGTATTGACGACGCCTGTGATGGCACAATTGATAATCCACCCACCCCGGCCGCTTACCAAGATAGCGATATTTCGTCTCTGAATAAGGAAAATACAGCAAACTCACAAGACCCAGTTTTAGTGGCCAGCGAGGTATCCCCAGCTAGTCCTAACAATAATGGTCCTTCGCGGGTTTTAGCGGCCAACACTTCAAATGGCCAGGCTGAGACGCAGTATAAAAGCTCCAACACCCTGACTATAGCTATTGGTCTAGCAAGCCTTGCCACTATCTCACTCACTACCTGGCGGCTGGCTGTGAAAAACACTAAGAAATAATTACTTTTCTTTTTTGGTCGCTTTTTTGGTTTTGGTTTTTGGCTTTTTCTCCGCCTTAGCAGGCATTTCTTCTGGCTTTTCCATGGATTTTGCTTCTTTTTCTTCTTGGGCTGGCTTTTTATCTGTCTTTTCTTCGGGCCCTTCGGCAGGTTTAAGCACAATGTGGCGGTCCCGGCCGAAACCGCTAGATTCTGAATTCAGACCATAATCAACGGCGGCTTTATGCACCACCCGCCGGTCTGCCGCATTCATGGGCGGCAATTCTTTGGCCTGGCCAGAGTCGCGCACGTGGCGGAACCACTCTTCTACATTTTTGACCACCCGCTCGGCTCGGTTCTTTTTATAATCGGCCACGTCTACGTTTACCCGGGTGTGGCTGAAATTTTTATTCTTCAGGGCGTTAGAAATGGTGTACTGCAGAGCCCGCATAGTGTCGCCGTGTTGGCCAATCAAAAAGCCGTTTAGGTGGGTAGACGGGATATCCAGCTCTATAACTTCATCATCCTCGGTGGTGGCATAAACATCGGTGTTTAAGCCAAAAAAGGATAGTAAATCCTCTAAATATTTCTTGGCGAACATAATCGCCTCTTCCATCGACTCATTCTGAGAAGCTCGGACCGCGCTAGCGCCTGGCTGCTCATTAGAATTTTGCATCATCTTCTCCTCCTTTTAGATTTACGAGGGGGGCGTCTTGGTTTTTGTTTTTTGGCGTCACCCAGGGTGTGGCGCGTAACTTTTAGACCTTCTTTAGTTTCGATAGTTTGAGCCGGCGCTACCGGAGCTTCCTTTTTGACTAGCCGTTCTTTAAAAGACACTTTGGGCCGGCTTATCACTTTTCGGGGCGGGGCGGCCGGCGTAACCGAGGCGTCAGCATCGGCGGCATCCTCACGCAGGATCCGGGACTGCTGAATATAAGCAATGACGCTACTGGTCAGCCAGTACAGCGGCAAAGCGACCGCTAGATGAAGAGATACCAAAAGTACTACTAGCGGCACAAAAATAAGGGTGGTGCGGCTGACAGCGGCGTTGACCTCCATTTGGTCGGTCTGCTTACCTTTGCCGGCCTCGCGCATAATCGCCCGCAGGCCGCGCGACTCGCCGGTTTTGGGCATTAACTGCCGGCTCTGCAAATATTGGGCAATGGCGCTGGCGATAACTATCACCATAGCCGCCCAATAAACACCGTGCGTATCCAGCGCTGTGCGGGTAAGGTTAACTACGCCAAAAAGCGTCTCATCAAAATTATGAATGTTATGCGCTAGAGATTGCATCCAGGCCAGATGATGCAGGCCGGAATAAGAAAATGTCAGTATCTGGTGGGGGTCGCCGATAATCTTTCTAATGCCGCTATAAAGGCCGATTAAAATCGGCACCTGCACCAAAAGTATGCCAATAGAGGCAAACGGGTTTACCTCTTTTTCTTTATAAAGCTCCATAGTTAGGCGCGATTCTTCCTGGCGGTCGCCCTTGGCGGCGGCCTTAATCTTTTTGAGCTCCGGCGCCAGCTCGCGCATGGCTTTAGCGTGGTTAAGCTGTTTTCTAACCAGCGGCCACATCAAAATCCGGATAATCAGCGTAAAGATAATGATAGCCAGGCCAAAGTTATGGCCCGGAATAATAGCCGTAATCAAAACCAGGAAATTAAAAATCGGCTGGACAATAATAGTCGTAAACATGGCTAAAAACTCTTTAAAACCTTCGATTTATGATAGCACGCCAGGGTACCGCCGGTTAAACGCTTGGCTTCTTAAGGCCGGCGTATGCCGATTACGCCGGCTAGGACGAGCTGGCGCCGCAATTGCCGGCTAAGGTTTTCAAACGGCTCCTGCAAAACACCGTCTTGAAAAACGGTTATCACGATGTCGTGCGGCTGGCTAATCTGATCTTCCATCAGCCTAATGGCCTCATAAAGCCGCCGACGAATGCGGTTTCTAGCGACGGCTGATTTATTAACCTTACGGCTAACCACAATCGCCGCCCGGTAACCACTGCGCTTTGGGTTAGCTATTGCTTTTACGGCGAACAGCGGCCCGCGTACGGTTTGACCGTGACGGTAGACATAGCGCAGGCTAGCATAGCCGTGAAACCGGTGAGTTCTTCCAATCATCTAGTTAATAGATTAGCAAGCTGGGACCGACGGTACCAGTTAGCGGGCGATTTAATGAGACAGACGGGCGCGGCCCTTAAGCCGCCGGCGGCGCAGGACATTACGGCCGGCTTTAGTGCTCATGCGCTTCAAAAAGCCGTGTTCGCGGCTACGCTGAGCTTTTTTGGGCTGATAAGTTCGTTTGGGCATTCTACTACCTTAGCAGATTAAATCACCTCTTGTAAGGGGCCGTATCATACTTTTGCTAAAAATTACGCCGGCTGGTTAAAAAAACAATGCTAACCCACAAAACAGCCTAGCTTATCCCCAAAACGGCTATAATTCTCCACAAAATAACAGGGGCGTGTATACGGTGTGTATAAAAAATCACCTTATGTGTGACTTTTTAGCTTTTGACTGCACTAGTTAGTTTTTGCCTGTGGAAAAAACCCAGTCCTTGGTCTATAGTGATGGATAACTTTTGGGTTCGTTTTTAGCCCTTAATAGGAAGAGCGTACAGAAAAAATGCAGGAAACTAACCTATGGCAAGCGGTGTTGGGCGAGATAGAACTAAGTATTTCGCGCGGCAACTTTGTGACCTGGTTTAAAAATACTAAATTAATTAAAAATCACGACGGCCTAGTGGTAATCGGCGTACCTAATATCTTTGTCAAAAACCAGCTAGAGCGGAAATTCAACGACCTTATCACTGAAGTATTATCTAAAAACGGCGTGGAGCCCGAGCGGGTAGAATATAAAATCCACACCGGCATATCACCGGCACCGCGGGTAGAGGACGATCAGATACTGCGTAACCCTAAAAGCGCGCCGGCTAGCCAAACCGCCACAGCTACCGCTGTCCGCCCGCAAACCACTGTTAGCGCCTCGGCTCACTCCTATCGCCAGGGTTTAAACGAGCGTTATACGTTTGAAAATTTTGTAGTCGGTGCCGGCAATGAACTGGCCTATGCGGCCTGCCAAGCTATTACTCAGAATCCCGGCACTAAATATAATCCGCTGTTTTTATACGGCGGCGTGGGTATCGGCAAAACTCACTTAATCCAGGCTGTCGGCACAGCCCTACTAGCCGCCCGGCCAAATTCTAAAGTGGTTTACGTCTCGACTGAGCAGTTTGTCCAGGAATTTGTTGACGCTCTGAGGTTTAAGAAAAATACCAGCGATTTTGCCGGTTTTTACCGAAGCGCCGATGTCTTAATTGTCGACGATGTCCAATTTTTGGCCGGCAAAGAGAAAATCCAAGAGGAGTTCTTTCACACCTTCAATGCCCTGCATCAGGCCAACAAGCAAATAATTATGAGTAGTGACAAACAGCCCAAGGATATCCCGACCCTGGAAGAGCGCCTGCGGAGCCGTTTTGCCTGGGGTATGACCATCGATATGCAAACCCCGGATTTTGAAACCCGGTGCGCCATCCTGCACACCAAGGCCGCCAGCCAAAATGTGGAGCTGGAGCCGGCGGTTGTCGAGTTTCTAGCCAGCCGAGTCCAAAGCAATATCCGCGAGCTAGAGGGCGCCTTAAACCAGCTACTGGCTTTTTGCGAGATGCGCGGCGTAGAGCCGTCGCTAGAAGTTGTCAGCGCTCTTTATGAAAATACTAAAAACCGGCCAAAACACATCAACCCGCGTCATATTATTGAGCGCACCGCCCGGCATTTTCACGTCTCAATGGAAGATATCTTAGGCCCTAAGCGCGATAAGGATATTGTGGTTCCTCGCCAAATTGCCATGTACATTTTGCGCTCCGAACTTCACTTGTCGTTTCCTAAAATTGCTCATGAGTTAGGCCGTAAAGACCACACAACCGCCATTCACTCGATTGAAAAGATTGAGCGGGAGATGAGTTATGAGGGTGTAATTAAGCAGTACGTCAATGAAATCAAGGAGAAGCTATATGCTTAACCTAGCTCAACCCTGTGGAAAGATGGTGCAAAAAGCTAGTAAATCGCTGGTAAAAGCCGGTTATTTTTCCCGCCTAACCACAGCCTCTGTTGTAATTTGCCGGTGTTGCCGTGAGATTTTTCACATAAACCGCACAGCTTTTGCTTATCTTTCCCACAGTTTTGGTCACAGCTTTTTTAGCCAAAATTTATCTGTTAACTCCCGGCTTTACTCATTAACCACAGGCATTATTAATACGAATACAAATCTTATATAAATTAATATATGAAATTACAGGTAACCCAGGAAAACTTAGCCAAAGCCCTAAACTCGGTAGCCCGAGTGGCTGTTAACCGTGGAACTTTGCCGATTTTATCTAATATTTTACTTAAGGCTGAAAACAACCGCCTAAGTATTGCCGCCACCAACCTTGATATAGCTATTAGCCATTTCATTGGGAGCAAGATTGATGAGGGCGGCGCGGTGACAGTGCCAGCCCGTCTAATGCAGGATTTTATAGGTAATCTGCCGGATAGCCGGATTGAGCTAGAAACTAAAGATAACCGCCTGCTTATCACCACCGATAAATTTCACTCCACCATCAACGGCATGTCGGCCGAGGAGTTTCCGGTAATGCCGGCTATTAAAGGTGATAATTTATGGAAGGTGCCGGCCGCCGAGTTTAAAAAGACACTTTCTCAGGTAGTTTTTGCGGCCAGCACCGATGACGCCCGGCCGATATTAACCGGCGTCTATTTTTGCTCAGAGGCCGGTAATGTTATCGCCGTAGCCACTGACAGTTACCGCCTAGCCGAACGTAAAATCGGCAAATCTAAACAGGAAGTTAATTTTCTGGTGCCGGCTAGCGCCGCCAATGACCTACTTAGAATTATTTCCGACAGCGACAAAGAGGTAGTGATTACTCACGATGATCAGCAGGCACTATTCCAGGTTGGTGATATTAGTCTAGTCGCCCGCCTAGTGGAGGGTAATTATCCGGATTATAAAAAATTAATCCCAACCAAATTTGCTACCACCGCTAAACTATCTAAAGCCGATTTTGCTAATATTACCAAGATCTCCAGCTTGTTTGCTAGAGAGAGCGCCGGCAGTATCACCATTAAAGCCAGTGACGGCAAAGTAAGCATTAATTCTATCGCTTCTCAGGTGGGTGAAAATACAGCTACCGCCAACGCCGAAGTTAGCGGCGAAGGCGAAGTCACTCTAAATTCACGCTATCTAATAGACGCTCTTAACGCCGTAAGCGGTGAAGAAGTTGAGTTTTGTTTTAATGGCAAGCTAGAGCCGTGTATTTTGCGCTCTAGTACCGACCCCGGCTATCTGCATTTGATAATGCCCCTGCGTAGCTAAGCCAGCTTTAGCTAATGATTAGTAGTTTACGGGCCCAGAATTTTCGGTCTTACGCTGACGCCTCATTTGAATTTACGCCCGGGGTAAATATTGTGGTTGGCCCCAATGCCAGCGGCAAGACTAATTTACTAGAGGCAGTTTTAGTCCTTTGCCGGGGCGGCTCTTACCGGGCCCGAGACCCAGAGTTAGTTAAATTTAATAAATCATGGGCCCGCCTGGATGGTTATTTCGATAACCAGACTCGTACCTATAAATATGCTAGCGAGCAGGCCGAAAAGAACTTTGTAATCGATGATAAGCCCTATAAGCGGCTAAGCCTGGATAAGAGTCTGCCGGTGGTCTGGTTTGAGCCCAATCACCTTCAGCTTTTGATTCGCGGGCCAGAGCAAAGGCGCGATTATTTTGATGAACTGCTAGAGCGCACCCAGCCAGGCTTTAAACAGCAATCATCTGCCTACCGGCGGGCACTAGCTCAGCGTAACCGGCTTTTAAAAACTGGCGATAGTTCCCGGCGCGATCAGCTGTTTGTCTGGGATGTCCGGCTGGCGGAGCTGGGTGAAAAAATTGCCCAGGCCCGGGAGGCGCTGGTTAATCAGATAAATCAAGAAATAGCTAAGACCTATAGTAAGATTGCCCGCTCCAAAATAGAGCTGTCAGTTGACTATCAAAGTCAGTTTAAAATCGAGGGCTACGCTAGCCGCCTGCTAGCCAAACTGGGGGCCAGCGCCGAGCTGGATTTTGTGAGGGGTTTTACGGCCTACGGCCCGCACCGCGAGGATTTTTGCTTTCAGCTGGCTGGCCAAAACACCAATATCAGCGCTTCGCGCGGCGAGATCCGTAGCATCATGCTGGCTCTAAAAGTTTTTGAACTTGGTTTAATTGAAAAAGCTAGAGGCCAAACGCCCATTTTTCTCTTAGACGATGTATTTTCCGAGCTAGACGGCGCCCGCCGCCGGGCGCTTGTAGATTTTCTAAAAAATCAGCAAACAATTATTACCACTACCGACGCCGAAACGGTGGTCGAATATTTCTCTCGCGGTAGCCAAAACCTGGTAACGCTGAGTAGAAGTCGACCTTAGCCGTCTTCTAGTATTTGATTAGCCTCCTTGATGAAACTATTAAATTCCCCAGAGACAACGGAGGAGCTGGTCGGCTCATAATTACCGCTTGTTGATCTGCCGAAAGGCGGATGGTTACCGTCAAAATTGGTTACAGAGGCAGAGTATTTTTCAAAATAAACTCCATGGTCGGAAAACATTTCGATGGTATTGGGTGTAAACTTAGAACTCGGGTTGGAGACCTGGCTTACAATTATTCCTTCTGGACTATTTGTTATACGTGCTGGCGTACGGGCGTTAGCGTTAAAATCAATGGCGGTTATTAGAGGGGTGGCCATGCCATCCTTAACTGTTACAGACAATATATTATAATGGCGCGCCTTAGAACCCGGCGTCGATATATAGTAAATATCAATGCCTTTAGGTAGGTTGGCGGTTTTCCCCTTAATCTCTTTTACTTTCCTGGAAGCTCTTAGTTCATGGCCCACTTTGATCAGTTTTTTATCGATACCCCTAATAAAAGCACGGGGGGTCTGTTCAGATAGTTGATACTGTTCGGGCTGTGCCAGCGCCCCCTCAGCACGGACCATTTCAACTACCCCGCCGAATAAACTCAAGCCAGCGGCCAATGCCGCAAGCCTAGCCCTTCTCTGATAATGTCCGTTGAGGTTGTGATTTTCCGGGGAACGCATGTTAATACTATATCACTTTACTTAATTAGAGTCAAGTGTACCTGAATCGTATTCTTTATTTCCCGATTGAGTAGTGATAATTAACCGAGCATCATTTAGACCCGCATACTCCACATTGGCTTGATAGATAGCCTTTTCGTCAAACTGAACCTTAAACAGGATATTAAAGTTAGAATTAGGGTTCGTGGGATCATGTTGAGTGGTTATGGTATTGGCCCCTACGCTTATCTGGCCGAGTGGCTTGGCTAGACTTTGTGAGTATTTATAAAAGGCCAATTTAACCAAATTTAGCTGAATATCGGTCAGGCCGTAGTTAAGCAGTTTATCAAAACCAAGATAAACTGGCGTATTTGGGCTGACGCCGTACTTCTCTGGAGCTACTCCTTTGGGATTAGAAACGGTTTCGCCCGAAAAGGTATCTACGTGCTGGCTCAGAGAATTTTTGCCCGGAACCTTAGGTTGATTACGGAAAGCTAAGAGAGCGGCAATAACTATTAATAATATCAGCAGTGAGCATCCAAGGATTAGTAAGTATCTTCTATTTGCTAATCGCATACACACTCCCTCCGTTCATGCTAGCAGTAAGTTGTTGCGGACTCCAATCCTTACTGCTTGTTGAGCTATTCCCTGAGTCACCCACCTGCCACATGCCGTCAGCAGTTACACTGCGGATTACCAAGAAGTGGCCCTCGCTTGTAAATGGAGATGGCCCCTCACCGGCCGCGATGACTAATGCGCCGCTTTGTAGGGCGGCTGTAATCTTGGCGGTATCTGCCCCTATTAGGGTGGCATGAAGGTTCCAATGCTGGGCTAGGACGGGTGAAATACTCCAACTACTTCCTTCACCATCAACATATAAGTTTTGACTATCAGCATATCGGGCCGCAACATCTGGCGTAACTTGTTGGCCGGTGAGAGCAGTGATAATCATGGCCATGGCGCTAGGACCGCATCCTGCTACGGCAATGGTTGTGCTACCGTAGGGATCATTGGCCCAGGAGGGGTCATATTGGTTATAGACAGTAAACCCGTTTATGTATTGAGTATCTTGCCCCGGCCCCACACTCGCACACCCAGTGCTATCAATAGGTGTTGAGATAGTGGTGCCGGTAGACCCGCCGTATTGCTGGTAAACCTCCTCAGATAGCTGTGCGCGCTTGGGGCCGGTTGCGTCACCGGCTCCCTCGTAGTTGTTGAAAACGATATTTGAGGCCGAATCTACGGCCTGGATTCCGAAACCGCTAACCTGTTTAAGATAACCCAAAACATTTGTCTCGGTTCCCTGACTAAGTTCATACCAGGCAAAAGCCAGCTGAGTTGCCAAATCGTCTATATTTAAATTATTTTGCTGAGCATATTTTTCAAGATTCCCCAGTCTTCCGCTAGACTGTGTCCACTGAGCAATACCCCAGGTGTCACCGGGGGTATTGCTATCGGTGCCGCCATTTTCTTTGGTGGGGTCCACCCCCGACTCCCACTTAAAGTTGCCGACGATACCAGCCGCCTGCTCGGCCGACAGCCCTTTTGACACAAAGAAGTTAAATGCCTGCTGAATCTGTCCATTGCCGCTTAGACTGACGTCAACATTTGCTGTACATCCATTGCCGCTCGGCTGGTACCAAACCGTATTGTCGTAAATACTATTAAGGTCACCTTGACTTAGGCTCTGTGCGATGACCGACTGACCACTAAGGACTAAGGGGGCCAAGGCCATTAAAATCGGCAGAATTTTCCTGTAATTTAGATTCAACAAGCCCTTTATCTTTACCATGAAGGCCACCCACTAGGTAAGCTACCAAGTAGTTGAGCTCCAGACTGGATTGTTCCAGGAGGTGCACCCAGCTTGGTGAGGAGTTGAGAGAAGTTAAGACCGTATGCGGTGTAGTGTTGAAGGTCATCAACACTTGACCCCCAGGAACTGTGAGCGGCCGCCTGACCCAATGCCGATCCATCCGCCCACCCCATTTCAATATGTGGAGGAGTGTCAACCATAGTACAAAGCGGCGTACTGCTGTCTACGCTTTCGCCTATTTTAAGCTGAGGACTTGGTATGCAGTTCTCTGCCACATAAACGGCTTTTCCTTGAGCCGGGCCGCTGGAAAGCTGGTAGACAATAAACGTTGGCGGACCTCCATCCACAGACCAGCCGCTGTTACTGATATTTAAAATTGTGCCAGGCCCAATAGCATAAACCGATCCCGAGCCTCCGTAGTCTACACCCTGGTCAACTCTTTGCGGTACCAGCGAACCGTTCTTTTGAACGTCACGTAGGGGATTTTGATAAGCACTGGTATCGCCCGGAGCCGCCGATGATTCGTTAAAGCCGACCGAAGAACTGTCTCCTAAATCATCATTGGTTAAGAGACTAGAATTATATATTCCACCAACACTCCCAACAGCGGCCTGAATTAATAAACAAGGGTTGGTGCCCATTGGGTCACCGGTGGGCGATGGCCGGCCGGTTTGTGAAGGCTGAAGATTATCAGCTATGTATAGGCCGTTAGGATTTGAGTTGGCGACATTTGCCGCTTCGGTATTCCAGGCCACCGTTTCGGCATTAGCTATGCAATGCTGGCTCCAATACTTTTCAGGGTCTTGATTGAAAATTGGATCATTAACGGGGTAGCCGTACTGCGTAATGTCAAACGGATCAGGCTGGGCACTGGTAGCTAGAGCACGTCGGCCAAAAATTCCAGCGAAGCTGGAGAAGACCTTACGGAGTGGATTGCTAAAGATGCTGGATAGACTTGTTTTGATATCGCCATCACCAGAGGGCATATTAAGCGCTATCTTACCAAGTAAGGAATTAGAGTCATTGGTGCTAAAAAGGCGGGCTAAAACCGGCTGATCGCTATTCTGCATAGCCTGGCTTTCCATTTGTTCATTGGCAATGGCTATACTTTGTTGTTGGCTTAAAGCCACGCCGCCTAAGCCGTTATGAGCAAAGTCATTGGCAGATACATCATTACCAGCGGCTATCATGTCGAATGTCCGGCCGCCACTGGTATTTGGCCCCACGATAGCGGGGGGCAGAAATTCATCCTTCAGATAATTTCCTAAATCGTCCAGGAGACCATTTATGTGAGTCAAGCTAAGGAAACCGCTGACAGCCCGATTTAGTAAACCATTAAGATGTAAAATACCGAAGACCTTGGAAGCTAATTCACCAAGCCAATTTGACAAATCGTTAGCTACACCAGTGGCCTGCTTAACAAAAGAAGGCTCACGATTAACTATAGATAAAGCATCGGCTTTGGTTTTAACATCAACCTTTTCTTCTGGGCAAACTAGCTGTCCGGCTGGCACGGGTTTGCCGTTATCACATAAATAATTGGAACTTCCTTTGCCGCTACCGTCGCCAATCAGACTACTATATAGAGGTGTTTGCTCGGCTGATGCTGTTCCACCAATTTCACTATCATCTGTATTGGCGGGATCCTGGTTGCCCGGCCCTAACGAATCCGTGAAAGAGCCTACCATGCTAGCAGAAACATTACCGGTTTTTAATTCATCTAAGTAAGTTCGGTATATCGAGTACTCATGCACCATGGTTTGAGTCTGTAGAGCGTAGCCCATAGCCGGCAAGATGGCACCGGCCGCCAAAGCCATGCTATTTAATTTACCGACTAGCAGAACTTCGCCAAGACCGGGAACATCTCCTGCTACCAATTTTCCAGCGGAGTTAGCCACTGCTTTAGATGCGTCATCGCTTAGCCCGGCACCAGATAGCAGGTTATCTACTACCTGGCTCACTAAATATTTTTTATAGCCCCCCTTACCCGTGAGGTCATCATAAATTTTTTGGGCTTTTGCTACGTCCTCTTCGCTCGAGATACCATATTCAGCCGCTAAGTTGCCCATAGTCGCCTCTATTTCAGTGTCGGCCGGACTTAATGGTTCGCCTCCTGTTACACAGTTGGCCGTACAGCCATCTCCATTTGGATCCTCAACAGGCTGAGAAGATGGATCCTCCTTCTTTAATACACTGCAATCACCAGTGACGGGGCCGCCTTTCCCGATACAGCCTAGGACAAAAGCCAGTAATTGATTATTTGGTTGAAGAACACGCTGGGCTCGGATTAAAGTTGCGGCTTTTTTCTTGTTTTTCCAGTCACTAAAATCGCGGCGTGTATCGCAAGCAACGATACACCGCTTTATGCCGAATTTCTTTTCAAGGTATCTGCCGACTTTGTACTTGAACATTACTTGGGTATATCTGGACTCATTCTGCAGGGCAGTATCCAGCTTAGCCGCCACAGCGGCCTTAAACTCTTTAGTACTTCCGAAGCCAGTTAACTGAGGATCTTTACTGATAAAATCATCTAAACTTTCGCCACTAGCTTTTGCAAAACCATCAATATTGTATTTGGTATCATCTAGACCTAGACCGGGTGCCTTCATATAGTAATTACCACCTTCATACCCAAATTCTATGCCGTATTTATTAGCCAAATCATTTTCCATATGGGCTTGCGACCAAGAGCTATAGAGCTTATTCACTAAACCGCTTCCCTGGACGATGGTTGTACACTTACGATTTATGGTTGATAACACTGAAGTACCGCAGGTTTTGCCGGATCTGAGGCTGGGTAAAACCTTATTCCGAAGATAATTACTAAATAAAGAATCCACTTCTTTGTCCATAGCATTTTGGGTAGATGAATAGTAGTGTTTTTCTAGATCGTTCATGATGAAATTAAGCTTGTATGGTAAAAGAAAAAAGAATCCGGCTATAGAAATACCTAGAGCAATGAGCGCCGATATGCCGGCGAATATAATCCGACGTTTACGACTGGCTAGCCGCGATCGAATCGTTTTCTTGGGCTGAGTATTTTTATATCCAGAGCCAACCTGATCTTTATATTTGGATTCGGCTGGAGAGTTCTCGGAGCCAGATAGTTTTTCTTTATCCGTCTGATCGCTACCGTCGCCGGTGTACCAGCTACGCTCAGGCGGGCTGGTTTCGCCGCCGCCTTCTAGAGCCCGAAGTTCCGGCCGGCCGGGCGGAGATGAGTCGGCATTACCCGGAGTCTGCTCCTCGTCGAACTGTCTTGCCGGTTCAGCCATAGACGGTCTGGCCTAGGCTCCTGTCAATGGCTGGCTTGGCGGGGTTGGCGTGCCGGTACTGGCAGAGACTCCGGCCTGCGGATGCAAATATAAAGTGGTAGCGTCAGCCTGTGCTGGCGGCATAGCCGGAGTTGGGGAGGCTGGGGTAGTGATGGCGGGCTGGGTGGGTGCGGACGAAGGCTGTGCTGGCGGGTTTGAGATGGCCGGGGGAATCGGCTCGGGCGCCGCTTCTGCGCCCGGCGTGTAGCCGGCCGGCATAAATTTAGACAAAATATCGGCGTCTGACAACGGCTCATTAACAGTGGGCGTGGTGCTGATTAGCTCAGACTCTGTCGGGCTGGCAATAACTTGGATGTGAACATGATTTTGGCCGGCAAAGAACAAGCCCTGGCCTACCGGGAATTGGCTTAAGCGCTTTTTCTCTTCGCTGGTCAGCTTAAAGACGTCGGCCAGCACATCAACCGCACTGGGTGACTGTTTGAGCAGTATCTGCATAGAGGCGTTGGCTACAATCGCCCGGCCCATGCGGCTAGCCATAAAATCTTCCACGTCTTGCGAAATGGTAGTGATGCCCAGGTTATATTTGCGGGCCCGTTTAGCGAGACTGAACAAGAAGTTAGCGCTATCTTCATAGCGCATTAACTGCCAGGCCTCGTCGACAATCATAATCCGGCGTTTTTTATCAACCTTGGTCCGGTTCCAGATGTGATTCAGCACAATATACATGGCTACCGGCCGCAGTTCGTCCTCTAAATCGCGAATGTTAAAGACCACCATCGAATTATTGACGTTGATATTGCTCTGCTGGCTGAAAATGCCGGCAAAGGTGCCTGACGTATATTTACGCAGGCGCTGGGCTAGCTGAGGGCCGGTGCCGCCCATGTGAAGCAAAGTATCGTAAAGGTCGGTAACGGTTGGCGGCGTAGCACCGTGGGTTAACGGGTCGTTGGTAATGCCAGCTTTAGCGTAAGTTTCAATCAGGGCGGCATCCAGGTCGGCTTCTTCAGCCGGGCTAAGTGCCGGCATGACGGCCGCCCCGCCCTGAGCCTGCATTTGGGCTTGGGCGCCGCCCATCATTAGGCGCAGTAGACCGTGGAGAGTTATCAAATTAGACCTCAGCGGATTATCGGCCTCCTCAGAATCAACAACTTGGGGCAGATCAAATGGGTTAATCCGGGTGGCGCTATTTAGGCTAAGGCGCACGTAGGCGCCGCCCACAGCGTCGCACATTTTTTGATATTCGTTTTCCGGATCAATAATGATGATTTCGGTGCCAAACATCATGGAGCGCAGAGCTTCCAGTTTGACCGTAAAGCTTTTGCCGGCGCCGGATTTAGCAAATACTACGCTATTGCTGTTTTCTAAGCTGAAGCGGTCAAAAATTACCAGGCCGGAATTATGCATATTAATGCCATACAAAATGCCGTTTTCCTGGGTCAGATCAGCGCTGGTGAATGGAAAGCTGGTGCTCAAAGCGCCGGTGTTCATGTTACGGTAGATCTGAAGCTGGTCGGTAAACTGCGGGATGACGCTGTTTAGGGCTTGCTCCTGCTGGGCAGTAGCCGGCTTAGAGTAAACCAACTGCTGACCGAGCAGAGACTCCACCTTGTGGCTGACGAATTCCAGCTCGTCCAGGGAGCCGCCGTAAATGGTGAAGTAAAAGCCAAAGCGGAAAAAGCGCTCCTCGCCGACTTGGAGCTTATCGCGCATCTCCTCGGCGTCTTGGACGGCGGCCTCTTTGCCCGGATCACGGACCTTGCCGGCCTCTTCGTCAATTCGGATGCCGGCCTCTAGCTGACTAACTTTTTTGCGCAGATTCTCCAGCACGATTTGGCTGTCCACCGGGTGAATTATCATCGATAGATCGATAACTTCATCTAGGTTGACCATGCTCGATAGCCAGCCGGTATATAGCTGACGGGGGTAGCCATAAACGTAATATGTCCGGGCAAAGCGGGTGCCCAGTTGAAAATAGTTGCCGGCGAAAGTCAGTGAGCTAGGTGCAATAAAATCACGCAGAGCCGTTACGCCTTTAGCAAAGGCGGCATTAACCTCTTGCTGTTCCCGGGCCCGGGCTAGGACCGCCGGGTCAACCTGGGGCTCACTTTTACCCATGCCCAACATCAGGCCGGCACCTCCCTATCAAGTTTTGGCTGGGGGGCTTGTCCGGTACCCTTAGTTACTACCGGTGTGTTCATATCATCGAAATTTTTTAATTGCTGGCGGGTGGCGGTATCTGGATTGTAGGCGTCGTAGTAAAGCTCAATCAACTCTTGAGTGTCCAGCGGCAGACTTTGGATGCCGCACTGCTGGAGCCCCTGCATAACCGCTTGCACACGGTTGCGTAGCTCGGTCTTGCCGGCTTCTAGTAGGGCTTCATTAATAGTTATCTGCGGCGATTTGTTAGGTGTAAATAGGCCGGCCAGGCCGCTGAAAAAGCCCTTGGACTGGTTGACGGCGCTACGGGCCTTTTCATCGGGGTCCGGATACTCAATCACCACATAGAATTTCTTATCCATAATGTTGGTCTGCTGAGCAATACTTCCTAGAAAGGTAATGTAGTCTTCCATCAAAAGGGCGAGTAGCATGTTTTCATGCTCAGAGCGGATTTTATCCAGCTTTTCCAAATACGGTCTAAGGTCTACTTTTTGGCTTCTGATTTGAATTTGAATCGGAAAATAAAGTGAGTTAATAAAGCCCTGATAACTAAACTCTACCGCTTCTCTTTCCTGCGGGCTCATCAGATCAAAGTTGATGGACTTGCACATAATTACGGCCCGAAAAGTGCCGTCATTCATAATCACAATGCCGTCGCGGACTTCGCTGACCAGCAGGGTGTTTTGAGTGCTGTTGGGGTTATTCTTAACAGCCGGCTGAGCGGGGCCGCCTTGAGCCGGAGGTTGGGCGGTGCTTGCGCCAAGAGCCGGATTATTGGGAGAGTTTTCCATTTTTTACCCTCGCCCCAGCGGATTTTTGTTTATCTATTTAAGCTTGGCTAGCCCCTGGCTGATTAGCCAGCCGGGCTATAGAAGCCACACTTAAATCATTACCACTTTGGGCTAGCTCCAGTTTAGCAGTTTGACCTTGCCGTGTCACTCTAGTAGGTCTTCTTGAACTACGGCGGACCAACATGGCTGATTTGCCTCTGTCTTCCAGGCTCTGCGCTTGGCGGATATCATGGATTTTTTCGTCATGGCCGGCGTGCTTGGTAAAGAATTCTTCTTCAGCTGTTGGCTGTGGTGCTGGGGCTTGAGCCACCGACGGCATAGCCGCGGCTCCCGCGGCTTGAGTCTGCCGGGCCCGTTCGGCGGCCTCGGCTTCGGCCTTACGGGCGGCCTCAACGCGGGCTTGCAGTTCCTCCCGACGCTTTACCTCAGCCTGATTAATCAAAGTTTGAAAATTCTGAGCGGTGGTGTTATTTTTAGCATCCAAAATATCATCGGCCGGCCGGACGTTTATCTCCGGGACCTCTTGCACTACATTGCTGGCATCCACCAGCCGGTCTGAATTAAGCTCGTCCAGGTAGCTGGGTGTGGCGCTTAAGTTGACACTGACGTTTTTAACCGCCCAGCCGCGGCTATCCAGGGTGGTGGCTAAAGCCTGCAGGCGGCTAGCTACCTCGCTTTGGCTTAAATTTTTAGTTAACTGCTTAATCTCCCGCTTGGGCACCGTAATATTTACCAGCTGGCTAATCCCGGATTGGTCCCAAATGCGCAGACGAGGTTTTAAGAAAAAGCGAATTCGCGCCAGTAGCCAGACCTCGGTCGGTTGCTGGCGGCCTAGCGGGCTAGCTAGTACGCCGAAAAGGCACATCGGGAGCAATAAGATAAAAATAAACGGCCACTTAAGGACACCTAACGGGCTGATTAGCAGTTTATAGTTTATAAAGCCAAGCAGTACTGCTACGCCGGCGTAAACCAGGCCTCTAAAAGTCAGCGGGCCAAGCAGTTTGTCCTCAGCCTCAATATCTTGAATTACCTTATAGACTGCCATAAGTAAAAGTATCTAATAGATTAACGGTTATGGCAATTGATAACGTTTTTTCGAGGCAGGGAGAGCGAGTTCGCTCAATCCCTGCCACGGTGGCGGAGGGTGCACCATTTCTGGTGCCACCTCCGCCGGAGCTCCTAGCCCGAAGGCTGGCCATCAGAAGGCCGCGGCCAGCAGGAGCAGGGCCAGGCCCGCCAGGCCAAGGCACGCAAGCCGGCTGATGAGGCGATTCTTCTTCCGCCGCCAGCAGGCCCGGGCAAAGCCGAGCATGATCACGGCGATGATTACCGCCGTTTCCTGGCCGGCATTCAGCTTTGTGGCCATGATGATGATGCCCCAGAAGTAGAAGAAGGCCGCCAGCAGGATCGCCAGCGTTCCGTAGAACAGGTGGTGGCCCACCTGCTTCTTTTCGCTCACCAGCCTGCGGAAGTGCTCCCGCACCGCCATCACCGCGATGGAGGTAGCGAAGTAAAAGCACAGCCCCAAGGCAATGAGGATGACTAGCGTGGTGTCAAAGCTCAAGTTGTTACCTCCGAAACGGAGAGCGAGCCAACGCTACTTACCGTCGGCTAGATATATAATAACATAATTATGAATATAAATCAATCTAGGGCTCTGGTTCTGGCTCAGGGGCGGGCGGCGGCGTTCCTGGTGTACCATCCCCATGCATATAGTTTTGAACACTTTGGCCCAATATAGATTCGACATTTTTCTGCAGTTCCCCGCCGTTAGCCAAATGCCCCAGTAACTGCGCTGGGGCTGTACCCCCAATTTGCTGGATGGCGAAAAAGCGGTCTTTCAAGTGCTGTCTGATCTGTTGCGCTTGAGCCGTTAATTCTCCGTCTGCGCCTGTCATATTAGCCATTCTGGCTGCCTCTTCCCAAAAGCCATCACTCTGAGTGGCAAAGCCTTCGTTGTCAAGCTGTTTAGTAATAGCGTAATCTACCCTAAAAGCACTAACAAAGCGTCTTTGCTCAAACTCATCCATATCAGTATTTTCAAGTTCGGCCTTAAGCGCCTTCTTGGCGGCGTTATCGATGTGAGGCGTGGCATCGACACGGCTTCGGAGTACCCGCGGGTAATCCTCGGGGCTTGTGGTTATAGAATCGGCCCAGGCATCAGTATCGATCACCCGCTTACCGTTTTTAGTAAATGAACTCTGGATTTCCGGCCAGGAGCTGGTAGCGGTCAGCTGGCGAATTGCCATCTTCTTCTCATATTTATCGCCATCTTCGGCCAGGTCGACCCACATTTGTTTCATAGCCGCTACGCCGGTCAGGTGCTTAGTCTCTGCCTCGTCCTTAGAGCCTACCTCAATTTTTATGTCTTTGCCGTCAGCGTCTTTCATTATTTCTCCGTCAGCGTCACGTTGGTATTTTGCATACTTACCATCATCAGTTCTAACGTAGGTATCGTAGCCCTCGGCCAGCACTTTTTCGCCGGCGCGTTTAATTTTGGCTCCGGCCTGCTCGTCTTGCTCTTGAGACCATTTGTCGCCAGCCTGTATGGCAAGGCGCTGGGAGCGCTTACCGCCAAGGGCGCCCGGCAGTGGATTATAGTGGCCAGACCCAACTCTGTAAAAGACCTTTTTGCCCCAGCCTTTGACGCCTTTAGCACCGGGATCATAGGCTTTGCCCATCCGGCCCTGGTAGCGCTCGGTCATACCCTTGAAGCCCTCCTTGCCCTTATCCATAAGCGGCTTTTGTAGGCGGTTTTGGACTTGGCCGGCCGCCGCCGACATCATCGACCCACCCCAGCTAAAGGCTTTGGGTAGCATTAAGTAAGGCGCAAAGAAAGCAAACAGCACGATAGCTAAATCGGCAAAACTGGTTACGCTACCGCTACCGGTAGTGGAAGTAATGTAGGCAAAAATCCGCCCGGCGGCGATTAAACCCATAATCAGTGGATACATAGCCAAAAGCTTTGAAAAGTTAGAACTCCACATCTTCCAGTACTTTTCAGTATTAGGCAGTATCCAAAGTACTAAGGCCACCGGTGCCAGAACAATCAGCATAATTATGAACAGTTTGCGCAGAACCAGCACCAAAAAGGCTGTAGTAAGACTGACAAACACAAAAAAGCCTAAAGTTAAAAGACCGATTGGGTTAGCTACCAAAGCTACAGAACCAGCTAGCACACCGAATAAAGCAAAAGAATCGTTGGCTACACTTATTCCGGCAACTTTGGCGCCGTGAACCGATAGAACATTATTAACCACTCCCTGAAGGCTCATATTACTTTGACCGCCAAATGGCGCATACATTAGATCTCGAATTCCTACGCCTAAGTCGTTAGATACGTCAACGGCAAATTTCAAAATCACCCAGGATAACTGCATCAAAATCACGGCCGCCACTAACCTGGGGAGCATTTTTCTAAGGCTGTAGGCGTCCAGCAGGCCGCCCCCCATAGCCTGAGAAAAGACCATGGCCAGCATGACTAGCACCAGCAGGGCCGAGGCGATATCGCGGAATATGGCCCAGGCATTTTGTACCTGCGGCGTCAAAATATTGTTAGCGCAAGACTGCCCGGTGGTATCAGAAGCGCCGGTACAAATAGTCAGCTGATTTTCGACAAAACCATTAAGCGCGCCAGCGCCGGCGTCCAGCATACGAAGGAAAGGACAAACCACCCATTCAAAGCCAAAATTAAAATTAGCCTCGCAGGATTTGCCGGAGCTGGTGCCGCCTGGAGGCGTAGCGCTAACCGCACCGCCACCATTGACTTGGGCTACGCTGGAGCCGGTGCCAGCCACTACCACATTAGCCGTATTGCCACTCCCGTCTTTAATTGCGAACTGGCCTTGGCCGGTACCCAGAGAGTTAATATCACTTTGGCTGGCATTCAAAACTAAGCTACCTTGGCAGTTTTTGTTGATAAATTTGCCTTGATTACCGCACCATGTAAAAGTCCGGTCTCCCTGCTCGTTTTTGTAGACCGGAGTTACCGTCAGCGTATTGCCGTTAGCAGTGGCGTAGTAAGTGATGTTGAAGTTATCTAAATCAGAGAAGTTATCTACGCCAATTACAAAGCCTTCAAGACCGCTAATGTCAGTTGAATCTACACACTGCCAAGCTGGGGTCTTGCCGTCGGTTAAGACAAAGTTTTCATTCTTCCAATAGCTGGGTCCGCAACCGTAGCCCACGTCGTCAGTCTCTAGACCCAGAGTTACTTCGGCGTTGGCAATGGCATTTTTTATGTCGCCCATATTCATAACGGCGTCATGACCGCCGGTTTTATCCTGCATTAAATTGTCAAAATTGCCGGAGAACTGGTCGATCCTGGTGTCATCTTGGCCGGAAGAGCCGACTGGCTCGTTATAGCTGACATCAGAATCAGCCTGGTTGTCTACTAAATCTAAAACTCCGGCCTTACCGCTGATATTTTGAAAAATTTGAGCGAAGGTTTGATTACCAAAGAAGTAGCTGGAATCACTGCCGGCCGGTGTGGCGCAGTTACCGGCGGCCGTATAGGTGGCAGTCAGGTGAGCCCGGTCTTTAACATCTATGTTTAGCCAGCCGTTAATTTGGTGATGGCCGGAGCGGCTGGTAGAAATGTACGGCGGGACACAGATTTGGTTCATGTTAGCGTCACTGATATTGTCGGCTAGGGCCTTGTGATTGACCGCGAAAAAAGTAGCCAGAAAAACCACCGGCAAAAGGATGATTAAAAACAGGTTTTTATATTTGCTCATCAAAGATTATTACTAACCCAAACTTTAGCACAAGCACTATAGCTTAACAATCTGTTGCCACCCCAGTAGAGCTTTTGGAGCTTGGTTATGCTATATTTCAAGCAAGCTCATGTAAGCGTTATGAAAAAAGTAAAAAACCTAAAACAAATCATTTTGGCGGTAGTGGTAGCCTTTTGCCTGGCCAGCCCGGCAGTATTAGCGGTGGATCCAGCCTGTCAGAAGTTTGCTGATCAAAAAAATACTACGGCTCAGAAAGACTGCGAGGATCAAACGCCAACGGCTTGCCTGAATATCAACCGCTCGGCTGGCGGTGGCGAGGACAAATTTGATAATTGCCTGAGCCAGCACGCCGTCTCGGCCAACAATCCGATTTCTAAAGACATCAATATCATTGTTGATTTTTTGAGCGCCGGCGTCGGCATTTTTGTAACGGCCATGATTATTGTTGGCGGTATTCAGTACTCCATAGCCGGCGATAATTCTACCCAGACCGCCAACGCCAAAAAGCGGATAGCTAATGCCGTGATTGCGCTGGTAGTCTTTATGTTTATCTTTGCCTTCCTGCAGTGGCTAATTCCGGGGGGTATTTTCGGCTGATGTGGTACGCGGCTTTAGTTAAACTGCAGATTTTTATGGCGGCTGTTGGCTCTAATTGCGACCCTAATACGGCTAACTCGGCTCATCACTTTTTTGGCTTCCCCACCTGGTGGGAATATATATCTACTGGCAATAAAGATATTTTGGGCAAATGCGTGCCCAGAGTGAATTTTCCGGAAGGGGCCTGGGCCATTGGCCTGGCAGTTTTAGATATGCTGTTATATCTAGCTGGCATCGTGGCTGTCATATCAATTATTGTGGCCGGCTTTGAGTACTTATTTACCCAAGGTAATTCTGAAAAAGGTGTCTCGGCTCGAAAGCGGGTAGTTAACTCGCTGATTGGACTGGCTATGGTTTTAATTGCCGGCGGGCTAGTATCATTTATAGGGAATAAGCTGTAGCTATATGCTGTATTTTTTGGCTCAATTAGTTAGTCCGCATAGTCTGCCAAAGGTTGGCGGTAGCGGCGGCCCCGGCAGTGACACCCTGCAGACTATTTTAGATATCATTTTTACGCTCGTAGGGGCGATCGCCATGTTGATGGTGGTGATTGCCGGTTTTCGTTATATCCGGGCCGGTAGCAATGACACTATTATTTCGGAATCCAAGCGCCAGCTGGCCCACGCCCTAGTTGGCGTCATTGTAGCGGCCTCGGCCGTAGCTATAGTTAACTTCGTACTTGATAGGGTAAGCTAGATGCGATTTAAAAAATTTTTAGCGGCCGCCGTTTTTAGTCTAGGGCTTTTAATTTTGCCGGCTAGCCAGGCGCTGGCCTTCAATTTTTTTAGCACCCCGACCTGTAATTATAAGAACGGTTCCGGTAAAACCAGTTCCATCTGTCAGCAGGCCGCTAGCCAGGGAACCACTAACCCAGTTGTCAATATTATCCAAATTGCCGTTGATATCTTAGCCGTGTTAGCCGGCATGCTGGCGGTGCTGATGATTTTAATCAGCGGGTTCCAGCTAATTACTAGCGGCGGCAGTACCGAGGGTACGGCCAATGCCCGTAAACGGATGGTTAGCTCGATAGTGGGCTTGATTATTATTGGCCTAGCCTGGACTATAATTAGACTAATAACCGACCAAATATTGTCATGATAAAAAAAACAATTTTAATTTTGTCTTCCGTTTTAACTCTACTAGCCAGCTCTTCTTTAGCTTTAGCCGACACGCCGGTAGGCAATATCAAATGTGCCGTTAACCAAGTGGCCGGCTCGTCGGCGTCAAATTGTACTAGCCCGCCACCTAACGCCGGACCCGATTTGTCGGCTACGATTGCTCATGTTGTCAATATCTTATCTGTTCTAGCTGGAGCAATTGCCGTGATAATGATAATTGTGGCTGGTCTGCGGTTTGTTACCAGCGCCGGTAGCGAAAACGCCGTAGCCGGCGCTAAAAAGACCATCACATTTGCAGTTATTGGCCTAATAGTTGTAGCTCTAGCCCAAATCATCGTCCATTTCGTTCTCAACAACATAACCTAACTTTGCTTGACTAAAGCATGAGCGACATGTATAAATTTAGTTAATTTCTAAGAAGGAAACAAAATGACCCACAAAATAAAGACTTTGCTTTTATCACTAAGCCTTTTATTTACATTCTCGGCGACAGCGCTTTTGCCAGCGGTAGCCTCGGCGGCAACCAATTGCGGCACTACCGGTAATGGTACTAACATTGATCAAACCAGTATTAATTGCCAGCTATCATGCGGCAGTAATGGCCAGTTAAATTCGGCCTCGGGCGGCAACCAAAGTGCTACCACCTGTAATACTAATACCTCAAATACCGACTTTAATTCAGTTTTGAAGAAGATCATCAATATTCTGTCGGTAATCGTTGGTGCTATTGCCGTGGTGATGGTGATTATTGGCGGCTTCCGCTATGTTACTAGCGCCGGAAGCGAAAGCGGCGTCTCCGGTGCTAAAAAGACCATCATGTACGCGCTAATTGGTCTAGTGATTGTGGCTCTGGCTCAAGTAATTGTCCACTTTGTCTTAAATAACCTTACTTAAGCAGATAGGCTAAATTTCTAACAGTTGAGGACCACTTCTGGTCTATACTAGTAGCTATGATTAAAAAGTTCTTAATCAGTACGGCTCTGGCTTTTAGCCTATTCTTGCCAATGGCGCCGCTAGTTAGCGCCCAGGGCGTTACCAATCAGATTCAAAACGGCCTGTGTTCCGGCTCTAACCTACAGATATCAACTAATCCAACAGTCAGCTCCTGCGACACCGGCCCCAGCGGCGGCGATACACTATCGAGCATTTTGCGTCACTTTATCAATATTTTGTCAGCCATTGTCGGTGTAGTAGCCGTAATCATGATTATCTTTGGCGGCTTCCGCTATATAACCAGCGGTGGCAATGATACTAGTATAACCAGTGCCAAAAATACCATACTCTATGCCATTATCGGTCTTATTATTGTAGCCTTAGCGCAGATTCTGGTGCACTTTGTACTCAATAATTTAGTCGGCGTCTAAAGCCTTTAGCGAATATTAAAAACCTCCCGCGTGCGGGAGGTTTTTAATATGAGAAGCGTGTACTTAGAGAACCTGGATTTTCTTAACAGTGTCCTGCTTTACTTTGGCAAAGCTGATTGTGAGTACGCCGTCTTTTAAGACAGCCTCAATCTCATCTTCTTTAACTGGAACCGGCAGTACAATACTGCGGCTAAATTCACCCCAGTAGCACTCCTGCAAAAAGTAGTTCTCAACTTCTTCTTCGCTACCGGCGCTCAAGGTACCCTTAATCGTCAAAGTATTGTCAGAGATGCTAACATCCAGCTCATTCTTGTTAACGCCGGCTACCCGGCCTTTAACTACCAGCTTTTCTTTAGTTTCATAAACATCAACTGCCAGCTGGCCAGCTACTGGTTCGTCTTCATCCCACTGGTCGTCTTGCGCGGCAGGTTGAGGCGTTCCATTTTCGGCCACAACTTCATCTTCTTCGCTTAAAAAAGCCGCCGTAATGTCATCACCCATCAACAAATCGTCTTGTTGGCTACCTCGAGCCATTTTATCCCTCCAGTTTTAAAGGTTTTTAGAGATTTTAGATTTGCCCGGTTAGTTTAACTTCCGCGGTGGCTTTTTTAGAAGCGATTTTTTGCGTCCGGCTTTTATAGCGGACGAACACGAAAGTTTACCTCTTGGGTTTGCATCTTTGTATTAACGCTAGTATAACTAGCCTTCCCAAGGAGTGCAAGATGTTCGGGCGAACATTTACAACAAAAGAATTACAACAAGCCGCCTAGGCCTAAAAACCGCTTTAACCGGCAAAATTACGGCCAAAATAGTGCGTTATAACCCCTGAAGCGGCCCCGGCAGACAGCACTGCGCAGTACTATATACATCCTTGGCGGCTTAAGCTCAGGCTTTTTACATTTATCCCCAGGTAGTCCACAATTGGCCAAATTATGAGCCTCCTAGAGCTAGCTATTAGCTGGCTGGCGCCGGCCACTTGCGTTACCTGCGGGGCGGAGGGTTCGCCGCTGTGCCTGGCCTGCCAATTCAGCGAAATTGTACCCTTTGGCGAACGCTGTTGGCACTGCGGCCAACTGAGCCTGCGCTCTAAAGTTTGTCCCCCTGCCTGCCGCCAAGGGTCGCCAAATCATGTCTTTATTAGCGCCGGCTACGACAGCGCTGTGCAGAAATTAATCCAAAGATATAAGTTCTCTCATCAAAGAGCCTGTGCCAGCTCTATTGCTAGCCTAATGGCCCAAACCCTTTTCGATCAAAATAGCGACGAGCAGTTATGTGCCAAAAATTATTTGCTCATTCCGGTTCCGACGGCCGCCAGCCGCGTCCGGCAAAGAGGCTTTGATCATACCGCCCTGCTGGCCGAAAAGCTGGCCACCATTCTTCAAATGGAAAGAGCTGAGGCTCTTGGGCGGCTGGGCTCCAGCGCCCAGGTTGGTGCCGGGCGGACCAGCCGCCTAAAGCAGGCGAAGGGTAGCTATTTCATAAAAAAGCCGGTAGTTATAGCCGGGCGCAATATTCTATTAATTGATGATGTGGTGACTACCGGAGCCACCTTATCTGAGACAGCTAGAGTTTTGCGGGTCGGCGGCGCCCGAGCTGTAGACGCTCTAGTTTTTGCCAAAAGCCTCTAGATATACTAGCCAGCCTAGCTGGCTAAGGTGTTATTTGCTATACTTTGTCAGTTAATTGCCCCTTGACTTACGGAAGGGTGTCCGAGCGGTTTAAGGAGATGGTCTTGAAAACCATTGTGCCGGAAACGGTACCGTGGGTTCGAATCCCACCCCTTCCGCCAGCTTAGGCCGTGACTGCGGCTTCCGCACTTTATACAACTAAAGTGCTTTCAGCCTACGCACGTCCTCACGCTTAGCAAATTTGGAAGAATCTGCTGGGCAGGATCTTCCAAATTTGGAGGAGCAGAATAGCCCTAAGCCGAAGCTTTTGTCATTGAGCGACAATAGGCTAAGGTTAGAAGACAAAACGAGGCAAGGGCGTAAGTTACGTTGAGGAGAGGTACCCAAGAGGCTGAAGGGGTCGGTTTGCTAAATCGATAGGGGGGCGAAAGCTCCCGCGAGGGTTCGAATCCCTCCCTCTCCGCCAATTTAATAAGCCCTATTCGGGCTTTTTAAATTGGTACGAGGCGAAGCGAGCCAACTACTTGGCTCGCGTGGGATTCGAACAGTCGGAGCCTTGCCGGCCGTTCCGGGCCGGCGGCGAGACGGGCCTGACCGTAAAAAGCGGAAGCTTTTTAACGGGTGGGTCGAAAATCCCTCCCTCTCCGCCAATAAGTAATTCCGGCCCAAGGTCGGATTATTTTATTGATGGGGCAAGATTTCTTCCTACGGTGAACGCCGGCTATCTCTCTCCAGCTTAAATAAGCTACAATGACAGCATAAGGATTTTGTAGGTAGTGGCTAATCAAAACTCTAAAAATACATCCATCTCTTGGACAGCTTCCGAATTTATTGACCACCCGCGCGGCCCGGCCTGGTACCTGGGTTTAGCGGTATCGGTCGCGGTACTGGCGGCCTTAGTTTATTTTATTTCTAAGGATATTTTTGGCGCGGTAGTTATCATCATAGCCGGCGCCATTGTTGGCTCGGTGGCTCACTGGAAACCTCAGCAAATTAACTACGAACTATCGGCCCAGGGTCTAAAAGCCGGCCAGAAATTTTATCCTTTGAGCCAATTTAAAACTTTTTCAATCATCCGTGAAGGTGATCTAACCAGCCTGGTGCTGGACCCGCTAAAGCGTTTTATGCCGGCGGTTTCAGCCTATTTTGATGAGAGCGATGAAGACCGAATAGTGGCTATAATTGGCGATCACCTGCCAATTAAAAACCGGCGGGCTGATAGCATTGACCGCCTGAGCCGCCGCCTGCGGTTTTAGGCCGTCCTACTTTATTACCCGTCTGGAAATTAACCCCTCAATCTGTTAAAATCAGTCATCGCTGTCATTAGTCAGCAAATTAAGCGCGTGTAGCTCAGCTGGATAGAGCGTCGGCTTGCGGAGCCGAAGGTCGTAGGTTCAAATCCTGCCACGCGTACCAGCCCAGGATCAGCTCTTCCAGCTGAGCCTGAGCTGGTTTATTTAATCGATTGAGTGCGGGTAGCCACTAGATAGCTTTTGGCGACAGGCGCATGAAAAACAGCAGGCTGACCAGCATAAATAAACCGCAGGCCAGCCACATTCCGGCCCAGCCGTTGGTGCTCTTAAAGATATTACTGGCTACCACCACCGTCACACCGGTTAACAGCGGCCCCAAAAAGGTGCCAATGCCGCGGCTCACCCCAAATAAGCCGGACAATGCGCCGTGGTGTTCTTTGCCCATCAGCCGCATTAGTGCCGCGTACGGCAGTGTCATTACTGTGGCCGCCGCGCCTGAGACAAGCGGAATTATCAGGATGATTACAGAAGCTTGCGAGAAAACCGGTAGTAAATCGCCAAGCCCATAAATTAAACAAGCAATCAGCAGTACCCGGTAGTGGCTATAGCGGTCAGCCAGCTTACCGCTTATGGGCGCCATGATAAGCAGACCAATAGCCGCTATCGGAAAGATAACGCCCGAGACAAAGCTGGTAGAGCGGTGCAGGCCTTGAGTAAAAAATAACACCGTAAAAGCCTGGATAGACTGCAAAGTGGCGTTCCAAAGGGCATTAGCAATCAGTAGATTTCTAATATTGCTGTGGCTTTTTAACAGCCGCCAAGATTGACGGGCGGCTGTGGTTACCTGCCGATCCTCCGTTTTAATTGGTGTACGGTAATAACCTTTAATTATCCAGCCAAAAATTAGGGTTACAGTTACCACCAAGCCGGCACTGACAATAAACGGCAAAGGTTTCCAGGCGCTAAGCAAAAAGCCGCTCCCGACTAGGGCAAAAAAGGCTCCTGTTACCCGCCATACGCTCTCGGCACTGCGCGACCGGCCGGCATGAGCCTTATCGATAATATCCGGATAAGTGGCCCAATACGGCGCCAGATAGGCAAAATAGCCAAGATAAAACAAGGCTACCATCGGCGCAATAACAGCCAAATGGCGGATTAGACCCATTAATATCAAAGCACTGGCCATCGCACCGACGGCCGGCACAAGGTAGTGCCAGCGGCCGGCTACGGTCTTGGCTCTATCGGATAAAACACCAAAGATAAAAGGTATGAATAGGCTAAAAATGCCCTCGCCGCCAATAATCAACCCGACGAAAATTGGGTTCACCAGCGAGTGTAAAAACACCGGTAAATAGGCCGTAAGTGTAGTTACCGCAAACGTCAACCCAAATGCTGGTATGCCCAGCATAAGCAGGAATTTAGTGCTGGTGGTTTTCAAGATAGTACCAATAATAACTAGGCGGCCGCCAAACTTGCCGTTAGCTATTTTACTTGTTTATTTTAGAGCAAAATTAATTCCAGCTGGCCGGCAGGGCTTTGCCCTCTTCGTAGCCGGCTCCTGACTGCACACCGACTACCGCCTTTTGGGCAAATTCCTCGATAGTTCTAGCTCCGGCGTAAGTCATCGAACTTCTGAGCCCGGCAATGATATGGTCGATGATATCTTCGGCGCCGGGTCTCTCTGGGTGCAAAAACATCTGGCTTTTACTGATACCTTCTTCAAATAATTCGCGCTTGGCTTGATCATAGGCCGCTTGGCCGGCGTTCCGGTTTTTGACAGCCCGCTTACTGGCCATACCAAAGTTTTCTTTAAACAATCGTCCTTGACTATCAGCCTGGATGTCGGCGGCGCTTTCATAAGTGCCAGCCCACCAGGAGCCAAACATTACACTGGAGGCGCCAGCCGCTAGAGCCAGCGCCACGTCCCTAGGCCAGCGGATACCGCCGTCGGCCCAGATGTATTTGCCCAGCTCGCGGGCGGCGCTAGCGCACTCCGTCACGGCACTAAACTGGGGCCGGCCAACCCCAGTCATCATTCGGGTGGTGCACATCGCGCCTGGCCCGACGCCCACTTTTATGATGTCGGCGCCGGCTTTGGCCAGATCGCGGACGGCTTGGGCCGTCACCACATTGCCGGCGACAATCGGCACGCGGGTGCTAACTGCTCGTGCCTTTTTAATGGCCGCGCACATTTTTTGCTGGTGGCCGTGAGCGGTGTCAATTACCAGTACGTCGGCCCCAGCGCGCAGGACTTGCTCGACCTTTTTAGCTACATCACCGTTAATGCCGACGGCCGCGCCCACCATTAACCGTTTATTCTTATCAACTGCCGGTTGGTAAAGGCCAGAGCGCAAAATGCTTTTTTTAGTGACTACACCCACCATTTTGCCGCCCGATAGCACCGGCGCCACGTTTAATCTTTGCTGGCTCAATTTATCAAACATAGCTTTTGGAGCCAGATTAGCCGGTAGACTAATTAAATCTGTACTCATCACCTGCCCTACCTGGCTAAATAAATCATGACCGGCTGAGTCGCTACTAGTAAAAATGCCCACCGGCCGGCCTCGGCTGTCAATGATTATTATGGCCTGATGAGCCCGTTTATGGATGATATTCAAGGCCTCGGCGATGGTGTTATCGGCGCCCAGCGTCAGGGGTGTCTCAAAGACTAAATGCCGGGATTTAACGTAAGCTATCATGTCGGCCAGTACTTCCAGCGGTATATCCTGTGGTAAAACCGCTAGGCCGCCCCTGCGGGCTACCGTCTCGGCCATCCGCTTGCCGGCGACTGCGTTCATATTGGCGACGACTAGCGGCAGATGAGTATCAATCGGGCCGGGGCTAGCTAGATCAACCTCTAGCCGCGAATCAATGTCACTATGGCTAGGGACTAAAAACACGTCGTTATAAGTCAGCTCATAGTTGGGCTGGTTATCATTCAAAAAGCGCATGCTGGCTGGCCTTTCTTAAGACTCTTCTAATTTCGAAGTACAAAACTTACAGCGGACGGCCTGAGCCGGAATTTCGCTAAAGCAAAACCGGCATTTTTTAGTCGTCGGCTCGTCTGTATCACGATCACGCGTGGCCAGCTGAGTCAGTTTATTAATGGGCTGAACCACCAAGAAAAAGACAGCCGCCGCAATCAGCAAAAACGAAATAATAGTGTTAATAAAATCGCCGTAGGCAAACTGGCTGTTATGAATCGTAAAGCTGGCATTAGCAAAGTGCTTACCGCCGCCGATAGCCGAGATAATAGGCGTAATCATATCTTTAACCAGCGCCTGAACTACGCCGTTAAAGGCCGAGCCAATTACCACGCCGACGGCCAAATCAACCACATTGCCGCGTAGGATAAATTTCTTAAACTCGTTCAGCACTTCGGCGGATAGCCTCCCTTACTGGCTAAGTATAGTTTAACTTGGGCCTCAAACTAAACCAATAATGATTATAAGAGTAATAATTTTAACTCTTGTCTAGTAAGTTTTGTCGCTGAGTTAGCCGGTGGGCCACTGATACCATGTATCTAGAACCGTTAATCAGGAACCAGAGGAAATAAATGGCTAGAACCAGCAAGGTTATTAGTGTTGTATTACTGTTGGCCCAGTTAGGCTTTTTCTACATGTCGCTGGCGCATAGCCATAGTCTGCTGTTTGCTTTTGCCTCGCTAAATATATTTGTAGCCGTCGTACGCGTCTTGCTGGCGGCTGGGCTGGTTTGGCTAAGTTTTAACACTCACCGTTTTAGCGACAAAACCCGCGAGTATTTTCTAAGCGCCGGGCTAGCGGTAATCGCTTTTGGTCTAATAGCCGGGCTCGATACCGCCATGGGCTCATTTTTATACGGCTGGGTACAGCCGCTAGATACTATGTTTCTCTTAGAGATTGGGATAATCCTTTGTGCTAAAAGCCTGCCGGTTACTGTCTTTGCTAAAGCCAAGGCCAAGGCTAAAGCTCAGGTTAAAACCAGTACCCGGGCAAAACGGCTCCAACCGGCCTGGCGGACTCAATTGGCCAAACTGCCGCGGCCCCAGCTATCTATCAAAGTCCCCCGCTTCACCATCTTTTAGACTTTAGCGGGCCGGGGCCACCCTTTCTTCTTTCTGGCGGAGAGGGTGGGATTCGAACCCACGGTACCGTTTCCGGTACACCGCTTTTCGAGAGCGGCACCTTCAACCACTCGGTCACCTCTCCGCGTAAGAACAGAGGTAATTATAGCCTAGTGTTTAGCGATTTAAGAAGTCTTATCGGGGTTCCTGCGTCTTACAAATAGAAAGTCCGGGGATGCGGGCGCGCTGAGAGCGCGCCCGCACCGATCCCGGCTGTACGATGAGCGGCGAACCCGCCTGCTCTTACTGCGTAGTGCCTGCCCGGACGAGCTCGAAGGCCTTGATGGCCTGCTCGAGTGTCGTCCGGAAGGTCCTCTCGCCTTCAGCACGCGGGTCGTGGTCGTTCAGCTCGATACTATTGCTGAACGGCACGTAGAACTCCCCGCTGAAGACCACATGCCCCTGCAGGAGCGTGTCCATCAGCTCGAGGCTGGCGGTCACGTAGTTCCTGAGGTGGAGGTCCGGACCGAGGTGCTCCCTCCGCACGAAGGTGAAGATGGGCTTGGGGTACTCCGGCGACTCGATCGGCTCGCGGCCGCCAGTCTCCCTCTGCACCCTCATCCACCAGTCGTGTTGGGCCTGGATCTGCTCGTACACGTTCTCCGGAACGACTGCGGTCGTACCGTTGTTGGTGCATCTGTAGAAAATTGCCATGTCATTCCTTTCTGTTCCGCTTTTTTCAAGCGGGATTCGGGTCCACTGTTCCGCTTTTTTCAAGCGGGATTCGGGTCCAAGGAATACGTGGCTCGCCAGCTGTCAACGTACATGTATACTATACAATAAAAACTTTATTAAATCAACAAACACTAATCTGATATCATTTATTTATGGGTCCGGCAGTAGTTAGCTTTTTATTCGCTATCGGTTCCGGTAGCTGGATTTATACCAAATTTCAGCGGCGGGGCGGTGCCAGTAATACCCGCCAATCGGTCCAGGCCGCCGGCATTTGTGCTTTGCTGATTTTTATTATTGTTTTCTTTGTCTTAAAAAGCTGGATCAAATAAATGGCCGACAGCATTTTTACCAAAATCATCAAGGGCGAAATCCCGGCTCATAAAATCTATGAAGACGACAAAACCCTAGCATTTCTGGACATAAATCCAATCCAGCCCGGCCATGCCTTAGTAATTCCTAAGACTCAAATAGAGTTTTTATGGGATTTACCAGATGACGATTACCAGGCCCTGATGGCCACAGTTAAGCTAGTGGCTCGCCGTATTCGTGATGTTCTGAGTGTAAGATTCGTGGGTGTGAAGGTGATTGGTGAAGAAGTTCCGCATGCCCATGTTCATCTGATCCCGTTTAATTCTGCCGAAAACTATTATGCTCGGCGGCCAGCTGATCCAGAGCCGAATCACTCAGCCTTGGCAGACATGGCCCAAAAACTAGCCTTCTAGTATCAATTTTAGCTAATTTTCTTCCGCCGGCCGGCCGGCTTCTGATATTATATGGCTATGAGGGGTGGCACCGCTGATGGATGAAAAGGCGCTTGGTAAACGGCTGGCGCAGGCCCGGCGCCAGGCCAAAATGACTCAGCAGGAGCTGTGCCAAAAGGCCGGCCTGTCTTATTCCACCCTAGCCAAAATCGAACGCGGGGCTATCCGGTCACCATCAGTATTTACGGTGGCCTCTATCGCCGCCGCTACAGGTGTATCACTAGAGGAATTACTAAATATCGAGCTTAACAAGCGGGCCGGGGACGGCACCGATAAAAAGCGCTCTAAAACTGGGGTCAGCTTTGTCTTTTTGGATGTTAACGGCGTGCTGGTGCGCTTTTTTCACCGGGCTTTTGGCCAGATCGCCCAGGAGGCGGCCGTCAGCGCCGACATTGTCGAGACCTTGTTTTGGCGGCATAACGACGCCGTTTGCCGCGGAGAGCTGTCTTACGCCGATTTTAACGGCATTTTCGCCGACGAGCTGGGACTTTCTGGTTTTGACTGGAAGCACTACTATATGGCCAATATCGAAGCCATGCCGGGCATTGACGCGCTAGTTGACTGGATCGCTGGTAGTTACCGTTTGGGCCTGCTGACCAATAATATGCCGGGATTTACCCGTGAACTGTTATCTCAAGGCGTTATTCCTAGAGTCGATTATGAACTGATTATCGACTCGGCCGAGGTAAAATCCATTAAACCCGAAGATAAAATCTACGAAATTGCTCAAGCCAAAGCTGGAGTAAGCGCTCAGGAAATTTTACTTATTGATGACGGCCGTTCCAATCTGATGGCCGCCGACCGCCTAGGCTGGCACGTGCTGTGGTTTGATGATTACCGGCCCGAGGAAGGTATCGAGCGGGCCCGGCAGGTGCTGGAGTTTTAGCTTCCAGCCAGATTGGAAAAATTATCAATTTCCGATTGAATCTGGCTAAGCAGGGCCTGCTCTTTTTGTAATCCCTCGCGGCTTTGATTAACCACCTCGGCCGGCGCCTGCTTTAGATAGCCCTGGTTATTCAGACGGGCCTGCAGATTATCTATATTTTTTTGATGGACTAGCCTTTGGTCGATTAACTTATCCAGATAGGCCTGGGTGGTGGCGGTGTCGACATTTAGCCAGCAGTCAAAGCCGACTTTGTTAATCCTAATCCCAAAGCTTTTTGGTACGCCTGATTCCTGCACGGCTGAGA
Source organism: Saccharimonadales bacterium (SeqCode) (assembly GCA_035717985.1). Classification (GTDB taxonomy): domain Bacteria; phylum Patescibacteriota; class Saccharimonadia; order Saccharimonadales; family UBA10212; genus DASTHW01. The sequence continues at coordinate 62,805 of DASTHW010000013.1, read as the reverse complement.
CGCCGGCCAGCCGCTGGATAAGTCCGGCATTACCCTTAATCAGCTCAGAGTCTCTAAAGTAAAGCGCTGGCGCCTTGACTCCCATAGCGGCGTTAATGCGGCGGATTTCGCTGATAATCTCGACTAAATCTTGAAACTGGCTGGCTTTTGCTGGGTCGTGATCTGCTTGCGCCGGCCAGCGCTGGATAGCCAGCAGGCTGTCGCGCGTCCAGGCCAGAGTCTGCCAGATAGTCTCGCTGATAAACGGCGCAAACGGGTGCACCAGCTTAAGCGACAGCTGGAGAACGCCAGCTAGCAGGGCCGGATTAGGCTCGGTTTTGCTAACTTCTATGTACCAGTCGGCTAAATCGTGCCAAATATATTCATAAACATGCTCGTAGGCCTCGCTGAGACGGTAATTTTCTAGCGCCTGCCCGACAGCCCTTGCTGTCTCCCCTGCCCTGGCCAAAATCCAATGCTCAGCTAGAGTATTAGCCGTAAGCGACGGCTGAAACTCGGGCACATCGCCAACTTTATCTTCGGTATAGCGGGCAATGTTCCATAATTTGTTGGCAAAATTGCGGCCACCTTTGATTTTGGCCGGATGATAACCCTGATTAATCCCGGGCCGCCGGCCGGTTAGCAGACCCATACGCAGGGCGTCGGAGCCAAATTCACCGATGATATCCAGCGGATTGATAACATTACCCAGGCTTTTACTCATCTTGGCGCCGTCTTCAGCCAGCACGTAGCCGTGGATATAAACGTTTTTAAACGGTACCTCATCGGTCACATAAAGCCCCAGCATAATCATGCGGGCCACCCACTGGTATAAAATCTCGCCGCCGGTCTCCATCAGGCTTAAGGGGTAAAATTGTTTGAAGGCGGGCCCGTCCGGGTAGTCCAAAGTCACAAACGGCCACTGGCCGCTGGAAAACCAAGTATCAAAAACGTCCGGGTCGCGCCGGTAAGTAACCCCGTCCACCTTGATGGTCTGTTTATTGACCCGCTCGTCAAAAATCCAGTCGTTCTCATCTTTGGTATTAACGAATGCCGGGATCGGTATGCCCCAGGCAATCTGGCGGCTAATATTCCAATCTTTAACTTCGGCAAGATAATTTAAGACCTGCTTTTTCTTACTGGCCGGGTAAAACTTAATTTGGTCATGATTTAAATAGCGCTCCGCCTTTTCAGCGAGCGAGCGCATCTTAACAAACCATTGCTGGCGCGGCAGGGGCTCGATGACTGTGCCGCACTTATAGCACTTACCAACAGCGTGGCGGTAAGGTTCTGAGCCGCGCATAAACCCCTGCTCTTCCAAAGCCTTTTCGACGGCTGAGCGAGCCTGGCTAACCGTCAGTCCCCGGAACGGTTTTGGCGCTTTAGGGCCGATTTTACCTTCGGTGGTTATGACTTCGATTAGTGGTAAATTATGGCGACCCGCTACTTCAAAGTCATTCGGGTCGTGGGCCGGAGTCACTTTTACGGCACCACTGCCAAACTGGGGATCCACCATTTTGTCGGCTACAATCGGAATTTCCCGCTTAGATAAGGGGAGTTTAATAGTTTTTCCTACAACAGATTTATATCTATCATCATCGGGATTTACGGCCACAGCGGTATCACCAAGCATAGTCTCGGGGCGGGTGGTCGCTACCACCACTTCCCCACTGCCGTCACTCAGGGGGTAGGCGATATGCCATAGGCGGCTGTCCTCATCCTCGTGGATCACCTCAATGTCCGAAAAGCTGGTGCCGTGAAAAGTACAGAAGTTGACTATTCTTAGACCTCTATAGATCAGGCCCTCATCCCACATTTTTTTAAAGAGGCTATAAGAACTTTTAACCACCTTGCCGTCGAGGGTAAAAGTAAACTGACCCCAGTCAAAGCTGGCGCCCAAAGCCCTCAGCTGAGCCTCAAAATTATGCCGATTGGCTTGGACGAAGTCCCAAACCTGCTTATATAACTCTTCTCGAGTGAAATCAAAGCGGCTTTTGCCCTGCTCGTTTAGCTTGCGCTCATAAACCACCCAGGTCTCAAAGCCGGCATGGTCGGCCCCTGGCACAAATATTGTCGGCTGGCCGGTCATCCGGTTATAGCGCACCAAAGAATCTTGAATAGCCGTAGTCAGGGCGTGACCCATATGCAAGTCACCGTTAGCATTGGGCGGCGGGAAAACCACACTGAAGTGCCCTTCCCCGCCTCTGTTAGCCGGGCGAAAAGCTTCATTGCGTTCCCATAGCAGATATATGTCGGCTTCGTATTTTCCTGGTTCGTAGACGTGCGGTAATTTCATCTTTGCTACAGTATACCGCTAACGGGGGCTTGACTAAAGGCCAAATACCTTTCATATGAAACTGATTTACCCCGAATTACTATCAAGCCGGCTAGCTTTATAAGGCTAGGTTAGGTTCAACATCCCAGCTAGCTGGAGGGGCAGGCGGGCCAGCCTGGGCCATGAAAAAGGCTAATCCGGCTATCATGGCACCATTATCAGTACATAGCCGCGGGTCGGCGTACTCTACCTCTGTTTTTAAGCGTTTTGTTACAAGAGCTCGCAGGGGTTTATTAGCGGCTACGCCGCCGCCTATTACAACTGACGCCGGCTGGAAATCATCTACGGCTTTTGCCAGTTTATCAACCAGTGTCTCTAAGGCCGTGGCCTGAAAGCTGGCGGCCAAATCAACCTTTTGCTTATCTGTTAATAGTGCTGGCAGGCGGGTGGAGGGCAGGCTAAAATCGTGGCCGGCGGCCGTCTGGGCAGTTCTCAGCACCGCTGTTTTAAGGCCGGAAAAGCTAAAGTCATATGGGCCGTCGGTGTGGGCCTTCGGCAGTTTATAAGCAGAGGCATTACCCCTCTCGGCGGCGTGAGAGATAGACGGGCCGCCGGGGTAGGGCAAGCCTAGCAGTTTAGCCACTTTATCAAAAGCTTCGCCCACGGCATCATCTAGGGTGCGGCCAATGACTTGGTATTTGCCGGGCGCCTCTAGATAAATTAGATGGCTATGACCGCCGGAGATAATTAGAGCTAACAGGGGTAGGGCAGGGGCTTTTTGCAGTAGTTGATAGCCAGCGAGGGTTGAGCCAGTAATAAAATTGGCATAGATGTGCGCCTCAACGTGGTTAATCGGGTAAAGAGGCTTATTCTTTGTCATAGCTAAGCTTTTAGCGGTAACGACACCGATCAAAAGTGAGCCGGCCAGGCCCGGCCCCTGGGTGACGGCGATAGCGTCGATGTCTGACCAGCGGCGTTTGGCGGTGGTCAAAGCCTCTTCAATGACAGGGGTAATAACCTCCAGATGGCTACGGGCGGCAATTTCCGGCACTACGCCGCCGTAAGCTTTATGCAGGTCAACACTGGAAGCCACCACATTGCTAAGCATGTTTTGGCCGTCTTCAACTACGGCGGCGGCTGTCTCATCGCAAGATGTTTCAATACCTAGTATCGTCACGAGCTAACTTTCAAAGTCTTATAAATTCTAACTGCGCTCATCAGTTGTAATAGTATACTAAAGCCGTAAGCTAAGCTGATTATCTGAACTAGTGCCCGCCATCTGAAAGGAAATGAATCTAGATATGAATCCCAGAAAATTAGTCAAAAAGCTAATTCCTAGACGCTTATTTAGACTGGTAGAGCCTTACGGCCACTGGGCCGAGGCGATTATTTTAAATGTCGTTCACGGTTTTCCGGCCCGGGGGATGAATGTTATCGGCGTAACTGGTACCGACGGTAAGACAACAACCTGCTTTTTAATTCATCGGATGTTACTTGAGGCCGGCTATAACGTCGGCGTTATGACAACTGTCGGTTGGGGCGTGGGACTTGATATTAAACCTCAAAAAGAGCATATGACCACTGTACCAGTGCCGATTTTGCTAAGACGAATTAAGGAAATGAAGCGTCAAAAAATCGACTGGCTGGTGCTAGAGACTTCCAGCCACGCTCTGGCTCAGCACCGGGTTTGGAGCCTGCCGTATTCGATAGCCGTTTTAACTAATATTAGTCATGAACACCTGGATTATCACGGTACCTTTAAGCGCTACCGTGAGGCTAAACGCTGTTTATTTAAAATGACCAATCGCCACCACAGCGGCCTGCGGACAGGGGTCATTAACGCCGATGACGACAGCGTCAACCTGTTTGCTAAAGTTATCAAGCATTCAGTTTTATACGGCATCAATCACGGCGAACTAAGGGCTAAGGGCGTAGTCAGCCAGCCGACTGGTATCTCTTACCGGGCCGAACTTAACGGCCAAGCCTTTCACATAAAAAGTAAGCTAGTGGGCCATTTTAACGTTTATAACACCTTAGCGGCCGTGGGCGTAGGGCAGGTCTTAGGGCTAACTCGCCAACAGATCGAGAAAGGGGTGGGGGCGCTAGAGGCGGTGCCGGGCCGGATGGAAAAGATCTCAGCTGGCCAGCCCTTTGAAGTGATAGTTGATTATGCTGTAACACCGGAGGCCCTAGAGCGGACCCTGCAGGAAATCGGCAAGTCGGCGGTGGGAAGAGTACTGGTGGTGTTTGGAGCTACTGGCGACCGCGATAAGACTAAGCGGCCGATAATGGGCGAGGCGGCGGCCAAAAATGCCGATCTTATTTTTCTAACTGATGATGAGACGTACACTGAGGACCCCGAGGCCATCCGCCAGTCAGTCTATGCCGGTATTAAAAAAGCCGGCGGGGAAGGCAGAACCAAAATTATCGGCGACCGCCGGGAGGCAATTATTACAGCCTTTAACTCGGCCCGGCGCGGTGACGCCGTACTGCTGGCTGGCATCGGCCACCAGACCACCCGCAATATGGGCGGGGTAGATGAGCCGTGGGACGAGAGGCAAATCGCCCGCGAACTGCTCACTGAATAAAAGAAAACTGGATCTCAGATTAGACTGAACCAAAAGCGCTTAGCCGGTAAAGATACATAGCTAAGTTTATTAAACGACTAAAGCCGCGGTTTCTGCCCGTGAGAAATAAGCAGAAAACGCGGCTGGTTAGCCCTATCCGGCTAAGGGCCGGGGGCGAAGGCGCGGAGTTTGCTTACCGCGCCTTCGCCGCCCATCTGGCCTAGGCCACACCTCCTTTCAGAGAATTTGTTCGGCGCGGGCGCCTGACCGGTGTTTGCTGGTCAGGCCGCGCGAGCGGGAGCGTAGACACGTGCCGGCAGGCGCTGGCGCCTGGAGTGCTTGGCCGGCTCGGGCTCGCCCGCACCGGCGTCGACCTTGTCCGTGATGGCCTCCTCGCTGGCGGCCACTTCGAAGCACCTTCCGACGATGTCGCTCGCGTGCGACGAGGCCAGGCTCCGCTGGCACTCATCGGTGCAGAACGAATCGTCCAGGGGACCGTCGACGAGGATGAAGCGCCTCCCCGTCTCGTCCAGCGTTCTGCCGGGCCGGTACTCCTGCCCCTTCGGGCACAGCTCTGAGTGCTCGAAATGCAGGAGCATGAGCCCCAGCACGCGCGGCGGCAGATCCTTGTGGCCGCGGGGGCGGGTGACGCGGACGCGCCAGCCCCGTCCCCTACGGACGATCGCCACCATCAGGTCCCCATGGACCAAGGTGCCCTTTCGCACGGGTACTCCCCTCTCCGTCCAGATTGGACGGTGTAGATGTGAATAGGACTAAAAGTGAGTATAAACCCGAACGGTTATGAAAGCAATATTGTCCAATATTCCTGTGGAAAAGCAAGTACGGGTTAAAGGGCTTGACAGCAAATTTGGCACTCTACTATTATGAGTGCTAGCTAGGACTTACATGCCGTGTTGACCTGCCCACTGGCTAAGCCAGTTGGCAATAGCCACCACTATTTGGCATATCGCTGTGTTATAGCCTGCGGTACTCCTTCGGGGTATTGATATACGCCTCAGTCCGTATCCTCGGCTATGGCCTTGCGCTATACCAAATCATGTAAGCCCTATCTCTAAACAAGTCTAAGGAGGATGACCTATGTCTTCACCACTGCAACCACTAAGCGACTGGGTAGTAGCCGAGGCCGAAGAGGCCGTGACTAAGACTGCCAGTGGCATTTATTTGCCGGATAAGGCGGCCGAAAAGCCTAAAACCGCCAGAGTTTTAAGCGTGGGCAAAAATGTTAAAGAAATTAAGGCCGGCGACCGCATAGTTTATAAAAGCTATAGCACCACCGAGGTAAAAGTTGGTGACCAAGAATATATATTGGTCAAAGAAGAAGACATAATCGCTAAGGTTAAATAGGAGATAAGATGGCTAAAAAAGTATTTTATGACGATGATGCCCGCCGGCGCCTGCTGGGCGGGGCGCAGGTGCTCTACGACGCTGTTAAGACCACTATGGGGCCACGCGGCCGCAATGTAGTTATTAGTAAAAGCTACGGTAGCCCGACGGTTACTCACGACGGTGTAACTGTCGCTAAAGGCGTGGAACTGCCCGATGATGACGACGAGACGCTGGGCTACAGTGTCGGCGCCGAGCTTATCAAGCAGGCCGCGTCCAAAATGAATGACACCGCCGGTGACGGCACTACTACCGTCACGGTGCTGACCTATCACATCTTAAATGAAGCCAATAAGCTGATTGCCGCCGGCCACAACCCACTGCTCCTGCGAAAAGGCCTGGAAGCGGCCGCTGAGGACGTGTTAGGCCGCCTGGGTTCCTTGAGTGAAGATATTGCCGGTAAGAAAAACCGGGTGGCCGAGGTGGCCGCTATTAGCGCCGGCGATGAGCAAATCGGCAATTTGATTGCCGAAGTCATGGATAAAGTCGGTAAAGACGGCGTGGTGACCGTAGAAGAGGGCCAGGGCCTAGCTATGGAAAGCGAAGTGGTTGAGGGCTTTACCATGGACCGCGGCTACGTTAGCCCTTACATGGTGACGGATACTGCACGCATGGAGGCGGTCTACGAAAAGCCGGCCATCTTAATCACCGACGCAAAGATCAGCTCGGTCCAGGAGTTTTTGCCACTGCTTGAGAAACTGGCCGCCGCCGGCAAGAAAGACCTAGTAATCATTGCTGAGGATGTCGAAGGCGAGGCTCTAGGTACGCTGATTCTTAACAAGCTAAAAGGCGTCTTTAACACCGTAGCCATTAAAGCTCCCAGCTTTGGCGACCGCCGAAAAGAAATTTTAGCTGACATTGCCACCTTAACCGGCGGCGAGGTCATCAGCGAGGAGCTGGGTGTCACTTTTGAAAACGCCGATATGAGCGTAATCGGCACTGCCCGTAAGGTGATTGTCACTAAGGATGAAACTACCATCATCGAGGGTGGCGGCCCGGCCTCGGCCGTCAAGGAACGCATCAGCCAAATTAGCAAACAGGCTGATTCTGCCAGCAGTGAGTACGACCGTGAGCAGTTAGAAAAGCGCCGGGCGGCGCTTTCCGGCAAGGTAGCCGTCATCAAAGTCGGTGGGGCCACTGAAACCGAGATTGAAGAGAAGAAATTCCGTGTAGACGATGCCGTGGCGGCCGTGAAAGCCGCCCTGGATGAGGGTGTGGTGGCCGGCGGCGGCGTGACTATGATCAATCTAGTCTTTGCTGTCAAACCCAGCACCGAACACTCTTCGGTTTTGGCTGGCCAGAGCCTGCTGTTTAGAGCACTGGAACAGCCATTCCGTATTTTGCTAGAGAATGCCGGTATCAACCCTGACGAATGGCTACCGCAGGTCCGTAAAGCTAAGCCGGGGCAGGGAGTCAATGTCAACGACGCCACCAAACTAATTGATATGAAAACTGCTGGTATTGTTGACCCGGCCAGGGTCACCAAAGAGGCTATCCAAAACGCCGTCTCTGTAGCCGGCACGGCTATGACCATGGGCGCGCTGGTGGTCGAAATACCCGAAAAGACCCCGCCAATGCCGGGCGCCGGTATGGGCGGCGGCATGGATATGATGTAGGAACAATAAGACACCCCTTCGGGGTTTCTTACCAGAGCCGGGCTCGGAATGAATCCGAGCTCGGACTATCTTCCCGAGAAAATTCCATCGGCGGATCGCCGCTGGTACCTTTCCCTCGAGCAAAACGGCCGGTTGGCTTTGTGGAAATTCTATAAATCACAACAGCTTTATCTGAAATTGGCCAGGACAAAGCCGGCACGAGTGTAGTAATATAAAGGCAAAGAAAAACCTTGCCAAAAAAATAAAACTCCGGAGGGTAAAACCTCTGGAGTTTTATTGTGGTAGGGTATTAATAAGAAGGGAATTAATATGGCTTGGTACCACAAATACATACTTCCGGTTGAGGAAAAGGAGCCTAAAAAGCTGGCAGAACCAGATGGCTCAAAGCAAATAGAGCCCGGAGCTGACTATCCAATCGCCACCGGCGAGGCGGCTAAGTCTGGCCAAAACCTGCCGATGCTGATAGCCCTGCTGATAGCGGCTCTAGCTTTGGCCGTACTAATCGGGCTTTTAATTAGCTGGGCGGTTAACCGCGGCGGCAATCATCAGACGCCGGCGCCGGCTCAGACTAACAACCTGCCAAAACCGCCGCCCACAAACCTGCAGTCCGGACACTAAAGTTTTATTTTTGGTTTTTGGTAAAGTAATTAATCTCGTTAACCACGTCGATTAAGGCCTGGGCCTTAGCTTTATTGTCAGAAATTTGGTTGGCGGCGTGGTAAGCGTCTTTAATCAGAGCTGGATTGTCACTAGCCTGAATAAGCATCATCAGCGTTTTAAATTTCTCTGGCGGGGCCAGCTCTAACTGATTGATCAGGGGCGCCAGGTTTTGCAGGGCCTGTTTTTTAATATCTAGGAGATTATCGCCAGCCGGTTCGACACCACTAGCACTAATGGGGTTTTGAGCCGGCGCCTGATCAGCGCCATCCTGGGTCAGCGGCAAGCTTGGCGTCGTTTGAGTGCTGTTATCGTTTGGAACCATTCCACCCCCTAGCCCGGCCAGCGGGCGATTGTCATTTATCACTTATCAATTTACATTTTTCAGTCGATAAGCACAACTTTATTGGCCAATGTGAATAATTAAATGGCTAATGCTAAATGGTAAATGTAAAATGGATTTAGATGCTTGATGATCTTAAATATATTCACCAGCGGGACGGCTCGGACGCGCTGGGTATAGCCGAGCGCCAAAGCGCCCAATTATCCTACCAGTTTGAGCGGCCTCGGATCCCCGGCAGTTTTGCCAACATTGTTTACGCCGGCATGGGCGGCTCGGCCCTGGCGGCCCTTTTAAGCCACAGCTGGCCTGGCTACCGCCTGCCGTTTGAAGTTTGCCGGCAGTATCACATACCGGCCTATGTGGGCGAGAATACTCTATTTATTGCCGCTAGCTACTCTGGCAATACTGAGGAAACACTTTCAGCTCTTAGCGAAGCCGAACAGAAAAAGGCTACTATTGCCGTAATTGCCGGCGGCGGCAAATTAGAAGAGATAGCCTTAGCCAAAGGCTATCCTTATTTGAAACTACCCAAGGCCGAACAGCCACGCTATGCCGTTTTTTATAATCTGGTGGCCCTTTTGACCATCCTCGAGGATGCCGGCCTGGTCAACGAAGTTGAAACCGTCCGCCAGCTGGAAAAAGCCGGCCAGTTTTTAGCGGAAAAAGTCAAAGCTTGGGTGCCCACGGTACCTCAGAGCCAAAACCCGGCTAAATTGCTTGCTCAAGAGCTGGCTGGCAAGGCGCCCGCCATTTACGCCGGGCCACTGCTGGCGCCGGCCGCCTATAAATGGAAAATCAGCTTTAATGAGAATGCCAAAAACGTAGCCTGGTGGAACGAACTGCCGGAGTTTGACCATAACGAGCTGACCGGCTGGAGCAGTCACCCCATTCAAAAGCCGTACGGCGTAGTCGAGCTAAGAAGTAACTTAGAAAACCCGCGCGTCCAAAAGCGCTTTGAGGTAGGCGAAAAACTGCTGTCCGGCCTTCGGCCGGCGCCTAATGTCGTTAACGCCGAGGGCGAAAATTTACTTGAGCAGTTGGTTTGGACTACGGCTTTTGGCGATTTTGTCAGCATCTATCTAGCACTATTAAACGGCGTCAACCCGGCGCCGGTAGATTTAGTCGAAAAGTTCAAAAAAGAACTCGGGTAGTAGGTCGGCTTCTAGTCGCCGCGGAGGGCGTCGATGGGGTCTTTGCGGGCGGCTTTAAGCGCCGGCACCGTACTAAATATGAGTCCTAAGGCTATAGACACTCCGGCCGCCAGGGCCATTATCCAGGGGTTTACAGCCGGCTCCCAAGACGTATAGAGCCTTAATAGGCCATTAACGGCCAGAGACACTAAAATGCCCAGCAGGCCGCCGCAAACGGTTAGAGCCAGGCCCTCGGTTAGAAATTGGCTTAAGATTTGACGGTTAGTCGCGCCAATCGCTTTTCTGATACCGATCTCGCGGTTACGCTCGCTGACGCTAACTAGCATGATATCCATAATGCCGATACCGCCCACCAGCAGGGAAATGGCGGCTATTGCCGTAACAAAGCCGGCGGCCGTATTTATTAAATTACCGGCAACGGTCAGTAACTGCTGTTGTTTTAAGACTGTAAAGTCGGTCTGGCCGTGGTTTTTAGTTAGTACACTGCCGGCTTGGGCTATGGTCTGGTCGACTAGGTTAGAGTTTTTAGACTTAACAAAAATCTCCAAAATATTGGTGGTGCCGCCGGTTAGCTGGCTGGCCGAGCCGAAAGGAATGAGGATGGATGAGTTTAAATCGGCTTGGGCGACCGATAAAAAGCTGTTGCTGGAGGCTTTAAAAACGCCGTGGACGATGAACGGCTGGCCGTTGATGATAAGTGTATGGCCGATTGGCGACGGTTGACCAAATAGTTTCATAGCTACCTCCGGGCCAATGACGGCCACGTTTTGAAAATCGTCGGTGCTGGGAAAAAATTCGCCGTAATTAACATCTTGGCGGACTACCTGGGAGAACTGGCTGGTGGTGCCGGCCACAAAGATATTATCCAGCTCGCCGGAGTCGCCTTTGGCCGAGCTGGTGACAAAATCCAGAGGCACAACGGCCTGCGCCGACGGTATGGAATTAAGCGATTTTAAATCAGCCGTCGTTAAATTACTGCTATTTAAAAGGGCCAAATAATTTAAACTGTTACCGTTGATTAGTTTGCCGGGACGGACGGTAACGACGCCGCTTCCTAAATTGGCTACCTGGCCGACAATCTGGGTTTTTAGCCCCTCGCCCAGGCTAACAATGGTTACCACCGAACTGATGCCGATGATAATACCAAGCATGGTTAGCATACTGCGCCACTTGCTTTGGCGAAGAGCTGAGACCGCTGTTTTAAAATTGCCGCTCCACATAATTACGACACCCGAGTTGCCCGCCGGCCCTTCTTTGACTTTTTACCCAAACGTCGGCGGGGCAGGCTAAGAGTAATTTCTTTACCAGGCATTTTTTTCATCAGGGCCGAGACGCCGGCAGTAATATCGTCCTCGCTAACCCTTTGCTGTTTGTAATAAATCCGGCGGACGCCTTTAGCCACTTGGCCGATGGCTGTCTTTTCGTCGCCGACAATGACGCCGTCGCGCATGTAGATTACGCGGTTGGCCCAGCGGGTAAGCTCTGGATTATGAGTCACTAGCAAGATGGTATTGCCGCGGCTGTGAATCTCGGTAAGTAGCTCCATCAGTACTCGGCTGTCAGTGCTGTCGAGGTTGCCGGTGGGCTCGTCGGCAATGATAATGCCGGGATTATTTACTAGCGCCCGGGCGATGGCTACCCGCTGGGCCTGGCCGCCGGACAACTGCCGGGGCATAAAGTATTCACGGTCGCGCATGCCGACTAGCTCTAAAATATCGCTGGCCTTTTTAGCCCGTCGCACTGGCGTCATACCTTTGTAGGTCAGGGGCAGGGCCACATTATCCAGTACGTTAAGCCGGGGTAGTAAATTATAAGATTGAAAAACAAAGCCAATGCGATCCCGGCGCAGGCGGGCCTGCTGGTTTGGTTTAAGCCGCGAGACATGCCGGCCGTCTAGCAGGTAGTCTCCGCCAGCCGGCCGGTCAAGCAGGCCGATAAGATTCATAAGAGTAGTCTTGCCACTACCAGACGGACCCATAAAAGCTACAAATTCGCCCCGCTCTACGCGCAGACATATTTCATCCAGCGCCAGGGTAGTGGCGTCGCCAAATCCGTAGATTTTAGAAACGTCGCGTAGTTCTATTAGGGCCATAACCGTTTTTTAATAATTCTAAAGAAGAAACCACCGCGACCCTCGCTTATTACGGTGATTTTGGGATACCGAAGGCTTCTTCTTAATCTAAATTCTACTCTTAACGCCGGCCCGCCGACAAATATTTTAAGTTGCAAAATAGGCTACAAACCGGCCGGTGACTTTTAGCGGACAGGCCGCTTTTAACCGCCTCTGCTAAAATATTGTGCATAAGGAAGGGTGTCCGAGTGGTTGAAGGAGCACGCTTGGAAAGCGTGTATGCGGGCAACCGTATCGCGGGTTCGAATCCCGCCCCTTCCGCCAGGAAGGTAAAGCTTGACCCCTTACCTACATCTATTACTGGTCCACCAGCCACTAAGGAGAAGCTTTTCGTACATAGTGGCTCATCACTTTAAAGATACTCAGCGAGCACAACAGCATCATTGTGTTTTTCGTCCTTAGCGCCATACACCAATATGATAGAGCCGTCCTTTAGTTGTTGGCGCAGAGCCTCGGCACTTTCCTTGTTGGAGTCCAATTCATTTTTGTACCGCTTTTGGAACTCAGGCCATTTCTCTGGGTCATGGCCAAACCACTTTCGTAGCTCGGCACTGGGAGCGATGTCTTTCAGCCAGAGGCTAATTTTAGCCTTGTCTTTACTAAGGCCACGCGGCCATAGCCGGTCAATCAAAATTCGTTTACCGTCGCTTGAGTCGTACGGCTCGTAAACCCGTTTAATCTTGATCATGATGCACCCCGCTTCACCAGAATGTCTTCGTCGGCAATTTTTTCCAGAGTACGACTAGCAAAATTAGGCCGGTGAGTTTCATCATCAATCGGTATGAATCCGAGGTAAACACCCCTAAGTTTCTTTTCACTGCCCGGTTCATTCGGATTCACCAAAATAGCCACATCATCATATTCACTAAACTTGCCTTGACCATCTATGGCCTGCATAACCGTCTGTACCACTATATCCGGCGGCAGAGCTTCCCCTTGGACTTCGTACAGCGACTCGGCTTGTGCTCGGGAGATGAGACCTGTGGCCACGTTGTCTGGGTAAATGGCGATGATTCTGGTAGCCAGGCTAGCCGAAGGTCCAATTTGACTTTTTACCTCATCCGGGGCTTGTTCGTTAAGATATGCCTGCATTGATCTAAGCCCGTAGATGGCCGCTCCGAGGCCAGTTTTGGCCGCCTGGTAGGCAGTTCCGCCAGGCCAGGCATAGAAACTGGAAATAGAGCAGATATTTATGGATAATTCCGGAGCTTTAGCGTTTGGGTGGAATTTGTCATAGAGCCCAAACCAACTGCGATGCAATAGTAACGGTGTTATTAAGTCTAATTCTAAATCACCTCTGATTTTATCCGGATCTAAATGAGTAAAATAATCCGGCGAAAAGGCCCCGGCATTATTGACGAAAATTTCATAGCCCTGATGCTTTTCGTAAATATCGCTAATAACTCGGTCGCCCTCACGCGCCAGATCACCAAGTTCGTAGTCAGCTTGGCCTTGTTCGATGTAGGGCTGGAATGATTCTGGCGGGCCGGTGCGAGAAGCGCCGATTACGTGGACGCCTCGCTCCAGTAGTTTTAAGCCGATTTGTTCGCCCAATCCCTTGCTGGCGCCGGTTACAAACGCGTTTTTGTTTTCGAAGTTAAAGTTTACCGTCTCTGCGCTACTCATATATACCTCCTTTATCTGGGCCCTGACCGTACAGAACCTCGTTTAAATATCTGACAAGTAGCTTGTTAGCGGGCACGTCCTCGTTGGTTAGTATGAAATCCAGTTCTGGCCGTTCACTGGGGAACTGCGCTACTTTGAATAGGTTACTGTCCGGGTCAAACTCTACCGGCGCCCAGCCGGCCGCTAAAGCGTCTCTCTGGCTTTCGGGATCGATTGCATCTACTTCTCTTACTACTTCAGCGGACTGCTCCGTGAAGTGTGGAAGTTTGTCTGTCTGCACAGGTAAAATAGTAGGTTCCGGCAGAGGTAACTGCGACTGCACTATACGGTAGAGCGGCTCGAATTCCGGTAGGATCCTTACAGGTTTTGGCGTCAAAACCGGATATTTGGCGGCTGAAATCTCACTACGGGTGATGTCTAGTTTTCTGTGGTGTAGGGCATGAGGATGAATACCGAGCGCCACCATGCCGAGTTCGGTCTGGAGAGTCCGACGCAGACCTTTTGATTCCGGCGTCAGCACAAAATCGGTTAGTATTCCATCGCCGCAGGCTTCTACTATCGGCACGATGCGCCCAAAGAAGTAGCCCATAATGTGCTCGCCGCGGCCGGGAATATCGATTTGGGTGGCGTCGCTGGTCATAAGCGGCCTGGCGGTACTGTCCCGGTCATGGAAGAAGCCGGTCGCGCCCAGTAAAATGCCCTGGCTGTCTGTAAAGATAAACCGAAGGTGCTCGGGGTCTTGAAATTCCTGCTCGAGCCACTGCGGGCTAAAAATCTGATTTTCCGGGTCGCTGTAGCGGCTGGCAAAATAGTCGCCGCGCTCAAAGGCGTTTCTATATAAAGCCGCTACCGACTCGGTGTACTCGGCTGGGGCTAGCTTAAGCTCCACCCCGAACTCAGATACCAGCACCGGATCACGTTCAATTTCAGCGGCTATAGCTCGCCGCAAGTGAAGTCCGGGAAGCGGAGCCTCTGGTGTAGTCATTGATACCGCCTTTCTGGGCCCTATATTAGGCCAATGTTACCCGCAAATGCTGTAAGCTTTAGTACCCTGTAAATTCTTCCGTGCGGATGTTATCTTCGTTCACGTTCATACTAACCAGCAGGCCGCGCATAGCTTTAACCATGCCCTCGGGGCCGGACAGATAATAAATTGGCGCGTTCAAATCGGCTACATGCCGCTTAATCATATCGGCCGTGATATGGCCGCGTTCGCCGCCCCAGTCCTTGGTAGCTTCGTCAGTTGCTACCGGCACAAAGGTCAGGTTAGGGTTTTCTTTAGCAAGGCGCTCAAAGTCAGCGGCGAACGGCGCGTCGATCGGGGCGCGGTTGGCATGTAGCAAAATTAACTTGTGGCCGGTTTTATCATGAGTCGCCTGGGCAATCATGCTACGTACCGGCGTCACGCCAATACCGCCGATCAAAAACACCGCCGGAGTCGTTTCGGTCTTATGTAGCGTAAAGTCGCCATAAGGCGCATCAAGCTTAAGCTCGGTGCCAATTGGTAAATTCTTTAGAACTCGTTTGAAGGCCGTATCGCGCAGGCGGGTGGCCGCGCCTATATTTTCCTCAAAGGGGGCAGTAATAAGCGAAAAGCCGCGTGTATTGCCTTCTTCGTCAGTTTCCGGCGGGTCTATCAGCGTATAGTCGGCAAATTGGCCGGCGCGGTACTCAAAACCTTCGGGCTTCTCAAAGTAGAAGGCCATTGTGTCCTTGGCGATGGTTTCTTTTTTAATAAGTTTGATGTTTGTGACCATTTTTCACCTCCTTTGTTTATTCCCAATGTTTACAGCCCTTGGCGCAGTACTTGCTGACGTGATCTTCAATCATTTCAAATAAGGGTTGGACAGTATCGTGGTTGATGGAATAAACCCGCTCTTTGCCGCACTGCTCCACGCTAACGAAATGGCAGAGGAGTAACCTTCTTAAGTTGTGCGATACGGCTGATTGTTCCATGTTCAACCGCTGGCTGATTTCACCTACACTTTTATCACCCTCCTTACTTAAATACTGTAAAATTTTGACACGCTGTTTATTGCCCAGTACCGTAAAGAAATCGTCAAACACTGCATACTTCATATGAATATTATATCATATGAAGTCCATGGATATCTATGTAGTGTGTTTTTTGCTCAATGCCTTGTGGGCCGTGTGCTGGATGCTGTCCCGGCCTTTGACATACTTATGTATAGGCCAATAACACGCGTGCTAAAATAATTAACCGGTCCGCCAATTCCACTTATTCTTAGCCAATTCTCAGCTGGCTGGCCTATAAATCAAAGCACAAATAAGGAGCTATAAAAGTGAACGACAAAGAACAGATCAAAAATGTAGTTAACAGTGTAGCTTTACTCCAGGATATGAAGCAGTGGGAGCGCCTGGAGGAATATTTTGTCAAAAAACCGTTTATTGATAACAAGGCCCTAAACGGCGAGACGCCGGCAGTGATTCCTAAGCAGAGATTAATTAATGAATGGCGCCGCGAAATTGGCTCTTACTTTTATGCTACCCGGCACTTTATCCGCCGGCTGGCTGTTCGCATGGTCAATTCGCGCCGGGCAAAAGTTACTACCTTGGTCGAAAATGTTCACTATGTAGCTGACCGCGGCGAGCGCTACGCCTGGACGGTCCGCGGCACGGTTGAGTACATCTTAATAAAGTCGGCAAATGGTAGCTGGCGAATCAGCCAAATGATTTTTCGCTTGCAGGACCAGGTGGTTAAGCCGGTTGGCGTAGCTGTTTAAATCCGCGGCTAAATAATTAGTTAAGTAAAAAATAATTGCGCTTACGGTAAAATGTAAGCTGGATGAACATATTAATCGTCTATGCTCACGATGAGCCAGCGTCTTTTACGGCCGCCATGAAAAATAAAGCCATGGAGGTTTTAAGCCGGCAGGGACATACCGTGGTGCTGAGTGACCTTTATACTCAAGGCTTTAGCCCGTCGGCCCAGAAATGGGACTTCGTCTCAACCCGCGGCGGCCACTTTAACTACATGCTCGAACAAAAACACGCCGCTGGGCTGGATCTGGCCTTCTCACCGGATATTTTGGGCGAGATTGAGAAGATAAAAGCCGCCGAGCTGGTTCTTTTTATCTTTCCAATCTGGTGGCTGTCTTGCCCGGCAATATTAAAAGGCTGGTATGACCGCGTACTGGCTATGGGCGTAGCCTGGGATAGCGGCAAGATTTTTGAGGCCGGCCTTATGCGTGGCAAATCATCCATGATAATTGCCGCCGCTGGCGGCCCGGCTGATTTTTATAAACCCGAAGGCATGTATAAGGTGGATATTAATGGCAGTCTGCATCACATTAATTACGGCACTTTGGCTTTTTGCGGCTTTAACGTTCACGAGCCGTTTACAGCTATGAATGTGCTGGGTAGCGGGCCCGATGAGCTAACCAAGCAGTTAGGCGAACTGGAATTTAGGCTCGAACATTTAGTCGAGAGCCCTAATTGGCTGGTTCGCTGGGACTAATTTTTAGCTAGACGTCTGGTCTTTGGCTCTGGCGGCGCTCAAAGCTTGGCCGTACCAGCTAAGTTCACCCAGCATATTATCAAGCGCTGTTTGCGGGCCGTATTCCAGGGTTTTTTGCTCGGTCGATAACTGGCCGGCCTCGTCAATTTTGTCGCCCAGGCCGGCGACAGCTACCTGCGTAGGAATGATAGCCGCGCGGGACTCACTAAGAATTTCTTTAAGGTGCATAGTAGCCCGGGCACCGCCAACGGTACCGTGGCTGACGATGGTAGCCGGCTTTTTGACCAGCTCCCAGGTAATGAAATCTAAGGTGTTTTTTAGTACGCCGGGGATGGAATGGTTATATTCGGGAGTCACAAAAATGTAAGCGTCGCCCTCGGCCATTTTTTGGACCCACTTTTGAATCTCAGGCGGCAGGTGCCGCTCGGGGTTAAAGCGCGGACTCCTGGGCTCGTTCATAAAAGGTAGGGGATAATCAGCCAGATCGACTAGCTCGGCGTCAATTTCTGGTAGTTTTTTGGCACTGGCTTCAACCCATTTGGCCAGTCTTTCAGTTAGCCGGCCGGGGCGGGTTGAGCCAATAATAATCAACAGTTTCATAGTTATTTCCTTTGGGTTAGATTTTATAAGCGCTCAGGTACCAAACCGCACTTTATAAGTAATTGCCGGTTAAGCTGATAATTCTTTTCTTTGCCGGATTTACTTTCTAGCACCACGCCGGCATTAACCAACTTGGCAAAATGATGGCTCATGGCTGGCTGGCTTAAACAGGCCCGGGCGCTTAAACGACCACAGGATTGCCGGCTAGCTGGCTCATGCGCTAGCCGCCGCACCAAATTGAGACGAGTCGGGTCAGCCAGAGCTTTTAAGACGGCTACAGTTTGGTCACTGATCATGGACTTTATTGTAACAAGATGTATTTATATATGTAAATATATTTATTTAATTTACTTAAAGCGTAATCGGTTAAAATGTAGGGTAAGCGATGACCGCTTTTACTAAAACTGAGACTCGCTTTAGCCTAAGCCTGCTTTGGCTTAGTGGGCTGTGCCTCGGCCTTTTTTTATTGAGACTGCTCATCGATCGCCAGTGGATATATTTATTTATCCCTGGCAACTTGGCGCTGGCTTGGGCCAGCCTGGCCTCGGCTTGGCTGTTAGGCGACTATCTAAAGAGCCACCGCTGGCAAAGCTGGGGCGGGGCGGGCTTGAGCCTTCTCTGGCTAGTACTACTGCCTAATTCCTGGTACGTGCTGACCGATTTTATCCACCTGACACCCGGCACTATGGTTAGCCAACTTTATGATATTGCCCAGCTGGGCAGTTTAATTATCACCGGCTACCTGCTAGGCTTTACCAGCCTTTATCTAGTCCACCGGGAGCTGAGGCAAAGGCTTTCGGCCCAGCAGGCTCTTGTTATCATCGAGGCGGTTATTTTAATAAGTAGCCTGGCTATTTATATGGGCCGAGTTCTACGCTGGAATAGCTTAGATGTCATTTTGAATCCAGCGGGAGTAATCATCAGCTTGACCGACCGGATAGTCGACCCGCTAGGCCATACCAGCACACTGGCCGTTACCGGTTTATTCTTTGTAGTTTTAAGCATTATGTACCGAGCCTATTTTTTACTAGTCCAGCCGGATTCCAAAAGATAGCTTTTGTTATCATAAATGGTATGCAGGAAATCTCGTCGGCCCTAAAACAGGCCGCTAAGTCAGTATATGAAACTGATATTGAGCCGGAAATTAGCCGCCCGGAAGCTAAATTTGGCGATTTTTCGTCTAACATTGCTTTAAAATTAGCCGCTCAGCTAAAAAAACCGCCGCGCGAAATAGCCCAAGCGCTAGCTAACGCTTTAAGCCAAAACCCAAACCTAGCTAAAGTAGAGCTGGCTGGGCCGGGCTTTATTAATTTTTGGTTGACCGACAAGGTGCTGGCTGAGTCGGCACAAGCCGCCACCCGACCGGCGCAGGCTCTGGCCGGTCAGGAAATTTTGGTAGAATTTGGCGACCCTAACCCTTTCAAAGAAATGCACATTGGCCATTTATACAGCTACATTGTCGGTGATGCTATTGCCAGACTGCTGGAATCGGCCGGCGCCAGTGTGCGCCGTCTAAGCTACCACGGCGATGTTGGCCTGCACGTAGCTAAAACCATTTGGGCGCTCAAGCAGGCCAGCGGAGCCGCCGAATTTCAGCTGGCGGACGGTTTGGCGGCGGATACCATGATTGGTAATTACTACGCCAAAGGCGCCGAGGCTTATGAGCAGTCGCCATCTGCCAAGGATGAGATTACCAAAATCAATCATTTGATTTATAGCGGTCAAGACCCAGACATTAAAAATATTTATGAACAGGGTAGAGAGCTTAGTTTCAAGGCTTTTGACAACATTTTAAAACTGCTTGATATAAGCAATGACCGGCGATATTTAGAAAGCCAGACGGCGGAGGTTGGCAAGGAGATGGTACAGAAAAATATCGGCCCGGTCTTTGAAGAGTCTGACGGAGCGGTGATTTATCCGGGTGAAAAAGCCGGCCTGCACACACGGGTTTTTATAACCAGTCAAGGTCTGCCGACTTATGAGGCAAAAGATCTTGGTCTAACCAGCCTAAAAGACAAAGATTACCCGGGAGCCAGGCGCTCCCTAATCATTACGGCTAGTGAGCAGAGCGAGTACTTTAAAGTAATGCTAGCGGCTTTAGCTGAAATTAACCGTTCCCTAGCCGAAAAAACCACCCATCTGGCTCACGGCTTTTTAAGCCTATCCACCGGCAAAATGAGTAGTCGCACAGGCAATGTTTATTCGGCAACTAATTTACTGGCTAAAGTAAAAGAGCGGGTCTATGCCCAGTATCCCGACTCGGCCCAAAAGGATGAAATCTACTTGGGCGCCGTTAAATATGGTCTACTGCGCCACCACTTAGGTTCAGATATTGTTTATGATGTGGAAGAATCGGTGGCCGTTGAGGGCAATAGCGGGCCTTACCTGCAGTACGCCCACGCTAGGGCCTGCTCAATTTTAGCCAAAGCCTCGGAACTACCGGCAGAGCCAGCGGCTATTGAATCTTATGAGCCGCCGGAGCGGCTACTGGCCCGCAAAATTAGTGAATTCCCAGAGGTAGTCGCTGGCGCCACGGCTGAGCTGGCGCCTAATCAAATTTGCAATTATCTGTATGAGCTAGCCCAAAGTTTTAACAAATTTTATGAAACTAGCCGGATTATTGGTGACCCGCGGGCAGGCTTGCGGCTAAAGTTGGTAGAATCTTACAGCCAAGTTTTAGCCGGCGGATTAAAATTACTGGGTATTTCAGCTCCAGAGAGGATGTAGTTAAGTGAAAAAAGCTCAGACAGAAGAGCAGATTAAACAAAGGCTGACGCCACAGCAGTACCGTATTCTGCGTGAAAAAGGCACTGAGACGCCGTTTACCGGTAAACTACTGCATAACAAGCAGGCCGGTACTTATGTCTGCCCGGTTTGCGGGGCGGAGCTGTTTAAAAGCGATACCAAGTTTGATAGCGGTTCCGGCTGGCCTAGTTTTTATAATGTGGCTCACGCTAGCGCCGTTAAATTAACCGAGGATAGAGCTGACGGTCTGCAGAGAGTAGAAGTCTCCTGCGCCGCCTGCGGCAGTCACTTGGGCCACGTTTTTCACGATGCTCCGCAGACCCCGACCGGTATGCGCTTTTGCATTAATTCAGCCAGCCTAGACTTCAAACCCAAAAAGTAAGATTTTAAATTATCTCTAAGATTTTCCGGAAGTGGTAGCTAGGCCGCGCTGGTAAATCCAAATGATTATGGCCGCCGCCAAAATGATGGGGATCCACCAGTACCACATTAGGCCAAAGATTCGGCCGGCTTTGGAGTTGGCTATAGCCGTCGCCGCTTTTGGAGCCGGCTTTTGAGTCGAGGCAGACGAGGTTCTGGGCTGGCCGCTGTTGTTAGCACCAAGAACCTGGGGTTCGGCCGAGCTATTATTTGTCTCTCCAGTGCTGTTTGTAATGGCGCTAGCTGTTTGAACGGGCGTGGAGGTTCCGCTAGCGCTGGATTTGGTACTACTGACCGTTGGCTGTTGGCTATAGGTTACAAATTCCGTGAAGTGTTTTGTCCAGACCACCATGTCATTACCGACATTGATCCAGCAATCACCGCCCGCTGGTAAGCTATCACCGATAGTCTGCGAATCGGCCGAGCAGACATTTGTAATTTGAGTAAAGTCGCCGTTTCTGACGAAACCGACCAGTTTGCTGGCCTGACCGGGAATCAGCAGGCGGACAGCCTTACTGAATGTCAGTCCGGTGTTACCGGCGCCTACCTCGATTACCGTCGCCACAGTAGTGGTAGTACCACTGGCCGTTGGAACATTAACTGAACTGTTTGGTTCGACAGTCGGCGCGCTAATCACACCATTCCAGCTCCCGCTGGCGGCGGTCACAGTCGTGGCGGCCGGGATCGACACTGTGGCAGTGGTGCTACTAATGGTGGTTTGCGGCAATGTCCCACTGCCCGAGTTTATTAGCGAACTGAAGTCAATTGAGGCACTATTGGTACCACTGGTTACCGTTATATTAAGGGGTTGGCTGTTAGAGGTTACCACAACCTGAGGAGTCGAATTATTGACAGTGGCATTGCCGCCGCTATCCGGCAGGACTTTAGCATCAGAGCGGGTAGTCATGGCGGCATTAGTGAAATAAGGTGTGGTCGTTACCGGGCTATAGCCATCGCTAGCTTGGCCAACCAGGACAGAAAAGTCCGGGTCTGAGCTGGCCCACCAGTTAAGACTGGCATCAAACGTACCGCTAGCGGTAGCGTTAGCTACGTCCAAATCAGAATTACTTAATGTGCTGTTTGTAACGCTCGCCGAGCTTGATGTACCGTACGTCAGAATACCTGTGCCGTTATTGCCGTTGACTATATCTAGTGGAGCGTATTCAAAACCTGAGATAGCCGAATCGCTAATAGTCCCACTGACCGTGCCGCCGCCGCGGTCCCAGAGCACGATGCCGTTTTGGGCTATTGCCGAGGTTGAACCAGCGCCGGTTATGGTCGTACCGCTGACATTTAAGCTAACCGTACCGCTAGCTCCGCTGGTTGAACCGTTGCCGTTAATGACATCAATGCCATTTTTCTGGAAGCCGGTGATGGTAGAGTTAAGTACGTTCAGGCTAGCGCCGGCACTGCCGCTAGCGTCTAGGGCGATACCTTGGCCTGTTTGAATGCCGTTGATTGCATAGGTGCCGGCGATATTATCATTAGCTAGCGTACCAGTTGAAGCATTCCAAAACACTAGTGAATCAGGTCCACCATAACCAGGAGCCATACCATTATCATTTATTGATAGGCCACTGATTGTGATATCGCTGGAATTATTGACCAGGACTGAAACTTGCATATCAGCCGTATATTTGTGTTGCAAGTGGCTATCGACCAGGTTGGTCGGAGCGATAACCGTGGCTCCGGCTCCGCTGACGGTTACGCCGGTTTTGCCGCTAATCGAAAAGCCATCGTAGGTGCCGGCTGGTACGTTGACGGTGTCGCCGGTTTGGGCGCTGTCGACCACATCTTGGATTGTCTGGCCGGTAGCCACCCATAAGTTAGTGCTGTCATCGGTTGAGCTGACTACTGGGTTTGCAGAGGCGCGAATGGCCGAAACCAAGCCGGCATTATCCAAACTAGTCGTGTAGACATCCTGCGGATCGTCGCTAGACAGGCTTACTTTGTAGGGTAAGTCGGTTGAGGATATGTGGAGATTGGTAACCGTGCAGTCAGGATTAGAGGTGTTATCTATGCCGGTATATAGTGCTCCTGGATCATCCAAGCTGTTAGTGCCGGTAAGGGTAATGTTATCGACGCCGCAGGCATAGTAACTGCCCTTGGCGTAAAGAGCTACGCCACCCCAGGCATTTGAAGCAGTAGAAACGCCGTCGAGGACAATATTACGGCTATCAGTTATAGCTAGGCCGTTACCATGGGTGGCCCCGGTCGAGCTGATGTTAGTTAGCTTGGCGTTGTTAATGCCGTTTAAATCAATGCCACTGCGGTAACTACCGCTGACGGCTACGTTTGTAACCTTAATATTACTATCAGCCGCTAGTCCGCCTAAGACGCTACCCTCAATTTTTAGACCGTAACCGCTGGAATTAGCCGGGCCAATAATGGATAGGTTTTTAATTGTTACATTGTCAACATTGGTGTAAACACCGTAGCCAGAGGCTACATTCGATGCGTTGATAATCACACCGGCCTCGTCAGCGCCCGTAAGGGTGACAGCCTTATCAATGGACAGAGTGTAGCTTAAGCTGTAGGTGCCGTCGTTAATAAAGATATTACCGCCGGCGCCGATGGTTGATAGGGCGGCGGCGATGGTAGTTACGTCACAGCCGCTGGCGCAGACGCTCTGCTCAGCTAAAGGGTCGTTACTAGTGCCATCTGTCGGTGAGTTACTAAGAGCCCAGCTGTCGCCGCCGTTAGTTACGCGGGCCAAACTCTGGCCGCTAGCCGGGGCGGGCTGGCCGCCTGCACCATAAGTAACGGAGTCCACTATTACCGCACTGGCATCCTTAAGCGTTACGCTGTCGCCGCTATTATTTAAGGAATTGCCAAAAGCCGCAGTTACATAGCCGTGACCGGCTATGCTAGAGGCGCTTAAAGTACCTAAATTATTGGCCGAGTCGGATACGGTCCAGCCGGTGAGAGACGTGCTGGTATCAGCCGGGTTATAGAGTTCTACCCAGTCGTTAGATGAGGCACCACTAGAGATTTCGTTAATAACTACCGTTGGGCTAGCCGCCGCTGAAGCTGTAAAGAGGGGACCAGCTAGAGCCAAGCCGCTAAAAGCTAGCGCCGAGGCCGCTGTTATATTAATGACTTTTTTTGATGTTCGCCAAGCCACCCTCAGCCATTGGGCCATATTAGTACTCCTCGCTAATTGTTATTTACTAATAAATAGTAGTTGGGCGCGGCTGTCAAATATATGAGCTGTCTATCATATAATTTAAGGATGACGCATGCTGAGGTAGAAAAATATTTATTGTCTTTACCTGGATCTAAGCTGGACTATCCGTTCGGAGAAGGTGTGGCGGTTTATAAAGTGAAGGATAAAATGTTCGCTCTGGTAGCCGAAAAATCTGAGCCAGTGCGCCTGAGTTTAAAGTGCGACCCGCTTTTAGCCGAAACCCTGCGGGCAAGATATGAGACTGTCATGCCCGGCTGGCATCTAAATAAAAAGCACTGGAATACCTTACTGCTAACCGGCCAGCTGTCTTGGGAAGAGGTCAAAGATCTAATTAATCATTCCTTTTCATTGGTGTCTGAGAAAAGGGAAAAAGAGTAGCTCCGGTTCGTGCTTTTGAGCACGGATTTGGATTCATTCTAAAAGGAGTGTTGAGGAAAAACCGTAGGTTTGTCTTCAAATTAAATCATTCCTACCAGCTGGTGTCAGGGTAATTTACTGTTTAAGCGGTGGGCTGGCTAGCAGAGTCTTTGTGCTCGAGTAAGCCGACTGCAAAATACTTTTTACACTGCTTGAGTTATTGGTCTGGTAGGCTTGCACGAGGCTATTGGCATAATCAGCCAGTGCCCCGCGCAAATATGTATCATAAGCCGCCGGCAGATTATTATTCTGGGCGGCCGACTGCAGTAGCTGATCGGTGCCGTTATTTTGATAGGCCGCCAACTGCTTAGAGTCGAGCTTAATTTTTTGCTGATTCAATATGTTCGTTAGCTGAGTTTGTTCGCTAGAAAGAGCACTCTGGACAGTAACTAAAAGATCAAGTGTAGTTGGATCCGTGATCACTGGTTGTTCCAGGGTGTTGATGCGATTTATTTCCTGAGCCCGGCCTAAAACCCCGGTTAAACCACCAGCTTTGCCACTATTTTTACCCCCTAGGGCTGTGCCTAAGACAATTATCAAGATAATTACAATCAGTACCGCGCCGATGATTTTAACCGGGCCAGATAGGTTCAGCGGGTTAAAAGACCGCGATTTGGTTTGGCCACTCTTTAAAATGAAATCGTAGCTAGGGTTGGGGCTCTGCGGTTGAGGCGGCATAAGACTATTATAACGATTACTCTTAAGCTTTCAGCTTTTATGTTTCGGCCGTAAACTAAAAGGATGGATCCCGTTAGAACTCTTGGTACCATTTTGCGAATTGTCTGGCACTACGGACGGCATATTAGTTTTCCGACCTCAGCCAAAAGTTCAAAGCTGGAGGGTAAGGTCTAAACGGGATGGATGCGGCGCAGGAGGTCAAGAGCCGGCTAAACATTGAGGACGTCGTTAGCGAGTACGTTCAGCTTAAGCGCGCCGGCCGTAATTTTAAGGGAATATCGCCCTGGACTAATGAAAAAACGCCTAGTTTTATCGTTAGTCCGGAAAAGCAAATCTGGCATGATTTTTCCAGCGGCAAGGGTGGTGATATTTTTGGCTTTGTTATGGAGATGGAGGGGCTGGATTTTAAGGGAGCTCTAGAGACGCTGGCACGCAAAGCCGGCGTTGATCTGGCACAGTATAAAAAAACTGGTAGCTCTAGTGCTAACGCCAATCTTAAAGCTCGAGCCCAAGAGGCGCTGGAACTGTCTATCAAGTTTTATCAAAAACAGCTTACTGCCAACCGGCCGGCGCTTGAATACCTTATAAAAAAGCGCGGTTTTAGCAAGCAGACAATTATAAATTGGCGTCTGGGCTATGCCCCCAACACCGCCCGCGGGCTGAGCGATTTTTTAACCAAGCAGGGCTTTACGACAGATGAGATGAAACGGGCCGGGCTGATTAGCCAGCGCCAAGGCTATCCGGCTGACATGTTCCGCGGACGGATTATGGTGCCCTTGACCGACAGCCGCGGGATGCCGGTCGGCTTTACTGCCCGCCTGGTGGTTGATCAGCCAAATGCCCCCAAATATATCAACACTCCCCAGACAATTCTCTATGACAAAAGCCGTAACGTTTTTGGTCTAGCTCAAGCTAAAAATGACATCAGAAAACTGGGTTTTGTGGTGGCCGTAGAAGGTAATTTAGATGTAATTGCCAGCCACCAGGCCGGTATAGCAAATGTCGTCGCCAGCGCCGGTACGGCTATGACCGAGTATCACCTGCGCGAGCTAAAACGCTTCAGCGGCGATGTGCGTCTATCTTTTGATGCTGACCGGGCCGGCATCAGCGCCACCGAGCGGGTCATCCCACTGTCTCAAAAAGTCGATGTCAGCCTAAAGATTATTAGCCTGCCGGCTGGCTTTAAAGACCCTGACGAACTGGTAAAAAAAGACGCCTCAGCCTGGCAAAAAGCCATTGATAGTGCAGTTTACGCTCCAGATTGGCTAATGGAAGTCTATGAAAAACAGCTGGATTTAGCCTCGGCCGCCGGCAAGCGTAGTTTCAGCGACCTGCTTTTGCCGATTATAAAACGCCTAAGCGACCCGCTGGAGCAGGAACATTACCTAAAGAAAATTGCCGAGTTGACTGATACCAGCCTAGAGACCGTCAAGGCTAAGCTGGCCGGCGGGGCAGGCCAGCCGCAGGTTCGACTCAAGCGGCCTAACCTTAAACCAGCGGAGGTAGATAAGCTGGCGGTGGAGCACCGCCGCCTGCAGGATCACTTTTTATCAATCCTGCTGGCCCAGCCTAAACTGCGGCGGCTTTTAAAAGATTGCCGAGCGGCCTATTTTTCAGACGGTCCGCCCCGGATTTTATTTGAATTTTTAACTAAAAATCCTAACTTTAAATCTGACGCCAAGACGGCGGGAGCTTTGCAGGAAATCAGTGATTATGTTAAAATTGTAATATTACAGTTCGAGGAGCTTTATTCTGATCTGCCGGCCCAAGATTTGGCCCTGCAGGCCCAGAACCTCGCCAGAAGATTAGTTGATTACTACGTAAAAATACAAAAAACTCAGTTAATCCTAGCTATTAACCAGGCTAAAGATGAGACTGAGACCCAAAAATTAATCAAAAAAGTCGATAAACTTAATCAGTTAATAAAGGGGTGAGCTTATGGTAAAGAAATCCGTGCCAAAACCAGTACCTGCTAAAAAGCGGGATTATGAAAAGCAAGTTAAACAGTTACTTGAAAAGGGCAAAAAGGCCGGCAAGCTAGATCAGCGTGATATCTTTGCGCTGATTCCGGACACGCCGGCCAATATTGATGTATTGGATGGACTTAATGCCGAGCTGGCGGAAAATGACGTTGAGATAATTGCCGCTACCGAGCCGCGTGAGGAAGATTTTGTAGATGAATGGGCGGTCGAAGAGGAAGAAGAAGCAGTAGCCGAAGATACGGCCTATATGGACGATATCGCCGACGACTCAGTCCGTCTTTACCTGCGCGAAATTGGTAAAATCCCGCTGTTAACTCCTGAAGAGGAGTTAAAGCTGGCTCAAAAAGTAGTTAAAGGCGATAAGCGGGCTAAAGACGCCATGGCTGAGGCCAACATGCGCCTAGTAGTAAGCATTGCTAAGCGCTACGTCGGCCGAGGGTTGGATTTGCTTGATTTGATTCAGGAAGGCAATACCGGCTTACTGCGGGCGGTTGAAAAGTTTGACCCGGACCGCGGCTTTAAATTTAGTACTTACGCCACTTGGTGGATCCGCCAAGCCATTACTCGGGCCATTGCCGACCAAGCCCGGACTATCCGTATTCCAGTGCACATGGTGGAGACCATTAACAAACTCCTGCGCACCCAGCGCCGCCTGACTCAAGAGTTAAACCGCGAGCCGACCAATGAAGAAATTGCTACCGCTATGGAAATGGAAGTCGATAAAGTTGAGCACATCATGAAGATTAAGCAAGACATTTCTAGTCTTGATGCTAGCGTGCGTGATGACGAAGAAGATTCCGTCTTGGGTGATTTCATTGAGGATGAAGACCAAAAAACACCTAGCGAATCAGCTAGCGAACAGTTACTTAAAGAACAAGTTAAAAAGATCCTGGGCACCTTAACCGAGCGTGAACAAAAGATTCTAAAACTGCGCTTTGGCCTAGAGGATGGCAAAAGTCATACCCTAGAGGAAGTCGGCCAGGAATTTTCTGTTACCCGCGAGCGTATCCGCCAAATTGAGGCTAAAGCATTGGCTAAACTGCGAAAGCACAAGGATACCCGCCGCCTGCACGAATATTTACAATAGATATGCTCGAACCATATCCTGCTAATACCGGACAAAAGTTAGCCCAGACTCCGGCTGAGACCATAGCTCAAGCCAGGCCGGCTGTCGAAACTGGCCTATTCGATGTTATGGCCGTGCTGGCACTGCCAATGGTAAGTGAGCTGATAGATAGCGCGCTGATTAAAGGTTATATAACCACCGACGAGTTGGTGGCTGTGGCTAATGAAATAGACCTGGAACCGGCTCAATTAAATAGCTTCTATCAGGTTTTTGAAGAGATGGATATTGAAATAAGGGAGCCGCTGGCCAGCGCCGAACCGCAATATGTCTCTACCAGTTCTGGCTCTAAAAAGCGGGATCGTCCGTCAACCGAAACTCTGCAGTTAATGCTTAGGTCGGCTGGAGATTTTGATTTACTGACGGCGGCTCAGGAGAGATCTCTAGCTCAAAGAATCGAGCGGGGAGATTCTTTAGCCAAAGAGGAAATGGTTTTAGCTAATCAAAGGCTGGTGGTATCGATAGCTAAAAATTTTCGGAATCAGGGGTTGGACTTTCCGGAATTAATCCAGGAAGGGATGATTGGCTTAATCAGGGCCGCTGAAAAGTTTGACTGGCGAAAGGGCTATAAGTTTAGCACCTATGCTACTTGGTGGATCCGCCAGGCGGTGCAAAGGGGTCTGGCTGACAAGGCTCGGACCATCAGGATGCCGGTTCATATCGTTGAAAAACTGCATAAAATTGTTAGATCAAACCGTCGCCTAACTCAAATACTTAGTCGTGAGCCATCGCCCGAAGAAATCGCTGAAGATATAGGTATGAAAGTAGACGATGTGCTGGCTATTATGAAGTCGGCCCAAATCCCCGTTTCTCTAGACAAGCCGATTGGCGAGGACGAGGAAGAGACTTTTGGCAGTTTGCTACCTAACGAGTCTGAGCCGGCACCTGAAGATGGTGCGGGCGAATCGCTTCGCAATCAGACTCTTTATTTTGTTCTTGATTCGTTAACCGAAAGGGAAAGGGGCGTCTTGTCTTTGCGCTTTGGCCTAAACGGACAGCCGCCGAGTACGCTGGATGAGGTCGGCAAAGCCTTTGGCGTTACCCGCGAGCGGATTCGACAAATTGAAACTCAAGCCTTAACGCGGTTACGTAACTTAGACGAAGCTCAATCTTTGCGCGATTCCATCTATGAATAAAAGAGAATGACCTTGAAGATCAAAATTATCGGTATTGGCGGCACAAACGGCTCGGGCAAGGATACTTTAAGCCGTATTTTGGCCGATGACTACGGCTGGCTATTTGTCTCAGCCTCAGTTGACTTAATAATTCCGGAACTGGCGCGGCGCGGCTTGCCGGCCGAGCGGGTAAACATGGCCGCCCTATCGGCCGAATGGAATAGGCTAAGCCGCGGTGCCATCATTGATAAAGCGGTTGAACTATATGAGCAAAAAAGCGGCCAAGAAAAATATAACGGACTGGTTATCTCCAGCATCCGTCACCCCTGGGAAGTTGATAAAATTCACGCTCTAGGCGGCCAGGTGGTCTGGGTGGACGCCGACCCAGCGGTCCGTTACCAGCGCGTAATGAGTCGCGGCCAAGGTGACAAGGATAAAAAATCTTTTGAGCAGTTTTTAGCTGAAGAACAAACCGAGCGACAGCACGCCGGCGACGAGGCGACGCTCAATTGGCAAGGTGTCAAAGACCGGGCCGATATTTTTATCACCAACGACTCTAACGATTTAGAAGATTTTTCAAAGGCCGCTAAAACCGCTCTGGGTCTATAATAAAAACATGCCAGAAACAACATCCGGTGGAGAGACTCATGAACCCAGCCAGGAAAATGAGCTTAAGCTTGAGCCTTTGCGAGAAAGAGCCCTTAGGTGGGACAGGACCTGGGGCGAAATAGCAGGGGCTAGGCCGGATCAGCTAGCTGAAATATTGGCCGACCAAAACGAACAAATTAAGCGTATTTATGAGTTATTCACACTCGAGATGGAGCTAGGCAGGCCGCTGACACCAGAGGAAATTGATATAACTCTGCACCGCGAAAAAGCCAAGACTCCCATACAAGAAGAAACTGAGATAGAGTAGGCCTCACCAATTTTACCGTAAGCGGTCGCTGTTTAATTGCCCCCGTCGTATACTGTTAGCATAGTGGCGGAGTCTAAGAAAAAGCTGGCGGTTATTGACGGTAAAAGTGTGTTTTACAGGGGTTATTATGCTCTGCCTAATTTAGCCACCAAAGACGGCATACCCACCGGCGGCGTGTATGGTTTTGCCACTATGGCGCTAGAGCTGATTAAAAAACTCCAGCCGGACTATGTGGCTGTAGCTTGGGACAAGCCCAAAACCAACATCCGAAAACGCTTAAATATGTATCCGGATTATAAAGCCGGGCGTAAGCCTGCGCCGCCGGATTTTTATACCCAAATCCCAATTTTACATGACTTACTTTCTGCCTTTGGCTGGCCGCTTTATGAGCTGGATGATTATGAAGCTGACGACATTATGGGCACACTGGCCGTTAAGGCCGAGAAGAAGGG
Source organism: Saccharimonadales bacterium (SeqCode) (assembly GCA_035717985.1). Lineage (GTDB taxonomy): Bacteria > Patescibacteriota > Saccharimonadia > Saccharimonadales > UBA10212 > DASTHW01. Next base: position 31,943 of record DASTHW010000013.1, on the reverse strand, counting down.
CATTGAAACGCTACTTATTACCTCTGATTTAGACGTTCTTCAACTAATCAATCACAGTGTTCGGGTTTACGCGCTGAAGCGCGGCTTTTCCAACATTGAAGAATTTCATGTCGAGAGTTTTGAAAAAAAGTACGGCCTGCAGGCCGGGCAATTTTTAGAGCTCAAAGCCTTAAAAGGCGATAGCTCTGACAATCTTCCTGGGGTGCCTGGTGTGGGTGAGAAAACAGCCATCGAACTACTCAAGCAATACAAGACACTCGATGGCGTTTACGAGCATCTACCCGACATCCGTGATAGCCTGCGTAAAAAACTACAGGACGGCAAAGATCTGGCTTATCTAAGTAAAAAACTGGCTGAAATTTGGTGCACTGCCCCTGTAGAGCTGGATCTTCCTGCCATGGACGGTACAAAAATTGACACAGCTCACCTGAGAAGCTTACTTGAAGAGCTGGAATTTCGCAGTCTGCTGAGAAACCTGCCGGACAGCATGAAAGACGGCTCCGACTCCCCGGACGGTGCTGGCTCTAAATTAAAACTAGCCAAAAATCTGCTCGTTAAAAACGACAGCCAGCTAGATAGCCTGACCTTTGATAAAGAGGAACCAATTTTTGTTCACAGCCGTTCGGCTGGGCAGAACGGCACACTGCCCAAAGTCCTAATTTTGGGCTCGGTTGGCGGAGTCTACGCGCTAGATTTAGCCCGGCTGGATAAGACTAAGGTTCAAATTGCCTTAAAAGCGGTCTTTGCCAAGCATGACAAGGGCATCGTCGGCTATGACACTAAAAGTACCGTCAAACTCCTTAGAAATCTAGATATAGAGCCACCAGCCGTAGACCACGATGTTTTGGTAGGATCCTTTTTAATCAATCCGTTAGTACGAGCACAAAGCTTAAGTGAACTAGCCCGGGCCGGCCTAGGCTGGGACGGCGTATCGCTTGATGATGTACCGACAGAAGATTTAGCGGACAGAGCCAATGAATTTATAGCCGTTATCCGTGAGCTTTACCTTGGCCAAATGCAGGCTTTAGCCGAGGCGCCGACTATCGCTAGGCTGGCTCGGAAAGTAGAGTGGCCGCTGATTCCGGTTCTGGCTGACATGGAGCTGGCCGGCATTAAACTAGATGTTAAGTATTTAAAAAGGTTTGCCGGCCAGCTGGAAGATTCTTTAAGCGACATTGAACAACAAATTTATGGCCACTGCGGCTACGAGTTTAACATTGGCTCGCCGACGCAGTTAGCAGAAGCCCTGTTTACTAAACTCCAGCTGTCAACGACCGGCATTAAGCGCGGTAAAACTGGCTATAGCACGGCGGCCAGCGAGCTGGATAAACTACGCGGCGTCCACCCGGTGATTGATTTAATCACGGCCTACCGCGAGGCCGCCAAGCTAAAAAACACCTATGTCGATACTCTACCTCAACTGGTTGATGAAAATTCTAGGGTGCACACCACTTTTAACTTAACTGTCGCTCAGACCGGCCGGTTAAGCTCGGCCGACCCTAATCTGCAAAATATCCCAGTGCGCACCGAGCTGGGTAAAAATATCCGCACGGCTTTTGTAGCTGGGGAGGGCAATGTTTTAATCAGTGCCGACTACAGCCAGTTTGAACTACGTCTAGCGGCCGCACTATCTGGCGACGGGGGTATGATTAACGCCTTTAACCGCGACGCTGACATTCATGTAGAGACGGCCGCGCTTGTGTATGGTATTGATCCTAAAGACGTTACTAAAGCTCAAAGATATTCAGCCAAAGCCGTTAATTTTGGCATTATGTACGGGCAGGGGCCGCATGGCCTTAGTGCTGGTACCGGCATGCCGTTTAATGAAGCCCGCGAATTTATTGCTAAATATTTTGAAATTCGCCCAGCCTTAAGAGAATTTATCCAGCTATTGCGCCGCCAGGCTGAGGAGCAGGGTTATGTCGAGACCATCCTGGGCCGCCGCCGGCCAACGCCGGATGTCCGCTCGCCTAATTTTGCCGTCCGTGAGGCGGCTTACCGGGCCGCTATCAATATGCCCCTGCAAGGCTCGGCCGCCGATTTAATGAAACTGGCCATGGTGGAGGTAGCTAAAAAATTGCCATCTGGCACTAAACAGCTTCTGCAGATTCACGACAGCATTTTAGCCGAAGCGCCGGCAAATGAAGCTGAAAAAGCCGGCAGTATTTTAAAAGAAGTTATGGAAGGCGTTTATAAACTGCCGGTTAAGCTCAAAGCCGATGTATCAATCGGTAAAAACTGGGGCGAGCTATAGATGGCTAACCTGCCGGATCAATTAGCCCTATGGGAAGGCAAGCACTCCCGAGGAGAACACGAAAACCTGCGCCACTCGCCCAGTCACTTTGCATCAATCGCCGAAAGATATTTTCGACAGGGGTCCACTATAGTCGAACTGGGTTGTGGAGTGGGCAGGGAAAGTGAGTTCTTTGCCAAAAAGGGCTACCGCGTCCTGGCTAGCGATTTTTCGCCAGTAGCTATAGCGCAAGACAAAAAGATCTTTAAAGAGCTCGACATTGATTTTTCAGTTCACGATATGCGCCAGCCACTGACCTTTTCAGATAGTTCAGTTGACGCGGTTTACGCCAACCTAGCCCTACATTATTTCGACGACGACACTACGAGAAAAATTTTTGATGAAATTTGGCGAATTTTAAAGCCCGGCGGCCTACTAGCTTTTACCTGCAAATCAGTTAATGACCACCATTTCGGTAATGGTGAGCAGGCAGGAAATAATGTTTTTATTTCGGATAAAGGCCATATCCGTCATTTGTTTTCGCTTGATTATACGAAGAATCTGCTGGCCGGTAAGTTTCGGCCGCTCCTGCTGGAAGAAGTTAAGGATGAAAACGACGGCCAAGTTGATAGCCTTATAAGATGTGTCGCCAAAAAAATTGAAGCCGGAGCGGTGGAGGATAGTGAACTATTCGACATCGTAGATGAGCATGATCAGCCCACCGGCCAGACGGTGGATAGGCAAACCGCCCACGCCAACGCTATCTTACACCGGTGCGTAGCCGTTTATGTTTTTGATAAAAACGGCAATTTATACATTCAAGACCACCATTCCGGGCTGTTTGACCATACGGTGGGCGGGCATGTCAGCGCCGGTGAAGATTATCTGCCTTCAGCCATCAGGGAAATGGCCGAAGAAATCGGCATTAATGATATTACGCTAACCAAGGTCATCACCGGGCTTTACTCTGACGAGCAATTTAACCCGGAGGTTCAGCAAACCCGCCAGCGGCACATGTTCGGCATCTTTGAGGCTCAGGCGCCAGCTGGCTGGCGCTTTAAACCTAATGAAGAAGTATCGGGACTAACCGCCCGGCCCCTAAAAGAAGTTGTTGATGATATGAATGCCAAGCCCAGCGATTTTACGCCGGGGTTTATTAATACTATGGCCAAATATTTAGAGCTCAAGAGTTCACCATTTAAGCTAGATGTTGAAACCTGCCGGAAGAATTGGGGCCGCCCATGAGTGATAAAGATTATCTTAAGCTTGCTATAAATGAGGGCAATAAAAAGCCGGCCCCGTATAACTACGGCGCCGCGGTAGTTTGCGGCGGAAAAGTTTTGGCTTTAGAGCACGGGCACGTCCAGGAAACCGGCAATCCAACTCTGCACGCCGAAATCTCAGCTATTATCAAGGCCTGCAAGAAACTGGGTAACCACAATATTCCAGGCGCCGTTCTTTATGCTTCTCATGAACCGTGTATGATGTGCTTAGCCTGTGCGGCTTGGGCGGAAGTTAGCCGTATTGTTTACGCCACGCCGGCCAGCGAACAGGCCGATGTTATGTACGAGTTCAAAGACTTTAGTGCCGCCGATTTTGCTAAAAAAGTACCGCGGCCTTTGCGGGTGGAAAGGCTTAAAATTTAACCATGGAAATGTATGCCGCCGAACTGCTGATAGACGAATACAAAAAATATATCGAGCGCGACTTTCCGAATTTTAAAGTCAACGAGATAAAGTACCTGGGTAGCGGTTGGGACAACGCCGCCTTTTTAGTCAATAATGAATACGTCTTTAGGTTCCTGCGCGGCCTATTTGAGCGTAATTACCCCTTAAAAACCGAAGAAATTGAAAAAGAAGTTAATATTTTAAAGCGGCTTGCTGGTAAGACCAGCTTTGCCGTACCTAAGCCGGACTACGTCGGCCGCTATTATAGCTATTTTGGCTATAAGTCCATCCCTGGAGCCCTGTGGGACCAAACTCCCAATTCCATGACTGATGAATATTTAAAAAGCTGGGTGGCAGTACGGAGCGAACTAAGTAAAGCCATACCGGTGGCCGAAGCCGGAGCCTTAAAAATTCCCAGCTACCGCACCGATAAAAATCAACAGTTCGTCAACCAATTTTTAGCTGACGGGGGAGTTGACGAGCGGGTCAAGCAAATGGCCAAGGCGGCTATGGATTATGTCTGCGCTCAGTGCCAGCCCAAAGATTCCTGGGTGTTTATCCATGAAGATCTGCAGATGAGCAATTGTATGGTCAACCCGGCCGCCAAGAAAATCACCGGTGTTATTGACTGGCTGGAAGCCGAAATTGGCCCGCTGGAGGCGGAGTTTTATTTTTGGAGCAAATACGGCCACGAAATGCTAGAGAAAGTAGCTAAAATGCAGGAGGATTTTGACGGTACCAAGATTGATATTAACCTAGCCGTCGCCATCCACCAGTTTTATATTGTGGCCGATTACCAAGACTTCAAAAGTCGTGGTTTTGACGAAGCCGCCCAGCACAAATGGGAGCAAATTGAGGCTTATATATGAACCAGACTTTAAAGGTCTATGTCGCCGGCAAAATGCGCGGCCACTCCGGCTTTGCTAACCACACCTGGCGCGATGAGTTTTTAGAAGAACTTGCTAAACTGACTGGCCTACGGTTCATCAGCTTTGATCCTACGCGCGCCCAAAAAAATTATGACAATTTAGAGCTAGTCTTTGGCAGTGACGTACATATGATTGACCAAGTGGATGTAGTGATTGTCTACGTTAGTGATGATATTAGCGTTGGTGCCAGCCAGGAGATATTAATCGCCAAATATTTTAAAAAACCGGTGATTGCCTACGCGCCGGCCGGCGGGCATTTTAACGGCGGCACTAAAGAGGTGGCCGGCGTGCTGATGACTGATTATAAACACCCATTTTTATTCAGCACTTGTGACCAGGTTTGCGGCTCAATCAGCGAACTGGCAGAGGCTTTAACTAATTTGGACAAGCTGGAAGTTAAAGCCTTAGAGCTGATAGATAAAGCCAAAAATAAATTTGCCGCCCAGCACTCAAAAGCCAAACTGTACGAAGAGCACTTTATAGGCTAAGCGTACCGGCGCCGGCATCAACGGTTACGGGTTGCCCATTTTTAAGCAGTTTAGTGGCATTGCCAGTTCCAACAATGCAAGGTTTTTTAAGCTCCCGGGCCACGATGGCGGCATGAGATAAAATACCTCCCTGGTCGGTTACAATGGCCGAGGCTTTTTGCATTAGCGGCACAAACTCCGGCGTAGTCACGGCACAGACCAAAACAGCGCCATGCGGAAAATCTTTATCAACGCCGCTGGACGGCACAATGCGGACTTTACCACTAGCCTGGCCGGGGCAGGCGCACAGCCCGCTTATAAGTTTTTTCCCTGCGGCCACCGGCGGCGTGATGGTCATATCGGCGTACATTTTGCCCAGTGTCGGACTGTAGTCTATAAACCAGGTTCCAAGAGATGAATCGGTAGTCTCAAAATAACCTTCCAGGAAGTCGTTTACAAAGCTAGCGCCCAGTTGTTTTTTGAGTTGATATTGTTTAGACTTGTCTGCCACATGCAAAAAATTTGCTAGATCCTTCAGGTGCGCCAAAGCTTTAACACTAGATGGCGAAATCATCCACTTCGCGAAATCATATCTAAAAATATGCGGCCGCTTGCTATCGTGGAATCCTTGGGTTAGCTGGTGATGGCCGCCCCAGATGATTTCGCCCTGAATGCCGTTTTTGTTGACCACAAAAATGGTAGCCCAGGCGTAATCTGGCGGGTGGGGAATAAAGTCGGCTCTGTATTTTGCCGGTTCAATATTTTGCTCTAAAAACCACTCATAGGCACCGGCGACAGTCTTGCCGCGCATCCGCAGTTTAGGTAAGCCGTCAGCCCTAGGAATTAGCCTTAATGCACAAAGCTCTTGGCCGTGTTGGCTTAAATATTTAGTGAAAGCGGGCGACTTTTCGGCTAATTCGACAGCCGTAAATTGGGTAGGCTTATCAAACGGCAGGCCAATAACTTCGTTTAAAACCTTAAGCCGCTCGCGTTTATCATTATCTTCTTTTCTGATAGCCTCGGCATCTTTATGTTGAATGTCATCCAGCCACTCGGTCAGCGACTTCTGGGTCTTTAACAGTTGGGCTAGTTTGTCGTCGGCCATAAGTTAATTTTAGCCTATAGCCGTTATTGGCCGGCTTTGTAAAATATACAGCCGGCCGTCCGAGATAGCCCACTCCACATCCACCGGGTGCCCAAAAAAGACCTCAACTTTTTTAATAGTTTGGCTTAAATTTGTTAGCATTTCATCAGTTAGAACCGGCCGGCCGGCAGTATGAGCCTCTATCGTTTTAGCTGATTTTTTATCAATCACATATGTGTCTGGGGTAATCGAACCGGCAACCAGCTTTTCGCCCAGGCCGGCTACGGCTTCGATAACCATCTGGCCGGTTTGGCCGGATACGGGATGGATTGAAAAGGCTACTCCGGCGGTGGCACTAGTAATCATTTTTTGGACAATTACGCTTATATGGCCGGCCCTCAGGCCTTTTTGCTTAGCATAAGATTTGGCTCTTTCAGAGCCGGCCAATTTTTGGCATAAAGCAATTTTTTCGATAAGTTCCTCACGGCTCACATTGAGATAACTATCCAGTTGGCCAGCCCAGGCGTCACGGGCACCATCCTCGCTCGCGGCGCTGGAGCGGACCGCCACTCGGCTGGTCTTTAACTTGTCAAAATGCTCTAAAATGTCCTGCCTCAGGTTGGGGTCCTTAGGGTCGCCGTTGACGATAAAACCGGCCGGTACGTTAAAACCGGCCTGGATTAGTCTGGCTAGCGCCAAAGCTTTACCGCCAGCATTAGCTTCCAGCTTTAGTTTGCTAAGGGCGGTGACCTCACCGTTCATGGCCTTATCTTAACAAGGCTTTGTTATAATTGTCTTAACTTTTGGGGCATAAAAAACGATGGCTTACGATGAAACACTGCGCGACCTGCCTAGGTTTAATGAGCGGGAGCTATATGAAGTTCCAGCGATACAAGATGGCCAGCTATATTTCCCCCAAAGCTCTTTAGACGCCGCTCTTAAATTAGATAAAACTCCATCCAGCCCGGCGATTGAAGAATTTGCTCGTACCAGCTTTGAGCTGGGTAGGGTGGTTGTAGTCAAAGAATCTTACCAAATACCCTTAGCAGGCGGCGAGCATACGGTAGCCTGGTGCCGGATATGCGACCAAACTGGTCAAACTGACCATCACCAAATAGTCTGTGACCACGTAGCCGAGGAAGGCGAATCGGCTCTCAGTGAGGAACTGTTGTTTACCTGTCAGGCGGTCCGTGAAGCCATTATGATCCGGTCTTACGTTTTGCAGTCGAAGCTGGGTAATACGCCGGCTCTAGCTGAGGCCGGACAGACTTATAGGGGCCGCCGCGGAGTTATAAGGTTTATGCTCGACTACGGCCGCAAGCAACCGCACAACTGGCTGGTGAGCCATCGCAGTGATGTTGGCTTGGTTGATGGTTTTGCCGCACTTTTAGATATTTCACCAACTAAAGTCCGAAAAACGGCCAAGCTGATGTCTTTAGAAGGTGATATTGAGCTTACCGGGCCCGATAACCAGGTGATTACCCCGCTAGCCGCCTAGAGTCTTGCAATTAAATCAAATTTATGTTATCGTATAGCAGGTAAGGAAGTTTATGCGGTATTTTATAGGTTTACTAGCTATCGTATTTATTGTCTTAATTGGCGTCTTAATATTTGGCGGCGGCGGTAAAAAGACGCCCAAAGGCCCGACCATTTTACCTCTAACCCAGTATGCTAACACCGATGCTAGCGTCAGTCTGACCATTAACGGCCAGATTAACGGCGATGACGCCCACCGTGTGATTAAGATAACCGTTGATAAAGACAGCCGCGAGCTGGATATTATCCAGGGTTATAGCGGGCATGTTTTAAGCGCCAACGTTACCTACAATACTCCCGACGCCTACCGCGTCTTTTTGCGGGCGCTGGACTTATCCAGTTTTACATCCGCCAAAAAACCAACTAGTGCTAACGCCGATCCAATGGGCCAGTGCCCGGACGGCCTACGCTATGTTTATCAGCTAAATCAAAACGGCAACAGTTTGGTTAACCTTTGGAGTACTAACTGTCCTGGCTCGCTGGGTAACTTTAACGGTAATGCCGCCCAGGTGACTGATTTATTTGAAAAACAAATTACTAATTACGAGACTCTAACTGAAAACGTCGCCCTTTAATTTTTAAAGGCAGTTCTATGGCAAAAATTGTTGATAAAGAGCAGGCTAATTTAATCCAGAGTGACTTTGAGCGGGTAACTTCGGCTGGCAGGAGTGCCCAGCTAGACCTTGCCGACCTAGCCGCCCTGCGGCCCAGCCTGGAAGATACCTTGGCCTGGTTTTATGCCCAGGATCCGATGTTTGAAAGCTCCACCCAGGAGGAATATAGGGCACTGCTCGCGGGTGAACGGGCCGGAATCCAGTATATGGAATATATCGACGGTGAACACCGCCAGAGCCAAGCCTATGAGCTGGCCGGCGTTAACACCCTAGCTAGAATCCTGCGGCCCGACATTTTTGCCAGTCAACCAGACGCCCCCTTGGCGGCTCTTAGCCGCGAAGCAGGCAAAGACCTAACAGCCGAGGATACACTGGCCTACTGTTTGGCCACCGGAGGCGCAGAGTCAATCCCGGCTGAGCAGTTAAGTACGGCCTTAGCCGGCGCCGAAATGCTAACTATGGCCGCCAGCTTTAACGAAAATACATCCGACTTTGTGCGTGATAATATCGATCGGCTATCTTTTGCTCAGCTCGGCAAGACCATCAATACTATGCAAAACGAGCTGACACCACGTAAGCGCTATCTGATATCTACAGCCAGCCAAGTCTGCGGGCTCATCCACCAGCGGGCTGTGGAGCTAGACTCAACCAGTGAAAATTTTGAGCTAGAGTCAGTCAAGGTTAAATGCGCCATTTTCATAGCCAGCCTTCAGCTAAATTCTAGAAGCCGCCCGGAAAACCTGGCTGACCGGGCGTATCAGCTAACAAGTTTAGAGATTTTGTTTGCCACTGCTTTGAAGTTCAGCGGCCAAAACTCCCTTCAGCGGCGTTTTAAAGGCGAACCAGGGCTAGCTGGCCTTTTGCACGAGCTGATGTGGTATTTTGACTTTAATCTGCTACTTCAGGCTGAGAATGATCAAAATATCGCCGTTACGCCGGCAATCTCGGCTCACGACGCGCCCAAGGTTGGCTTTCCATCTCTTCGGCGCGGCTATGATTTTATAATCCATAGAACCGACTATCAGCGCGGTGAACTCGGCTATCCAGTTCAGCTTAAGTCCAAACCCAATCCTAAATTTTCTAAAGACTATCACCCAGAAATCAAAACTATTTTCGAGCGCAATTTTCAGGACATTAACCCCCGTAGCCTGGAGGCTAAGCTCCGTCATTATAAGCAGTTTTTACTGACGGCCGTAGAGCGGGGTGGTTTTACCGAGGGCATTGCGCCAGTTGAAAAATACCTGCTGGAAAGTGTTAAGGCCGAATATGCCGACCTTAAGGCCCAGCTAGAGACTTCAAAAGTTGAGGCCAGGCAGGCGGCCCGCCGGGCCAACCAACCGGTTAGTATTGGTGGCGTCGCTTTAAATAGATCCCTGCGCCGGGCACTGGCCCGCCAAAAGAAAACTTACTAAACACTCGGCCATGCTGTGCCACAATAAAGGGGTGGTTAAAGCCGTTATTTTTGATTTCTTTGGCGTCATTTGCTCTGACGAATATTGGGATTTTATTAAATCTGCCGATGAGATTAGTGGGGACTTTCTACCTTTATCGGAAGCTGTTAATTTAGGCAAAATCAGCTGGGCAGACTTCGTTAACCGGTTGTCTAGTAAAACCGGCAAATCCGTGCCTGAGCTGTTAGCCGGCTATGAATCGCAAAAGCTTAACCCCCAGCTACTGGCGTTTATTGAGAAGCTACATGTCCGTTATAAAACCGGCCTAATTACCAATGCCAGCCGCGAAACTATTGAGCGCCTAACCCGTGATACCAACATCAGTCAATATATGGATGCCATTATCATTTCATCAGATGTCGGCGTCATCAAACCGGACCTTAAAATATATCAACTAGCTCTGCAAAAATTGGCCGTTGAGCCCGAGGAGTGTGTATTTATTGACGATTCCATGAAGCACATTACATCGGCTCAACAAATTGGTATGAACACTATTTTGTATCGAAACTTTGGTCAAATGAAGGCCGAGCTGGCCCGGCTATTGTCTGCCAAAGCGGATAACTAGTTTTTTTGTCAGCCCGCAGGCCTCGGCTATAGCGGTTCTTTCTAGCTGTAGAGTGGCGGCCAGGGCTGAGCTTGGCACACTTAAAATAACAGCCTCACGCTCTAGTTTTATGTATGAATTACTCTTATATTTGCGCTTAACGTAATCCCGCAGAGACTTGATCTCGTCAGGCGGGGAAAAGTCTTTCTGGCTTAAGATATCCTGCAGGCTGTCCATATCACATCAAGTATAACTTGCCGGCGGCTGTATAATTTAGCCATGCCGGAATTGCCAGAGGTCGAGACAATTAAACTGGGGCTATCTAAGTTACTGCCCGGATTGGTCATTACAAATGTCCAGCACGACTGGCCCAAATCTTTTCCTAACGCCCCCGCTGATGTTGAGCGTTTTATGGTAGGCGCTAAAGTCCTCGGTGTGCGGCGGCGGGCTAAAGTTCTAATTATTGATTTAAATACCAAGTATTCCTTATTAGTTCACCTTAAGATGACCGGCCAGCTGGTTTTTGTCGGCCAAGAGCGTTTTGGGGCCGGCCACCCCAGTGCCGACCTAATTGCTAGCCTGCCGGCCAAAGCTACTCGAGTAATTATCGACTTTGCTGGCGCCAGTAAATTATTTTTTAACGATCAGCGTAAATTTGGCTGGATGCGCCTAATGCCAACCATCGAAATACCCGAGATTGATTTTTTCAAAAAAGTCGGCCCCGAACCACTGGAGGCAGGCTTTAAACCAGCTGATTTTATAGATCGCCTGCAAAGGCGAAAAAATAGCTCTATTAAGGCGGCTCTGCTAGATCAAACCGTAATCGCCGGAGTTGGCAATATTTATGCCGACGAGTCGCTATGGGCGGCTAAAATTCATCCGGCTGGGCCGGTCTCAACCGTCTCAAATGCTAAGCTGATTAAGCTGTACCAATCTTTAAGGGAAATCTTAAATCTCAGTATTAAAAAAGGCGGCAGTACCGACCGAAATTATGTAGATAGTCAAGGCAAGAAAGGTAGCTATCTTAGCTTTGCTAAGGTTTTTCGCCGTCAAGGTCAACCGTGCCCACGCTGTGGCACACCGATTGAGAAAATTAGGGTAGCCGGGCGGGGCACTCATTTTTGTCCCCACTGCCAGAAACTACCCAGGAGTCCGAAATGATAATCAGCTTAACGGGCCCTAACAACACTAACTTAAAACGCCGCCTAGACGAGCTGGTCGAAAGGTTTACCGCCCAGCATGGAGAGTTGAGTATCGAGCGGATTGACGCCGAGGGTGCCGAGCCGGACATCATTTTATCGTCAATTTCTAACCTACCTTTTCTGACCAGCGCCAAGCTGGTTATACTGCGCGGGCTCGGCACTAACAGTTGGGCCACAGATAAAATTGAACAAATAATTAGTTCAATTCCAACAGAGGTAGATTTAATAATATTAGAGTCTAGTCCTGATAAACGTACGGCTTATTTCAAGGTGCTGAAAAGTAAAACTAGACTCGAAGAATTTAACGAATTGCCGCAGGAGCTTCTACCTAAATGGCTGACCGCCGAGGCAGAAAGCCTTGGCGCCAAACTGGATCTAGGCACCGCCAGATATTTAGTCGATAGAGTGGGTGTCAGCCAGACACTGCTTATCAGCGAACTGGAGAAACTGGTTCTTCATAACAGAACTATCACTAAAGAATCCATTGATTTACTAACAGAGAAAAGACCGCAAAGCAGAATATTTGATCTATTAGATGCCATGTTCAGCGGTAACCAAAAAAAGGCGCTAACCCTCTACGAAGAGCAAAGAGCCCAAAAGGTAGAGCCGCAGGCCATCTTGGCCCTTATTGTCTGGCAGTTACAGCTTATTGCTATAGCAAAGTCAGCCGGAGGCCGGCCGGCCGGCCAAATTGCCAGCGAGGCAAAACTTAACCCTTACCCCTTAAATAAAGCTAAAAGCCTAGCCGGCAAGCTAGAGGCCGCTAAGCTAAAACAAATCATAGGTTTGGCCGCCGAAGCAGACTATAAATCTAAGGTTTACGCTGTCGACTTGGACGAAGCCTTAAAAAACTTAATTGTCGGTCTTAAATAAAACAGGGTCCCGCCGCTCTCTGTCGAGAGCGACGGAACCCAGGGATCCAGCTATAGCCGTCTCCGGCGGCTTCTTGCCGGCTTGGGAATCCTCAGGATCACCGAGAAGGTGAGGATCACCAGGTTCAGCCAGAGCAGGTTGTCCCAGCGCTCGGCACTGACACCCGGCGTGGCCGCCAGCGTCTTGTGCACGCAGTAGGCCGCTGTGAGAGCCAGAACCAGGGGCACGAATGCCCGCTTGGTTAGGCGGCTCAGGCGGCCGGCGGCCCCAGGAACAGGAACCGCTCCCCACTCAGGCTCAGCGTGGCCCCAGCAGGGTTCTTCGCCGTGAAGGCAGGTTTGATGCACGGGTTACCCCTTCAATAGGTGGCTACGGGCGTCTCTCCGGGAAGTAGAGATTTTGCAGGTTAAAACCGACAAAAACACCTTCAACCGGAGCTGAATAACTATAACATAAAACTATCTAAATTGCAATTTATTAAGCTAGCAAAAGATTATTTTTTAGCCGGTTTTTTGGCGGCTGGCTTTTTGGCACTAGACTTCTTGGCTACCGGTTTCTTAGCCGCTGGCTTGGCGGTTTGTTTTAGGGGTTTAGCACCGGCGGCTTTGGCCCGTGCCGACAAGCGAGCTTTTTCCCGCGCGGCTTTATTTTTATGGATAACAGCTTTTTTGGCGGCCAGGTCAATGGCGCTAACGGCGGCTCGTTCAGCCTCGCCAATTGTCTTTGCATTGCCGCCGCTTAAGGCCTTAGTGAAAGCCTTAACGGCCTCACGCATAGAGCGCTTAGTTTTATAATTTCGCTGGTTAGCCTTGGCGGCTGTCTTTACACGCTTACGAGCGGATTTGATTATCGGCATGTTTATCCTTAAATTAACACTTTAAATACTAGGGACAGATTGTACCCTAGCCGCCCGTTTTTTGTAAAGCAAGCTATTACCTAAAAAGCTTGCGCTTTGTCAACAGTAGTGCTAATCTGTCAAATAAGAAGCCTAAAACTAAAACCAAATAAAACAAAAATGGAAGCCCAGGCTAAGCAACAGGTCGTAGAAAGGCTAAAACAAGCCGCCGATATTTTAGTGACGGTCAGTAAAGACCCGTCGGTCGACCAGCTGGCGGCCTGTATCGGCACTACTTTACTGCTCAATAAGCTGGGCAAACACGCTACAGCTGTTTTTTCCGGCAAGGTGCCTTCAACGATTGAATTTTTGCAACCCGAAAAAACTCTCGAAGCCAATACTGACAGTTTGCAGGATTTTATAATCTCGCTGGATAAGGCCAAGGCCGACAAACTGCGCTACAAGATTGAAGATCAGTTTGTAAAAATCTATATAACTCCTTATAAAACCAGCATTGGCGAGAAGGATCTGCAGTTCAGCCAAGGTGATTTTAATGTCGACGTAGTACTGGCTCTAGGTGTTATCAGCCAAAGCCAGCTGGACGCCGCGATTCTAGCCCACGGCAAAATTTTGCACGACGCCGCTGTGATATCGGTTAACGCCGGGGAAGGTAAGGCAGTGGAGCTGGGCCAAATTAACTGGAAAGAACCTACGGCCAGCAGTTTATCAGAGATGATTGTCAGTATTAGTGAGGCTTTTGGCTCCAGTTTGCTGGATAGCCAAATGGCTACTGCCTTTCTAACCGGCATTGTGGCCGAGACTAAACGCTTCAGCAACCTAAAAACCTCGCCAAAGGTTATGACTATGTCGGCCCAACTGATGGCGGCCGGCGCTAACCAGCAGTTAATCGTCAGCAAACTAGAGCCGCCGGCGCCAAGGCCAGCGGCGCCACCCCCTCCGGCCGCTCCTACGGCCCCGCCGGAGAAATTTGATCAAAAACCGGAAGTTAAAAACGACGGCACACTTAACGTCAATCACGGCGCCGGCGGCCAAGACGGCCAAGAGGTAGATGTTGACACCTCTGAAATAAGGATTGATACCGAGGGAACTCTAATGAAGGCTAAAGCCGCCGCCAATCAGCTTAGTTTGCCTCAGCCGCCCAAAGAGGATCAATTGGAGCTTAAGCCTGAGCAAAGCCACGAAGAACCGCCTCCCGGATCCGAAGAGCCTGCTCCCAGGCCTGAAAAGCCAGAGCCCGAGTCTAAACCTACGCCCGAAGAACCGCCGGCTGAACTGGCTCAAGAGAGGGAAGCCGAAGACAAAACTAACACTCAAGAAGAAGAAGGTACGGAAGAAGGCCCGACAGAAGAACCGCCGGGCCCGCATTCTTTTCTAGACGCCGGCGGCACAAGGAATAGCTTTACGGCCGCTTTAGATAACGATTCACCTGAAGCTGACAGCGACCCACTGGCCGAAAACCACTCCCGGGACGAGGGCTTTTTAACGCACTCCAAAGAGGTTAAGCCGCCGGAGGACGATGCCAGAGGTGCCGTTGAGCGGGCCTTTGGCAATCCTGATATGCCGGCCCCGCCGCCGTTTCCGCCGCCAATGAATTTGGGCGGAGGCGTTGTTATCCCGCCGCCACAAAAGAACAGTGACGAGCCGGATAAATCTGATAAAAAAGACGATAAAGGCAAGAAGTAAGGCTACTTCTTCTGCAAGCCACGCTAAAAGCCGTCTTTATAGCTTAAACTAGAGTCATGGATGGAATTTTGCTGGTCGATAAACCAGAAGGCTGGACATCGCATGATGTGGTGGCTAAAGTCCGCTCGATTATTAGAGCTAAGACCGGACTCAAAATAAAAGTCGGCCACACTGGCACATTGGATCCCATGGCCAGCGGTCTGCTGATTTTAGTTATTGGCAAGTTTACCAAACGGGCCGGTGAATTTAGCAAGCTTGACAAGGTTTATAAGGCCGAAATTACGCTCGGGGCCATAAGCACAACGGGCGATCGAGAAGGCTCATTGACTAAAAAAAGTTCTCATCAGCCTGCGCCGGCTGAAATTGAGCCGGCTTTGAATAAATTTGTTGGTTTAATAAGCCAAATTCCGCCAGCCTTTAGTGCGGTTAAGGTCGACGGCCAGAGGGCTTATAGGGCGGCCCGGGCCGGCAAGTCTATAAAGATTGAACCCCGCCAAGTGAAAATATATGAAATAACAGAGGTCAAATATAGTTATCCAAGGCTAGAGTTTACTACTAAAGTATCCTCCGGCACCTACATTCGGTCTTTGGCCGAAGACATTGGCGAAGAACTTGGTACCGGCGCCTACTTATCCACCCTTCGCCGCACGAAGGTGGGAGACTACGCGGTAGAGCGGGCGAAAGTCATTGACAAAATTAATCTTAATGATATAATAAGCTAGTAAGACAAAAACCTCCAAAGTAAGTTCTGCTAAGGAGGTACGTCGTGCGTGAGCAATCCGTTAAGTTTTATCAAGAACATGACCCTCAGCCCTTGATTCAGACAGTCTTCGAACAACAGAGGCAGAGAATCGACCGTCTAACTGAGCCGCAGGCGCCTCTAGAGACGCTGGGAGATATCGCCTTAACCTATCTGATGGGAGGGGCCATGGCGCACACGGGATTATTACCTAGAACTGAGACAATAGTACTTGAGGGCTTGGCGGCCACCGTTAAAACCGCCGACCAAGATGTTCAAGTTGAAACCCAGCCCTCATTCGCCTTAAGATAAGTTGTCAAACCACCCCTGATGTGCTAGGATAAGAGCCAACAGATGATAACTAGTGAGAAAAAAGCTAAGATTATTGCTGATCTTGGTAAGTCTAAAGATGACAGCGGTGCCTCGGCGGCCCAGGTCGGTATTATGACGGCCCGGATTGCTGAGCTGACCGAGCATATGAAGACCCATAAGCACGACTATGCCGCCCGCCGGGCACTGCTTCAGCTGGTTGGTAAGCGAAAGCGCCTGCTTAAATACATTGCCGAAGATAGTGGCGATAAATATTTGGAGCTGATTAAAAAACTAGGTATCAGAAGGTAGTGCCCAAACTACAGGTCCGCTAATTTAGCGGAGCAAGCTTGTGCGCTATAAAGAGGTAATAAGCCGTTCGTGACCAGAGCCTCAGATATATGCCAAATCTAAAACATGCACAAGTGGCCATATACCTGCACCCTGTTCGCGAAGGCGAGGAAGGATTTTTTGAATTATGGCTAGTACCATAAACCCCTTTGGTAAAAAGATAATCAGTGTCAGCGGCGACTTTTGCGGCCGTAAATTGACGCTTGAGACCGGCCGGCTGGCTTTTCAGGCCACCTCGGCGGTAACGGTCCGCTATGGCGACACCGTAGTGGAGGCTATTGTTAGTGTTGGTCCGCCGGTGCCTGGCCTGGATTTTTTCCCTTTAAGCGTTGACTATGAGGAGCGTTTTTATGCCGCTGGCAAGATTAGCGGAAGCCGCTTTATTAAGCGTGAGGGCCGGCCTAGCGAGGAAGCCATTTTAGCCGGCCGCCTGATAGATAGGCCGATCCGGCCGCTATTCCCGAAAGGCTACCGTGATGAAGTGCAGGCTATTGCTATGGTGCTAAGCCTGGATCCTGAGTTAAAGTCTGATATTCCGGCCATGATTGCAGTTAGTACGGCCCTAAAGCTGTCTGGTGCGCCGTTTGACGGGCCGGTGGCTGGGGTGCGAGTTGGTTTGGTGGACGGCAAGCTGAAGGCTTACCCAACTGCTTTAGAGCTAGCTGACAGCGATCTAGATCTAACGGTAGCCGGTACGGCTGGCGCCATCATGATGGTAGAAGCCGGCGCAGGTGAAGTAGATGAGTCGACTATGGTCTCGGCTATCGAGCTGGCGCATAAATCTATCCAGCCGGCGATTGCCCTGCAGGAGGAGTTGGCTAAAAAAGTGGGTACCAAAGCCCGCGATTATGAACTAGCCTTACCGGACGAATCAGTTCAAAAAGCCGTTGATAAATTCTTAGCCGGCAAGCTGACCGACACTCGCGGCAACCAAGAAGAGCGTGGTCAAAAAATTGACGCTTTGAAAGACCAGCTAACCGAGCATTTCAGGGGAGAGCTGGGCGAGGAGGCCGACTTAACGGAGTATATTGAGGCTTTTGACTCAGCCATTAAAAAAGAAGTCCGCCGGGCTATTTTGCAAGACGGCCTGCGGCCCGATAACCGTAAACCCGATCAAATCCGCACCTTGTCCAGTGAGGTAGGCGTTCTACCAAGGGCCCACGGAAGTAGCATTTTTACCCGCGGTTCGACTCAGGCCTTGAATGTGACCACGCTGGCGCCGCTCAGCTACGCCCAGCTAGTTGATACCATGGAAGCTAACGAAGAGAGGCGCTTCTTTCACCACTACAATATGCCTGGCTATGCCTCTGGTGAGATTAAGCGCCTAGGTAGCCCCGGCCGGCGGGAAATCGGCCACTCGGCTCTAGCCCAGCGGGCCTTGTCAGCCGTGATTCCTGACGAAAAAGACTTTCCATATACTATCCGTACCGTGACTGAGATTATGAGCAGTAACGGTTCCACATCTATGGCGGCTACTTGTAGCGGCTGTCTTAGCCTGATGGATGCCGGTGTGCCTTTGAAAGCGCCCGTTAGCGGCATTGCTATGGGCCTAGTGACTGACCCGGATAGCAAAAAATATGTAGTGCTATCTGATATTGCCGGCGCTGAGGATTTTGCCGGTGACATGGACTTTAAGGTAGCCGGTACCCAAAAGGGCATTACAGCGCTCCAAATGGACATCAAAGTGCACGGCATTACACCAGAGATTATGGCTAAGGCGCTAGCCCAGGCTAAAGGCGGCCGGGCTGAGATACTGCGCCACATGCTGAGCACCCTAGCCGGCCCGCGCAGTGAAATGAGCCCATATGCGCCACGGGTTGAGGCGATTAGCATTAATCCCGATAAAATCCGTGAGGTCATTGGTAAGGGCGGTGAGACCATCAATAAAATTGTGGCCGAAACTGGCGCTGAGATTGATATTAAGGATGACGGCACGGTCATGATTGCCAGCCCGGACAAAAAGAGTATTGACGCCGCTATCCAGTTCATCCGCCACCTAACGGCCGAGCCGGAAGTTGGCAAAATCTACGAGGATTGCCGAGTTGTCAGCGTGCTGGACTTTGGCGCCTTTGTAGAAATTTTGCCCGGTAAAGAAGGGCTGGTCCATGTCTCTGAGATGAAAGAAGAGAGGGTGGAAAAGCCCAGCGATGTAGTTAAAGAAGGCGACAAGGTAACCGTCAAGTTGGTGGCCATTGACGACCGTGGCCGACTTCAGCTATCAATGAAAGCCGCCCAGAGAGAATTAACTAAAAGCAGTGGCAGTAAAAACTAAGCAGTCCGAATTAGACGACATTAAAAAGAAAATCTTAGACGCCCGGGTCTGTAGCGAGCTGGCGAGTTCTGCTACCCAGCTGGTTTTTGGCGACGGTAACGCCTCGGCCGAAGTGGTATTTATCGGCGAGGCGCCGGGTAAAAATGAGGACGAGCAGGGTCTGCCGTTTGTCGGGGCGGCCGGCAAATTCTTGAACGAAATGCTGGCCGGCATTGGTCTGGACAGAAAAGATGTTTATATAACTAACATCGTTAAATACCGGCCTCCGAATAACCGCGACCCTTTGCCCGAGGAGAAAATAGCCTTCTTGCCCTATCTGAAAAAACAGCTGATGGTCATTAATCCAAAGTTGATAGTGACGCTGGGGCGGCATAGCATGGAGACCCTTCTTCCCGGACTCAAAATTAGTCAGTGCCACGGCCAGCCAAAGCGGATTAAAGTTCGCTTAGACGCCGGCGGTGAAGACAAAACTGCGACTTGGGTCATCCTACCGCTTTTTCATCCGGCGGCGGCCCTTTATAACGGCGCCATGCGGGAGACGTTAATTGAAGATTTTGCCAAAATCCCGCTAACTTTAGCCAAAATTTAAGAAAACTAATTTTATAAATCTCTAAAAAGAAAGGAACATATGGAGAAAAATCAATCTAAAAACCAACCAAATAAGTCTGGCGCTGGCGACAAAAATAAGCGCCCAGCCGGTGGCGGGCGGAGCCTTAGCCGCGGGGCGGCCATCCGGGCTCAAAAACAGGCTGTGTCTGATGCTAACCGTAAAGCCAATCAATATCTGGCGGCCTCGGCTGGCCCTAAGCCCAAGCGGGCAAACGTCATTGATGATAGCCCCCAACTGAAAATTATCGGCTTGGGCGGTTTTGACGGCGGCGGTAGTAAAAACATGCTGGTGATCGAGTATCAAAATGACGCCATTGTTATTGACTGCGGTAACGATTTAGGCGTTGACCTGCCCGGGATTAACTACGCCATCAGTGATACTACCTATCTGGACCAAATCAAATCTAAACTACGCGGTTTTGTAATAAGCCATGGACATCTAGACCATATCGGTGCCTTGCCGCACATTTTGCCAAATTACCCTGGTGTGCCGGTGTACGGTAGCCGCTTTACCATCGGCCGGGTAGAGGAAATCTTTCAGAACTTTGGTTTGCCCATGCCGGAAGGCTTTGAGCTGAAAACTGTCGCTATGAACGAAGATACCCATGAGCGGCTAAAACTAGGCCAGTTCTACATTGAGCTGGTGCGCATAACCCATTCCATCCCGGGAAGCACGTTGATAGCCATTGATACGCCGATTGGCCGCCTGATAAATACCGGCGACTTCCGGCTGGACCCCAACCCGCTAGACCACGAGCGCACCGACATTGACCGCATCAAAGAGCTAGCTAAAGATAATGTGCTGGTTCTAATGAGCGAGTCGACCACAACCGAGCGCCCGGGCCGCACTCCCAGTGAAAGTAACCTTGAACAAAGCTTCATCAATATTATGGAGCAGGCGCCGGGCCGGATTTTCATTGCCATATTCTCGACCAATGTTAACCGTATCCAGATGATAGTCAACGCGGCCGTGCATCATAACCGCAAAATCGCGCTTGATGGCCGGAGCATGATTTCGACTCTTGAGATGGCCGTGCGTAATGGTTTCATGAAGATTCCAAAAGGTACATTTGTGCCGATTGCCAGCGTGCCTTCGCTGAAAGATCAAGATGTGGTGGTAGTTTGTACCGGCGGCCAAGGCGAGCCCAATTCGGCCCTGGTGCGCATGAGTATGGGCGACCACAAACATGTCAGCCTAAAAGAACAAGACACCGTAATTTTGTCTAGTACGCCGATTCCGGAGACTGGTAACGACGCCCTAATTGGTGTCATGGTGGATGATTTAATGCGTAAAGGCGTGCATGTCTTTCGTCATGAAACTCATGATATTGACGGCGCCGGACCACTGCATGTATCCGGTCACGGCAGTATGGAAGAGTTCGGCGAAATGATAGCCATGGTCAAGCCCAAATTCTTCATCCCCATGTGGGGGCCATACCGCTCTAAAAAGCGGCACATCGATATTGCTATCGAGCAGGGCATTCCGCGCTCGAACTGTATTAACGCTGAAAACGGCGATGTCATTTCGGTCACTAAAGACAAAATCCAAATTAGTGGCCAAGTGCCGCACGGTACCATTTTGGTCGACCAGACCGGGTCGATTGTGCCTAACGTAGTCATTAAAGACCGGGTCTTGCTGGCTGAAGAAGGGCTAGTAGCCGTAGTGCTGACCATCGATAAAAAGACCGGCTCGCTGTTAACCAGTCCAGATATCATCAGCCGTGGCTTCATCTATATGAAAGAGAACGAGCAGTTGATGAATGACTTTCGGGCCGAACTGCGCCGGGCGGTTACCCAGCGCTTTAAGCGGGTAGATTTAGACCGCTTTAAGGCTGAACTCAAAGACTACATCACCCACTTTCTATATGAGCGGACCCAGCGGAGCCCTATCGTTATCCCGGTAGTCAATATTATTGGCGGCCGGACAGAAAAGGTAACTACCGCCGTTGGCAATGGAAACAGCACGGCTGAAAAGTCACCTGAAGAGATTGCCCTAGAACAGCAAAGGCGCTTTGCTCAGATGCGCCAGCGGCTTTTGAATCAAGACGCCCGCGTCGACTGACGCGCTTTCGCCGCGCCGGTCTGCTTGCCAGCAGAGCTGGCAACTCCGCCGGCACTCCTGGCGCATTACTATGTCAAAATCTGCGCTACTCCTTCACTGTATTAATATACGGCTCAGTCTGTTGCTCAACTTTTCCTTATACTGCGCTCAGGCGAAAACGCGTCAGTCCTTGATTAAATGCCGGCGTGGCAAGATTTATCAGTAGCTAGACAGGTGAGTAAAATTTTATAGCGTCAAGAATAGCAAGAGGCCAATAATTGCTAGCTAGTGGCTAGCGATGATAACTATGATATTCCTTACGTGCCCAGCTCTGATGACCGGCTGGAGATAATGCTGAAGTTTGCCAAGGCGGGGGCCGGTGACAACAGCCTCGATTTGGGCGCCGGCGACGGCCGAGTGGTAATTGCGATGGCTAAAGCTGGCGCCCGAGCACTCGGTTTAGAAATTGACAGCGAGCGGGCTAAACTGGCCCAAGACCGTTTAAAGAAGGCTGGCCTCGCCCGCCAGGCTAAAATTGAGCAGGCCAACTTTTGGGATCACAACTTAGGGCCCTACGATATCATTACCGTTTTTGGTATTCGCTCTATTATGCCGGCTCTTGAAAAGAAGATTTTAGCTGAGGCCAAATCCGGCGCCCGTATTGTCTGTAATTATTTTTATTTTCCCAATCTTGTACCGGCTAAGGTTGAAAACTTTGTCCTGCTTTATATAAAAGACTAAATTCTTACTGCTAGAGCCGAGTTTGTGAAGGTTAAATAGGCAAGGTATAAGGAGGAGCCATGCCAGACCCTGATGAACTAGAAGAAAAAAAGAAAGAGAAAGAAAAGGAGAAGGAAGAGCTAGAAGAAAAAATTGAAAAACTGGATGAAGCTAAAGAAGAAGCTGAAAAGGCTGAAGAGAAGAAGTCGGAGGCCGAGGAAGAAAGTAGTGGCTTCTTTGGCTAGCTATAGTTTGACAGAGCAAGCATAATCATGTTATAATTACAACAGCTAACCTACCAGATAGGTTAGCCTCTAAAACAGGTTATAATGATTAGGCATGGCTAAAAAACGAAAACCAGGCAGACCCAGGGGCGCTAAAAAGAAAACTGAGCTCAAAAAACCGAGCAGTAACTTTTGGCGTGGTTTTGGAGCTGTAGTTTTAATTATTTTAGGGATTGTTTTACTGTTTGGAGCCTTTATCGGAGCGCCAGTGCCGCATGATCTTTGGAACGGCTTTTGGTGGGCGATTGGCGCGGCCAGTGTAATTGCCCCAATAACCCTAATCTATTTGGGCGGTTTGAAGTTTGCCAGTGAAGATCAGCGTACGCCGTTTCACAAAATTTTAGGTATCGCCGCCCTGTGGTTGTTTTTAGCTAGCTGGCTTTATACCGCCTTTTTACACACCGATGCGGCTACCGGCCTTCTAATCGGCGGTCATGGCGGCGTGGTTGGCGAGGCTGTTGGCAAGGCAGTTGAAGGGGCCTTGGGGCGCTTTTTATCGTCGCTAATCTTCTTTATATTGGCAGTCTTTGCCCTACTATTTACCTTTAGCGTGGAGCCTAAAACGCTCTTAAAGCTGTTTAGCGCCCTAAAGCCCAAAGCTGAGGCCGGCGAGGAGGAGAGTGCTAGCGAGGACCTAGCCGACCTTAAGAAAAAGGCCAGCGGCTTTCAACTACATGAGGGAGTGCCGGTAGAGCACCATGTACCGTCGCGCATGACCAGCCTGCGTAATACCGCCCAAAAACTAACGCCGGAGCAAGATCACGCCGCCCTGACGGTAGCTAGTGATCCGGATTGGCAATTCCCTCCGCTTAACCTTCTTAACGATAAGCAGGATAAGGCTGACGCCGGCAATGTGGCCGCCAATGCCGAAACTATCAAGAGCACTTTTGAAAACTTTAATATCAACGTTGAGGTAGAGGGCGCCAATGTCGGCCCTCGGGTCACTCAGTACACTATCAAGCCACCCACCGGAGTTAAATTATCAAAACTAACGGCCCTAGAGGACAATCTTAAGCTGGATTTGGCCGCCAATAGCATCCGTATGGAAGCACCGATTCCCGGCAAGCGCTCAGTTGGCGTAGAGGTGCCGAACGTTAAGGCGGCTACGGTGACAGTGCATGGTCTGATAGCTAGCGAGCAGTGGCGCGAGCTTAAAAGCCCGCTGGGCTTCACAATCGGCAAAGATATTGCCGGCACACCAGTGGTAGGGAATCTCGATAGCATGCCGCACCTACTAATTGCTGGCCAAACCGGCTCTGGTAAAAGCGTGATGATTAATACACTGTTGACCAGCTTGCTTTACCGCAATAGCCCGGCCGATTTAAAGCTGATTTTAGTTGACCCAAAACAGGTAGAGATGGCACTTTATCATGACATTCCGCACCTTTTGAGCCCGGTGATTACGGAGCCGGAAAAGTGTATCAGCGCGCTGAAGTGGGCGGTAGCTGAGATGGACCGGCGCTTGAAAGCCTTCGCCGAGGTAGGCAAGCGCAATATTGGAGAATATAACAGCCTGAAAAAAGAAGAAGGCATGCCCTACATCGTAGTGGTGATCGACGAGCTGGCTGATCTAATGATGATGGCCGCCCGTGATGTGGAAACTTTGATAGTCCGCCTTGCCCAAAAGGCCCGGGCCGCCGGTATCCACCTAGTAATTGCTACCCAACGGCCTAGCGTAGATGTGATTACCGGCTTGATTAAAGCTAACGTACCGGCTCGGATTGCCTTTACGGTGGTTAGCCAGGTAGACAGTCGCACCATAATCGACCAAGTCGGTGCTGAAAAACTGCTTGGCCGGGGCGACCTGCTGTTTTCGATTCCGGAACTGCCTAAGCCAAAGCGGGTGCAAGGTGCCTTTATTAGTGACACCGAGACCACTAAAGTTTGCGATTTTCTGCGTGGTCAGCGGCCGCCTAGCTACGATGATGAAGTGGTTAGCCAGCCAGTCCAGCTTAATGGCCGGGGCGGCGTAGTGGCCGGTACCGACGGCGGTGACATGGATGATGATATGTGGAAAGACGCCGTGCGCGTAGTGATTGACAGCCGCAAGGCCAGTACCAGCCTATTGCAGAGAAAACTGCGCATTGGCTACGGCCGAGCGTCCAGGCTGATGGATATGATGGAAGAGCAGGGCATTATCGGCTCGGCTGACGGAGCCAAACCCCGAGACGTGTTAGTCAACAGTCTGGATGAAGTGTTTGCCGAGCGCGAACCGGCTGGAGTAGCTCCGGCCGGCGAGGGCGACGTCTATGACGATATGCCGGACTGAGCCTGAGTGGCTAGTGAGATTTTTTGGCGAAAGCCCAAATATTACTGATGGCATAATCGAGCATGCCAAAACAAAGGGCTACCGTTAAGCTGGCTAGTAAGTACTGCTCGCCAGCGACGTGGATGAGCACAAAGTAAAGCACCTGGCTCAAACCGAAGGTTATTGACTTAAAAGCATTCCACTTAAGTAGAGAGGACCAAAAAGGCGCTCCGCGGTCGCCAAAAGTTATATAGCGGTTAAGGGCGAAGCCTAGCTGGAGCATGAAGACATTTTCAAATAGGTAGGCAAAGGTTGGCTGAACGCCGCTATGGACCTGCAGGTAAAGCACACCGAAACTAATCGCCGTTAGGATACAACCTAAAATACTGAATTTTAGCCAGCGGCGATAGTGCCGCCGGCCGGTGTTTTTTATCTTGAGAAGCAAATTGGTAATCAAATTTTCCACCTTTATAGAACCTAGCTCGTCGCCAGGGTAGTTAATTAATAAAGTTTTTTATCAAATCTATGGATCAAAGTTTAAGGCTGACAAGTGCCAGCTCCTCTATTTTATCATCTTAAAATTAAATCTTCGAATTTGTTAGACGGCGGGAGCCCTGGAGCGCTTCGATTTCTCGCGTCCAGGGCTCACGCCGCGGGGGCCTTCATCGGCCGACTAGCCCAGATCATCAGGCTGGCCGCCAAGGCGGCCGCCCAGTGGTCAAGCCGCGCCGTCTCCCCGGTCCACCAGTCGGTGAGCTTGAGACTGCCAACGCCGACGAGAGCCGTCGTCGTCAGAGTGGCACACCAGTAGGGCAGGCCAGGAACCTGCAGGAGCGAGCCGAACAGCACCATGGAGATGGCGGAGTGCGGTAGCTTCTGGAGGTTCCACAGCAGGAACGCCCAGGGCCAGGGGATCTGGCGTTCCTTGAACGTCCACTGGCAGTTGACTACCATGCCGGCGTTAGCCAGCAGGCTACCCTGCAGGAAGCTCCACCAGAAGATATTCCACCCCCGGTGAATCTCCAGGTGCTGTAGCTCCAACTGGGCGGCCATGGACACGGCGCCGATGAGTGTGAACTTCCAGGCAATCTGGTAGCCCACGCCCAAAGCGTCGCACAGCTTCTGGTAGGTTTTGATTTTGAATCACCCCTTTCGCAGGCTCGCGAAATTGAAGACCTAGCCCCGGACTTGCCGGGACTCTACAGCTAACCATAGACCTGCGGCTCAATAATTTCTATTGTAATTATTTGACTTGCAATCTTAGCATTAGCTTTTTACTATAAAGAGCAAAGGGAGCAAACAAAAATGAGAGGAAAGAGAGCATGTCAGCGGCGCTAGAGGCAATGCAAGGACAGCCACCCGAGCAGAACTCTGTCTATCTAACACAGTCAGAAAACGACCCGCCGGAACCAGAAGGGTCGTTTTTTAATCAGCAAATTGCCTTACCGGCGGAGTGGCTCCCGCCGATAAATCTGCTCAGTGCTGACATCAGATACCTTCTAGCTGATGAGAAATTTAAAAAAAATCGAATTGACTTAGCTCTTGAGTATACAGATTACTTAAGATCAAGAATTACTCCCGGTCAGTATCAGTTTGGTGATCCTGAGTATGTTCATAGCCAAATAGCCCCCAGACTGTTTCTCGACTCGATTGCTTTGATGCTGAATCAGCAGGTCTACCATACACTCTCAGCAAAGAAAGGACGGCATTCACCCGACACCTTCGGTGACCTACTGAGACTTTTAGAGACAAAAAGGACTATGCAGGTCGGTATTTCTGATTATGTTAAAGAGTTCCCGGATACGTCCGGTGACATACTTTTTAATAATTTATTAGGCATGATGAATCACGCCAGAAGGGTAGTCTATACTGATGAAGTCACCACCGAAAAAACAAAAAATTCTAATATGCAGAACCTCATAGGGATGCTTGCCGAAAATAAGGTAGTAGACGCTCTGCAAAAAAACGACTGGCCGGGTACCTGTCATGCCAGTATTAGCCAAGATGCCATCGGTGTGGATGTAATTGTCCCAACAGAAAAACACGGTTCGGCTGTGGTTTTGCAAGTCAAATCTCACCGCCTGGAGACGACAGATTTCGCCATAAAACCGGAATTCGGAACACCAAGAGTTATTGTACCCATGAATCCAAGGTACAATAACCCCTTTAGGTTAGATGATTTAGCTACAAATCTACTCAACAAATTTATATACAACGCTCCCAGAGTACGGCTATCCTTGGCGGCGTAACCTTTACAAACAGAGGTAAATACGCTAAAATTGGCTGGATAAAACAACTTCAGCCTAAGAACGCTAGGTGCTTGGGCGAATAAGCCAAGGGAAGGAATTAACTTTTGAATACGTACGAAATTGCGGTGCTATATCACCCAGATCTTGAGATTGACCTGGAAAAAGCCGAGAGCCGGTTTAAAAAAATTATCGAGGATAATAAGGGCAAGATCACCAAAACCGACAACTGGGGCAAGCGCAAGCTGGCTTACTCAATTGGCAAGCAGGACTTTGCTGTATATGTTTTTTATACAGTAGAAATGCCGGGCGAAAACGTGGCCAAAGTTGAACAAACCTTTAATATTACTGATGAAATCATCCGCTTTTTAATTACCAAACCAGACCTTAAAGCGATGGCCAAGGCCGAGGCCCAAGCCGCCGAGAAGGCCAAAAAAGCGGCCGAGCGTGGTGACTCCGCCGATGAGGTAGAGGAAGAATAGCTTTGATGGTTTTAAAATCGTTGGGGCAGGGCTACAATAACAACCAACTGAGGAGGAACTAGAAGTGGCACGGAGTTTTAACCAAGTTATTTTAATGGGTAATTTAACGCGCGACCCAGAGCTACGCACAACGCCAGGCGGCCAGAGTGTTTGCGGTTTTAGCTTGGCGCTAAACCGTAGTTACCGCAATGCCGAAGGCACCTGGCAGGAGGCGACTGATTTTATTGATATTGTCGCCTGGGGTCCTTTAGGCGAGCGGGTAGCCCAGTATCTGACTAAGGGCCGGCCGGCGCTGGTCAGCGGTAGGCTTCAGAGCCGGAGCTGGGAGCAGGACGGCGCTAAGCGCAGTAAGGTAGAAGTTGTAGCCCAGGATGTTACCTTTTTGGGTAGCCCCGGCGGCGGTTCTGCCGGCGCAGACGAGCCAGCCAGAGCCAGCAGTACTGACGGGCCGGCCAAGAAATCGACTAAAAAGAAGGATGACGATGTCGTGATCGAGGATATCGGCGACGAGCCTATTAACCTCGACGACATCCCATTTTAGATGAACCGCAACTGCCGAGGCCCAGAGTATTGTGATGGCTGTCCGATTTTAGAGCTATCCAGCGAAGAGTTTAGCGAACAGGACAGATTAGACGCTGTAAATTCGGTAGCCCTTTTGAAATCTCTATTTACGGGAATAAGGACTACCCGCTTCGACCCATGGGAGGCCGGCAGACTGGCTGGTGAGGCTCGGAAGATAGTTAGATATAGCAGTAAGACGGTAAGCGAAACAGCAGTTAGGGCGCTTGAAAGACAAGTAACGGGTCATTGTAAAGTAAATCAAGGAGAATAAATGGCAAAGATATTTAAACACCGAACTGACGTAGCTTTTTTTGACTATAAGGACTTTAAGACCTTACAGCGCTATGTAAACCAATTCGGCCAAATTGAACCACGTAAAAAAACCGGTCTGACGGAAAGCAAACAGCGTCAGCTAGCCCGGGCTATTAAACGGGCTCGCCATATTGCACTTCTGCCGTTTGTCGCCAACGGCTAGATAGAACCTCGAAGGCTAGATGGTAAGTATTGCTGTCATTTTCTTAAGACTGCCGGATGGGCGCTTTATCTTTCAACGGCGCGGTAAAACGGCCCCCACCAGCCCAGGCCTGCTGGGTCTGTTCGGCGGCCATATTGAAGAAATGGAATCTGCAGATGAGGCAGTTCGGCGCGAGCTGAGTGAGGAGACTTCACTGCAGGCGGATAAAATCTCTATCCAAAAATTAGCCGACAAGTTGATTCAATATGACGACGGTCAAGAAAGGCACTTCTTCTACTACCTTGCAGATATCGAGAATCCCGGCTTTAAAGTGTATGAAGGCGAAGGGAAAGAGGTTTATAGCCTAAAAGCGGCTCTAAAAAGAAGCGATCTGACCATATCAACACGTAGCGGACTTAGGGATTGCCGCTGATGGATAGACAGGCTCCATCGACATCAGTTAAACGGCTGGAGGCCGAGGTGCGCCGAGTGCTAAGGCCGGTTGATATTAGGCAATTAGCTAGCAGGCAGAGGATAGTTCTTGAAGAGCTGGAGCAAAACCTAGCCGACAGTAAAACTTACTCTCAAGGCTGGGAACTAAGCGAAACCCGGCCAGAGCAGACAGAAAATGCCCGTCAGGCAAGAAAATGGCTAGCTAGTGCTCAGAAAAATATTTTAGCGGCTAGCCAATTCAACATTTTTAGCGCCATTGACGTGGCTCACTTGTCAGCTCAAATAGAACAGTTAAAAAAGCAGTTAAGGTAAGGTAGCTATTATGGCACTGAGTATTACGGAACTTAGAAAAGGCAGGATTTTTCAGCTGGACGGCGTGCCTTACAAAGTTGTTGACTATAAGCAAAAGGTAATGGGCCGGGGCGGCTCGATTGTAACCGTCCGTATTAAAAGCCTGCTGGATGGTCGGGTTTTGGAAAAAACTTTTAAAGGCAATGAGCAGTTAGAATCGGCCGAGGTAGCAAGTCGAGCCGTGCAGTTTTTATACGCAGACGGCGGCACATTTTACTTTATGGATCCGGCTGACTTTGAGCAGTTCGAGCTTTCAGCGGAGGTCGTTGGTAATGCCAAAGACTTTATTAAAGAGGGCGATCTGGCTAGTGCCCAGCTTTTCAGAGGCCAGGTAATTAGTATCGAACTGCCTAAAAACGTGCCGCTAAAGGTGTTTTATGCTGAAGACGCGGTGCGTGGCGATACCAGCTCGGCTATTACTAAAGAGGCTACTTTAGAGACGGGCTTAGTGCTAAAAGTACCGGCTTTTATTAAAACGGGTGATGTGGTTAGCGTTGATACTACCACTGGGGCTTACCGTGAACGGCTTAAAAACTGATAAAAAACGCTGGTGGCTTAGCATCTTTTTAAATGATTTAGCGGTAGGCCAGGTATTTCAGCCAGGCTTACTGCACGTGACAATTATGCCGTGGTTTGTGACCGAGCTGGCCGAAGAACAGATTTTGGAAAGTTTTAAAAAGCAGTTTTCTAAAACACCTAGCTTTGAATTAGAAATTGGTAAAACCGTTAAGTTTGGTCCCAGGAAGAATGTCTCAGTTAGTTTAATCCGGTACGAGCCCCGACTCTCTAAACTGCACCAGCTGAGCCTGGAGTGGCTGGAAAGTTTAGGCGGACGCTGGGCGGTTAAAAATCCATATACTGCCGAGCAATATACGCCGCATATCCGTCACCGGCGGGGGAAGCCAATATCAGCCGGACAGCAGATTGCCGTCGATAGCCTGTATTTAATAGAGGCCCGCCGCCAAGAAGATAGCAGGCGGCGCGTAACGGCAAAGGCGGCCCTCTCGTGATTAGGCTTGACCAGGTTATGGTTAAACGCGGCCTAGCTACCAGCCGCTCTCAGGCTGAGAATTATATTAAGCTTGGGCTAGTTACAGTTGACGGCTGGCCGGTTTTAAAAGCCGGCCAGCTGGTCGGCCCCGAGGCTAAAGTTAATCTGAGCCTAAAACAACAATACGTTAACCGGGCCGCTCTTAAATTGGCCGGGGCGGCAGAGAGTCTAAAATTAGATTTTAAAGATAAGCTAGTGCTTGATGTCGGCAGTAGTACCGGCGGCTTTACTGATTATGCTCTAACTCGTGGTGCCAGACGGGTGATAGCCGTTGATGCTGGGACCGATCAGCTGGATGCGCGGTTGAGGGCTAATGAAAAAGTTGAGCTATATGAGAAAACGGACATCCGCCAGTTTAAAATGTCTAGTCAGCCGGACACTATTTTGGTAGATGTCAGCTTCATAAGCCTTAAAAACGTTTTGCCGTCGATAGCTGGCTTGGCCGGCCCGCACACGCAGGTTGTGGCTCTAGTTAAGCCGCAGTTTGAAGCCGGCGCCCAGAAAATTAATAAAGGTGTAATAAAAAATGATTCAATCCGCCGGGCGGTTATGAAGGATTTTGAAGCTTGGGCAAAAAATATGTTCGTCGTGATAGATAAGGCTGACAGTGAGATAGCCGGCGCGAAGGGTAACAAGGAACGTTTTTATCTCTTGAAAAAGGTCCCCGGCAGGCGTTAAATAGAGGAGACGGTTGTCAAACCAGTGCGATCTTAAAACGCAGCTGAAAAAGTAGGTACCTCCCAATTGACGTCTACGCAAATTTCGGATGCTCGCACTTTAAGCCTAGTTGTTAGGGGTTTTAGAGCTCGTTTTGCTCGCTCTAAAATGACTTCTAAAACCTCTAACAGCCACGATGGCTTACAATCTGACAGCTGAAAAAATCGGATAGGCTCCCAGCGAAGGAGCTTGTTAGCTCATTGCCAAGGAGGCGATTCTTTGCATAAGCGTCGGGGGATTCTCCGGGCGGTCGTTTTGGCTTGCCTGTTAGTGGCCGTACTGGCTCTAACTGGCGGATCGGGCTTGGCCCGGACAACTGCCGGCCAGCGGTCGGCCAAGTTCAACCGAGCCCAGGTAAGGATGACCGTGGCTCTGAAACGGCAGATCGTGTCCAACCGGCGGGCCACCTGGCGCTGGCAAACGCTGGCTGGCCGGCCGCTCAGCCGGACCACCTATAGCGAACGCCGGGAGTCTAGCCTGCCGTACCTGCGCTGGACCAACCAGTTGTGGAGACGGCGCCTAGTCAGTTCACGACACTTCGTCCGCCATCTGCTCTCGGCCAAGGGCTACCTGCCACCGGCCAGAGCCAGGCAGTTGGGCCGGGTGATGGCCGCGACTATGTACGGCTGGACCGGGCAAGAGTGGCACTGTCTGGACAGGCTATGGGGACACTATGAGAGTGGGTGGGACGTCCACAGCGACAACCCCAACTCTCCGGCCTACGGTATCCCGCAGGCCGACCCGGGCAGTAAGATGGCGAACGCCGGCCGGAACTGGTGGAACTCGGCCTTCGTCCAGATCAAGTGGGGACTGAGATATATAGCCAGACATCGGCCGCAGTTCCATACGCCCTGTCAGGCGGTGGACTACCACTTGCTCTACCACGCCTACTAGGCTGGAAACGGCGGCGCTCGGA
>DASTHW010000012.1:0-44286 GCA_035717985.1 Saccharimonadales bacterium (SeqCode) | reverse complement strand
CGGGCCGTCGGCCCGCCCCCGCCACTCCTTTCCTGTCGAGCTATTTCAAAAACAAAGCCAGGCGGCGTCTGGTCTCATCTAATTGCTTGGTGATATGGGCTTTAGCCTCAGGGCTCAAGGGCGTGTCGGGTTTATTAATTGCTTTATCAAAGACCGGCACTAGAGTGTTATAGCGCCGAGCCCGGTAAGCCGCTCCCTGAGCATTCATATATATGAGCCCAAGGGCGTTGTCGGTAAAGTCCGATACTTTAAGTATTCTTACCCGCGGGTCCCCATGCTCCAGCATTTCGGCTACGTGGGCCTGATATTTCTCGAGTTTGTCCCTGCCCTCTTCGTATTCTGGGTTGGTTACGGCACTCACCAGCTGGCTAACATCAGGATTAAACTGCTCAGCTACGGCGGCTAGAGCTTCTTCTTTTGTGCCGTCACTTTTGCCGGTGATTTCGTAAATATGGTCTTCGACGGAGTCGTGCAGTAGCGCGGCAGTAATAAGATTGACGTCTATTACGCCGTAGTGATGCATAATCCGGATAGCGACGCGCAAGATGTGGTTGGTGGCTGGTTCTCTATAGCGCCGGTCCCTAGCGTGTAGATCCATCGCCCACTGGTAGGCTTTGTTTAATTGAGCTTGCTCCTCTGGCGAAAACCTAGTCAGCTCTAACTCAAAACGCCTAACTAGGCCATTATGGCCTAAAACTTCAGTGATAGCATGCAGGGGCATGTAGGCAATCTGCGCGTCAGAAAATTCATCTTCTTGAGATAGTTTGGCCTCAGGATTAACTACCATGGGTTTATTATAGCTATAATTTGGCGTCATTAACCATTGGTGACATGGCGGCTTCTTGAGTTAAAATATCAGCCATGACCATTAATCGCCGCGAGGCTATTACTCTAGTAGGTCTAGACGAAAAAGTATTTAATAATTTTTTTAGGACGGCCGGTGAATTCTCTTGTCTACCCCGCCCCGGCGGCAGAGGTTTTTTTAAATTTGACGACGGCGAACTGAAGGCCTGGCGCGCTAGCTATGACTGGCGAACGGTAGAACTAACCCTTGATGACTATAAGCTCTGTCTTGATTTTGCCCTGGCTCAGCACTTTAGGGGCTATGTGGTGTCGGACTGGAGTAGCGCCCGCCAACGGGAATTTGGCCAAAAAGTGACCAACTGGGTTAAGGGCCAGCTGGGCGAAGTAGCTTTTGCTAAGTTTATAGAAAGAGAATTTGGCGTAAAACTAGAGCTAGACTTCAATATCTACGATGAAATTGTCCCCCAAGACGTTATTGGCGTAATCGAAAATGGCCAGTCGCGCCAACCGAAAATTGGTATCGGTATAAAAGCCTCCAAGCCTAAAAGCGCCTATTTGGTGCTAACCGAAGATGAAGTGAATCTAGCCAAGCGCCGGTCTGATGTATATGTTTTTTGCCGGGTAGATATACCGGATGACCACCTGCTGAGGATAGCTAGAGATAATGTCATAGAAATCGTCAAAGACCAGCCACATTATGCTAAGTATTCGGCTCTGATTCCGCATTTTGAAAATATTAAGTGCGAGATTGCCGGCTGGTGCGAGGTGGCCGACTTAGAAGAAGTCACCAGCATCCCGGGGCAAGACTTTAGCGGCCTGAGGCTGGTTAAACAATCAGGAAAACTCAACCGCACTAAAGCCGATTGGGCCAGAGTACTAGACCGTCTTTAAATTAAAGCCGGCTTCAGTAAGTTTTGATTTGGCTTTAGGCTTGAATGTAAAATTTGGCTCTACGGAACTATAATCTTTGTCGTTTAGAGTATCTAAAATGGCCGTAAATATCACCTGCGAAAGTTTGACGGGCACCGCCATGCCAATCTGCCGGCGGACGCTTGAATAATTGCCAATAAATTTAAAATCATCAGGGAAGGTCTGCAGGCGGGCCCGCTCGCGATTAGTTAGCGGCCGGGGCTCTATATGATGATAGCCGTGTGTACCGCCACCACCACTGCCGGTAATAGTGTAGGCCGGCTTATCTGGGTCAAGTCGTTTGTAAATTTGTGAAAGCTTAGCCGCCTTAACATTTAGTTTTAAATTAGCCGGTAGGTCGGCGTTCCAGGCGTTTTGGCCGGGCTTTATATATTTTAGCCGCTCGGCCACAGTTTTTGTCATGCTGGCCGGCTCGTTATTAAGAGCATTTTGAGGAATACCAGCCAGGGCGGCTTTTACCGTCATTGGCCTGCTTTGGTGCGTCGGCGCCGGAACTTTAAACCGGAGACCTAGTTTTTTATCTATACCGACGATGATCCAGCGGTGGCGCGTTTGCGGCACGCCGTAATCTTGGCTTTTATATAGATGAACGCTCAAGTTATAGCCATTGCCGGCGCCGGCGATGTCTTGCAGGATTTTTGCAAAGACTTTACCACTGCCGATCGAACTTAATCCGGCTACATTTTCTACGACGACGACCTTCGGTTTATGAAGATTTAGCACCTCAATACCGTATTGATAAAGGTGGCCAAACTTACCGGCTAGGCCTAGCCGCTCGCCTACGACCGAAAAATCATTACACGGGAAGCCGTAAGCAAAGATGTCGATAGGCGCTAGGCTGGCAATATCTAGACTGCCCGCGTCGGCACAAATTACCTCTTCTGAATTGATATCACCAACCATATTGAGAGCATAGGTTTGGCAGGAGTCTTTGTCGTTATCGTTGGCCCAGGCACTAACAATAGATGAAGTAACGCCTAGGCAGGCGCTGGTGGCTAGCAGGGCCCCTTTGGCAAGGCCGCCCGGCCCGCAAAAGAGCTCCCCCATTTTTAGGATTTTGGTTTTATTTGCCACTTTTGAGTAGGCCTCCTAATAGCTTAATTATAACAAGCTGTTCGTCTAGATTTTAGTATTGGGATTGTGAAAAGAGCGTCCAGGCCGACACTCCCTAAGCAGGAAGTTGACCTCGGCCGAATAATTTTTGTCAAAGTTCTAAAAGTGGCTGGGGGCTACAATATAGCGGTCAAAAATTATGCCCAGGACGAAAAAAATCAAAAGTATAAAAATAATTAGCACTAAAATTAGCCCTGTTAACTTGGCGCTTCTGCGGGCTACCCGCCTAGCCCGGGCGTGTCTTGGCCGGCTATCCATAAGCGTATTATAACCTAAACCGGTCAGCTCTAAATCATTTAGATATCTGCTAGTATATTAGGCATGTCTGCTTCTGAGACCGAACCACAGAGTTTTGGTGAGCTTTTTATGCAGTTTGTAGAAGAGGCCGAGCCAGAAGAAGTGCTTGATAGCGGCGCCGGTCTGGCCGCCTCGGTTGTGGGTGCTGTAGCTACCGGCGCAGGCCTAGCTATGGCTAGCCGCGGTTATGAAGCCGGTGCCATAGTGTCCGTGTTTGGCGCCGCAGAGGCAGTAGCCTGTCTGCACCTGGCTATCAGGGACATGCGCCGGATAGCCGCCCGTGCGCGCTAGCCCTTAGTTTTATAATAGGATTATCAGTTAGCTAAAGGAGTATGCCCATGACTACATATAGCAAGATTAATTTTATGGATATCGAACCTGGCGGTAGCCAGCAGAGCCAGAACTGGTTTAGCCGTAAATATTTGGATTCTAAAGATATTGGTGTGACGCTCTGGCGCTATGAGCCTAACTTTAGAGCTCAAAAGGCCCATTCGCATAAAGTACAAGAAGAAGTTTATGTAGTCATAAATGGTAGCGGGCGGATTTTACTAAACGGCAAAGTTGAAACGCTAAAAAGGTGGGATATTGTGCGGGTGGCACCAAAGACGGTTCGCGCCTTTGAGGCAGGGCCTGATGGCCTAGAGCTAATTATTGCCGGCGGGCCCAAGCCACCGGAAGGTGACGGCGAGCTGGCCGAGGCCAACTGGCCGGATTAGCTAAAGCGCCCGCCAAAATTTTTACGCAGGACTCTAAGCTGGTCGGCTATGATGTCGTCGTAGCCTGCGGCCAAGTACCGCTGGCGCATTTCCTGCTGTCGGGCAAATAGACTTGCGCCACGGTCTGATTTTAGGAGCAAGTCAATGACGGCCGAATCGCGGCTAGAAAAGTCGGCTAAACTTCGCGCGTCGGTCAGCCAGCGCTGACATTTTTCGTTATCAGATTCCCTGGACGGAAACTGCTCCATAACCTCCTTCCTTCCAGCAGGATATTATAATCTGTCCGGACTTTGACGCTCGGTGAACTATTTTGCCGGACTGGCTTACTCGGGTTTATAGATGATAACCGGCCCGTCGTCCTGATCAAGTGGTACCAACAGCTCAGTCGCCGAGTCATCTTCTATCAGCTCACCCGTTTCTGCTCTGCGAACGTCCGATAAAATGGCATAGGGTATATGCTCCCAACGATCTTCTTCCCAAAATGACAGCATTTTAGCAGAGATAATTTCACCATCTACCAGTGTAGGTATTGGATTTCCTCCTTCCTCGTCATTATCTTCGTAATCAGCGATATCAATGCTCTCCATGCGTTTCATGCCGGGGGCGCCGCGGTTTTGCCAGGGGCAATAGGCGGCCTCATGGTTCGCGGTGAGAGCGCTTGGCGGGCTTTGCCAGTAGACGTAAGTGGCTTCAATGCCAATGCGTACATTTTTGCCGGCGTATAATTCGTTAAACCAATCGCACCAATCTTGGTCGAACTCGCCCGGCGCCGGTAGCATTAGCTCGCAGGCATTTTCAATTTGGCGGCCATCGGCTATCGCCGGCGTCTCGTCGTCAAAAATAACCCGCCGGTCCGGGTACATGAGGCCCTCTGGAATTAGCCCTGACTTAGTGATAGCCAGACTGCTGGCATACCTTGCCACGAAGCGGCCTTTAATCTCGCCGCCATCCATAACATCCATTTCATAGGGCGTTTCTTCATCAATAACTACCGGCTTAACGGCGTGAAACACGTCAGAGCGGACCATCGGGCCGGAAGGGCTGTGTATCAGGGCCAACTCCGCCGGCATAACCCGCACCGTGCCGGTTAGGCCGTCATCGTCGCAGTCGACAGCGATAATATGATTTTGGCCGTCTAAGCTATCGGAGACTAGCAGGCCGTCGCCGGCCTCTATTAGCTCGTTTTCGTATTCGAATTTGCCATCCGGTGTCTGGCGAAGAACCTCTATAGGCAGGGGGAAACTCCGTTCATAGCCAAATTATAGTACAGCCGGCTACGAGCTAAAACGCTTGAAATAATTGCTATAATATATTATAATATTGTCATTCTTCGTGAGCTAGTAATTTTTAAGCTCCGAAGATGTATTTTTTATGTCTTCGCCTGTAAGGTGAGAGGTAAGTTTACTCACTATGGTAAGCTTGCCCCTCACCTTACATATACCTCCTAACCGGTGAGGAGAAGGAACGGGTCATGCACAAGCAACGCAAGGGGAACTTCTATCAGGGGAGCTTCCGGGTGGGCCTCCACTACGAGGGAAACCTGCCGCGCGGGTTCGACCGCGTGGCCGACTCCGCCACGGCCTGCGGCGCGATGGGTGTCGATACGCTCCTGCTCCCGAAGATCCGCGACATCGCTGGCGCGCCCTTGCTGGTCCGCTCGAAGCGGTGCCGGCTGAGCGACAACTACGTCGTGCGGGCACCCGGCATCTTCGCCCGCCTGGAGTTCGATGTCGACTGCACGGTCGACTCGATCCACGAGCCGGAGCTGGTCGACCTGCTGAAGGCGATCACGCTCCGCTCGGGCGCGGCACTGGCCGAACTGCTGGGTGACACCGCCATGGACGAGCTCGCGCACAGCAAGAGCGAGTCCCTGATGGCCAAGCTCATCCTGGGCTCTCTGCCGAACGGCAACGGCCACGAGCGGGTACCGGCCTTCCACTAGGAGGTGTCGGCGAAGACGACTGGGGCCGGGCGTGTACGCGCCCGGCCCTTCTCTCTTTTATAAGGCAGTTTTATTGGCTAGGGATACAGCCGTCTAAGTAAGGTGCTTCGCCTGGCGCGCAGAAATTTGGCGAAGTTTGCTGAGGATTAAGCTCAGAGCTAGTTGCTGATTTGGTGGGCGGCGCGGCCTGCTGAAGCTCGCTGGCGGACACACCCGAGAAAATCTGCCCGCCGCTGGAATCTACCTTCAGGCCGCCGGTGCCGGCAGATGGTGATTCCGGCGGGAGCGACGCCGGCCGGCTGGAGACTACCATCCAGATTATTATTCCAGCAATAATTAAAAGAGTGACAATAACCGGTAAGCTAAAGTATTTTCGCATTCCTATTATTATGGCACAGCCG
Source organism: Saccharimonadales bacterium (SeqCode) (assembly GCA_035717985.1). Lineage (GTDB taxonomy): Bacteria > Patescibacteriota > Saccharimonadia > Saccharimonadales > UBA10212 > DASTHW01. Next base: position 38,083 of record DASTHW010000012.1, on the reverse strand, counting down.
GCTAGCCGGGTGGCGGAGTATAATTGGCCTATGGATCAAAATAATCTCAATTTGCATTATGCGGTGCCTGTGGTTACTACTGACGGCCACGTGGTGATGCTAAGCGACCAAGGTGTTCCGACTATTTTATTTTTTCAGGGCCGAGAACAGCACGATGGGCACCTGCACGCCGACGTAGTGGCCGGGGTGCGCCTAAATAATTTGGAAGATTTAGAAAACCTATCTAAGGCTATTAAAGAGACTATCAAAAAGCATAAAGACCGCGAACCCTAAAACCGCCTTTTACGGTAGAATTGGTCCCAGCGCCAAAATAGCTGAGAAAGCTAGCAGTATTATTAGCGAAAAATGAAACATTTTGCGGGCCCAGGCGTCGCTGTTACCAGCCCTCAAGCCTTTCACGGCCAGATTTAGCCAGTAAATACCAAGTAGAGCCATGACAGCAAAGTAAATCCAGCCGGTGTAGCCAAGGATGGTCAGTAGTAGCGTGCTGATTATAAAAGCTACCGTGTAAATAAGTATCTGGATTTTGGTATTTTTAAGGCCGACGGCTAAAGACATCACCGGTATGCCAGCCGCTTTATATTCTTTACGCCGGTAGATGGCAATTGAATAAAATTCCGGAAACTGCCAGAAAAAGATGGCTAGAAAGACTAGCACAGCGGCGGAATCTATCCGGCCGCTGACAGCGCAGTAGCCAGCTAGTATCGGCATGGCGCCGGAAATGCTACCAACTAGCGTCCCGTGCTTGCTCCGGCGTTTACCGAGCGCGCCGTAAAGCCAGACGTAAATCACCCAGCCGGCGACGGCTATAGCGACCACCAGTTGGTTGACCCAGACCGCTAGAATAATTAAACCGGCTAACAGCAATATGATAGATAAAGCTACGGCGTTCTGGCCTGGTATCAGCCCGGCCGGCACAGCCCTGGTTTTGGTCCGCTCCATCCGGGCGTCAATGTCTCTATCTAGATAATTGTTGATAGCGCAGGCCGAGGCAATGACTAGCGTCATGCCGGCAGTTACGGCTATAAAGTTAGCTGTGCTCCAGTGCTGGAAATAGCCGCTGGCCATTAAAAAACCGGCGACGGTAGTGATGACGTTACCCCATAACACCCCTGGCTTTACTAACGAATAATATTTACGCAGAGTGCTGACCGATTTATCAACAGACAAAGCTGAAGCTTGTGATGGCACTAGATGCCGCCGTCCTGCTCAATCATATACTTATTCATTTGCTGGGGGGTCATGCGGTAATTGAGATTATGCATAATCCAAACTGAGCCGACTACCACAATCAGCACAATCGTTATCATTAGACCAAAGGTAGTCAGATTCCATTTGCGGCTGGGTCCGCTACCTAGGTGCAGGAAGAAGATCATCTGGACGAACAACTGGATGATAGCCAGGCCCAAGATGGCGTAAACCAAATTCCACCCGCTATAGACGCCCTGGGAAACCAACAAATAAGCTACCACCGTAAGAGCAATCGAAAAGATAAAGCCGGCGGTGTACGTTTGAACACTACCGTGATGTTCCGGCTGACGGCTAGTTGATTTCACTTCGGGTTTTAGCTGGTTCATACGCCGGTGGCCCCCATCAGATAAACTATGGTGAAGATAAATATCCAGACGATATCAAGAAAATGCCAAAACAGGCTCAGTAAGGTTAGGCGCTTTAGGCTTACACCACCAAGGCCGCGGGTACTGATTCGCTGAATCATCACCGCAATCCATATCAGGCCGCTGGTGATGTGCAGACCATGAGTGCCAACTAGCGTGAAAAAGGCGCTCAAAAAGCCATTACGCCGCCAGCTATTGCCTTGAGCTACGAAGTCACTGAATTCGTGTAATTCCATGCCCAAAAAGGCTACACCCAGGGCAAAAGTGACGGCCAGCCAGAGCAGGACCTGGCTTTTATCCCGCCGCCGGCTGGCTAAGATAGCCAAGCCCATCGTGAAACTGCTGGTTAGTAGAATTAAGGTCTCGGTCAAAGCATAGGGTTGGCTAAATAGCTGTTTACCGCCCGGGCCGCCAAAAGTGTTGGAATGCAGTACGGCGTAAGTGGCAAAAAGGCTAGCGAATAGGACGCAGTCAGTCATTATATAAACCCAAAAGCCAAATACCGTTTTGTTTGTCGCCTCCTTTTCTTCTAGACGATTTTTTTCGGCTGGCATTACGGCTGACTCTTCCATCTTAAGCGTATTTCTCCCTAGCCCGGCCGGCGGCCTCGATTTGCTCAATCTCTTTAACGGATATGATTCGCTCTGTGTCATCATCTGTGGAGCGGACAATGATGGTGGTAATAACCGCCAGCAGGCTGATAACCGCCAGCCACCAAATATGCCAAATGAAGGCAAAACCGAATAAAAAGGCGAAGGCTGAAATGATGATTCCAATGGGATTATTTTTAGGCAGGCGGATAGGCTCGTAGTGCGGTTTTTTAGCCGACTGACCAGCTTGTTTTTGAACCCAAAACGCGTCCCGCTCGCTGGCGTCTGGTAAAACGGCAAAATTATAGACCGGCGGCGGCGAGGCGGTAGCCCATTCTAAAGTCCGGCCATTCCAGGGGTCTCTAGCCCAAGTGAGGTGCCGTTTTCTTTGCCAAACGCTGTAGGCAATTTGCAGTAGCTGGAAGAATACCCCCAGGCAAATAATAGCTACGCCTACGGCCGCTACAATGAACAGGCTCTGCCAGCCAGTGCTGGCGCTATAGTGGTCTAGTCTACGAGTGGCGCCCATTAACCCAAGTATATAAAGCGGGCCGAAGGCCAAAATAAAGCCGACAATCCAGCAATAGGCGGCGTACTTACCCAGCCGCTCATTGAGCTTAAAGCCGAAGAATTTAGGAAACCAATAAGAAATACCAGCCAGATAGCCAAAAACTACTCCGGAAATTATCATGGTGTGGAAGTGGGCCACCAAAAATAGGCTGTTATGAACCTGGAAATCAATTGGCGGCACGGCCATCATCACCCCGGCGACGCCGCCCATGGTGAACAAAAAGACGAAGCCCATAAACCAGATCATCGGGCTGGCAAAATGAATCCGCCCCCGATACATGGTAAATAGCCAGTTGAATATTTTTACACCCGTCGGGATGGCGATTAGCATAGTCATGATGCCAAAGACGGCATTAACGTCGGCGCCGGCGCCCATAGTAAAGAAGTGATGGAGCCAGACCGTGAATGACAAAACGGCAATCGAAGCAAGAGCTAGGACCATTGAAGTATAGCCAAACAGGCGTTTACGGCTAAAGGTGGCGACGATTTCCGAATAAATGCCAAAAGCCGGCAGGACTAAGATATAGACTTCCGGGTGGCCCCAGGCCCAGATTAAGTTGACATACATCATGGCATTGCCGCCCTGCCCGGCCGTGAAGAAGTGCATGCCCAGCGTGCGGTCCAGCGCCAGCAAAGTTAAAGTGACAGTTAAAATCGGAAAAGCAAACATTATCATTACCGCAGTGGTAGCGGCGCTCCAGGTAAATAACGGCATTTTCATCAGGCTCATACCAGGGGCACGCATTTTAACAATGGTTACAAAAAAGTTTATGCCGCTCATCAAGCTACCTATGCCGGCAATCTCAAGCGACCAAATCCAATAGTCCACGCCAGTACCGGGGCTATAGGCTAGTTCAGAAAGCGGCGGATAGGCCAGCCAGCCGGCGGCCGAGAATTCACCGATAACCAATGACAAATTAACTAGCACCATGCCGGCCGCAAACAGCCAAAAACTGGTGGCGTTTAAGGTGGGAAAGGCTACGTCGCGGCTACCGATTTGAAGCGGTACGATGAGGTTGAATAGCCCAAATAAAATACCCATGGCGAAAAAGAAAATCATGATTGTGCCGTGAGCCGAAAAGACCTGCTGAAAGGTATTAGAGCTTAAAACGCCGTGATGGACACCCACTGATGTGGCCTGCTGAGCGCGCATCATCACAGCGTCGGACAATCCTCGCAGGAGCATCAAAAGGGCCACAATTATATACATGACGCCGATTTTCTTAGGATCGGTGGTAGTCAGCCACTCGCGCCACAGCCACTTCCATCGTTTGAAATAAGTTAATAGCGCCAGCACAACGATCACCGCCGCGACCACCGCTAGGGCGCCGCCCTGAGTGACGCGTTCTTGCGGGAAGGAGTGCATGTTTAATCTGCCAAACAGGCCGGCGAGTGTGCTAATCACATGCCCTCCATTGCCGGCATAGAACTGCCAGAGCCCATCGGCATAGAATTACTACTTCCGGAATTCATTGGCATAGAACCACTGCTGGTGCCTGAATTCATTGGCATAGGGCTGGCGCCGGCAGGATTCATCGGTTGCATATATTTCATAATGATTCCGTCAAACAGGCCCGGCGAGACCGAGGAATAGTAAGATACCGGAACGTTTTGGCTGGGCCTAGCTAGACTGGCGTAGCTAGTGCTATTGAGCGGGCGCATACTGGCGCGGGCGGTTTTGACCCAGCTATTGAAGCCGGCCGAACTGCCGGATTTAATAGAAAAAGTCATGCCGGCAAAGCCCTGGCCGCTGATATTAGCCGAACTGCCGCTGAAAGAGCCAGTTTTGTCGGCAATTAAGTGAAGCTGAGTTTTCATGCCGGGCATCGAATAAATCTGACCGCCTAACGCCGGCACCCAAAAGGAGTTCATGACTGTATCGGACGTAGTCTGAAAATCGACCGGCGTGTTAACCGGAATCATGGCATAGTTAACGCTGGCGATATTTTGCTTTGGATAAATAAACAGCCATTTCCAATCTAGCGATACTACTTGGACGGTCATAGTTGGCTTAGAGCTGGCGAGCGCCCGATAAGGGTCCAGGCTGTGACTGCTGTTCCAGGCTACTACGGCCAAAATAGTAATTAAAACGATAGGGATACCCCACCAAGTGAACTCTAGCACCCGGCTATGGTCGTAGTCTGGACGGTATTTTTTAGATCGCGTATTGCCTTCCCGGTACTTTATGGCTACGGCTATGGTGATAGCAAAAACCGGAATGACGACTATGGCGCAAAGCGCTACCGCCAAAATAATGAGATTGCGCTCCTTTTGCCCGACTGCGCCGGCCGGCTGGAGTATGGCGATATCATGATGTGATAGATAAATGACAAGCGCTATCACGCCGACGATCACGGCCAACACAGCTATCGCCAGCCCAGCCAGTCTTCTTTGTTTTACCCTCATGCTCGCTTACTATGATAACAGTTTTAGTGCCAATTCGCTTAAGCATAAATAAACTTTTAGTCAGCGGGCTCACCTAAACACGCTTATGTGAGATAAATAACAGCATCCTGACTGGCAAGCCAATTAGTATTGAAAGCGGAAAGGGGTGTTTATGAAATCAAAGGACAATAAGAAAATGGCGGCCGGCCTAGCGGCCATGGGTGCGGTTATCGGCACTAGTTTGTTAATCAACAAACTGCACGACACAAGGAAAAGCAATTTCGACAAATTGGTCGACCAGTTCGAGGAGTGGCTAAAGTAGCCTCACTGATTTAGCTGGCTGATAGCCGCCTGGATAGCAGAAAAATCATCTATGCCGGCGGCCGGTATTAGGCTGTCGCCGCTATAGTAGGAAGTATAGGGATTGAGCAAAGTTTTGTCGTCTATTTTATTTAGACTATAAGATTTAAGTTGGCTAATTTTTATCTTATCAATCAGGCCGTATAGTGGCATAACATTTGAAGTATTGATATCGGTCTTAACGTTATTGGCCATACCGTCAAACAGGTGGCCCGCCCGGGTTGGATTAATTACGCTCTTCCAGCTGACGGCCTTAGCGCGCACCGCGACCAATAACATGCGCTGGTCGGCGGTGCGTTGATAATCTGACTGTTCAAAGCCAACAGCATAGCCGTATGGCGAGGGATCGCCGCGGGCCCGGGCAAGGTCCAGTGCCTGCTGGCCGTTTAGGTGGTGAGTGCCGTTTGATAGATCAACTAGCGGGCCGCCGGTGGTCCAATCGCGGTTTGGGTCATACAGCCGTCCGTCGGGGCTATTGATAGTGACATCTACACCGCCAACGGCATTAACAGTATCGCGAAAAGCGGCGTAGTCGATCAGGGCGTAGTAATTAATTGGTACCCCTAAAGAGTTAGAGACAGTTTGCTCCAGCAGGCCCATGCCGCCGGACGGATAACCTGGGGCGCTAAAGCCATTAGCCTGCCCCTGCTCATAAAGCGCATTGATTTTGCTGTAACTACCGCCGGGAATCTGGACGTATAGATCACGCGGTATGCTCAACAGGTATCCGGTCTTGGTGTTTTTATCCAGGCTGATTAGCATAATTGAGTCTGTTAAGTTGGCGCCGGCATGCCCGGGGTCGTCGGCCGAATAGCCGGCTAGTAAAATATTGGTGCGCCCGTTTTGGCTAGCTAGATTTGTGCCCAAAAATAGGCTGAAAAGGTTGCCGGAGCCGAACATCTTTTTGGAGGCCTGGCTTAACTCGATAGCGTCCCAGACGCCAATAGTAATGGCGCCGACAAAGATTAGCAGCACGAGGCCGATAACTAGCCGTTTGAGATAAAACCAAAAGCCATGGCCGCCGGATGCCGCCGGCTTAGTTTCAGCCGTGTCGTCAAGCGGTACATTTTTGGCTCTTAGCGAATGAGCCCGAGGCGCACCCTGAGCTAGAGTCCGGTGTACATCAAAATCTTTTTTGCGGGCGTGGCGGTTCATGCTTATTAAAGTCTATTATGCCCGGGGCAGTTTAACAGTAAAAGTCGAACCCTTGCCGAAAGTACTGACTACTTCTATGACGCCGCCGTGTAAATCGACAATTTTTTTGGCGATAGCCAGGCCCAGGCCGTAGCCGTCGGCTAAATTTTTGGTACGGGAGTTGTCAGCTCTATAAAACCGCTCAAAGACGTGCGGCAGGTCGGTCGGGGCAATGCCCTGGCCGGTGTCGGCTACACTAATGACAGCCGACTTATCCTTTTTCCTTAACTTAATGCTGACTGTGCCGCCCCTGTGGCTGTATTTAAGAGCGTTATCAATTAAAAGCGACATCAGTTCAGAGAGGCTTTCGCTGTCGCCCACCACATAGGCTTCTCTAACTTCACTTTTTAGCTTTACGTCCTTTTTTTTGGCGGTTTTATCCCAGCGGCTCAGCGATTGCTTAACTATTTCGGCTAAGGCCGTCTTTTCTTTATTGATTTGGCGGTTATCAAAGCCAGATAGGCGAAGTAGGCCGTCGGCCAAAGCCTTAAGCTTTGCTATCTCTTCTAAGTTACTTTTAACCTGCTCGACCGCTTCTTTTTTAGTTAAATCCGGCCGGCGGAGCGCGACTTCGTTTTCGGTCTGCATTATGGTCAGCGGTGTGCGCAGTTCGTGGCTGGCATCGCCGGTAAAGCGCATTTGAGCTTCCATATTTTCTTCAATCGGCTCCAGAGTGCGCCGGGCCAGCCAGTAGCTAATACCGCCGCCGGCTATAAATACAGAGATGTTAAATAAGACCAAACTGCTTCTAATCCTGGTTAAGTCGTCAGCTAGATTCTGCAGGCGCAGAGCATTATAGGTATCCGGCAGAGTAAATTGATCAAACAGCCTAGCCTGGCGCTGAGAGCTGGATATTAAATCCTGCGCGGCAAAATGGTAAACAATAAACGAAAAGCTGATAGAAAGTGCCATGATGATGGCTAGGTACCAGCCCGTTAGCCGTAAGGCGGCCGAGTGGAACATGTTATTCATGAGCCGGCTGGTCCGATTTTATAGCCAAAGCCGCGCTGGGTATGGATTAGCGGCCGGTTAAAGGGCCGGTCTATTTTGGAGCGCAGGTAGCCGATATAGACCTCGACTGTATTGGGCAGTATGTCGGCGTCAAAATCCCAGACATGGGCAATAATATTCTCTTTGCTCAAGATTTGGCCGGCGCTTCGCATCATGTACTCCAAAAGTGCAAATTCTTTGGCGCTCAAATTAATCGGTTTGCCGGCCCGGGTTACCTGATAGCTGGCGGGGTTTAGCGTTAAATCGGCAATCTTTAGAATTCGGCCAGTAGTTTTAGGCGGTCGCCGTAGTAGTGCCCGGATTCGGGCTAGTAGCTCCTCAAAGGAAAATGGTTTTACTAAATAGTCGTCGGCACCGGCATTTAGGCCTTCTACTTTGTCGCGGATCTGGCCTTTGGCTGTCAGCAGAAGTATCGGTGTATGGATTCCTCTATCTCTCAAGGAGCGGCAAATGTCGAGACCCTCAATTGAGCCGGGGAGCATGCGGTCAATAATTATGATATCGTAATCTTCGGCCAGGGCGGCCGCCAGGCCGCTGTCGCCATCATAAGCTAGGTCAACCGCCCAGCGCTCTTGAGCCAGGCCCTTTTTAATGGCGCTGGCAATTTTATGCTCGTCCTCTATAACTAATATTCTCATCTCTAATAATTTTACTTTAATTTAACTGAAATATAACTGAGCGACCGCAATTCCCAAGCGCGACGGCTGGTACAATTAGAGCTGGAAATGAAAATAAATAGGCGCTTAGCCAGGTCGATCGGCCTAGCCGCCAGCCTGATCTGTATTGGTCTATTTGCTTGGCGACCCAGCTTCCCTACTCCTGATAAACTGCTGATTTTTCTATTTTTTATTTTCATGGCTTTCAATCAAGCTCTAGCCATGCTCAAACGGATTGCGCCGTTTGTGCTGGTCCTGCTTGCCTATGAATCGTTTCGGAGTGTGGCCGATCGCTTAAATAGCCATGTCAATTACTACCTATCACCGCATATGGACCATCTGATTTTTGGCCAACTGCCGACGGTCAGCCTCCAGCAGGCACTATGGCACGGTCGCACCAGCTGGTATGACTACGTTTTTTATCTTGCCTACATGGCCCATTTTATTATTCCGCTGGCTCTAGCGCTGATTGTGTGGAAGACGCGTGAAAGTCAATATTGGCGAGTGGTGGGGACTTATTTGGTGACGGCTTTTGGCGCCTTTTTGACTTTCTTTTTACTGCCGGCCGCCCCTCCCTGGCTAGCTAGCCAAAACCACTATATCCAGCCAATAACCCGGATTTCCAGTCAGGTCTGGGCTGGACTGGGCCTAAAAAATTTTCCATCATTTTATAACCACATTGCCGCGAACCCAGTAGCCGCCTTGCCTTCTTTGCACGCCGCCTGGGCGACGGTACTAATAATTTTGGTTTATAAACTTTACGGCTGGCGCTGGAGCTTGCTGGCCGCCATTTATCCATTCTTGATATACCTGGGTACAGTTTACGAGGGCGAGCACTACGTTTTTGATATCATCTGCGGCATTGTTTATGCCGTCGTCGGCTACCTAGTTACACCATATGTGATAAAGACTGCCGGCAGATTGTGGGGCCGGCTTAGCCTGGCAGTCATGGCCGGCTGGCGAAGCTGGCGTTTGGCCATCGCCCACAAGCAGATTCCAAAATAATTATTGGTTCGGGTTTATTTGGTGACCGCCAAATTTATTACGCATAGCGGCCAACAGCTTGGTGGCGTAGTTAACTTCTCCCTGCTGACTTTTAAGACGGACATCAAAGGCCGCCTGGATAGCCGGCATAGGCAAGTTCATTTGGTTGGCTAGTTCTAGCGTCCAACGGGCCTCGCCGGACTCAGCTACTACACCCTCCACACCCTCCAGCGACGGGTTTTCCTCTAGCGCCTCCATGGTCAGCTGATTTAACAGTGACTCAATGATACTGCCGTGCTGCCACACCCGCCCGGCGTTGACTAAATCGAGCTCGGCAATCGGTCCTTCTTTGAGCATGCGATAACCCTCGGCATAAGACTCCATCATGCCGTATTCAATAGCGTTATGCACCATTTTGACAAAGTGGCCGGCGCCGGCCGGGCCAAAGTGATGCCAGCCGTACGGATGCGCTAGCGCGTCGATAATCGGCGAAATGGACTTTACGGCCTCAGTATCGCCGCCAACCATCATTGAAAAGCCGTTTTTGCCGCCAAGGATGCCGCCGCTAGTGCCGACGTCTATAAAGTGAACGCCTTTAGCCTGGGCTTTAGCGGCCCGGGCTTGGGTTAAGCGAAAATCGGAATTGCCGCCGTCAATGATAATGGCACCCTCGGGGGCTTTAGCCAGCACAGTCTCAAACTGCTGATCGACTATATCAGCTGGCACCATCAGCCAGATAATCACCGGCTTTAAAACTTGGGTTAGGTTCTCTAGACTTTCGCCTCTTTGGGCGCCTTGGGCCAGCATTTTATCGACCGGTTCGGGGCTTCGGTTAACTACGTAAACTTGGTGTCCGGCCGACAGCAGACGCTGGACCAACTGCGAGCCCATTTTACCCAGACCGCTAAAACCAATTGTCATAAACTTCCCCCCTTATAATCGTTGATAACCGTTAGGCTGGCCACCTGCTTTAAAATTTGAGCCGGCTGGCCGTTGAGCGGTAAATCTGTCTCTAGTTTATCAAACTGCTGATGTTTATTCTCGCCCATGGCGTATAGGTAGGCTTTATCCAGGCCAGCGATAAAGCTTGGTGTGACAGTGATGCGCTGGTAGTCGGGCCCCTGATAACTGGTAGCCAGTCCGGGCGCGTCAACCGCCGGGCTGTGCGGTAAAATGCCAGCAGTGTGGCCGTCGGCACCCATGCCAAACAGGCCAACCCGGATAGAATATTCCTTGTCGGCTTTAGCTAAAAAGTCATTAAAAGCCCGAACCGTCTCATCTAGATTATCGCCGTTTAGCGGCGCGTAGAAATCGATATTTTCTAAAGAAAAGCCGGCGCTAGTCAGTTGGGTCCAGTTAGAGTCAGCGTGCCCCGGCGGGCCAAAGCGCTCGTCGGCTAAGCTAAAGCACCAGCGGCCGGCCGAGACGTCAATTAACTGCCTTAGCTTAACGGCCAGGTCTATAGCCGAGCCGCCGGAGAGAAGAACCAAAATCGAGCCGCGGGCCCGAGCTAGCTCATTTAGCTCAGCCGCCAAGAAACCGGCGAGGACCGTCGTGTCTGCCTCTTTAAGGTATCGGATAGCTGTCACCTCCAGAATTATGGCTGGGTGTGAATTTTTTTACAAATTAAGCGTAAGTTAGTTCACAGCAGGCCAACAATAAGACAGCTTATGATTAAACCGTAAAATAAATTTAGGGGGACAAATGTCGAGGGACCAAGCTTTAAATGGAAAGAAAAAACATCAAGATGAGTTCACAAAATATTACATCATAACTAAGCCGACCAAACTTTCCGATATAGAGCTTTCTGATCTCGAAGACAATGATTCCTGGCGCGCCCGTTCGCATCAAATGCAGGCTAGGCGCTGGAAGAAAATCCGCCACCAGGTAATTTAAAAATTCATCTTAGTTTCAGGCGGTTACGGCTAATCTAGCTAAAACCGTTTTGATGGTAAAATAGCGGCTCCGTAGGCTAAGCACTGAGGCACGACATTAAATGCCTTAGTTAAAATGAGTAAGCTTTAGCAAAAGGGGCCGTTTATTTTTATTTAAAAACTGCTAGCGACTAGCGACATTATTGTTAGACAAATGAGATATCATGTAAGTTAGTGTCAAAAGAACAATTAACACCAAAAATTTACTTTGCCCGGCCACTAAAACTAAGGCTTAGCGCCCGTGAGCTAAGGCGCCTTTTAAAAATCGAGCATTTCTTATATCTTGTTGGTCTGGCGCTATTTGCTACTTTTTTAGCCTGGTTTATATTTTTAAATTACTTAGATTGGGATAGCCAAAGCGGCCAATCGGGTGGGGCGGTTACTGCCGACCAACAGTTATATAAAAGCCTATCGATTGCCGACCTGCGCCGGGCAGTTTTTACTAGCTCGGCCGTGAAAAGACAGCAGGATTTAGGTATCCACGGTTCATCGCATCAATTCGTATTTAGCTTTAGTGTGCCGCATGATAATTTAACCGAATACGGCTTAATGAGTTTGCCCCTATCGCCGCCGCCGGCCGGCGGCTATCCGGTGCTGATTTTGTGCCATGGCTATGCCGAGCCCTGGAGTTATTCCACGACCAAATCATATCTTAACGACGTCCAGTTTTATTCATCACACGGCTTTGCCGTACTAAAGCCGGATTACCGCGGCCAGGGGCTGTCTATAAATGACGGCCAGCCGGATGGCGCTTATTATTCTTCGGCTTATAACACTGATGTCTTGAGCCTAACGGCGGCCGCCAAACGGACTCCTTACCTTAATAAGAACAACATCAGTATCTGGGGCCACAGCCTGGGAGCTTATATTGCCCTACGGGCGGCGGTGGTCAGCTCGGACTATAAAGATATTATTTTACTGTCTGGCCCGGTGGGAACCATCCAGGACATGTTTACTGCTTATACGCCAATATCCGATATATCCGATCCGGCGGCCGCCAATACCCGGCTAGCCGAACTGACAGCTCATGGTACCCCGCTTAGCAATCCGGTGTTTTGGGACAAGGTCAGCCCGCTCAATTATTTAAAAGACACCAAAGGCTACATCCAAATCCATGTCGGCACGGCCGATCATACCGTCCCGCCGCTGATGTCAGCTGATCTCGATAGGGCACTGACTAAATTAGGCAAACCGCATCAATACTTTGTCTATCCGGGCGGCAATCACGGCTTAGGCCCTCAGCGCTCCGCTATCTGGAGCCGGTCACTTAGTCTTTTAAAATCGTCTTAAGATTCAGCACTGGCTGGCCGGGCCAGCAGGCCGCGCTTAATCTGAGCCATGATTTTGGCCCGCTCTTCCCGCGGCGGCATAAAGCGTACATAAGTCAAAGTTATAGCGACCAGCACAGCCAGGCCGCCGGCTGTGACCAAAAAGTTCACCCATAGTGCCTGGCCGGTCGTGTTAATGAGCAGTCTAAGGCCGAAGACAATGATCGAGTGCGTAACATAGACAAACAGGCTATTGCGCCCTACGGTCTCGACCACCCCTTTAGTGACCCGGCTGATTGGTTTTTGGTAACGGTTGACCAACATGAAGAGCGCCGAGAACCAAAGCAAAAACAGCACAATTCTAATCGGGCCGATGGTCCATTTTTGGTCATATAGCCAGATCCAGGCGTTAAACGAATTCCAGCCGTGAGTAAAACTTTGTAAAGAGGCCGGCAAAGAGCTTAGCCGCTCATTAAGTAGCGACAAGATAAATACGCTGGCCCAGCTCATAGCGCCGGTAATTATGGTCAAAGCAAGGACAGACTGTTTTAGGCGGAGTTTAGCTTTAGCGGCCAGAGAGTCCCAGCGGGCGCGAATATCATACCAGTAGTAACCGATTATCATGGCCGAGGCGAAAATAATCTGCCAGCTCAAAGTAAAGCCATTACCGCGAAATGCCCAGGCCACGGCGCTAATGATAGCCAGTAACCACCATCTCCCTTTTGTGATTAAGTAGAAGGCAAACGGCGCCAAAAACATCAGTATGGCAAAACGGTCTAGAAAATCGGCCCAGCCATAGCCGTAACGCATAAGCACGGTCTCTTTAAATATGTGCGGCCAGTTGGTAACCGTATAAAGCCCGTCTTTGATATCGGGATGGTTAAAGTGCAGAGCCAGCCAGGTATAAAGCAGAGTAAAGAAAATAGAGGCAATGTAAAGCTCTAGCGCCCGGCGCCACATTTTGCCAAAGATAAATTTCATACCGCGCGCCAGCCGCCGCCGATAAACCAGGCCGACTAGCATGCCGGACATAAAGAAGAAGCCCTCAGCCGCCGAGACATACATCCGGCCCCGGCCGGTAACTAGATCAAAAATGCTGGGATACATCTCAACGTGGTCAATCATAATAACCAGAAGGAAAAAGCCACGGATAATATCCAGAGCTATCAGCCGCTCTGGTTTTGCCGCTTGGACCATGACTGCAGTTTTGACTTTGTTTACCACGGCGTTCCTAAATCAGGGCCTTTAAAGCCGGAATATTAACTTTAGAGCTTCGGGTACGGGGCAGTTCGTCTAAAAGGATGATTTTATCGGGCCGCCAAATTGACGGTAAGGCAGTTTTACAAAAGACTCGGATTTGCTCCTCGTTTAAATCGGTGGTCATAAAATAAACCAGCTGGTCATTAGCCTGTCCGGGCTCTTGGATGCCGACGACTGTAACATCTTTGATAGCTGGGTTCGTATAAAGGGCCCATTCGACATCGCGCGGCGAGACGCTGTAGCCTTGGCGGCGGATACGCTCAACCAGCCGGCTTTTTAGCACTACCCGGCCGTCTGCCAGCTCGCCCAAATCGCCGGTGTGCCAATAGCCGTCCGGCTCCAGCTGGGACTTGGTTAACTGCTCGTTTTGCCAGTAACCAGGGAAAACACCCGGTGACTTTACTAGCACTTCGCCCTCATCGCTAAAACGCAAACTAACATCCGGCAGAGGCCGGCCCGGCGAGCCAGGAATCCGCTCGTCTAAAAGATTAGAGGCAATCCGGCCGGTCTCGTTTGAGCCGTATACTTCTAGAATCTCGGCGCCAAACCTATCTTTAAATTTTTGCCAGACGGCCGGCGGTAAGGGGCCAGAACCAGAAATAAACAACCGGACTCTGGATAAATCCCAGCGCTTACGCTCGGCGGCTCCTAGTAACCTAGCAAAGACTAACGGCCCGTGCGGGAACATAGTAACTTTGCCGCTAGCTAGCAGATTCAGAGTATCCTCCTCATTAAACCTATCCTGTAAATACATGGTATTGCCGTGGTAAAGCGAGCCAGCGAGCCCCATGACGATCCCGTACATATGTGATAAGCGCAGGCTGATTAACTGGCTGTCGTCGCTGGTCCAGTCCCAGACCTTAGAGCAAGTCTCGATATTCCAGCTGTTCATGGCGTGAGTGTAAGGTACGACTTTGGGTCTGCCGGTGGTGCCGGAAGTAAACAGCAGTATGGCGGCCTGCTTTTTGGGGTCAAGCCGAATGGATTTTTCCTTGCCGCTGGGCTTTTTATAAAGATCGGTTAGTTCTACGGCCTTGGCCCCAGCCGGCAGGCGTCGGCGGTTAGCCTTATCGGCAATTATTAGGGCCGGCGGGACCTGGCGGGTAATAGCCTCAATCTCTAGTTCTTTAAAGATGACATCAATCGGTACGGCAATGTGGCCGGTCTGAAGGATAGCCAAATACGCCACCACGAATTCCCAAGTGTTGGACATTAAAATGCCAACCAACTGCTGAGAATCGGATTTAACTAACCGCGATAGACCGGCGGCCGCGCTGGAAGTCTCGCGGGCAAGCTCCTGCCAGCTGAGCGTCCGCTCGGCGGTAACAATCGCGGATTTTGTGCCAAAATTATCGGCATTGGCATACAAATAATCTGTTAAATGAGACGTGAAATGCAAAATTCCTCTCTTGAGCTATGTTAAGCGGATGAACAATTTATACTATTGATTTTAGCTGAGTTTTGTCTGTGAGGCCAATTACAGGCCCGCCCTTCCCTCACCAAGCCGCTTATGGTGTAAGTATTGATTGTCTGCCTGTATAATTGTAAGGTATGGCTCAAAACTTGCAATTTGACGGCAATATTCTGCGTGACTTTTGCTCCCATTACCCGCCCCGCCTGATTAAAAAGGGCCGGCCATTGTTTTACCAAGGCGAAATCCCCCGCTCCGTTATGTATGTACGCTCCGGTGTGGTTAAGCTTTATAACATTTCGTCCGGCGGCGAGGAAAAGGTAGTCGGCTACGAAGGCCAAGAGGCCCTACTGCCTAGCGAGTGGCTATTTTCGCGCTCGCCGGTATCGCTTTATTACTGCGACACTTTTACCGATTGCGAGATTTGCTCCATCCCTAGAGATGAGCTGATTGATTTTATCAATTCTCATAAAGATTTATCGCTGGCCTTGCTGGACCAATTTATTTCTATGTATATCGGCTCCACCATGCACCTGCACGCGCTGGAGCAGTTGCGCTCCGGCGACAAGCTTTTGCACATCTTGCAGTACTTGGTCCTACGCTTTGGTAAAGAGGTGACCAAAAATCACTACCAGATACCCTTGAGGCTAACGCACCAAGAGATTGCCAATCTAGTCGGTCTGACCCGCGAGACCGTCAGTACCGAGATCGGCAAACTCAAAAAAACCGGCATATTGTCTATCAAAGATATTTACTACGTCGTCAATATAGATAAAGCCCAGCGGATTTTGGGCGAAAGCGATTTTAACGAGCTAGTCCTCTGAGTTTTCGGAGCCGAGGGTTTCTTTGACGACCTTGATAAGTTCGGCCGGCGAGCTCCAGGCCTTTAAAATATAGCGGGTGGCGCCGTTTTCAAACGCTTCGTCGATCTCTTTTTGCTCATCGTAGTTACTGAAAATTATAATCTTGGCCTTAGGGTAATTCTTGGCCGGCTGGAGCTGACGCAGAAATTCTACACCGTCCATTTTGGGCATGCGCAGATCAAGTAAAACTAGATCTGGGTCGAACTTGGCATAAATCTCCAGGGCCTCGGCGCCATTAAAAACGCTGGCAACGTCGTGCCCCTCTTTTTTCAAAACTAGCTCATAGGCTTCGTTGAGCAGTTTTTCATCTTCGACAATTAATATCTTGGCCATCTTACTTCTTATCCCAATGCTAACCAATCATTATACATAACAAGGTCAAACTTCAATGTAAAATTTATTCCGGCGCCACCGGTATCTTTACTGTAAAAGTGCTTCCGCTGTCGGGCTCGGAAGTGACAATGATTTCGCCGCCGTGCATATTGACGATTTTTTGAGCCCAATAAAGCCCAAGACCAGTGCCGCCAACCTCTACGCTTAAGGCATTGGGGATACGCGAAAACTTTTGGAAGAGTAGCGGTATATCCCGCCGGTTTATGCCTACGCCCTGATCCTGGATCTCAACCAGAGCATACCCCTTAAAAGTTCTTAGCCGGACGGATATTTTATCTTCATCATAGGAATAGTTACTGGCGTTATCGACTAGATTTTCAAAAACCATCGGCAAGCGCTCGGCGTCGCCTAAAATCATAATTTTCTTTTTGGGGGCCAGGTAATCTATAGCCTGCTTTCTGCTTTCTAGTTTTTTGCGCAGACCGTCAATGGTGACAGCTACCACCTGGCCGATATCAAGCGGCGCCAGGCGCATGCTAAAGCTTTCAGAATCAACTTGAGCTACCTGCAAGAGGTCATCAATTATCCTTAGCTGGCGGTCATTACCCTCATTAGCCTTTTCTAAGAAAACCCGCTGATTATCGCTCAGTGGGTCGGCGTAACCCTGCAGTAGTAGGCCAAGATACTGCTTTACGCCCGTGGCCGGTGTGCGTAGCTGGTGAGAGGCTACAGCTATGAATTCGTCTTTGATTCGGTTGAGCTCCTGCAATTGAATATTGCGCCGCTGGAGCGATCCGGCTCGCCGGTTTAAACTCCTTTGCTGTCTTAATAATTCTTCAATCTGGGCCTTTAGCTCGGCAATGGCGCCGGCTTGAACCCGCCTTTGATTTTCCTGCTGTGCCATAGTCTCATTTTAACAAACACCTGAGAAGTTAATATTAAAATTTTAACTTGTTTGCAGGGCAAGAAAATGGTTAAATTAACAATTATGCCACGGGGAGAAATTAGCGGGGCGGAATCTGGTTTTCCCAACCCGGAGAGCTTGACTTTCCCCGCCGTAAAATCAGTTCTGGAGGGCTGGCGTGAGGTGCCGAGGGCCAATGATCCTCGGCACAAAGCTTTTGCCGAGGCCGTAGTTGACATCCTGGACGAGGAAGCCCTGGCCGGCGGCTATGAAGCGCAAGATATAGATTCTATTCAGCTAGAGCCGGTTGATGTTATGGCGGCCTTTGAGCAGTCCAAAATTTCACCAAAAACTTTTACGCTGACAAATCTTATGCAGTTTATGGTTGAATTTCATAACCAGCCCAGCCAACTGGGGATGGCGGAAGAACCGCTTAAATCGCCCTTGCACAGCCCCTTGCAGGCCGCCGATTTATTTCTGAGATCGATGAACTATATCGGTCTTTTAGCCAATAACGAGCGGCTTGTAAACGTCTGGCTAAAAACTGGCAATATCAGTCAACTGCCTAATCTTGCTTATCAATTCCCCGCCGATTTTGACAAAAAGGAAGCCTGGCGTGAATTACTTGATTTTGTCTTAAGCCAGTATCACTTATATGAAGAGCTGGAGTATTCTCTAATGTACCGGCGAGTCCAGACAAATATACCGGGCCGCTATAAAGGCTTGCATATCCCGCTAGACATAATTAGAAATAAAATCCCAGCAGGAGGTGCCCGGTGGCTGAATGTCGGCTGTAGTGTGGGGCTGGGCGAAAAAGAAGAATTGTCAGATGAACCCTACAGTTATATACATGCCTATGATCAGGCTGAAGCCGAACGGCCGAGACGTGTCTTGCCGCTATCCAGAGAAAACTACGAACCAGAGGTTACCCACCATTACAACGACCTTATCGACGAGAGGCTAAAGATTGCTAAAGTTTACGGTGTAGACATAACAGGGGTACACCGCGGCAACCACGACCAAGTAATCTGGGTAAAAGCCTGCCATTATACTAGCGAGCTGGATAATCAGATTGTAATGGAGCGCTTTGATAGATTGATTGAATTTGACGATCCGCGGCTTAATTTCTCCAGAGTCGACTTTTCGAATGACGACAGTGTTAATGACTTTATCAGAGAACTAACCATCGCAGAGGCCGGCCAAGTCTCTGAGGATGACCAGCCGGTCTTATCAGAGCACCTGCGTTTTAACGTGGTGACCATATTTACTACCCTAAACCAGCTATCCGAAGAAGATAGGGTAAAAGTTATCAATAATGCTCTTAGACTGCTGGCGCCGGGCGGCGTAATCTTAATCCAGGACTTTGCCGAAATTGACCAAAGCGCCCCCTCCAAGTTACATTTTCCGTCTGCCTGGACGGATTTTTCATATGTGCTTTATATGATTGACCCCAGCCGGTCACTAGACCCGGAACTGCTCGTCCGCTGGCGTAACGGCCGCTGTGAAGAAATGATTATACCGCCGGATTCACGCCTGGTGCGCAGGTAAACGGTTAAAACTTTTTTGGACCAGCGAAACGTAACGAGTCATAAAGTTATGGTGGCCGGCGCTGATGCGTCCTAGAGCCTCGTAGTAGCTAAAAATCATTGCTCCGCCGTCCAGGATGTGCGGCAAGGGGTAAACTACACTGCAGGCAATGCCGCCCCCGGCTTGGTTAAAGCGGGCCTGCTCAGGAGTTAGTGACGGGTTAAATAAATACTGCCAGTCACTGGTTATCATGTAGTGGTTCTCCTTGATAGCCCGGGCAATAAAATTGTGGTGATAGCCCAGAGGGATTTTAATTTCGCGGAAGGGTTTGGCGGTCATGGCAAAAGTTCCCATAGTCATCTCGGTGTTGGCGACAGCAATGCGGTCGATAGTGCGGCCTTTTTTGTTTACGAGTAGCAGAACCACAATACCCAGCCCTAAAAGAGCCGTAGCTTTGGGATTAGAAAAGGGGGCGTTGACCACTAACTCTTCCCACTGGTGACGGGACTTTGGCTGAGCCAGAACCTTCTCAAGCTGTTTATAGTAATCATCGCCTCCAAGCGCCGCCTGAAGTTCCATGTCATAATTATAACAGTCAGGGGTCAGATAAATATAATGTCAACTGTTATAACAGGGGTCAGCTAATAAGCGTTATACCGGAAATTTTATTGACGGCTATGTTAGGTCGGGTCTATTCTACGGTTATATAAGAAAGCCCCGAGGCTATTAGAATTGCTTAGAGGGCAAGGAGGTTTTATGGATTCAACTAGTCGGCAAGAGCCGCAAGCGCCAAGGGGGGGCCGGGCCGGACGTTTTTGGTCTGGTATCGGTATCATCATCATTCTTATAATTATTGCGTTGATCATCTGGTGGCTGGTCGCCGGCAATAATAACAATACAAACGGCAATAACCAGAATTCGGTTAGTTCAACCGCGCAAAAGCAAAATAAAATTCGAGCTAACTGGGTGAAATTCTTTAACGGTGCCACACCGGCTCAGCAAAAAGTGGCGTTACTGCAAAACGGCCAGCAATTTTCTCAGGTGATTGACGCCCAAGCCCAGTCGCCGGCGGCCAAAGCTACAACCGCCACCGTCAGCAGTGTAGCCATAAACACTCCTAGTAGTGCCACGGTTACCTACACGATTTACCAAAACAAGCAAGCGGTGCTAAGTAAGCAAACCGGCCAGGCTGTCCTGCAAAACGGCACCTGGAAGGTTAGCGATGGTGCTTTTTGTAACCTGCTGGGTCTTTCCGGCCAAGTTCCGCCAAATTGCCCGGGGGGCTCATCTAGCGGTGCTAGCGGCTCTCAAAGCGGCGGCACTAGCGGCTCCACTCAGGGCACGGGTCAGACCGGCGGCGGGACTGGTACTGGTACTACTCAGTAGCTTCTTAAACTAAAATCCAGCAAATGATTAGGTGGTCCAAGGGGTTAGGACGAGGCTCGTTAGCTGTTCTTTGCTTGATACTGTTTCTAACCTTCTTGGATAACACCATCGTCAGCGTGGTGCTGGCTGGCGTACAGTCAGACCTTAGTGCCGGCGTGCAGGATCTGCAATGGATAGTCGACGGCTATATGCTGACCTTTGCGGCTTTAATGCTGACGGGCGGCACGTTGGGTGATTTATTCGGCCGAAAGAAAATAATGCTCTCTGGCGTAGTGCTGTTTTCAGCCGGCTCGGCTATTAGCCTGTTTGCGCCATCGGTGGCCGTATTGACTGCCGGCCGAGTAATTATGGGTATCGGCGCGGCGGCCAGCGAGCCAGGCACGCTGTCAATGATCAGACAGATTTATCCCGATCAGCGGCGGCGAGCTCGGGCTTTAGCTGTCTGGACGGCCGTCTCTGCCGTGGCGCTGGCCTTTGGGCCAATAATCGGCGGACTGATAACCGGCGCCTATAGCTGGCGGGGTGTTTTTCTGCTAAGTCTTGTTTTAGGCGTATTTGCTTTAATAGCCGGCGCACTGGTCCTACCGGAAAGCTCAGACCGTGCCGGCCGTCGACTAGATGCACGCGGTCTGATACTGGGAGCTGTCAGTATAATCGCCGCTACTTTTGCCGTCATCCGTGGTGAGACAGACGGCTACGGTGCCTGGTACATTATTGTTTTATTTGTGGTCGCCGGCCTTACCGCCCTAGCCTTTTTGCTAGCCGAGCGGCGCCACGCCGACCCGGTACTTAAATTAAAGTTCTTCCGCAGTCCTCTATTCACTCTTTCTAACTTCACGGCTTTTTCGGTTAATTTCGGCGTTTTTGCCATCTTTTTCTTCACGGCTCTTTATCTGCAGATTATCGCCGGCTTTAGCGGTTATCAGATAGCTCTATCATTCGTAACTATGGCCTTGGCCATGATAGCCGGCGCCTTATTCTCGGGCCGCTGGCTGTCTAAAACGGCACCCCTACTGCCTTTAAGCGTCGGTAGCTTACTGGCCGGCGGCGGCGTTTTTGCCGTTAATGGTGTGCTGACGCCGGACCTCAAACTTACTTCTTTGGCCTGGCCGCTGGCTGTGACGGGCTTGGGTTTTGGTATAGCCTTAACTACTTCTGCTGTATCGGTGCTGGCTATAGTGCCGCAAAAACGCTCCGGCATGGCGGCCTCGACACTAAACACTTCCCGTGAGCTGGGCGGCGTTTTTGGGGTAGCGATTTTAGGTTCGATTGTTAACGGCCAGCTGACGACGCACCTAACCCAAAAACTGTCGGCCATCGGTCTGCCGGACAGCTTTCAGTCCTTAGTCATTTACGCCACCACCCATGGCGGCAATACCCCGCCCAATATTCATGTCAACGCTAGTAAGGTGCTGGCTCATCCCGCACTCATCCAGCAGATTACCAACTCCGCCTATCAGGCATTTGGCGACGGGCTGACTATTGCTCTTCGAGTTGCCGGCATATTAATCTTAGCCACCGCTCTTATAACCTCGATAACTTTGTTTGCCAGAGGTCAGTTGAGGCCGATTAAAACTCTTGATAGCCTGGAGGTTTTGTAAGGCTTCTGGCGCTTATGGTTAGTAATTGCTACAATTTACCCGTAAAACAGTCCTTAAACAAAGAGACAAAATGTGAGGCCGAAAAAATTCTTGGGCTATTGCCGCTTTATCGATCAAAACCGGCGGTTAGCCGGCTTAATTTTAATCTTAACTGCTAGTTTGTTTAGCTTACATTTTTTTGGCGGCCAAGTGTCGGCGGACTATTTATCAAATGCGCCAACCCCGCTGGCCATAGAGACTCGGAAATTTAAAGCCGTCTGTCCGGAAGTCGGCCCAGGCTTACCTCATTGCCTGTCCGACGTGGTGGTCAATAGCGCTAATCAAGTCCAAAAAGGCGCCACTCCGGCTACGGTTGGCGGCTACGGCCCGGCTGAAATCCATACGGCTTATAACCTGCCCTGCACACCCGGCGGCGGCATCCAGACGATTTGCTCTCAGCCGGCTAGTTTTGGTCCAGAGACTATAGTGATTGTCGATTATGGTAGCTACGGCGGGAGCGGCACTATTGAAAGTAACTTGGCGGCATTTGATCAGTATTACGGCCTGCCGGACTGTACTGTCGCCAACGGCTGTTTAAGTATAGTTAATCAAGACGATCAAACCTCGCCGTTACCGGCGGCCTCTGATACTAACTGGGCTCTTGAAATGAATCTGGATGTGCAGGCTGTACATATGACCTGCCAAACCTGCAAAATCGTATTAATGGAAGGCGATGATCTAGGCTATGCCATCAATACTGCCGCTGGCATGGGCGTTACGGCTGTTACTAACAGCTGGGGGATATCCGGCAGTATGACTTCTGAGGACGCTTACGTTGAGCACCCTGGGGTGGCCATTTTAGCGGCTACTGGCGACAGCGGCTCTAACGAGGCCGCCGGTAATTGGCCGGCCGACAACCCATATGTAGTGGCGGTAGCCGGCACCAGCTTGCAGATAAATAGTGATGATACTTGGGCGAGCGAACAGGTCTGGTCGGGCTCCGGCGGCGGATGCGCCGGTTATTATCGGCCGCCCAGCTGGCAAACCAGCTTAAGTAATTGGAATACGGCCGGATGCGGCACCAGCCGGGCAGTGGGCGACGTATCAGCTGATGCCGATCCGTCTACCGG
Source organism: Saccharimonadales bacterium (SeqCode) (assembly GCA_035717985.1). Lineage (GTDB taxonomy): Bacteria > Patescibacteriota > Saccharimonadia > Saccharimonadales > UBA10212 > DASTHW01. Next base: position 15,121 of record DASTHW010000012.1, on the reverse strand, counting down.
CATGGCTGTTTACAACGGTGGCTGGGAGCAAGTTGGCGGCACCTCACTTGCTTCGCCGCTGGTAGCCGCCATTTGGGCGCTTGCCGGCGGGGTCCCTTCGAATACATACGGCCCGCAGGCGCTTTATGCTAACTACGGCAGTTCGCTCTGGCACGATATAACTAGTGGTAACGATTGTACCGCCTCGGTAACTACTCACTGTACGGCCGAAGCCGGCTTTGATACGCCCTCTGGCCTCGGGTCACCTAACGGCATAATTGGGCTAGAGCCTCAGCCGCTTTCGGTGCCGGTTATTAGTGCCGTGGCCTTAGATGAGAACGATGTCCAGCTTAGCTGGGCGGCCAGCTTGAGCACCTTCGGAGTCAACGGTTATAACGTTTACCGCGATAATGTCCAGATTGGTACTACCACAGACACCAGTTTTGATGACACCGGCCTTACGGCTAATGCCAGCTACAACTACAATGTTACGGCTTATGACAATATTACCGTTTCAGACCAATCATCTACCGCTACGGTGGTGACCTACTATCCGGAAGATATCAATGGCGATAAGCATATTGATCTGCTTGATTTAAGCCTACTGGCCAGCAAATACTCTCAGTCGGGCGGCAGTCTTGGCCGGGCTGATATTAACAGAGACGGCCGGGTAGATTTACTTGATCTAAGTCTGCTAGCCGGAAGGTATGCCAGCGAATGATAGACAGACCATATCTAAATAGGGTGCTGGTGGCAGTCGCTATTTTAGCGTTGGTTATAGCCGGCTTTATACTGCATAGCCTGCAAGCTAAGCCCACGCCGCCGCCGGTTAAACCTAAATCGTCTGCTCAATCAAAGCCGCTAACGGCCGGCGGCCAACCGGTGCCGGCGGCCTACCAAGCAAGGGCGAGAAAGCTAGGTTATTATTGCCCGTCTTGGGCGGCCAAGCCTGGCACCCCGGTAAGTACTGCTTGCTTGCCCCTAGACCACTAAACTCTAGCGGAACCGGCTTTAGATGTTTTAGTTTTAGGCGAGTTTGGAGCAGGCTTGCTATCTTTCTTTCGCCAATTTGCCAGTCGAAGAACCGCTAGCTCTGCCTCTGCTTTTAACTTAATACTGCCCAGTTGGCCCCAGCCAGCCACCTTAGGAGCCAGATTATCAAAATCATGAGCTATAACGCTCAGCAATACGCCGGCAATAGCCACTAAGATAATAATCAGCCATGGCCGGGCAGGTTCTGGCGGCAGTTGATAGCCGGCTATCACGGCGGCGGTAGCTTGCGCCGGCGCCGACTGTATTCCACCGTCAGACTTAAAATCATTAGCTACGTATAGCGAGCCGGAATATATCTTGCCGCCGGCACTGGCGTACTCAATATGGTGCGGGCCCGGCGCCACATTATTAAAGACTGCTATTCCCTGCTTGTCGGTCTTAGCGTTCATGGGGGTCGAATGCAGAGTAACTGTCTGGTTGGCTAGCGGCTGGTAATTACTGTCTAAAACCTTAACTCTCAGCATGAAGCCCTTGGTAGCCAAAGACTGGATTTGGCCTTTGGTTAAATTGCCATCTGAGCCCTCCGTTACTACTCGGTAAAAATAAGTGGTCCCGGGGGTAAGTTTAGATGGGTCAAAACTTATAGTGCCGGACTTGACCAGTGAGACCGGCGCAGTCTGCAGGTTCAAGTTATTTTTGTCGGTGCCGTATTCGATATAGACTTTGGCTGGGGCGCTGAGACTAATTTTTATATATACGGCCGTAAACTGCACCGAAGCCGGGCTGGCGCTGGCTTTTATGATCGCCGGCTGGGGCGTGGGGTTGGCTGGCGCCACAGTGGAGCCGGGTTGAGTCGTTTTAGTTTGGGTCGAAGATGAGATTTGATGAGTTGGTGTCGGTGTTGGATTTGACGGCGTGGGGGCTGGTGAACTGAAGCTAACGCTGGCTCCAGCGCTGGCCGGATTAGTCCAGGAACCGTTATAGGCGGCGTTAGCGCCGCTTAGACTTAGAGATGTACTGCCGCTACCAGCAAGGGCCTTAAAAGAAATCGCCGAAATCAGTGAATCACTAGTGACGCTACCACCCAAGATAGCGCAGGAGATAGTTACCACCCCGCCGCCGCCGCTATTTTGCGGGCAGGTCGGAAAAGCCGACGGGCTAGAAGAAATAAACTCCAGCTTTGATGAGTCATAGTTGACTGTAGCTTGAACGGCGTTGACGGCAGTTCCCGGGCTGATACGCAGATATAGGCTGATAGAATTATCCACCTGTACGCTGGTGCCTGAGGGCGATAGATAGATTGAGCCGGAAGCGGCCAGCCCTCGCCCGGGTAAATATGCCGCCAAGACTGCACTAAGTATTAAAATGATGAACGCAGTTTTTGATTTATTGCCCATGGTTTGTTTTGGCTCCGGAAGAATTCCCCTTAAGCTTGAGGCACCGGCTATGACCTTGTCAAGCCCTAGGGCAAGCGGTGTTATGTATTAAAATAGGCTCATGGCACTTACTCAAAATAAAATCCCTGGCGGCGTTGTACACGAACTACCAGCGGATCTAAGAAAGGCTCTGGCTGATTCTGCCGAGGCCTTGGCGGCCTGGGAGGATATCACACCGCTAGCGCGCAATGAGTGGATTTGCTGGACTGTGACAGTAAAACAGCAAAAAACTAGGGATGAACACGTTAAACGAGTGATTTCTGAACTGAAAGAAGGAATGCGGCGGCCCTGTTGCTGGATAGGGTGCATTCACCGGACAGATAAGCCGATTAGTCCTTCGGTGAAGTACATGCTGGATAAGCGTTCCAAAAAGTCTTCCTAGCTAACTACGCACGGCTTTGGCTGAGGATTATGTTCCGTGCAAAAACTTTTAACTAATTCGTCAGAAGCTACGAGCTATGTGATTTAAGCAGAATTTTTAGCGGGTCCTGATCGCTCAATTGAAAATTGTGTGATTTCCAGGCTACAGCCATTATGTTCTTGGCAAAAGACCTCACACTGCCTTGCAATCGTTTCGTCAGTATAATGAAGCCCACATTTGGGGCATTGGAAAATTTGAGGCTTATCCATAACCTTATTTTAACAGCTTCTAATGTCCACAATAGCCTACAAGAATTAACAGATACAAACGGTCATGGCTGGGGAGGAGGGATTCGAACCCCCGAATGCCAGGACCAAAACCTGGTGCCTTACCACTTGGCCACTCCCCATCAAATTCAGGACTGCTAATTCAATGAGCGAACTTTGGTCCTGCCATGACCTATTATCTAATTTGTTTTGCTAAGAACAAAACAGGCCGGTGCTCATGCTACTTGGCCACTCCCTATCACTGCATTGCGAATACCGACAGTATTATAAGGTCTTACGGGCCGGTAGTCCAAGGCCGGCAGGGTTGGCCTGCTATCTTTACGCCGCTGGCCGTTTCAGCCTATAATTTAGGCAGATATGGCTCGAAAATCTGCCAAGCAGGCGGCCGATTACATTAGGCCGCTATATATGAATGGACTTAGTGGCCGGCTTCTGCACCTGCCTGCGCCGGCCGGAAAAAAAGCTGAAATTTTATTTATCTATGGCCAGCACTCTAGTTTGGAGCGCTGGTACGGCCTAGCTCAGGCCTTAAACCGTTACGGCGCCGTGACAGTGGTAGACATGCCGGGCTTTGGCGGCATGACTAGTCTTTATAAAATCGGCCAAAAAGCCACCGTTGACGAACTGGCTGATTACCTGGCGGCCTTTTTTAAGCTGAAATACCGCAATAAGAAAATCCATGTCGTCGGTATGAGTCTAGGTTTTGTGATTGTGACCAGGATGCTACAAAAGTATCCAAAGCTAACCAAAAACGTCGATATGCTGGTAAGCGTTGTGGGCTTTGGCCACCACGATGACTTTCTATTCAAAAGCGGCAGGAAGCTATTTTATAAGTCAGCCAGCCGCCTTTTCTCACTGCGACTGCCGGCTTGGTTTTTTCAAAGCGTCTTTCTTCAGCCCTTTTACCTGCGCCGGGCCTATAAACATTCCCGGTTCGCTAAAGAAAAACTGGCTAAAATGTCCGGTGATGAGTTTAAGCGGACCATGGATATGGAGGTTGAGCTTTGGCGAATTAACGACCTGCGCACCCAGATGAAAACCAACTTCGAAATGTTTACACTGGATAATACTAAGCGTCGGGTGGATTTACCCCTTTACCATGTGGCCTCCAAGCACGACCGCTACTTTGACCACAACCGCGTCGAGGAGCACCTGCGGCGAATATTTAGTGATTTTCAGCTGTTTTATACTACCGACCCTAATCACGCGCCAACAATTATCGCCGACGCCCGGGCGGCCGCGCCGTTTATACCAAATGGCCTTCGGGCTATACTAAGAGACAGAAACCGCGAATCCAACCGATGAAAATTGCCCTTGTTTGCCCGTATAACATCATTGAGCGCCCCGGCGGCGTGGGCGATGTGGTTCTTCACCTGCGTGATGGCCTGACTAAGAAGGGCCACGAGGTTAAAATTGTTACGCCCCGCCCGGCAAAATATAAGGGCGACGCCCCGCCCGGCTATATTTTGCTTGGCAATATTGCCGGTACCCGTTTTTCAGCCGGACTTAGCACTACCGGCACCTGGACGTTTGATATTGATTCAGACGAAGTGAAGAAGGTTCTCGATAAGGAAAAGTTTGATGTTATTAACTTTCATGAACCCTGGGCGCCGATCTTGGCACGCCAAATGCTTCAATTCAGCAAGGCCGCGCACGTGGGCACCTTTCATGCCAACTTTGTAGACAGCGCCGCCGGCAAATCGTTAGTTAATATTTTTGTACCTTATGCCCGTGGTGTAGGTGAACAAATGGATTTAGTAACCGCTGTGTCACCGGCGCCGGCGGCTGTTCTACTTGATAAAGGCGGGCCAGAACATCGTCTGGTTAAGACAATCAGATATATTCCTAACGGCATAGACCTTGATAAATATCAGATTAAACCGGCCGGTGCCGTTAAACACCCAAAGACTAAGACCGTCCTCTACGTTGGCCGACTGGAAGGTCGAAAAGGCGTGCGCTATCTGCTGAGAGCCTACCATGAGTTAACCGCTAAAAAATTAGACGTTCAGCTACTGATTGCCGGCCGTGGACCGGACGAGAACAAACTACGCCAGTACGTAAAGGACAACGAAATCCCAAATGTTACCTTCCTGGGTTTTATTAGTGATCAAGAAAAAATCCGCCACCTTCACCAGGCCGATGTTTTTTGCTCGCCGGCTTACCGCGGCGAGAGTTTTGGCATAGTTTTACTCGAGGCCATGGCCGCCGGCCTGCCAATCGTCGCCGCTGACAACGTGGGTTATCAAAGCGTCATGAAGGACCTAGGTGCGCTGTCGCTGGTTAACCCTCAGGATACGATTGATTTTAGCCGCCGGATCGAGCTTTTTCTTTACCAAGATAAATTACGCAAGCTGTGGCTGGATTGGGCAGGCGAATATGTTAAGCAGTTTTCTTACCCGCTGGTAGTCGATCAGTACGAGAAGGCGTATTTTGATGCTGTAGCCCTTCATGAAAAAAACCCAGTCCGCGCCGCTTAAAGTTAGCTTCGTCTTTGACGACAGCCTGGATAGCTTTGATGGCGTAGCCAATCAGGTCAAGCTACTCGGCGGCTGGCTTAGCGAGCGCGGGCATGAGGTAAGTTATATGGTCGGGCAAACAAAGATGGCCAGCTGGGCCGGCGGCAAAGTTTACAGCCTAGCTAAAAATGTTCGGGTTAATTTTAACGCCAACAAAATGTCTATCCCCTTGCCAGCTAAGCGCCGGAATGTCCTTCAGACTCTTTCCGAGACTCAGCCGGATGTTTTACACGTTCAATTGCCGCACTCGCCGTTTATGGCTCAGCGGGTTATCAACGCCGCCGATAAAAACGTCGCAGTTGTGGGCACCTTTCATGTTTATCCGGCTAATCGGCCGGCCCGGGCCGGTGCTAAACTGCTTTCGCCGGCTTACCTTGGCGGCTTGTCGCGGTTTGATGAAATCGTCAGCGTCAGCCCGGCGGCGGCCGAATTTGCTCGTAGGGCCTTTGGTCTAGAGACCAAAATTATTCCTAACGCCGTCGACGTCCAGCTGTTTAAATCGGACGTGGCGAATCAACCCGCCCGGGTTGTGTTTTTGGGCCGTCTGGTTAACCGTAAGGGTGCCGGGCAATTAATAAAAGCTTTTGCGCATGTTATAAAGTTTATTCCGAATGCAAATTTAGTGATTGCCGGCACCGGACCCAAACGCCAAGAGCTGGAGACGTTAAGTAAGAAATTAGGCCTTGCTGAGAATGTAGAATTTAAGGGCTTTATAGACGAGGCCGACAAAGCCGGCCTGCTGGCTAGTGCCGAGATAGCCTGCTTTCCGTCTTTTGGTGGTGAGAGTTTTGGCATTGTGCTGATAGAGGCCATGGCCGCTGGTTCCGGTGTAATAATCGGCGGCGACAACCCCGGTTACCGGACGGTGCTGGGCGCTCAACCCGAGCTTTTATTTGATCCTGATAACACTGAGCGTCTTGCCAAACTCATCGTGAAACTTATGAGCGACAGCAAGCTAAGGCAGGACCTCCACGCTTGGCAAGACAACGAAATCCATAAATATGATGTTGATGAGGTGGGGCGGCAGGTAGAAGCTCTGTACGTCCGGGCAATTGCTAAAGCCGGCCGAACCAGGCATAATTGAGTTCATGAAATCTGACCTGAGGGTCACGGTCAATGTCACTAACCGCACCATCGTCAGGGCTATCCTTTGGGTGGTGGCCACCATCATTGCCTTTCATTTTTTCAGCCAAGTTAGTGACATCTTAAAGCTGATTTTTGCCTCATTCTTCTTCGCTCTAGCACTGGCGCCAGCCGTTGGCTGGATTAGCCGTAAAGTGCGTTTTTTGAACCGTGTAGGCGCTACGGCCCTGTCTTACATAGTAATTATCGCCATTATTGCCGCCTTTTTTGCCCTAGTTACGCCGCCCTTGGTACGCCAGACCAGAGACTTTATTAAAACGGTGCCTCAGCTGGTTGATAATTTTCAGCACCAGAACGGTTCGATTGCCCGGGCCGCCCGCAAGTATAATCTGGATCAAAAAATAACCAAATCGGCCGATAAATTTGCTTCGAATTACGGTAATTTTGGTAGCACCCTGCTGGATACCGGCAAACGGATTTTGGGCATAGTGGTATCTATTTTGGCTGTGTTGGTAATGACCTTTATGATGTTAGTCGAGGGTCCGTACTGGTTGGATTTGCTCTGGGGGACAGTGCCGGATAAAAACCGGGCCCGTTATAAGCAAATGGCCTATCGGATGTATAAAGGTGTGAGCGGCTTTGTTAACGGCCAAGTTATCGTAGCGCTACTGGCCGGTTTCTTCGCCTTTTTGGCGCTAGAGATTGCCAGCCATATTATTGGTGTGAGTGGCATTAATCCGCTGGCGCTGGCCGGTATTGTAGCGGTACTTGGTCTAATTCCGCTGTTTGGCAACCCTATTTCCTCAATCATCGTCATTTTATTCAGCCTGCTAAACTCGGTGACGCTAGCAATCGTCATGTTAATTTATTTTTTGGTTTATTACTTTATCGAAAACCACACCTTCCAGCCCTACATCCAGTCGCGGCTCAATAAGCTAACGGCTCTGTCAGTCTTTATCGCCGCACTTCTCGGGATCGCCTTTGCCGGCTTTCTGGGCGCGATCGTGGCTATTCCGGTAGCCAGCGCCATTAAGGTTTTATTAGAAGATCATTACCGTGGCCGCCGGCCGGACCGTTATCAAAAAGACGCCAGTATTAAAACGGTTTAAAGCCGGTACCAGATTGGCCCGCTTGGCGTATCATTGACGCCAATTCCCTGCTCGGCCAATTTATCGCGTAGTTCATCAGACTTTGCCCAGTCTTGGGCCTCTCTTGCCGATTGGCGCTCGCCAATTAGCTGTTTTTGCTCAGGAGAAATATCGGGCCGACTCGTTAGATCCAGACCAAAAAGCTGGTCAATTTGGCTAATGAACGGCTCGATTAGAAACCTCTCATTGGATAAGTCTTTATTTTCAACACTTTCAATGTAGGCTTCGATTGACGCTAGAGCGTCCGGTGTGTCTAAGTCATTCTCTAGGGCCGGTAAGACCTTGAATTTAGCGGTGGTAATCATTAACCCATTAAAATCACCACCATCTAAGTGTCGACCTTGAAAACGGCGCACGGCAAAATTGTAAAAACGCTTTAGGCGGGCTTGAGCGCCAGCTAATGATTCCCAGCTAAAATTGCTTTGACTGCGGTAGTGGCTCTGTAAGACCAGCATTTTGAAGTCCATTGGCGAGAAGCCCTTTTTAGCTAAATCTTCCAGAGTCCAGCCGTTGCCTAGAGATTTACTAATTTTTTGACCATCTACCATCATATGGTTGTTATGGAGCCAAAACCGCGACAGCTTTTTATCAAAGGCAGACTCGCTTTGAGCAATTTCGTTAGTGTGGTGGGTGCCGATATGGTCTACGCCGCCGGTGTGGATGTCGATTGGCTCGCCAAGGAGGGCGTGGATGATAGCCGAACACTCGATATGCCAGCCCGGAAAGCCATCGCCCCAGGGGCTGGGCCAGTGCATTTCATGCTCGGCAAACCGGCCAACCCTAAAGAACCAAAGCGCAAAATCCTGCGGGTGGCGCTTAGACTTATCGGTGACCACTTCGGGTCTGGCGCCAACTTCTTTGTCTGCTAACTTTTGGCCGGTCAGCTTGCCGTAGTCAGATAGCCTACTGGTATCAAAATATATTGCTTGCTCGGTCTGGTAGGCAAAGCCTTTATCGATTAAAGTTTTGATAATTTCAATTTGCTGAGGGATAAAATCGGTAGCCTTGGCATACTCGGTTGGTGTCAGCAGGTTTAGCTTTTCGACGGATTTTTTAAAATCCTCTGTATAAAAGTCAGCTATTTCCTGCGCAGTTTTACCTTCGCGGGTAGCGCCCTTTTCTAATTTGTCTTCGCCCTCGTCGCCGTCGCTAACTAGATGGCCTACATCGGTAATATTCATGATGCGCTTAACATCCCAGCCCCTGGCTTTAAGCAATCTAACTAAAACATCCCAATAAATATAGCCGCTGTAATTGCCGATATGCTGATAATCGTAAACAGTCGGGCCACAGGTGTAGATTTTTACAGTCTTACCGTCAGCTGGCTCAAACTGCTGAACTTGTCTGCCAAGAGTGTTATACAGCTTCATCTTTTTTTAGTTCGTCCAATAATTCACTAGCTATCTTAATGCATTCGGCTTTTAATTCATCAAACGGCCGGCCGTCTATTTTAAAGCCAGCGGCATAAGCATGGCCGCCGCCGCCAAAATGTTCAGCCAGCTTGCCGGCAATACCCTTTTTATAATTAGCCCTGATTTTGGCCGTCACCCGGCCGGAATCATACACCTTAAAGGCGATGGCTACATCGGTCCCGCGGGCCAGGCGCATATCCTCAATCACCAGCATCGACGGGTTATAAAGCGGACTATATTTTTCAATTTCCTCCCACGGAATGGGTATAGTAGCTATACGGTTATTGTCATGAAACTGCACACGCTCCAACAGGCGGCCCTTATAGGCGATTAGCTCTGGCTCACGCTTCATGGTCTCGCGCCGGGCGTTCTCGATTTTAGCCAGACTAACGCCGCTATCAACCAACTCAGCAATAATATGGATAGAGCGGGCGGTGGTGTCTTCAGTGGTTAGGCCTAGGCTGTCACTTAAAATTGAGACGGCTAGTAGTTCGCGGGCCTGTACATTTAGAGACCAACCTAGCTGTTGAGCTAACTCGTAAATGACTTCACCGGTGGCTACCGCCGGGTGGCTAATCATTAGTTTGGCAAAATCAATTGTTGGCCTAGTATTGTGATGATCAATCACTATTACCGGCTTGGCGGCCAGCCAGGCCCGGGCGCCACTTTTAGCTAACTGTTCCAGCAAGGTTTCGCTGGCCGTGTCAACAATTATCCCGGCATCAAATTTTGATGGGAATTCAGAAGTTACCCGGTCGGCACCGGGCAGGTACTTTAGGTAGCTGGGTAGTTCTACGCCGCAATATAGAGTTACCTCTTTGCCGGCATCGCCCAAGATATGCTCTAGGGCCAGTGAACTGGCCAGACTGTCAGTGTCCGGATTATCAGCCTGAACCACTACTATATTTTTTGCACTGCTAATAATATCACCGGCCTCGGCGGCCTCTGGATAGTTAGTCATTAGATTATTGTAGCAGTTTAAAGAAGGACTTGGCGCCCCTCTAGGGCCCGCGTCAGAGTTATTTGGTCGGCGTATTCTAGATCTACACCCACCGGCAGACCGCGGGCTAAACGGGTTATCTTAACCGGCCGTTTGCCAACCGCTTGAGTAATGAGGAGCGCTGTGCTTTCCCCCTCCACGCTGGCATTGGTGGCTAAAATTAGCTCTTCTACCTGGTCTTCGTCCAGCCGGCTAACTAACTCTTTGATCCTAAGATTTTCCGGACCTACGCCGTCTATCGGTGATAAAAGACCGCCTAGCACATGATAAGTGCCGCTAAACTTACCAGTTTTTTCCAGAGCCACAATGTCAAACGGGTCGGCCACTACGGCGACTACTTTTTTAGAACGTTTCGGGTGCGCGTAAAGCGGACTTAGGTCTTGGTCGGCCTCAATCAGAGCAAAGGTTTTAGGGCAAACCTTAATTTGAGCGTGCAGATTCTTGGCGGCCCCAGCCAGGCGGCCGGCTTTTGCCGGATCGCCTTTGAGCAGGTAGTAGGCATAGCGCTCAGCGGTGCGCGGGCCAACGCCCGGCAAGGCCGAAAAAGCCTCTATCAGCTCGGCTAGCGGTCTGGGTATAACGTCGTCCAAGATAAACTGCCCTTAGTTTATAAGCCTAGGCCGCCCAGCATGCCCATCATCGGTTGCATCTTTTCGGCGGCCAGTTTTTGGCTTTGGTTAATGGCCTCGCGCACGGCTTGTTCCAGCCAGAGCTCCAGCTGGCCAATGTCATCTTTGTCGATGTAATCAGGGTCGATATGAATCTTCTTAATTTTTTGTTCGCCGCTAATATCAATCCGGACGGCGCCTTCACCGGCTTCTACAGTAATTATTTCGTTAGCGAGCTCCTTTTGCAGTTTGCGGGCCCGCATTAATAGCTTAGCCTGGTCCATTTTATTGGCCATAAGTATTCCCCTTTTTATGACATTATTTTAGCACGTAGAGGTGTTGGACGGCTAAACTGTGTGGCCAGGCAATCAGCCCGTAGCGCACCCCGTAAAAAACATGCACGATGACCAAAACAGCCATCAAAATAGACGCAAAATGTCTAGCTAGCGGGTTTCTAGGGAAAACGTGCATCCACTCAACCAGCAAGTAGCGCAGGCCCAGCCCTACCAAAATAGCGATCAGCGGCAGAGCCATAGCTAAAAGATAAAAGTTATCATTAAGCCCCGCCGCCAAGCAGACGAATAAGCTGGCGCCAACCAACCAGTAAAAACTCACCCGCAGTCTAGACCACATAATATAACCGCCCAGTAGAGCCAGGCCAATTTGAGCATCGTCCAAGATGGCGGTTTGGCCTAAAATCAATGTTTGATGATGGTGGCTCCTAAAGACAAAGGCTAAAATCATCCAGCCCCAGCCGGCCAGAATGCCCAAAATACTGTCAAAATGCGCCGGGATTAAAAAGTAAGGCTTGATTAGGTTCGGGTGAAAGACCAGAGCAATTATTAAGGGCACGATCAAGATAACTACGGCTAGTGCCAGCATAGCTTCCAGCTTTATCTCTAATTGCCGAAAGCTGGTCACTAGCTGGCGGCCCCGCCAGATGGCGCCGGCTACGGTAAGCCAGATGATACCTGGCACATATAGGCCTAAGGCTATAGTTAGCGTAAAAGCCCACCAGGCTAGCAGACTCCCTTTTGTGCGGCCAAGCCAAACCCAGGCGGCCATAATCAAAATTGGCCAAAGATACATAATCCGCGGTGTACCGCTACGCGCCAGTAGGATGTAAAACGGCGTAGCCCCTAGAAAGATGGTCGCATATACGGCAATTAACTTGCCAAACCAAGTAGAGACCAGCCAAAAAAAGGCGGCTAAAAAGCCGAGCCCAAATAAAATAGACGGCAGGCGGTCCAGCCAGAGCGATTGATGGCCTAGCTTAACCAAAATGTCTTGTAAGAGCCGCCACGGTGCAAAAAAGGGATTCTTAGCCAGCGCCTGGAGGTGGCTGGCGCTAGCACTGCTGGCTTCCGCCGGGCTGAGGCCGCCCGGCTGAGAGCCGAACTGCCACGCTAAAAGCAGTAAGCCAGCCGTTATAAATACAATTACTAGAACTGTTAGTCGGGCGGGTTTCCAGACCGGCCAAGCTCGCAAGGTTTGCCACATTCTGCTTAAGAGTATAGCAAACTACCCTCGGTAAACTTCAGGTGAGTATTAATCGAACGGCTGGTCGTGCTTGGTGTCTAGGTCGCGGAATCTTTGGCGGTCGCGGTCAAAGTAGACATCAATATTTTTAGTCGGACCATTGCGGTGCTTCTTAATTAAAATGTCGGTAACGTTTTGGCGGTCGGTTTCGGGATTATAGTATTCCTCGCGGTAGAGGAATGCCACAACATCGGCGTCTTGCTCGATTGAGCCGGACTCACGTAGGTCTGCCAGCTGGGGGATTTGCGGCGAGCGGTTTTCTACGGAGCGCGATAGCTGGCTGGCGGCCACCACCGGCACATTTAGCTCGCGGGCCAAAATTTTGAGGCTCCGGCTGATTTCGGATATTTCCTGGACCCGGTTAGCTACCGATGCAAAGCGCGAGCCGCCGCTCATCAGCTGTAAATAGTCCACCATAATTACTGCCAGCGGGTGCTGGTGGTGCAGGCGCCGGGCCTTGGTGCGCATATCGCTAACCGTAATACCGGACGTGTCATCAATAAATATCGGCGCTTCTGCCAGCTGGCCCATGGCTGCGCTTAGTCGCTCAAAGTCTTTATCGGTCATGCCTTCGCCGGTGCGCAGTTTCCAGGCGTCCACGCCGGCCTCGGCCGCCAGCAGGCGGTCTACCAGCTGTTCTTTGCTCATTTCCAGGCTGAAATAAAGCACCGCGCCCTGCTTGGCCTTAGTGGCAATATCCAGCGACATATTAAGCATTAGGGCGGTCTTACCCATGCTCGGCCGGGCGGCAATGACGATTAGGTCTGACCTTTGCAGGCCGGCTAGGGCTTTATCAAGGTCGCGCAGGCCGGTAGGGATACCGCGCAGGCCGCCCTTATTTTTATGTAAATCGTCAATCCTATCAAAGCTGTCGCCCAGGATGGACTCAAGGCTGGTTATATCCTGCTTAACGTGGCGCTGGCTAACCTCAAATAGCCGGCTTTCAGCTTCTTCAATCAATTCCTGCAGGGTTTTACTTTCGTCAAAGCCAACGGCGGCAATGTCTTGGCTGGCCGAGATTAGCCGCCGCCTAATGGCCTTATCGGCTACAATTTCGGCATATTGTTCTAGGTGGGCGGCGGTTGGCACGGTGTTAGTTAGCTCGGTCAAATAGCCGGCGCCGCCAATCCGCTCAAGCTGGCGCTCGCTTTTTAACTGCTCGCTTAGGGTCAAAATGTCCAGCGGGCTACGCTTGTTATAAAGCGTGCGCATGGCCGCAAAAATTTGGTGGTGCCGCTCGTCTGAAAAATCGGCGGCTTCAATAACGTCGCTTATCTTTAAAAAGCCGTCGCTGTCGATTAACAAACTTCCCAGTAGGCTTGCCTCAACATCTACGCTTTGCGGCGGTGTGTGGGCTTTGGCGCCGGCCTTATCCAAAATAGCCCCTCATTCTGCTCATGATTCTAGCACCTCGGCCGCCCCAAAAATACTGCTAATCAGCCCCAGTTCCTCGGTCTCGGGAGCGGGCACGCTTACCTTTGGCAGATCCGGCTGGTCTTTATCAAATAATTCTTTGTCCACTAAGCATTCGATCTCCAATTTTTGGCCGCTGATATCTTCTATCGCCCTAGCGACCACGTCTTTATTCTTGGCCTGGTTAAGTTTCTTTTGATGAAGCGGAAATTCAAAAGCTAATGTTAAAGTAGAAGACTGCAAGCTTGGCAGGGCCAGCCTCAAGGCCGTGTAAATAGACGGGGCTGTTTGTTTGACCTTATCTAGCACTTCTTCCCATTGGCTTAGCTCAAAGGTCTTAGCGTGCTTAGGCCCGCCAGCGGCTACCGAGACGGCCGGTTTGGGCTCAGCCCCGAGTTCGATGTCTGCCCGATGGTGTTCTGGCTTGATGTGAGGCGGCGTTTCTTTAGCCTTATTCCGTGCTTTGGGTTCGTCGTCTATTGAAGTACCAATTTCTTGATGGTTAATTTCAGGCTTTGAGCCGGTCTCTCTTGCCGCTGATTCTAAAAGGGCTAGCTCTAACTGCTCCGCCGGATTAGGGCTATAGCCAACGGACGCCAATTCTTTTAGCAAATTAAATAATTCTTGGCCGCCCTCACCACTAGCCAGCTTTTGTCTTACTGATTGCGCCAGTAGTTTAGCTGTGCCGGCGGGGTCAATGGCTTGAGCTCTAAGATCATCTAACAGAGCCAGGGTTTGGGCCGGCTGGCCGCCCAGGCTGGCTCGCAGTAGTTTTTCAACCACTTCCGTTTTAGGCAGGCCCAAGTGATCGCGGACCATTTGCTCGTCAATCGCTTTGCCGGCAGAACCCAGCTGGTCCAGCAGGCTGATGCTGTCCCTAAAACTGCCGTCACCAAACTGGGCCAGCAGGTTTAAGGCGAGACCGTCTATTTTGATACCTTCTTTTTTGGCGATATTAGCTAGGTGGCCGGCTACGGTTTCGCGCGCCACAGCCTTAAAGTTGTATCTTTGGGTGCGGCTGATGATGGTCTCCGGCAGTTTATGGGCCTCGGTGGTGGCTAAAATAAAAATTACGTGGGCCGGCGGCTCTTCCAGTGTTTTTAACAGCGCGTTGAAAGCCTCGCGGGTCAGCATATGCACTTCGTCGATAATGTAGACCTTATATTCAGCAGACGTGGGCGCCAGATGCACTTTGTCGCGCAGGTCTCTAATCTCATCGATCCGGCGGTTACTGGCGGCGTCTATTTCGATAATATCTAAATGTGGCGTCTCACCGGTATAAGGCAAACTATTAATCTCATGGGCCAAAATCCGGGCCACGCTGGTTTTACCTAGGCCTTTTGGGC
>DASTHW010000011.1:0-3699 GCA_035717985.1 Saccharimonadales bacterium (SeqCode) | reverse complement strand
CGGCATAGGTGGCAGAGGCGCTGGCTTGGCGGTTGGCGGCGTTGGAGACGGTCCGGTTCATAATCCGAGCAAAGCCAATACTAATGAGAGTTACAATCACTACCAAGACTGAGACGACTACGATGGAGGCCATGCCGGACTCCAGCCTGGAACGACTTTTTAGTTTTGGTATATTAGACAACCCCAGAAACTCGCTGGCGCGCATACCTTAATTTTACTACGGTTATGCTTAAGAGTGAAGTATTGTATCCCAGAGAACTACTGATCTATTTTTATACTATCAACAACTTGTCCTAACAGCTGAGTGTTAGTGGTCCAGTTGTGCTCTGCCGTCTCCAGAACAAAAAGATAGATAGCGTTTTTACCTAAGATAAATATAGCCTCGCCCTTAATTGCTGGATCGGTTTGATTGACTGGACTACCGGTAAATTCAAAGTACCAGGCTTTTTGGATAATATTATGAGTTTTAAGAGGCCTGGCGCGATCTAAAGTGATTTTATTCCAACCTGATAGCTGATTTCTGACATAGGCTTGAATCGGTTTAACGATACTGGCGTACTGCGCGGCACTAGGGCCCTGGTTGAGGGCTGTAATAAGGGGTTTATCCCCCAGCTGGGGATTAAGTAGAGGGCTATCCGATGCTGATAGCAAACCAATAGCTACCGGTTTACCATCTAACTGAACCTGGTGACTATATATTCCACCGCTATCGCTTGTCAGTCGGCTAGCTTTAAACTCGGCCGGCCGTTTAAGGGTTGCTGTGGTACCCGGCTTGCCCGCCGTCACCCGTGTCTCAACCAGCTGGCTGTAGTGATAGGCGTATGGATCCTTAAGTGGACTTAAATGGTGGTAAGTATAGCCATAAACCACACCAATAATAATCGAAGAGAGAATAGTGAGCAGGCCAAGCCTCGGACGGCTATTTGGCCTTTTTAATAGTAGAACTAGACCAGTTACCAAACCAACAATCGGTACTAAAGCCGTTAACACTAGCCAATTACTAGTATGGGTTATGCTTTGGTTTAATGGTTTTTCTTCTTCCATAACTCTCTTACCAAGAAGTGGTGGCCGAGGCGCTACTACACCCGTCGGCATTACATCCTCTAACTGTGAAGGTGACGGACCTATTACTCCAGTGCGTCCCGGCCGCGGTGGAAAAAGTATATTGGCTACCGCTCCCGCTATAATTTCCCCAGCCGCAGGAAAAATTGCACCAATAGCCCGTGGCGCTGTAGCTAAAGCTATTGCCTTTGCTATCATGCGGTTGACAATCAGCACCCACGACCCCGGCGCTGTTGGCGCCGTCATTACTAACGGTTATCCAGCAGGAGGGCGGGCCACCACCACCGCCTCCTCCGCCGCCGCCGGAGCCGCCGCCAGAGGATAGACTATAGGCACTACTACAAACGTGGTTATCTTTCCAGTTACTAATATCGCCGCCCCACCAAACGCACTGACGAAACTGGTAGGGATTATGGGAGCCGCAAAAACTAAAACTAAACGACGTGCTTCCGCCCGATGTATGTGCCGGACTAGTTGTTTCGATGGTCCAGTTATCTACTGGAGCCATTGGTCCGGCGGGACTTTCGGGGTTCCAGGAGTTAAAAGTCGCATTCCCTTTCCCGCTGTTAGGATTATCGGCATCGGCCCCGGAGTCGCAAGTATCGCCTATTGAAACATAGGGCATGGCGCCAGTAATACCATGGTTATTAATTTCACCTTTAACCTTTACGTCTTCACCATTGGACTGAAGGGTTACTGAGTCTATCTTTACATCAGGTAACTGTATTACTTTGACCTTAGCGGTATCAGACGCACTTCTACCACTGGGGTCATAACAAGTAATAGTATAAGTTTTGGTTTTGCCAGCATCGCTTGCCGTAGTCTTATTATCACGGCTACCGGTGCCGGCTGATCCGTCTGGGTAGGTTGAGCTTTTGTCGGTCCAGTCGCCGCTAAAATCGCACCGGGATGAATTATTGTCGGACCATTTGAGGGTAAAGGTTGAGCCGGCAAGCACTGAGGCTGGAGGTGAAGTAAATGATACGGTCGGATCGGGCCACACCGTTACCGTCCTAGTAGGGCCAGTAAAGGACTGGGTAGTGGTATTTTGGCCAGTGCCGGTAACGCCACCTACCCTACTACAGCGTAGGGCATAGGAAGTTACGCTGGTAATGCCAAGGAAGGTTCTGTCGCCAGTACCAACAGTCTTGTCACTGCCGGAAAAGGTCATATAGCTAGTTTGGTCACCGGACCAGCCGTTATTGGTAGATCCCCAGGGCACACTGGGAGTTACAGCGCTACAGGAAGTGGAGTTGAGGCTGGACCAGTGTAAGCTAGCTGAGCCGCCACTGCCAATGTAGCTAACGCCAGTGAAGGTAGATTGGCCAGTGGGAGTTTGCGTCTGGCTGTCTACGCCATTGATGCTTAGACTTAGAGTCTCATTACACTGGTCGGCTTGGTTACAGTAGGTGATGCCGCCGCCGGGGTTGTCAGTGTCGTGGCAGACGCCGGCTGGGTCATCAAAGCTGACATAACTAAAGACGCTATTGGTATCTACTAGGCGCTTACAGATGGCGTTAGCCGAGCGCAGGGCGGCCAGCGGTACATCATTGGTACTGCTGGGTATATTGTCATCTTCACTGGTGGCGCTATTGACACTGCTGGTGTCCAGGCGGACTTGGAGGCGCTTACTTACCCCGCCGGCAGTAGCCGTAGCGTCAACCAAAGCTTGGGTGTCGACAAAGGTTAGCTTTTGCTTCCAGCGGTCATTGGCCTGAATCTCGACGCTGGCCGGGGCATAGATAGGTGTAATGGTGGCATAAAAGTAGCTTATGCCCGGTGTTGTAGATGTAGTTAGGGCGCTAAAGATAATATTGCAGGCGTTAAGCGGCGGATCAACCGACAGAGCAAAGTCGGTGGCCGATACCGTTTTAGTACACTTGACCGGAATCATGGCGCCGTCGGGGATATTGCTATAGCCAACAGACTGGACAGTACCAATACCCTTCTGTGGCAGTAAGAAGACGGTTTTAGAATCAGCCTGGACGTTAGCTAGCGAGCCGTTAGTTGGGACTGGGTAGAGTGATAGCTCTAGGATGGGGATACAGGCTCGGTTGACGCCGCCGTCATCCTTACAGGTGCCGTTGGCACTATTCCAGTTAGTCTCATCGTTTAGCGGGCTGGAGGAGCAAACCTGGACGGTGTTAATGGTCTGAGTAGGACAGTTGGTGGGGTAGCCGGTTTGGCCGGCGGTACTAGCCTGCCAGGAGAATAAGAACTTCTCTAGGGCGCCGGAGAAAGCCGAGGTAGTAATCTTCACTACCCTAGGTTTGTCAGCAAAGATAGAGCTATACTGCAGGTCCGGTGGGCTTTGGTTTAAGATTAAACAGGTGTACTGGGTAGTTCTAGTACTGTCCCCGGAGAGATTAGAGTCATAGTAAAACGGCCCGGGGGCATTTTTATCACCAATCAGGGTATTGGGGCCATTGCAGTTATTGGAATAGGCTAGCGGATACTGCTTGATGTAGGCGGCTACGTCGTTAATAGCTGACTGGGCGGCATAGGTGGCAGAGGCGCTGGCTTGGCGGTTGGCGGCGTTGGAGACGGTCCGGTTCATAATCCGAGCAAAGCCAATACTAATGAGAGTTACAATCACTACCAAGACTGAGACGACTACGATGGAGGCCATGCCGGACT
>DASTHW010000010.1:0-2685 GCA_035717985.1 Saccharimonadales bacterium (SeqCode) | reverse complement strand
CGGCATAGGTGGCAGAGGCGCTGGCTTGGCGGTTGGCGGCGTTGGAGACGGTCCGGTTCATAATCCGAGCAAAGCCAATACTAATGAGAGTTACAATCACTACCAAGACTGAGACGACTACGATGGAGGCCATGCCGGACTGAGTACGGGCTTTGCCCACTCTACTCATAGTTTTAGAAGTTTAGGCCTCTATAAACAGCCGTACTTACTTTGCTGACTGAACAAAATTCAGAGCCCTTGGCCCCAGTAAGACAGACCGGATTAGCCGGGTCTGACAAATTCATGACGTCGCTGTCGCCATAAGCTATAACTAGCGAAACATTATAAATATTGGGCGAGTTACCTAAAGTCACCCTGAATTGGCTAAGGCGCATATTTTGGCCTAAAAGCTCTACCGGATTATTGAATACATGATTGGGCGGGCTACAAACAACTGTACCTTGGTCATTGCACGGCGCGCCGCAAGCGCCGCCATTGCCTGACAGCGTGTCTTTTAATATGCCGAAATTGCCTCCAGTGCCGTCAGCCCGCGGCGGCGCATGGTTCGGGCTATCCAGATTAACAGTGTTTTTGGCCGGATATTGATTATAGGTATAGCGCACATTGCCAACACAGTAATAGCTATAACCATTGCCGGTTGATACCGGGATAGTAATGCTACCGGCACTTTGAAAACTGCCGACTATATCTTGATAAACCTGCTGAGCCACTTCCTGGGTTTGACTGACGGTAACTCCTTTATAAAATAGCCGGCCAATGCCAAAGAAAATGGCCAGCGCAATTAGTAAAATAACCGCAAAAATAGCTGTGGCAATACTAACTTCAGCAATAGTAAAACCGCTGGAACCTTTTTTAAAACGACCGCTAAGCCGGGTTTGAAAAAACTGGCGCCCCACGCTTGCCGACTTTCTCATCTTAGTAATAATCATAAGCTATTTAATCGTCTTTGACCACCTCGGTTGATTGACTGGTTGAGTACAGGTTTATTATGCTAATGGTATGATACAAAAACAAGACCGGCCGAGCGGCTATTTAAAAGTCTGGATACTGGCAGTTATAGCTGTAGTAGTTATTGCCGCCGCAGGCGGTGCGTGGTTATATCAGTCCCGGCAGGCGCCGTCCAAGGGGTCAAAGCCGGCGGTCTCTAAAAATCAAAAACCGCAGATCCCTACTGTTTCAAAAGCAAAGACTTTTAGCCAAGGCTCTAGCCTGACTATTAGCGAGCTGGGAGTAAAACTGCAGGTACCGGCCCAATTAAATGGCCTAAGCTATACTGTCACCCGGGCCAACAGCTCTCAGGGAGATTTAGTGACAATACAGTTTGCCCTGCCGGCTTACTCAGCTCTAGCTAATAAATGCGCCGGCTTAACCGGCGATACGCCGCACCCTTTTGCTAACCTCAGTAAAGCCGCTACCAAAACAGCCGGTACCTCGGCCGTAAAAGATATGGGTGATTATGTAATTGTTAATAGTGGCTCCAGCGTACCGCCAAACGTTTCTTGCAAGTATCCAGCAGTAGCTAATCAGCTTAAAGATCTGGGCAATCAGCTAGACGCGAGCCTAACCGCCATGTTTCAATCTGCCCAAAAAATATAAACTCTCTCTATACACTAACGGGTATGAAAATACCGTACGCTACCACAACGCGTACCCAGCCCTACGCTGGTGTAAGCACATAGCCGGTAGTAGAAATAGCGGTTATCTTCTTCGCCACGGTAGTACCAATCTAAATCTATGTGTGTAGTCACCCCAACATATGAAGTACCGCTACCTGGTAAATAGCTACAAGAGGTGTTGCGCTCGCCGTTATTCAAATCAGAGTCGTTATCCCACTGGAACCAGCAACTATCAATATTATTGCCGTTAGGGTCTATGGATCCGTAAAGCTCCCAGCCGGAAGAGTTTGAGACTCCGGGCGGCGTATCGTGAGTACTACCGCCAGTGGAGACATACGGTGCCAGCAGACCAAAGCGGACGGTATTGCCGCAGACCGTCGCGTAATTGGATGTGTTGTAAGCACAAACGCGGTAATAATAGACCCAGCTATCGCAGTTATAGTAGTTAACCGGCGTGCCATTGCCCCACCAGGAACCAAAGCGAGTATCGCCTATCCAATAATTAACTCCGGGCTCAGAAAAAGCCGAGGTGGTTAGCTGGCAACCCGTAAGACTGGGTGAAATGCCCCACTGGTACCAAGCTCTAGTAGGATAGCCTCGCGGATAAATATAGCTTCTAAAGTAAACATTTCCATTACCATAAACAATTGGCGTGAGCGTCTCTAATGATGGATAGGTAGGTGGAGCTACGCTTATATATACTGATTTTTCAATCGTGCCGCCGGGGCCCGAACAAGTAATGTAATAACGCTGTGAACTAGTCAGCCCACCTGTCCAGTAATTACCACTAGCCCCAATGTTGGCATTGCTGGTGCCCCAGCCACCACCGGACTTCTCGCACTTATTACCATTGGTGGCAGTCCAGCGAAGAGTAGTGCCGCCACCATAGCTTAGGTTATAACTATCGGCTGTAAAGCTAAGGCTTAGGGGCGGTACTGATACATCCACCGTCGTACTGGCACTAGCTGAGGTGCCGTCAAAAGCCGTACAGTTTAAGGTAAAGGTAGTTTTGGTGGTTAGAGCCGGGCTTTTATCGCCATTACCCGTGCTAGAGTCAGCTTTGGTGCCG
>DASTHW010000009.1:0-2862 GCA_035717985.1 Saccharimonadales bacterium (SeqCode) | reverse complement strand
AACTTTAGTGCCGTAGGTTACTTGAGCCGGATTGGTAGTACCGTTAACATAAACTGTTACACCAGCCGAAGGCGGAGCGGTAACTAAGCTAGTTACCTGAGGAGCATTATTAGTAGTACAAGCAGAGCCGTCCGGGCACTTAGTATAGCTACCTGCCGGGCGGTAATAGACGAGGGTCTGTTGGGGGTGATTGTCGGCGCTTGTCCAACTGACTTTGATGCTAAAGCGATGGGCGTTCTTATCATAGCTGTCGGCAATGGTGAAGCTAGGGTCTCCCCCGCCATTGACCACAGAGGCTGGGCAACCGCCAGTGGGAATAGTAGTTGGGACGGTTGAGTCACTTTTGATACAGAAGATTTGGTTATTAGTAGTGGGCTCGTAGGCAGAGATAGTCTTGGCCGCATCGGCGTTTTTAATAATCTCTAGTTGTTGTTGGGCTAGGGATACGGCTTGGTCTCTAGCTTGAGAGTTAAGAGCAGAATGAAAGCTACGAGTGGAGACACCGTAGGCCGCACCGGCGACTACGGCCAGGACGGCCATAGACAGTAAGACTTCGACGATGGTGTCGCCGCGGGAGCGATCTGATAGTTTGAAGCTAGCGAACATCATGAACAAGAAGTTAAGCTGGCTACCGTAGTTATAACACCAGTGGGTGTGCCCCGAACGTTAATTTGAGCTGTACGGGCACCGTTGGAAACACACAGTTTCCAGCTGGAATTGATCAGCGAGTTGAGCGTACATGAACTACTGTCTTCTATGCAGGTTTTTACCTGTGACCAGCCCGGGGAGGTAGTTCTAATAGCATTAGCTAAGATTTCATTACCAGAAATATTGCCACTTTGCAGGCTGGAATAAAAAGTTAGAAGGTCATTTTCATGAGAGTCGGCGGCCGTAGAGGTAGATACCACTTTAAGACCATCAGACATAGCATAAGTTTTGACCAGTAGAGCCGTACCGGCGCTATTAACTGCCGGCTCAGGGCTGGCTTCATCGGGTGTTGAGGGGAACATCGTCTGGCCACCAGCATCTTGAAAAGTTCTAAAGCCAAATACCGGATAAGCAGTTATGGTGTCGCTATTAACACCTAAGGCAATGGCCTGGCCCAGGTAAAGACAGTTGGATGTTTGGCCGGTGTATGGCGTGGTCAGCTGAGGCCGGGTGCCGGCCGTATTAGCTGTGCAGTCGTACTGCTGATAGCCAGGAATAACTTTGCTACTGACCTGGTCGATATAGCTTTGAAGCTGTGATTGCAGGTCATACACCGCCTGCTGGTATTCGGTATCCAGCCGGCGACCGTTTAAGACAGTTATGCCGGCGGCAAAAATAACGCCGCTAATGGCTAAAGCGAGCAGTGTTTCGACAATAGTAAAACCGCGCCCAGCGCCGTGCATAAGTTCTAGTATAGCATAAGCGCTAAGAGGTAAATGCTAGCTATTGGTCTATTTTTAGGCTGGCTTCTACCTTTTGCCAAACTGCTTGATTGGCCGGCCAGTCGCTGGCGATGTTATCAACCATGAAATAGTAGATTGTTTGTTTTCCGTAAGCCTCAATCATCTCGCCTTTAAGACCCTTCGCGTTTTTAAGCTTAGAGCTGACCGCCGTAAAGCTGGTAAGCCAAGCATTTGACGCTATATTACCAGATGAAAAGACCTGCGGGGTTGATAGGGTCAACTTATCGAACCCATAGGGCAATCGCTGTGAGATAAATGTTTTTTGATCGCCGACAAAGGTTGAATAGCCGGAGTTGTCGGGCTTAGCCGAGCTGGCAATCGCAGTTAGAGTTGACGGTGTAAAAGCCTGAGTCGAATACGACGCCGCGGCGGCAATACGGCTATAGTCCGGGATGGTATGGTCTGGCGCTGAATGGATTAACAGCACTTGGTCGCTGGTACCGTTAACACCTACTTGACCAAAGGGTTTAAGCTCAACCGGCTTAGAAAAGGCCAAATTAGCGCCCGGATGAGTCGTCTTTAGATTAAAGCTGTTTAGATCTTTATAGGTGTAGGCATGGTTAGTGGTATAAGGCACAATCGGCTTGGCACTCTTATAAGAAGACTTAGTTACCTGGCTAAGCTTTTGATGGTGAGTCAGCACAACATACAAAACGGCAATAAGTACAATTATCACTACGCCGCCTAGGCTCAATAAAATCCGGCCTCGTCTGCTCGTTAGCATGAATAGCCTACCTTAAAGGATGACATTTGATCGTTCCAGCCATTACCCACAAAGCCGGTGTTAGAGCTAAAGTTAGCACAGGCGCCACCGTAATAAATATCCCAGTAAAAGGCTACGTTGGTAGAACCATTATTAGAAACCATGGAAGAGATAGTATCATTGGGTACGCCGCAGTTACCAACCCAGTTACATTGATAGCCGACACCGTATGGGCCGTAATAGCACTGCTGTCCATTGCCGTCAAAATTGGCGTTATTACAGAGATAAACCTGGATTGGCGGCGGCGGTGGCGGCGGCGGTGGCGCCACGTTAATATTGACTGACCCCGACAGCGTCCCTCCTGGCCCAGAGCAGGTTATGCTAAAGCTCTGTGAACTAGTTAGCCCACCTGTCCAGTAAGTACTGCTGGCCCCAATGTTGGCATTGCTGGTGCCCCAGCCACCACCGGACTTCTCGCACTTATTACCATTGGTGGCAGTCCAGTGAAGAGTAGTGCCGCCGCCGTAGCTTAGGTTATAACTATCGGCTGTAAAGCTAAGTGAAAGCGGCGGTACTGATACATCCACCGTCGTACTGGCACTAGCTGAGGTGCCGTCAAAAGCCGTACAGTTTAAGGTAAAGGTAGTTTTGGTGGTTAGAGCCGGGCTTTTATCGCCATTACCCGTGCTAGAGTCAGCTTTGGTGCCG
>DASTHW010000008.1:0-1869 GCA_035717985.1 Saccharimonadales bacterium (SeqCode) | reverse complement strand
TAGCGGTAATCCTGGTTCTGGCAATGCCTTAATCCTAGCCAGCAATACCAATGCCGCCCCAACCGGCTACCTAATTGATCTACAGTCTGGATCCTCACCAACCAGTAAGTTTAAGGTTGATGCTAGTGGTAATGTGACGGCGGCGGGGAACTATAACACCAACACCTTCAACAGTAATACTCTAACCTTTGGCTCAGCCAGTACAGCTAGTATTGATGTCTCTTCCGGACAAAACTTAAACATTGGTACAACCAATGCCAATAACATAACTATCGGTAGAGCCAGCAGTACTAATACAACTACTATCAATGCTGGTTCTGGGGGGATAAGCCTGGGTGCCAGCACAACTATCTCTGGTAGCAGTACCTTTACGACCGGTACCGGCGCCGTTTCCTTGCAGGGCGACACTACTTTATCCGCTGGCAAGAGCTTAACTTTTGCCGCCGGGGCAGGTAACTTTGACCAGCACAATTCCACCGGCACCTTCCAGACCGGCTCCGGGAATGTCTCTCTTAATGGCGCCACTACGGTGACTGGCTCTAATACTTTTAGCGTTAATAGCGGCAATACTTCCTTAGGTGGCAATCTTGATGTCACCGGCTCCAGCGCCGTGAAAGCCGGAACCGATTATGCTACTACCGGAGCCAGCAATGATGTCAACTTCGGCGACGTCTCATTGGTGCGTCTGACCGGTAGCTCTACCCAGACTATTACCGGCATAGCCGGGGGCCGGGACGGCTATATGTTAACCATTATTAATGCCGCTAGCCAAGCGGCCGTCTTGGCTAATCAAAATATCGGCAGTGCGGCGGCCAATAGAATAACTACCGGTAGCGGTCAGGACTTCTCATTGGCTAGCGGCGCATCAGTTAATCTAATATATGACAGCTCGGCGCATCTATGGCGAATAGCTTCATCTGGCAATAGCGTAAATACTGTCGGCACCCTGGACGCTCAAACAGCCAGCGCCAACGGGGCCGTAATTTTAGGTAACTCCATCTATCTGCAGAGCGCCTCAGCTAACGCTGTGGGTTTAGTCAATAAGACCGATCAGACTTTTGCTGGCGCTAAGACCTTTAGTAGTCTAGCTACTTTGCAAGCCGGCGCTACTATCTCTGGCGGCGCTATCCAGCTGAACGTCAACTCTAATAACAATACCTCTATTAATACCGGTACCTCCACCGGCACAGTTTCGATTGGTGGTAGTTCTACCGGGGCCATCAGCCTGGAGTCAGCTAGCAATATTTCCTTAACAACCAACAGTGTGACTGCCGGCGTGATCGTTCAGTCGTTATCCAATAATTCTGGCGCCTTCCAGGTCCAAGATTCCTCTACCAATACTATCTTTGCCGTCGACACCAGCGGTGAGCAGATAATCTTAGGTAAAGCCAGTTCCAAAGTCGGTAAACTAGTCTTTAATACTAACGCTGGTGCTAACAACATTACTCTAGTCGGCCCAGCCGGTAATCCAACCGGTAACTACACTCTAACTATTCCTACCATTACGGCTAACGCTAATCTTTGTACTGATAACTCCGTCTGTTCCGGTTACGCCTCAGGCACAGCTGTAGCCGGCAAGCTTAATAAGAATAATACTGATACTTCTTCGGCTAATGTTAGTGTCAGTAATAATCTATATGCCTTTACTAACAGTAGTTCAGGCGTAGCCTCAGGTGTCCTTTATCTAGATAACACTACCAACACAGCTAGTACCCTAACCGTTACAGCTAGCGGTAATCCTGGTTCTGGCAATGCCTTAATCCTAGCCAGCAATACCAATGCCGCCCCAACCGGCTACCTAATTGATCTACAGTCTGGATCCTCACCAACCAGTAAGTTTAAGGTTGATGCTAGTGGTAATGTGACGGC
>DASTHW010000007.1:0-32788 GCA_035717985.1 Saccharimonadales bacterium (SeqCode) | reverse complement strand
GTAACCAAGCCGACCAGTGTAATGAGACTCTAAGTCTAAGCATCAATGGCGTAGACAGCCAGACGCAAACTCCCACTGGCCAATCTACCTTCACTGGCGTTAGCTACATTGGCAGTGGCGGCTCAGCTAGCTTACATTGGTCCAGCCTAAACTCCACTTCCTGTAGCGCCGTAACTCCCAGCGTACCCTGGGGATCTACCAATAACGGCTGGTCCGGTGACCAAACTAGCTATATGAACTTTTCCGGCAGTGACAAGACTGTTGGTACCGGTGACAGAACCTTCCTTGGCATTACCAGCGTGACTTCCTATGCTCTGCGCTGTAGCAGAGTAGGCGGTGTTACCGGCACTGGCCAAAATACCACCACCCAGGCCTTTACTGGCCCTACCAGGACGGTGACCGCTTGGCCGCCGCCGACGGTTAACTTCAACGGCAGTACGACCAACTACAGAGCCGACCAAAGTTATACCATCAAGTGGAACAGTACTAACGCTACTTCCTGCACGGTTAGCAGTTCCGGCAACCAGCCATGGAACCAAACCTATTCTGGGCTTAATCCCTTGGGGGATTCCCGCTCGGCCAGCTTCGGTGGCTCATCTTATTGGTGGGATAACTCCGGTAAAAGCTACACCGTTAAATGCACTGATCCCGCCGGCCGCACATCTACCGGTACTTATAACATCAATACTAGCGGCTCCGGCGGTGGCGGTTCCGGTGGAGGCTCTGGTGGTGGTGGCCGCACAAATCCTCCGGCCTGTTCAGCTAGCGCCGGTATCCACGACAACGGCGACGGCACAGCTTATCCTACCTGGAACGGCTCTTGCCCGGAGGTTAGTGCCGCCAGCGGCTACTACTACCTCTACAGTAGCACTGATTCAGCCTGGAATATCGGCTGGGTAGGTGCCTCGGCTAGCGCTACCTGGCTTACAATTGGGCCCGGTTATCACTGTGTGGGCCTTCGGGCTGGCGCCGACCCCTGGGGTTGGCAAGTTGATAGCGGCCAGACCTGTAAGACAATTGTGGTGCCGCCAGTGCATGGTGATATGTTCAGCGTTGGCGACATGGTGTGGTACAGGTATGACAGTAATGGCTGTAGTAATGACGGTCTGCACGATTGGTATATCTGTAACATCGGTGTAACCGTTGATCAGCCCGGCACCACGCCTAGCCAACTGCACTGTACTCTCTATTCAGATGGCTCTAGCGTAGGCACCTGGACTGGCGGTGGCGGTGGCAAAGGTCAGCAATTTACGGCCCCAACCTGGAGTAATAGCGGCTTCGCTAACCGTTGGCAGTTGGGCTACTACGGTTCAGAATACAGCACCGGGGGCCATACTATAGCTTGGACTTGTCGGTCGGATCGCGGCGGGACTCCTTACAGTAATTCAATTTACCGTAGCCCCCAGTATCCCCCGGGTTGTCCCTACGGAGGTAGTTGGCCATACTGTAATCCTAAACCGTCCGGCGGCGGTGGAGGAGGCGGCGGCGGCTCCGGCGGTGGCGGAGGCGGCGGCTCCAGCACCTGCCCGCCGGGCTGGCGAGGCACCCCGCCAAACTGTACTCCCGTTATTGGGTGTTTCACGGCAGGTACCATGATCTTGACAACAGAAGGTCAAACTCCGATTGAAAAAATAAAAGCCGGCGACTGGGTAGAGACCTGGGATACCGGTCTAGGTAAGATGGTGCCAGGACAGGTTGTTCAAACTTTTGTTCACCAGCCCCAGCAGACACTGTGGCTGTTAACTAGCG
The DNA here is from genome assembly GCA_035717985.1 of Saccharimonadales bacterium (SeqCode). Lineage (GTDB taxonomy): Bacteria > Patescibacteriota > Saccharimonadia > Saccharimonadales > UBA10212 > DASTHW01. The sequence goes on along the minus strand of DASTHW010000007.1, from coordinate 31,039 downwards.
GCGGGAGCGTAACTACCACTTCAATCCATCCTTTCTGGGACGGCCATAGCTGGGTCCAAGCCAGCAAGCTAATACCGGGCAAGTCATATATATATGACAGCCACGGCCATCCGCAAAAACTACTGTTGGCCATGAAGGGTACGAATCAAACGGTTTACAACCTGGAAATCGGTAATTCTAACCATGATTTCTTTGCTAATGGCTTTCTAGTGCACAATAAACCAATTGCGGAATAACCTAAAATGCCCCCAGTAAATAATCAAACGCCTAAAAAACCTAGGCCAAAACTCTACCTCGGAGGGGGCCTGCTAGTAGTTCTTATATTGATTGTTCTGGGTGTATGGCTGGTCCGTTCTGGCGGGTCCAGTCCAGGGGCTCCAGCTCAAAGCCCGAAAATATCTAACGGTCTGAGCTACACCTACAGCAAGCTTGATTCGTATCAAGTAAGCGGCTACGCCAGCGGTCAAGGTATGACCTTTTTAAAACCTATGGAGTTAATCCCGGTCAACTCAAGAAAGTATCAGGCCGAGCTGGCTCACTCCATAAATCAAAACGCCCAACCTGAACTGGTCTCTTATATTATGGCTCAATCTGTCAGCGGCGTGGTTTTAAATGCCGGCTCATCGCAAAGCTTTAACAATCAGATTATGTCTAGCTCTAGCCGTCAACCGCTGATTCAATCTTTAGATGGCTTTTTAAAAAGCGAATTGCCGGCCAAAACTTGGAAGTACAGCCTAGGGCCAACCACAGCATTTAAGAACTCGACGGTTAACGCTGATGCCTGGAGCTTTAGCGTAACGATGAGCGAACAAAAAAGCGGTAAGTCCTTAAATGGTCAACTTATATACATTATTACCAGCTCCAGAAACTACTATTTCTTAATTTTAGCTAAACCCAACGTTTGGCAGTCTAACCAGGCCGTTTGGCAAAAAGTTACAGATAGCATTAAGGTCGACCAATAAGCCTTAAGCTTTTTTATTTCGACCGAAAATATGAAATAGTTAAATTGTCCTAGCAGTTTAACTTCCGACCAATTCGCTACTTCAAGGACAGTAGCGTCGCAAGAGGAGATGATTCCTATGCGCGGGTTCTTGTGCCTCGCCGCTGTCCTGGTTCTCGCCGGGATGCTCAGCGGCACGGCGCTGGCTCGGGGTAGGCCGCCGGTCTACCCCAAGTGCAAGATCACCCGGATTGTGCACAGCGATACGGCGGCTACCGCCCACGGTGCCTGCAAGCTCGGGCGCCGGTCGGTGGCCCACGTCTGGAAGGTCCACGCCACGGTCCTCAGCTCTGGCGCTGGCCAGGTCTGCGGTATCAGCTTCCGGCTTTTCCCCGGAAAGGCCAAGCTGACCCGTGCTGGGGTCTTCAGCGTTCGCTGGACCCTCCAGACGGCCAAGAAGTGGCACGGCCGGCGCCCTCGAGACTCTCGGGTCATCAAGGTGACTCTGAGCGGCTCGTCGTGTACTGGACCCTCGGCCACTGTGCCGGCCTCAGCGGTCTGCGACTTCGGTACCGCTCCGGCCAACCCGAGCTCCGGCGTGAGCTACTGCGGTCAGCCGTACTGGTATCCGCCCGGCGGGTGCCCGGATCCGGCCGCTGGTTGCTCGTTTGCTGGCAGTGGCCCGCCGGCCGCCGGCTGGACGTCCAAGGCGGGCATCGACGGCAGTACTGTGACCCTCGGAACCTTCGAGGATCCGGTTGGGGCATGCCAGCAGGTCGCCTATCCGTACCCCAGTGTTGACGGCTGGTGGCATACCACCGCCTTCTACAACTGGCAGTGCGGCGACCAGGTGGTCGAGACCGACTTCCTGGCCTGGCTGATTACGCCAGGTGGCCTGCAGTGCCCCCTGCCGAGTAACCACGGCGACTGGGGTACCGGAGCAGTCCAGTTCCAGGTGCCAGCCGACTGGGGAGGCAAGCTCCGGCTCATGCCGGAGCTGTTCACCTACATCGGCAGTGCCGGCAAGTCGCGGTCGCTCTGGCGGGCGGTGGCCTTTGAGCGGTCTTCGGCTATCCTGCCCCTGCAAGGGGACGAGGATGGCTGTGCCGCTCTGGGCTTGACGGAAACGCCTACCGGCTAGGATGAAAGCGGGCCGGCCGGGGAAACCCGGCCGGCCCGCAAAGAGACTTTATCAGTTATTTAGTTCGGTGGAATTTTTGGTGTACTTCTTTTAAATGTGGGTCAGTAACATGAGTATAAATTTGAGTTGTCGCGATATTACTATGTCCCAGCATAGCCTGAACCGAACGCAAGTCCGCCCCATTCATCAAAAGATCAGTCGCAAACGAATGACGCAAAGTGTGCGGACTGACATGTTTAGTAATTCCAGCCAGCCGGGCCCAGCGGGACACCATACGCTGGATACTGCGGGCCGTTAGCCGCTGATAATTGCCGGATTGATCAATTTTTTTAGAGCCGCTGTAGCGAATGAACAGGGGTTTGGCATTATCTTGACGCTCTTGTAGATACTTTTCAATCCAATCAGCCGCCTCAGGGCTAATGAATACCGGCCGGTCTTTTTGGCCTTTACCGCGTACCATAAATTCCCGCCGCGCTAGGTTAATGTGATCGCGGTCTAACCCCACTAACTCACTTATTCTAAGCCCGCTAGAAAAAAGAAGTTCCAAAATAGCCCTATCCCGGAGGCCACTAACAGAGTCAATCTTTGGTTGAGCGGTTAGGCGCTCAACCTCCTCAGGGGTCAAGAAGGTTACTTGAGGTCGGCGGGTTCTGGCTAGCTCTATTTTATCGGCCGCCATAGCCGGCCATTCGCGCTTGGCGCAAAATTTGAGAAAGCTACGCAGGGCAATCAAATGATAATTCTGGGTAACCTTGCTCATTTCGGCACTGGTATTGGTGCCCAGTCGGTTGAGCCATAGACGCCATTTTCTTATTAAGTCAGTATCAATATCGGCTATATTTATATCACCAGCAAAATCACTTAGCCGGGTAAGGTAATGGCTGTAGTTGGCTATAGTTTTTTGAGAGCGGTTTTGCTCTAGTTCAAGATATTCTAAAAATTGACTGACGGCGTCGTCATATTTCATAAGCATATTGTATCAGGAATAAACCAGCGGGCTATCGAGTAAATTAAGTGTTCAACTTGCCGACAAGTACCTATCTGTTATAATAGCTTGGACATGGAAAGAACATTAGTAATTTTAAAGCCGGATGCCGTGCGACGCGGCTTAACCGGAGAGATAATTAGCCGGTTTGAAAAGACTGGTCTTAAAATGATTGGCGCCAAAATGATTACGCCAGACCGAGAGCTCGCCAATAAGCACTATCCGGTTGACCGGCGCGAGTTTATCGAGGGCATGGGCCATAAGAGCCTGCAAAATTACAAAGAGCAGGGCGGCGACGCTAAAAAAGAATTAGGTACAGATGACCCGCACGCCATCGGTTTGCAGATTCAGGCCTGGATGGTTGATTTTATAACTTCCGGCCCAGTGCTAGCTATAGTTCTCGAAGGCCCCCATGCCGTCGAGATTGTTCGTAAGATAGTAGGCCATACCTTGCCGCTTAAGGCTGAACCCGGCACTATCAGAGGTGATTACTCGTATGACTCACCAACCCTTGCTAATAAAGAAAAGCGGCCTATCTATAATTTGATTCATGCTTCCGGCGATAAAAAGGAAGCCGAATTTGAAATCGGCCTTTGGTTTTCGGATAGCGAACTTCACTCTTAAAGGCTGATACACATTTGGAGTTGTGGAGCTTATCCCGCGAGCCTTGAGGATAAGGCGAGCGGAAAGGGAGAAAAATACAAGGCCCGTTAAATTTGTGCCACTTGGTTGCACAAATTTCTAGCGGGGCTAATATTAGTTCTGATGTGGTGCCCCCGAGAGGATTCGAACCTCTAGCTCCTCCTTAGGACGGAGTTATTTTATCCATTGAACTACAGGGGCGCTTTATCAATTAAGACTATAACTCAATAAACTCGCTTGGGCCAATCTACTAACTACAACTTTAACCCTTTAGGTTACAATGTAACCATGAGCGTCAAAGCCCAGACGGCCGATAAACCAAAAGCCCAAAAGAAACATTTTAAAGAGCAGTTTGAGGATGAAGATGTTCTTTTGGTATTTCGTAAGCACCCGATAGTTATGCGCAAAGGCCTAATTTTTGGTAGCCTGGGCCTTTTACTGGGGCCTATTATTACCTTAATTCTTACTTTTGCCAGACCCAGCAATCCGCCGTCTATGGCTTTTTTTGGAATTAGCTTACTACTCAGTTTCATTTTGGCCGCCGTCATTTTTTTCCCGTTTTGGGTACGTTGGTATTTCAGCATTTATATAATGACTAGCCAGCGCTTTATACAGCAGACCCGTAGTCTTTTGCAGATAAACGTAGTCGATCTGGGTCTCGAGCAAATTCAAATGATAAACTATCAGATATCCGGTCTGGAGGAGACTCTGCTGGGGTTTGGTACAATAATTGTGCAAACTTACGTGGGTGACCTTATCATCCGGGACGTCCATCATCCGGCACGTGTCCAGAAAAAGATGGTCCATATTTTGCGAGACTTGGGGGTGCATCCCACCCAGCGGCCCCTAAATAGTGAAGATTAAGAAAGTTAGATGGTCAAAAGAAGTTTAAAGAGACTTAAATTAGGTAGGGTAAAAAAAGTCCGCTCCGTAATTCCTGATGCCGTGGCAGAGAAGGCTATGGCGCTTAACCCCTTGCAGACTCCCGAAGAGCCACAGGTGATTACCAAGGTACCTAGAATTACTAATGAGACTATTACCGAGCATCGAGAGCAGGTCTTAAAAGGCGCCCGTAAGTACATCTATCCGCTTCAACACTCTAAACGCAAAATCGTTAACATGACCATTGGCTTAGCCAGCACAGCCGTCATTGTTTTTTTAATCTACTGCGTCATGGCCCTTTACTGGTTTCACCAATACAACACCTTCGTCTACCGGGTTACTCAGGTTGTACCTTTTCCAGTGGCCAGGGTAGACCACAACTTTGTCGACTACGAGAACTATTTATTCCAGCTACGACACTTTGTTCATTACTACGAGACGCAACAGGAGCAGACTTTTGATAGCGGCAATAAGGCCCAGTTGGAGAGATTGCGAAAACAATCAATGGACATAGCTCTAAACGACGCCTACATTAATATTCTGGCGCGCCAGAACAACGTAAAAGTGAGCAATGGTGATGTTAATAACCGGCTATCTGAAGCCCGCGACCAAAACCGGCTAGGTAGTAATAATAAAGTGTTCACTGACGTTCTGCGGGACTATTGGGGCTGGTCGGTGGCTGATTTTAAACGAAGTCTAAAGCAAGAAATGTTAGCCGAAAAAGTATCGGCTACTCTGGATAAAACCGATCAAGCCCGCGCCAGCTCAGCTTTAGCGCAGATAAAAAACGGTGCCGACTTTGGCCAGCTAGCTAGCCAGGTATCTGATGATGCCAGCAAAGCTAACAGCGGTAATTACGGCTTCTCAATCTCTAAAACAAATCCCAATGTGCCCCCAGAAGTGGTCCAGGCGCTATTTAACCTCAAACCCGGTCAGACCTCGGGCATAATTTTGGCTAGCCCAGTCCTTTCTGGCCAGCCGCCGTCTTTGCAGATTGTCAAAGTTACTGCCAATAACGGCTCCGAGGTTACTGCCCAGCACATAGTCTTTAATTTGAGGGATCCCTCATATTACGTTAACCAGCTAAAGGCTAAACATCCTCCCAAAACCTACGTTAAGGCGTAGTGTCACGTTGCTTTTGAAGGGTTAAATTGATAAACTCTATCTGTTAAAGCTGGCGGTCCAGTCCGCTAAAATAAGGGCCGGTGGAGCAGCGGAGTGCTCGTCTCCCTGTCACGGAGAAGGTCGCGGGTTCAAATCCCGTCCGGCCCGCCATGAAATAAACACCCTCAACGGGGTGTTTTTTAATTTGGTGCGAGTGACGGGAATTGAACCCGTTTCTCCAGCTTGGGAAGCTGGCATACTACCGGTGTACTACACTCGCACGTCCAAGCGTACGCTCCTGCCTGGTTTTGCCGACAAGCCGGCAAAAGCTACGGCTTAGAGCTACGCTTCTCTCCAAAAATTGCAATCAGTCGCTTTGCTCCTTGGATTACAATTTTTATTAATCTAGGCCGTAAGTTATTTCGACGTGGAGCCACCTAGCGGAATCGAACCGCTGACCTACGCTTTACGAAAGCGCCGCTCTACCAGCTGAGCTAAGGTGGCAAACTAACATCGGTAATTATAGCAAAATAACACCTTTAGAGATGCCAAATTAGGCAGACTCACCGAAGATGATAGAATAGAGGTTAGCCTTTTATGGAATCTAAGAAGTTTTTGCACGATAGGGTGGTACTATCTTTAATAACCCTAATCTCTACGCTGACAGTAATTGGCGCCAGCTTAGTGTTGATTCGGTTTGATGCTGGCCGCAACCCCACTACCACAGTAGCTTATCGACCAAACATTACCGGTTCTCAGTATCAAAGCGGCAAACCAATTGATATATATAGTCTAGCTATCTTTATGTTAGTAACCGCCGTTATTTCCATCCTACTCAGCCGCCAGGTTTTTGGTATGCGCCGCTATCTAGCAGTCTTTATGCTTAGCGCCCAAGTCTTCTTGCTGGTGACGGCTATTATTGTCTCTAACGCGCTTATTTCTTTACAATAGGTTTATGAGGTCAATAGAGATTCCTCAACCCGAGGACCGAGACTGGCGCTATCGGGCTCTCGAAATCCTACCAGGGGCATTAACCTGGATAATCTTATTTCTGCCGGCCGTTTTAAGCTTAATTAGCCCTAAACTAGCCGCTTATTTCATTATTGGTTACCTGCTTTTATGGTTTATCCGTTCAATCGGCTTAGATCTAAGATCTCTTCAAGGCTGGCGGCTAATTAAAGAACACCGCAAGGCCCCCTGGCAAAAATTAAATGCTGACTTAGAAGAACTGATTATACGGACCAAAAATGCGCCTAAGTGGCATGAGCGTAATCTCAAGCGCGTCCAGCAATATATGATCCATAACCGAATTAAACCTAGTGAAGTAATCCATTTGGTAATAGTCACCGCCTACAACGAGACTATCGACGTGCTGGAGCCGACCATCAGATCGGTTATTAACTGCGATTACGATTCTAAAAAAATAATTTTGGTCATGGCCTACGAGGGCAGGGACGGCGCCCAATCAGAAAAGGCCTGCCAAGCTTTGGTCAAGCGGTATGGTAGTGAATTTTTCTACGCTATTGCCACCAAACACCCGCTTACGGCCGGTGAAGTTAGGGGTAAAGGCGGAAACATTACCTATGCCGCCCGTCGCCTGGAAGAGTATTTAAAACAGCAAAAATTAGACCCCGCAAAGGTTATGGTTACAACGCTTGATGCCGATAACCGGCCCGACAGACAGTACTTTGCGGCTCTAACCTATACTTTTTGCTCCACCGAGGAGCCAAAGTATGCTTCATATCAGCCAATACCAATGTATACCAATAATATTTGGGATGCCCCGGCGCCGATGCGGGTTGTAGCTACCGGTAATTCTTTCTGGAATGTGGTGCTGGCTATGCGGCCTCACATGCTTAGAAATTTCTCCTCTCATGCTCAGCCAATGAACGCTCTTATTGATACTGACTTTTGGAGTGTCCGGACAGTTGTTGAAGATGGCCATCAATTTTGGCGGACTTGGTTTCGCTATGACGGCAAGCACGAAGTCTATCCAATCTACGTGCCGATTTATCAAGACGCCGTTTTGAGCTTCAACTACCGCAAAACCCTTAGGGCTCAATTTATTCAAATTAGGCGCTGGGCCTGGGGAGCATCAGATGTAGCTTACGTTGCCTATACCGGTTTTTTAAAACCTAACAGCATACCTAGATATAAAGTTTGGTCGAAGTTTTTCAGACTGCTGGAAGGGCACATTAGCTGGTCTACTGCCCCCTTAATACTGTTGTTGGCCGCCTTGGTACCGTTTTTCTTGCACCCCCAGAGTTATTTAGCCAACCAGCTACCTCAGGTGGCCAGCAAACTGCAGACCGTAGCTATGCTGGGCATCCTGGTTACATTGTTTCTCAGCTGGCAAACTCTGCCGCCCAAACCAGAGCGTTATAAGCGCCGCCGTAATATTTGGATGGTAATCCAGTGGATTTATCTGCCGTTTACAACGATTATATTTAATTCTTTCGCCGCTATAACTTCTCAGACGCGGCTGATGTTTGGCAGGTATTTAGGGGCGTTTGATGTGACCGATAAGGCAGTTGTTAAATCGGCTCCTGTAAACTGGGGTGTTCAACGCACCAGCGAAGGTAAGCACGGCGGTCAAAGCGTTTTAAAATCTGGGCACTAACCCGGTTAATATCATTAGTCGTGAACAGCGGTTTCTGAGGAAGGGTTAATAGCCTTTGGACGATTGTGTCCAGGAGCTCTCTAGAGGCCGTATAAGCGTCGCTCCGATGTTTGAGGCAGTTAATTAGCTCATAGAGCAATAAGTCAGGTATAAACGGCTCAATGCGACCATCCGCGTTGACAGATAAGGCACTTTCCAATTCCACGGCCTCGCTGGAGGTGAAAATCGCCTGGCAAGCTAGGCATTTTCGCCGCCGCCACACCTGATTATTCCTTTGCCGGCGCCGGCTATTTATGACCTGAGTTTGACTGCCACAGTAGAGACATACCATGTCAATATATTGTCATAGCCCTATATAAAAAACTAGTGGAAAAGCCTTTGTTTATTGGGGATATAAAAACCGGCTCCTTTTCTTAGGTAGGGAGCCGGTCTAATTTTCTTTTTACTTTGGTTAAGCTGTTTTGACTCGTCTTATTCGGTCTGGGCTGGGCTTAACATTGGGTATTTCTTCGTAGAATAGCTTGAATTGCTCAAGCGGGTCACCAATTTTATTGGTACTCAAACCTTACCTCACTATTAACTCGACTAAGTTATCATCTAAGGCTTATCCCTGTCAATGCCTGGTACAATGTCTGGGAGATGAGTCAGGCAGTGTTTAAGCAGACCGGCCAGTCAGCCGCCGGAGCTAGATTAGGAGTACTTAAAACTCGGCGCGGGCCGGTTAAGACTCCCTTTTTTATGCCGGTAGCTACTCGGGGAGTAGTCAAAAGTCTAACTCCCAAAGAGGTTAAAGACACCGGCGCCCAAGTTTTACTATCTAACACCTACCACTTACACCTTCAGCCTGGCGAAGAGCTGGTTAAGCGGCTGGGAGGACTGGCAAAATTTAATGGCTGGGAAGGCCCAACCTTGACTGATTCCGGCGGCTTTCAGGTTTTTTCACTAGCTAGCATCCGCAAAATAACCGAAGAAGGGGTTACCTTTAAAGAGCCCAAAACCGGCGACGAGATTTTTATATCACCGGAAAAATCCATGCAAATACAGTTTAGCCTGGGGTCAGACATAATCATGGCCTTTGACGATCTAACCGGGTTGAGCCTAGAAACTAGGGCGCGGACTAAGGAGGCAATGGAGCGGACACACCGCTGGCTAGCGCGGTGCCTGACAGAGTTTAATAGATTAACTAAGGACCTGCCCGACGGACAAAAGCCTTTACTTTTTGGCATTTCTCAGGGGGGTCTAGATGAAAAACTAAGAGAAAAAAGCCTAGATTTTGTGCAGTCTCAGCCGGTCGATGGCGTAGCCATTGGTGGTCTGTCGGTTGGCGAGAGCAGGGCCGAACTGCATTCTATGCTAAAGTTTATGTCATTATTGTACGACCCGGCTCGCCCGAGATATCTGATGGGCGTAGGTCATCCTATAGATTTTCGCTGGGCTCTTTTAAATGGCATCGACATGATGGACTGTGTCATGCCAACGCGTAACGGCCGGCATGGCACGGTTTGGCTAAAAGGCGACCGGCCGGTAAATTTAAAAAGTCTAAGGTTTGCGACCGATAAACAGATCATTGATAAGACATGCGATTGTTATACCTGCCGGGCCGGCTATAGCCGGGCTCTACTGCGGCACCTCTTTAAAAATAGTGATCCACTAGCCGGCCGGCTGGCTAGTATACATAATCTTCGCTATTTAGCTCGAATATGTGAGGAGATTTAGACCTTTGATAGCTTCTGGTGGGCACGGAGGGATTCGAACCCCCGACATCCACAACGTCAATGTGGCGCTCTAGCCAACTGAGCTACGTGCCCTTATCTTTTAGCCTAACTTGCCTATACTAACCCAACACAAAGCGGTTTATCAATTACCATATATGGTATACCGTCTATCCACAGAAAATTGTGGATAGATTATCAAAAAAGTACTAGCGCTATATGGCTAGTACATATATACTCGAACCTAGGTTGAGTTTTGCCGATGTGTTAACGGCGCGGCCTCGAGCATGATTTGCGAGAATGCTGGAGGCCGTTTTTTATTTTTCATAGAGATTTAAACTGTTATGATGGTTAAATATGGATGAACCAGCCAAATTAGATAAAAACGATCACCGCCGGCTAGGCCAAGAGCTGGATTTATTCGTAATGTCGCCTCTAGTAGGCTCGGGCCTACCGCTATTTACCACCAGGGGGACTATTTTAAGAGATGAATTAGCAAGCTATGCTAACGAACTGCGTCAAAAGAGAGGCTTTGCCAAAGTGTGGACTCCCCACATAACTAAGACTGACCTCTATAAGCAGTCGGGACACTGGGATAAGTTTGGTGCCGAGCTATTTTTGGTCAAAAGTCAGGAGACCAAAGATGAGATGGTTTTAAAGCCGATGAATTGCCCTCATCATATTCAAATTTATGCTAGCCGCCCCCGTAGCTACCGGGATCTGCCGGTAAAATTCTTAGAGACCACTACAGACTATCGAGACGAAAAAACTGGTGAACTTCAGGGCCTAAGTCGAGTGCGCTCAATTACGCAGGATGACAGCCATGCTTTTTGTCGGGAGGACCAAATAGAAGCCGTTATCAACGAGCTGATTTCGGCGGCCAAGGAGATGTATCAGACTCTCCGCATGAACCTAAAAGCTAGATTATCTTTTCGTGACGACAGCGAGGGTTATCTTGGCTCCCGCCAACTTTGGGCTAGGGCAGAGGGCGTGATTGAAAAATTAGCCAAATCATCTGAGGTTGAATATTTTATAGGCAAGGGCGAGGCCGCTTTTTATGGGCCCAAAATAGATTTCATGGCCGAAGACGTGTTGGGCAGAACTTGGCAGGTTGCCACCGTGCAGTTAGACTTTGTCATGCCCGAGCGGTTTAACTTAAGCTACACCGACCAAGGTGGGCAAGAGTCGCGGCCGGTAATGATTCACTGCGCGCTATTGGGCTCAATAGAGAGGTTTTTGGCGGTTTATATTGAGCATACTGGCGGCCGCTTTCCGCTATGGCTGGCACCCGAACAGCTTAGAATAGCCACCTTGAATGATGATGCTTCAGTTAAGCGAATGGCTGATGAGTTATTAAAAACAGCTGGGCAAAAAGGTATCAGAGCCACTTTAGATGACACTAATGAGTCGGTTTCCAAGAAGATAAGAGATGCCGAGACGGCAAAAGTCCCCTATATGGTAGTAATTGGACCAAAAGAAGTAGAAAGCGGGCGTCTAAACCCGCGCCACCGATCAGACCTTATGGATCTGGCTGAATCTTCGGCTACAGATCTACTGCAAAAGCTTTCTGATGACTCCAAAAGCCGCAAGTAAACCAATAATTGCTGTTGATATTGACGAGGTGCTATTTCCGATGGTGCCTGACCTAATTAAATACGTAGAAAGAGAACACGGCGTAAACCTTACCCCTGAAGACTTCGAGAGGTACAGTCTTGAAGATATATGGGCAAACGGTAAAGCCCAAGGGGAAATTGTATTCGAAAATTATAAAAGACAAGTCACCACTAAGGTTGCCCCGGTAGAAGGATCTATAACGGCCTTAACTAAGTTAAGCCGTAAGTATGATGTTATTGTAACGACCTCAAGGGATATCAAAGTAGAGAAGGTCACTCGGGACTGGCTGGATTATCATTTTCCGCAACTATTCAAGGGCGTCCATCTTTTAGGAAACAGTAAAGATAGCATTACTTGGCGGAGCAAGGCAGATGTCTGCCAGGAGCTGGGAGTATATTGTCTGGTCGATGATTCTCTCAAGCAAGTTCTGGAAGCACATGCCGTAGGGTTACAGGCCTTGTTGTTTGGCGATTATCCTTGGAATCAAGTTGGTGCACTACCTGAAGGCGTGACCAGGGTTAAGGATTGGTCAGCCGTTTTGGAGTTTTTTAATGCAAAGGGTTGATAGCGATTTTAAAAATAGAGTTTATGAAATTGTGGCTCAAATCCCAAAGGGTAGGGTGGCAACTTACGGACAAATAGCGGCTCTAGCCGGCGCGGCTTGGGCCGCCTGGGAGGTGGGCCAAATTGCTCATACCGGACCATCCGATTTACCTTGGCAAAGAGTCGTTAACAAACAGGGCGGCCTAGCTCGCGGCTATCCGGGCGGCCTGGAAGGCCACAAACAGGCTATAGTCAAAGACGGCATAGCAGTCGATGATAATTATCAAGTGAACATTAAAGAGCTGTTATGGCTGCCGATACATCCGGACCAAAGCTCGTTGTTATAGTTGGGCCGACGGCCAGCGGTAAGAGTCAGCTAGCTATGCGGCTAGCTAAAGTCTTCGATGGTGAGATCATAGCCGCTGACTCCAGAACCACATATAAAGGTATGGATCTTGGCACGGCGAAGCCGACTAGAGCTGACCAAAAGTCTATCAAACATTGGGGCCTGGACTTAATTAAGCCCGGCGAGCAGTATAGTGCCGCTAGCTTTAAAAAATATGCTGAGCAGGTAATAGACGATATATGGGCTCGCGGCAAACTGCCAATTTTAGTTGGTGGAACTGGACTATATGTTGATGGTATTTTGTTTGACTACCAATTTAGTCAGCCGGCCCAAAAAGGCCTCCGCCAAGAGCTAGAAGCCATGGATATCCTCCAACTTCAAAAAATTATTAGGCAGAGAAAATACGCTATGCCCGAAAATTCACAAAATAAACGGTATCTAATGCGGACTATAGAAAGGGAAGGTCGCAATGGAACCAGGCGCCAAAAGCCGCCCGCAGGAATCGTATTAATCGGCCTACTGCCGTCCGATTCTGAGCTGAAAAAGCGGATTGCCGCTAGGGCCGATAAGATGTTTGCTGGCGGGGTGTCGGATGAATATAAAAAGCTAATTAATATCTATGGCAGACAGGGAGTTCTTAATACCGGCGTCATTGTTTATCGAATTTGCGACCAGCTGGAAAGAGCAGAAATAGACGAGAATCAAGCTAGAGATTTATTCACGACAGCCGACTGGCAGTACGCCCGACGGCAGAAAACCTGGTTTAAGCGGAATAAATTTATTCAGTGGTTTAATAATCAGACAGCGGCCTACACCTCTGTTAGTAAAAAGCTGAACAAACAAATTGGCGCCTGAACTTTAAATTGTTACAATAGGTTAAAAGAGGCAGGAATGTTCGAGCAACTATTTGGATCAAAAACCCGTGTAAAGCTTTTGGAGCTTTTCTATAGTAATCCTAACCGCTCATTTTATGTGCGCGAAATTACCCGCAAAGTTAATGAGCAGATAAACTCCGTCAGGCGGGAACTTGCTAACTTACTGGGTATTGGCATCATTAGTTCGGAGTCCAATAATAACCGTCTTTATTACGAAGTTAATCAAAACTATGAGCACTATAAAGCTCTATCAATGGTTTTTGGGCCAAAACCAAAAAAAGCGACGAAAGCCGGGGCAGACAAGCAGTCTAGCGATAAAGCCGAGCCGGATGTCAGCATTGAACACCCGCTGGCCCGCGACATAAAAGGGGTAGGTAAAGTAGAGCTGGCCCTATTAACCGGCCAATTTACTCGAGACGACCGAAGCGGCGTAGATCTTCTAATAGTCGGCGACATCAACCAATCTAAATTAGTTAAATTTATTTCGCAGTTAGAAAAGGAAGAAAATAAAGAGGTCCGTTACACGGCACTGCCGGTTAATAATTATAAATACCGCCTGCAAATTAATGACCGGTTTATTGGTAATGTCCTGGCCGCCAAGAAACAAGTAATCATCAACAATCAGGCCCTGCCAACTGAAAGTTAAAGGAGCGTCTAGTGGAATTGCAGTACTTTGGTGCTAATTGTATAAAAATCACGACTAAAAAAGCCTCTATTGTCATTGATGACAATTTGTCTCAGCTGGGCCTAAAGGCAGTCACTAAATCAACCGACATAAGCCTCAGAACCTCGTCTATCATTCCGGCACCGAAGGAAAGTCGGTTTAGCGCCGAACTACCGGGCGAGTATGAAATTTCCGGTGTAATTATTCACGGCGTGGCGGCTCGTAGCCACATGGACGAAGAGGGTCGGCGGACTGCCGTAATTTACACAATAGAGGCAGACGATGTCAGACTAGCTGTCATTGGCCATGTATATCCAGATTTAAACGAAGATCAGTTAGAGCAAATAGGTATGGTCGACGCGGCCGTTATACCAATTGGCGGCAACGGCTACACATTAGACGGCATTGGCGCTCTACAGATCGTTAAGAAAATAGAGCCGAAAATAGTAATACCAAGTCACTACGCTGATAAGCAGATAAAATATGAAGTACCTCAGCAAAGTTTAGACGAGGGGCTCAAAGGGCTTGCTATGGAACCGACTGAAAAAGCGGCTAAATATAAAATAAAACCGGCCGAACTGACCGATAATACTAAACTCGTTATCTTAGAGCGCCAATAGGTGCTGGCTAAAGTAAGCCTTTTTTCTTCAAAGAACGAATAGCAGAGGTACTGACTTTCATCCGTACCTTTTTACCGTTTACCGTTAGGGTTTTGGTTTGCAGATTTGGCTTCCAGACTTTTTTGGTATGCCTCTGAGAGAAGCTTACATTATTGCCGTACTGCTTACCTTTTCCAGTTATCTCGCACCTTTGCATCAAGCTTATCCAATTAAGTTACAGTGCCTAATTTTATCTGTTAATTGCCTAAAAGTCAATTAACCATAAGGTATACTAAGGACTAATGGATGATTTGGTAACTAGGGTAATTATAGTCCTGCCGGTGGTTCTTATATCGATGTCTATTCACGAGATGATGCATGCCTTTGTCAGCCACTGGCTAGGTGATGACACTGCTTATTTACAGGGGCGGGTATCTCTCAACCCGCTTAGACATATCGACCCATTTCTTACGGTTTTACTGCCTATTTTAGCGGTTCTTACATTTGGCTCGCCTTTTGGCGCCGCCAAACCAGTGCAAGTCAATTTTAATAGATTAAAATTTGGGGAATATGGCGGAGCTATTGTCGGGATGGCCGGGCCGCTGACCAACCTGGTCTTAGCCATAATTAGCGGCTTAATTTTTCGCTCACTGGAGCCTACCAGTACTTTAGGGGTTGAGATTTTAGCTTACGCAGTAGCTGTCAATGCCGGCTTTTTTATCTTTAACTCAATTCCTTGGCCGCCACTAGATGGCTCTAGGCTACTTTACGCTTTTGCTCCCTACCGCCTTCAGCGGGCCATGGAAAGCGTAGAGCGCCTAGGCTGGAATGGTTTGATAATCTTTATGGTGATAGTTTTCACTGTGCTATCTGTGCCACTATCTAACCTTATTACCGGATTATCTAACGCTCTGCTGGGCGGGCCGGTTTTTGGCTAATGCTATAATAAAAGCGGTCGGTAAACCGGCGCTTTTAATTTTTCTGAGTAATATTTGATAGGGAGCCCAACTATGCGGACCGGTCCGTGGACCGGGCGTGAGGGCACCCACTTTGCTTAAAAGAGCAGAGTAAAATTAGGCGTCTTATTATCCGACCCCAAGCAAAAAGCCCACTTATCAAAAGTGGGCTTTTTGCTTGGTCGGGGTGACAGGACTTGAACCTGCGGCCTCACGGCCCCCAGCCGTACGCGCTAGCCAACTGCGCCACACCCCGAAATTCGCTGATAGCTGTTCTCAAGGTTGGCCATAGGCTATTATAAGATATGAATAGATGAAAACACTAAAATTTAACCACGGCTTTGCTCAGCAAATACTAAAAGGAGAGAAAACTTCTACCTGGAGGTTATACGACGACAAAGACCTCTCTGTTAATGACACCATAAAAATTATAGACCAAGTTAACCCAGATGATCCATCTTCCTGGCGGGTTATTGGCACCGCTAAGGTAAAAGAGATAGTTGAGAAAAATCTAGGTGATGTAACCAAGCAGGATATGCGGGGCCACGAATTTTTTGAATCTGACGAGGATATGCTAAACCGCTATAGGGGCTATTATGGGGACCGCGTCAGCCTGGAAACACCGGTCAAAATAATTAATTTTGATTTTAGATTAGCACTAGATGAGACAGCTACCCCCGCCATGTTGTTGGAGAAGGCCAGAATATACACTGACGGCGGTTCAAGAGGGAACCCGGGGGATTCTGCTTGCGCTTTTATAATCTGTAAAATGGACGAAATCGTTGTAGAAAAGTCTGGGTATTACATGGGTACTGCTACTAATAACCAGGCTGAGTATTACGGAATGATAAAGGGTTTAGAGCGGGCCCGTGATTTAGGAATAGATAAAGTTGATCTAATGTCGGACAGCCAGCTAGTGGTTAACCAAATGAACGGTTTTTATAAGGTCAAAAACCAAGAGCTGGCACCCCTGCATCATCAACTAAAAGAGCTATCCGATTCCTTTGAGCACATATCTTTTACTCATGTGCCCAGAGAACTAAATAAAATCGCCGATAAAGAGGTAAATCGTATCCTAGACGCTCATGAAAAACACCGGCACAAGCGCTTCTAAATCTGTACTTCTTAAGGTATAATAACTCCTAAGGCGTCGGATTTATGATTGGCCACCCCGCTCCAGTTAGGAAGGGGAGGAAAGTCCGGGCAGTACATGGACAAGGCAGTTGCTAACGGCAACCAGGAGCAATCCTAGGGAAAGTGCCACAGAAACGAAACAACCGCTAATCTTCAAGCGTGTTCGGCTAAAGGTAAACACTTTATACGGGCCAAGAGGTTTAGTTGGAACTGGTGAAACGAGTTGGAGTAAAAGCCCACAGCTCTCTGCGGTGACGCAAGAAGAGATGGTAAACCCTGCCTACTGCAAGGAGACAGCCTAATAGAGTGTCCGCTACGGCTGTCGCTAGAAAACCGCTTGAATCTGGTGGCAACACCAGATCTAGATAGATGGCCAATAGGCTAGTACTTTGACTAGCCAAAACAGAACCCGGCTTATAGTTTATCCGGCGCTTATAAAAAAACTCCTTATATAAGGAGTTTTTTTATTTCGGGCAGTAAGTAGGCTATTTTTTGAGGCTAGCTTTAATAACAGCTTCAAAGGCCTTTGGCTCATTGACTGCCAGTTCGGCTAAAATTTTGCGGTCAATATTAATTTTAGAGCGCTTCATACCAGCAATGAGCTGGCTATAGGTTGTATCCTGCTGTCTGGCGGCCGCATTAATCCGGCTATTCCATAAGCTACGCCAGCTTCGCTTGCGGTTTCGGCGGTCTCTATAGGAGTATTGTAGTGCCTTAGTGGCGGCCTGCCGGCCCCGTCTTATGCTAGAGCGATTGGACTTGGTGTAACCTTTGACGGCTTTTCGTACCTTATTGTGGCGCTTGAGCGTCGAGACACCTCTTTTAACTCTCATCTAGACTCCCAGCCTTCGCCTAACAGATTTTGATTGACTTTTGCCTATGGACTCGGTGCCAGCAAACTTACGTTTACGGGAGGCGCTTTTCTTCTGCAAGAAATGGTTGCCACCGGCATGGCGACGTTGAACTTTACCAGTCTTGGTCAAGCTCATCCGTTTCTTGGTTCCACTATGAGTTTTTAACTTTGGCACCTTTGCTCCTTATAACAAAACTAATCTGACGCCCAGCGAACTGCGGTTCTTGGTCTACGGCGACAGCCTCTCCAAAATCCTCGATAATCTTGTCGGCTAGTTTAAAGCCCAATTCTCGATGGGCCAATTCTCGTCCACGATAGATTATCGTAATTTTCACCTTATGTCCAGCCTCTAAGAAGCCTCTAACCTTAGTCATTTTGACATTTAAGTCGTGATCGCTTATTTTGAGGCCCAATCTCATCTGCTTCATTTCCAGCGGCCGGGACTTAGCGCGGCTTTTTTTAAGTTGTTTAGTACGCTGGTAGTTGTATTTACCCCAGTTAACAATTCTAGCCACTGGCGGATTGGTATCCGGCGAAACCAACACTAGGTCCATGCCTGCCTCTTGTGCGGCAGATAATGCTTCGGAGCGCGAAATAACCCCTAGTTGGCGGCCATCTTCACCTATTACCCGTAGGCTGGGGGCTTTAATAGCCTCATTAAGTCGGGGATTTTTATCTATCTCACTGCTCCTTCAATTAATCGATATGATATCAAAATTACCTCAGTTATACCAGTTAGACATATATTTTCTGACGATAGCTTAAAGCTTCATTAATGTGGCTGGGCTCAATAGTATTTGACTCGTCTAAATCAGCTATAGTTCGGGCTACCCTAATAGTTCTTATATATGAGCGGGCCGAGATGTCTAGCTTGGCGGCGGCATTATCTAAGAACTCTTTAGATTCATTAGATAAAGCGGCCAACTCCCTGATTTCCTTATTGGTTAGTGATGAATTGAACCGCGAACTGCTAAAACGGGCTATCTGGCGAGAGTAGGCTGATTCTACACGGCTACGCATAGCGGCGCTTTCCGAAACCCTTTCTTTTTTGGATAAGATTTTGCGATGATCAATATCGTTAACAGCTAAGTGAATATCTATTCTATCGAGTATAGGTCCTGACACCTTCTTTTGGTACTTGTCTATAGCTCCGGCACTGCATTTACATGGCTTGTTGGTCCCATAGTAGCCGCAGGGGCAGGGGTTCTGGGTAGCTATTAAGATAAAATCAGCCGGGTAGGTGGCTGAATCTTTAACTCGAGCTATGGTAACCATCTTATCTTCCAAAGGTTGTCTGAGGGCTTCTAAAGATGAATGGCTAAACTCGGGGAGCTCGTCTAGAAATAGAACACCGCGGTGGGCTAGGCTAGCTTCTCCTGGCTTAGGTTTTGAGCCTCCTCCCACCAATGCGGTAGTACTAACGGTGTGATGAGGCGAGCGAAAAGGCCGGGTGCTTATAATGTCGGCAAAGCCGCCGCTGGACAAGCTATGAAGATGAGTAACTTCTAAGATTTCATCATGTTTTAAGGATGGTAAAATTCCGCACATGGCTCTGGCCATCATCGTCTTACCGGTGCCAGGGGGGCCATGCAAAAGAATATTGTGGTGCCCGGCCGCGGCTATTTCTAGGGCTCGTTTAGCAATAGGCTGGCCAGATACCTCTGAAAAGTCTATTGGACTATCAGATTGCATAACTTTGCTGGCACGGCCCATACCGCTATTAATCACCTTAGTAGGCAATGTTCCGCTTAAGTCCAAGTAAACATCTCTAAGGCTGTTAGCCGATTTGATATTAATATCTGGCACTAATAGGGCTTGGCGCAGATTAGCTTTAGGAATATAAAAGTTTATTAGACCTATCTGCTTAGCCTCCAAAATTCGACCGATTAGCCCGCGTACAGGGCTAAGCGACCCGTCTAAGGCCAGTTCCCCAAAAAAGACATATTCACCAATCTTTTCACCGTCAATCTGTTTAGCTTGGCTAAGAATTGCTACAGCCATGGCAAGATCCAGGCTGACAGCATCCTTCGGCAGGTCGGCTGGCGAAAGATTGAGAGTAATCCGTTTCTTAGGTAGATCTAAATTGCAGTTTGCAAAGCTAGCCCGCAGGCGCTCCTTGGCTTCATCAACCGCCTTGCTGGCGTAGCCAATTATTATAATAGCTGGCAGGCCGTTAGTTATGTGGCACTGGACCTGGACCAGAGCGGGGCTAGAACCAGCGTAATCTATAATACTTTTTATGCTTTTTGTCATAATTATATTATAAATCAATCATTGCAATTTAAGTTAAAATTATCATTTCAGTAAAGAACAACCCGGCTTTTGCCGGGCTGTTCTTTTGATGTTGGTTTTATAATTTTGTTTGTTTGTGAGATGGCTCTTTTGGTGGAACAACGGCTTGCGAGAAGCCGTTGTTACAAGTCTTTTTGTTTTTGAGCACTTTTTTTATTCAAGTGCTAATCACATCTTATAAATAGAGTTTTTTGGTGTCAACACGTTTAAGCTAAAAACCTGTGCATAACTTTTAGCCATTTAGTCCTAGAGTTAGCCAAAGGCACTAGCAAAGCAGGCATTTGGCCGCTACGGGATCAAACTTTTTTAAAAATCTAACCGCTTTTAGAAAAATTAATTTTGATATTTTTGTTGGAATGGTTGTCCATTGCCGGACCTGCTACAAAACACTCTACCCGGAAAACTTTGCTGTCTACTTGGAGTAAAAATAATAGCTAGCAAGCGCCCCGGATTGACTAAAAGAAAATTTTTTTGTTTGCTTTTTGCATGAGCTAGTATAGCTTAACTAAAAAGTATTATTTTATTAGCCATTTAAGTTTTATTAGTCCAATCGGCGGACAAAAAACGCCATGGCTATTTAAAAAATTAAACCAAATATAATAGCTGGGCTGGAGTATATTTTAAAAACCTTATTACAAAAGTCCGGTATAGGCAGTTGGCCTTTTAAGTAGTGGCAGTTTAGCTTTTTAAAATATGACTTTCTGCGAACACTGCGATTAGGCAAAAAGTTCAGTGCGGAACCCCCAGGAAGCTTGGTGTTCCCGCAAAAATCACCGCTCAAAAACTGTTCGCTAATTGTATACTTAAGCAACTTGTTGTAATTATAATGCCGTATTAAAACGATAATTAACGGATATAATATATATTAATAACAACATTAGTAATTGACTAAACATAAGAACTGTAGTATATTGATTTTGTAAGTTAAAAACAAAAAAACTTACTAAAAGCAGTCTGGGGAGTCTGCTGTTATAACGCTCTTCTTTTGAAGAGCGGTCAGTCAACGCCACTAACGCGGTAAGCGCTATTTAAGCAATATTTTTAGGAGCGCATTTACCGCTAGTGGCACCTAGTTTTAAAATAAAAGTGTGGAAGAACGTCCAGCCTACATTAAAAGGAAACTGGCGGTAGTTACATCTATCGCTAGTTTGATTTTAATCTTATTAACAATAATCTGGACCGACCCAAATCGGAGCATAGCCTTTTCGGTCTGGTTCTTCATCCTCTTATTTATTTTTGTATTTAGCCTGGGGACGCTTGTTATAGGCCTACAGTCTGGCTCGGTGAGCCTTAGCGCCAAACGAAGACTTATTCTTTTTGATAGTTTGATTACTGTTATTTTGATGCTGACTAGCTCCAGATCGATTAGCCTAATTAACCTCTTAATTCTTGTTTTGATTATAGGAGGGCTGAACTTTTACTTTAATAGTCGTGAAGCCTGACGCTAGAATTTAAATTTCGGCCTGAAGTATAATAAAAGGCATGAGTCCTAATAGCGGAGAAACTCAGCAGTACAACATAGAAGCCCCAAAGACTGTTGAATCTAGCGGTACAGAAATAACCGGTAGTGAACAGATAATAAAATCTCCAGAGAATCGGCCCCAGTCGCAGTCTGCACCGGTTAGCGCTCAGGCAGTCGCCGATCTGGCGCTACCAGCCCAGTCCACGGCTAGCAGTCTAAGTGATGATACTCAAGTCCAAACTGTTGACCAGCCAGCGGCTCAGTCTGACGATAGCGATCGGATTGAAAAGCAATGGGTAGACAAGGCTAAAACGATTATTGCCAAAACCAGGGAAGATCCTTATGAGCAAAAGAAAGAACTAAGTCAATTTAAGGCGGAATACATTAAAAAACGTTTTAATAAAACTATTAAGACGGACGATGCGGTTGTAGGAGGCTAGATGATTGTCTTAGTAGTGCTGGCCTGCTTTTTGATAATGATATTGGCCGGTAGCACCTTTGGCTATCTATATGTTCGGAAGCTCTTTAGAGAGCAAAAGAACTATGAACGTGGTCTCAAAATGGTGCCGGTTTTGATACATTTACCGCCGCCTAGCGATGACACTGATACAAATGGGCGCGATGCCCGAGATATAGTTGATGAAAATATATCCAAAGCCCAAGTCCTTTACAGCATTTTAGCCAGCACATTTCAAAAAGGTTTAAAGTCAAAATTTTACGGGCAAAGGCATATAGCCTTTGAAATAACTGCCGTTAAAGGCTCGGTGCACTTCTATACAGCCGTGCCGGTACCCCTGCTGGGAATAGTAGAGCAGGCCATTGTAAGCGCCTATCCCACCGCTAAGCTAGAGGAAGTAGCTGAACACAATATCTTTAGTCCGGTAGGCAGGATTACGGGCACCTTGGGCGGTGAGTTGATTTTGAAAGAAAGTTACGTCTACCCCATCGCTACTTATCAAGAAATTAAGCGGGACACCATGCAGTCATTGCTGAACGCCTTATCCACTCTTTCCAAAGAAGACGGAGCCGGTATTCAAATATTGCTGAGGCCGGCCGACAATGGCTGGCGAAAAAAGGCTAAAGCCGAAGCCCGAAAAAAACGTAGCGGTAAGCCGTCACCCAAGGGCCTGGAAGCTGTCTTTTGGTGGCTGGGGCAAATATTCAGTGCCCTTATTAAGCCGCCTGACGCTAAAGACGACAAAAGTCTTGATAGCGCTAAAGACAGCTCTTCACTCGACCAATCAATCGCTCAGTCCATAGAAGAAAAGACCAAACAGCCGGGCTATGAGGTAGTCATTAGACTAGTGGCCTCATCCAATATTTCTCATAGAGCTCAGACGATTTTAAATACAATCGTAGCGGCCTTTGCGTTATTTGACGCCCCCGGTAGCAATGGCTTTAAATTTATACCAGCTAAAGACATCGATAGCTTTATTACGGCTTATATACTGCGCTTTTTCCCTCAGGAAAGCCGGCAGAATATTATTAATGCCACCGAAGCCGCTACTTTATTTCATTTCCCAGACCAGCAAAACATCCCAACCAGCCAGCTAGAAAGGCAGGCTTCAAAGCAAGTAGACGGGCCACGCAATGTACCCGAGCACGGTCTTTTGCTGGGCTACAACATGTTCCGAGGTACCAAGAAGGCCATAAGATTATCTGACCCAGATCGAGCTCGGCACATGTATGTGGTTGGCCAAACCGGGACCGGTAAGTCGACCTTTTTAGAGAATTTAGCCTTGCAGGACATGCTTGAAGGCCGTGGCTTCGCGTTTGTAGACCCACACGGCGATACGGCCGAGAAACTGTTAGCTATGGTGCCGAAAGAGCGCACGGAGGACGTTATTTACTTCTCACCAGCCGATATGGATTATCCGCTGGGATTAAATATGTTCGAGTATCACTCCGAAGATCAAAAAGATTTTTTGATCCAGGAAGCCATCAATATGCTTTATAAACTTTATGATCCCCAGCATCAGGGCATCATTGGCCCTCGTTATGAGCATCTCTTTCGCAATGCGGCGCTTGCTATCATGGCCGATCCCAATGGAGGGACGTTTGTAGACATTCCTAAACTGTTCCGAGATCCGGCCTTCGTAGAGCAAAAACTTAAGTATGTTACGGATCCTAATGTTCTAGAGTTTTGGCGAAAGGAAATGCCGCAGAGCCAGCGATCTAATGAGTTTGGAGAAGTAACTAGCTGGTTTGTCAGCAAGTTCGGCGCCTTTTTGAGTAACGAAATGATGCGCAATATTATCGGGCAGACTAAGAGCTCCTTTGACCTGCGCGAGATCATGGACAGCGGTAAAATCTTGTTAGTTAACTTAAGCCGGGGGCGTACTGGTGACCTTAACTCTAAACTCCTCGGCATGATATTTGTCATGAAGTTTGAAGCGGCGGCCATGAGCCGCGCTGACATGCCGGAAGAGTATCGCCGGGATTTCTGCCTTTACGTTGATGAGTTTCAAAATTTCTCAACGGATTCATTTGCCGATATCTTGAGTCAAGCCCGCAAGTATCATCTTAACCTGATAGTGGCCAACCAATTTACAACTCAATTGAGCGAAGAGATACGCGATGCCGTGTTCGGTAATGTTGGCACCGTTATATCTTACCGCGTCGGAACTACTGACGCTGAATTTCTAGCAAAACAATTTGCGCCCATATTTGATATTGATGATCTGCAGTTTATTCCTAACTACAACACTGTTGTACGAATGATGATTGGCGGAGTGCCCGTTCAGCCGTTTTCAATGGCCGCCTTGCCGCCACTGGGCAATCCTAATAAGCAATTAGCTGACGCGCTCAAACAACTATCAGCCGCTAAGTATGGCCGGCCTAAGGGCGTAGTTGGGGCAGAAATCGCTAAGAGGCTGGCTACGGTAGCTTCAGCCAGGCCAAGCCTTGCGCCTGGCTCGCCAAACATGTTTAGCCAGTATGGGGTTGGCTCGCCGTCGCTAGCCGCCCGGCCGGGTCTGCCGTCGTCTCTGCCACCGCAAGCTCCTTTTGCCTCGTCGTTCCCACAACGCACGCCCAACCCCACTCCCATGAAACCAGTGTCCTCGACACCTAACTTTCTGGATGAGTGGCTCGAGAAACGTAAAGCCGCCCCACGAGCATTCTCCAGTCCGCCCGCGGCCCGGGGAGCGTCGCCGCCAGCCGTTTCAACTGGTCCGGCTATGCCCGGGGCACCCAAGGCGGCCGATGACCATAGTGTGTTTAAGATACCTCGGGATAATGAAGAAGTCGGCTCAAAAAATGACCCAGGCACACTGAAAATCGATCCCACTGGCGGGATCAGTATTGATACCTAGATCACCCCTAGTGGGCTTGTTTTTAGGGCCATTTTAATCTATAATAAATAAAGAGTGAGACAAATAAATAGGGGAAGATTCTCTTTTGAGTGCACAAAAAAAGGACTCTAGTAACGCTTATGACGCTAGCCAAATTCAAGTCCTGGAAGGGCTTGAGCCGGTCCGTAAACGACCCGGCATGTACATTGGGAGTACTGGCTACGAAGGCCTGCATCACCTAATCAAGGAGCTGGCCGATAATGGCATAGATGAGGTGATTGCTGGTTTTGCCAGTGACTTATCAATTATTCTGCACGAGGATGGTAGCGCCACCATTAACGACAATGGCCGCGGCATACCAGTGGAAATTCATCCTAAAACTAAGAAGAGTACTCTAGAAACCGTTCTAACGGTTCTGCATGCCGGTGGGAAATTTGGAAGCGGCGGCTATAAGGTCTCTAGTGGGCTACATGGTGTAGGGTCGAGCGTAGTTAATGCCTTATCAACTAAGCTAATAGCAGAAGTTCGGCGTGATGGCTTTGTTTGGCGTCAAGAGTATGAAAGAGGCGCTCCAAAGACTAAAGTGACAAAGGGCGATAAGTCGAACACAGCTGGGACAACTATTAGGTTTTGGCCGGACCCGACTATATTTACCTCAACTGAATTTGATTATGAGTGGGCGGTTAATTATCTAAGGCATCAGGCCTATCTAACCAAAGGCGTCAAGGCTTCCGTTAGGGACGAGCGCTCCGGACAGGCCTACGCCTTTTACTTTGAAGGTGGCATTGAATCTTATGCCCGCCACCTAAATCAAGGCAAAGAGCCACTAGATGAAAGCATTTTTTATGTCGACAAAGAAGTAAATGAGGCCGTTGTAGAAATTGCTATTCAATATAATGACGGCTTTGCGGAAACAGTTATGGCTTTTGCTAATAATGTCTTTAATCCCGATGGTGGAACCCACCTAACCGGGTTCAGGACTTCTTTAACCCGAGTAATTAACGACTATGCCCGCAAGAGTGGTCTTTTAAAGGAAAAAGAAGAGAACCTTACTGGCGAAGATTGCCGCGAAGGACTAACGGCTGTGATTTTAGTCAAGATTCCTGATCCGCAATTTGAAGGCCAAACCAAAAATAAACTAGGTAACCCAGAGGTCAGAGGTTACGTTGACCAAGTAATGAATGAATGGTTTGCCTATTACCTGGAAGAGCACCCTGGTATTGCTAGAAAAATAATAAATAAATCTCTGTTGGCCGCTAGGGCCCGTAAAGCCGCCCGCGCCGCCCGCGACAACATTATCCGCAAAGGGGCGCTAGAGGGGGCCAGTTTGCCCGGTAAACTGGCTGACTGTGCTACTCGTGATCGCTCTCAAGCCGAACTTTTCATAGTGGAGGGCCAGTCGGCCGGCGGCTCAGCCAAAGATGGGCGCAATAGCTTTTATCAAGCAATCCTGCCGCTAAGGGGCAAAGTTTTAAACGTTGAGCGGGCTCGGCTGGATAAGATGCTCGCTAACCAAGAGATATTGAATCTAATTAAGGCTTTAGGCGTAGGGATCGAGGAACAGTTTGATTTAGGCGGCCTTCGTTATGAGCGAATCATCATTATGACTGACGCCGATGTTGACGGTTCTCATATCCGCACATTACTAATGACGCTATTCTTTAGACACCTACGCCCGGTGCTGGAAGGCGGGCACTTGTATGCCGCCCAACCGCCGCTTTATGCGATAGCTATTGGCAAAAAGCGTCAGTATGCCTATACCGATGAAGAGAGAGACCAAATAATCGACAAAGTTATAGAAGAGCGTAAGGCCAAGGGGCTGAAAATCGACAAAAATGAGGACCGTATTAAGCAGGCTGGCGTGAGCGTACAGCGATATAAAGGCCTGGGTGAAATGGATGCCGAACAACTTTGGGAGACGACCATGGATCCGACCAACCGAGTATTAGTACAGGTTAAGGTGGAAGATGCCGAAAAAGCCGATGGCATCTTCAGCAAACTCATGGGCACCGAAGTAGAAATGCGCAAGAACTTTATTCAGTCGAGAGCCAAGTTTGTAAAGGACCTGGATATTTAAAAATGGACGATAGAGCCAACCAGCTAGTTCCTACTGCCGATAAGCATTCTAAGGTAGTTCTTGACCGCTCTGTTGAAGAAGAAATGGAGACTAGTTATCTTCAGTACTCCATGAGTGTCATTGTAGCCCGGGCGTTACCAGATGTGCGCGACGGCCTAAAACCGGTCCATCGCCGGATTTTGTATGTCATGGACAAAGGTAACCTCAGGGCCGGCTCCAAACACACTAAGAGCGCCCAGATTGTCGGTGAAGTTATGGGTAAATATCACCCCCACGGTGACACAGCTATTTATGATGCCATGGTGCGCCTGGCCCAGCCATTCTCTACCCGTTATCCGCTAGTAGACGGCCAAGGTAACTTCGGTTCTATGGACGGAGATCCGCCGGCCGCTTACCGTTATACAGAAGCCAGGATGACACGCGCCTCTGAAGCCCTGCTGGAAGATATTGATAAAGATACGGTGCCGTTCCGTGATAACTTTGACGGTTCAGAACAAGAGCCCGAAGTTCTGCCCGCCAGACTACCTAATCTTCTTTTAAATGGGCAGGTAGGCATTGCTGTGGGCATGGCTACCAATATTCCGCCGCACAACTTATCAGAGTTAGTGGACGCCACTATTACTCAAATCGATAATCCCGAAGCCACCCTCGACGATTTAATGGAACACGTTAAGGGCCCAGATTTTCCGACGGGCGCCGTAGTTTACGGTCGAGAATCTATCAAGACGGCATTTGCCACAGGTAGAGGCGGAGTCATTGTGCGCGGCGTGGCCGACATCGAAGAGGCTACAAAAGGCCGCCATCGAATTATAGTCTCTGAGATTCCTTACGGGGTTAATAAAGCCGGTCTTGTTGAAAAGGTTGCTGAACTGGTCCAAACAAAGCGTATAGCCGGCATTAACGACATTAGAGATGAGAGTTCGCGTGGCTCTGTCAGAATCGTAATCGATCTTAAAAAGGACGCTTACCCTAAAAAACTACTCAACCAACTTTATAAACTAACACCGCTACAAACAGCCTTTCACTACAACATGCTGGCTCTAGTAGACGGCATCCAACCTAGAGTACTTGGCCTTCAAGACATCATAGTCGAGTACATTAAACACCGTCAGTTGGTAGTGCGCCGACGGACTGAGTTTGAGCTAAAAAGAGCCCAAGAAAGAGCCCACATTCTAGAGGGTCTAAAAACCGCTCTCGATCATATTGATGAAGTTATCGCTACTATCCGGGCCAGCCAGACCACTGAAGAGGCTCAGGCTAACCTTATAAAGAAGTTCAAGCTGACCGAAATCCAGGCTAGAGCCATTCTAGCCATGCAATTACGCACCCTGGCCGGTCTTGAGCGGAAGAAAATAGAAGATGAGCTGACTGAATTGATTAAGCTGATTGATAAGCTTAAATCAATCCTAGCCGACGAAAAGGAGATTTTAAAGATAATCAAAGCCGAGCTTACTCAGATGAAGCAACAATTCGGCGATGAGCGGCGAACAAAGATTATTCCGCAGGAACTTGGTAAATTAAGCGATGAAGATTTAGTGCCTGACGAGCAGGTAGTTGTCACACTTACCTCCGCCAACTATATAAAGCGGACATCCATTGCAGACTATAAAAAGCAAGGTCGGGGCGGTAAAGGCCGGCGGGGCATGACCACCAGAGAGGAAGACGTTATTGAGCATGTTGTAAATGCTTCAACGCACGATTTTCTCCTGTTCTTCACCAATAAAGGACGTGTTTTTAGACTTAAAACCTATGAGGTTCCGGCCGTCGGTCTCAATGCTAAAGGCATAGCGTTGGTTAATCTACTACAGCTTCAACCGGAGGAATATACAACATCTGTAATTAATGTGAGTAAACAAACTGCGCAAGGCCACCTATTAATGTGCACAATGAATGGCGTAGTTAAAAAGACCCCTTTTGAGCAATACCAAAACGTCAGGCAAACTGGTTTAATTGCCATTAAGCTGGATGACGGTGATGAGCTTAAGTGGATTCACATGACCAACGGCTCGGATGAGGTTATTATTTCAACTTCCCAGGGCCAGGCTATTAGATTCCATGAAAAGGAAGTTAGACCAATGGGTAGGGCCTCCAGAGGCGTAAGAGGTATTCGCCTGCGGACCGGCGACCAGGTTATAGGTATGGATATAGTAGAAGAGAATTCTTCACTTTTCGTTATTAGCGAATACGGCTATGGTAAGCGGACTAAGGTTAGCCAATTTACCGCTCATGCTAGAGGGGGCGTAGGCATCCGATCAGCGGTAGTAAATACTAAGACTGGAAAACTGGTTGGCGTTAAATCACTAAGCGGCGCAGACGGCCAGGAGGTAATTATAATCTCCTCTCAAGGTCAGACTATTCGGCTTGGCCTTAAGAATATACCTGAGCTTGGGCGGGCTACCCAGGGAGTGCGCATTATGCGTCTAAATGAGGGAGACAAGGTAGTCTCTATGGCCCTACTAGATAAGGGCCAGGAACCCGATGATCCCGAAGAAACTGCCCCAACTGAGACCCCTAAACAAGGTTGACAGGGGCCAGATTACTAGGGTATTATCTAGGTTAGATTTAGGGCTCTTTTAAGGTGTCTCCAGTTTTTGAGGCACAGTTGGAAGTAAAAGGCTTTAGAAATTTAGCCTAACTGCCCTAAATGCTCATTGAAAACTCGAGTAGTGCAAATCAACGTCAGCCTCGAATTTCTGTTTTAGGAAATCGAGGCTCCGATATCGCTTTTGCGATTATCGGAGTTCAATCTGAACTTGAATTCAAGTTCTCTTATGGAGAGTTTGATCCTGGCTCAGGATGAACGCTGGCGGCGTGCCTAATACATGCAAGTCGAGCGGTAAGGCTCCTGCGGGTTATTTAAATTTGCGAGACAGGACGCGGGGATTTTCTGAAAGAAAATTAGCCGCATCTTAAACGAAGTATGAATGCGTTTAAGATTCTTCTTAAACTAATTGATGAACTTCGTATCCCTAACTACAAAAAGTGGAAGGGGTAGTTTAAATGACGTGCTGGAGTACACGAGCGGCGGACGGCTGAGTAACGCGTAGGAACGTACCCCAAACTGAGGGATAAGCCCGGGAAACCGGGTCTAATACCGCATATTCTCTTCGGAGCAAAGCTACGGCGGTTTGGGAGCGGCCTGCGTCCGATTAGGTTGTTGGTGAGGTAAAAGCTCACCAAGCCGACGATCGGTAGCTGGTCTGAGAGGATGATCAGCCAGACTGGGACTGAGAACGGCCCAGACTCCTACGGGAGGCAGCAGTAGGGAATTTTCCACAATGGGCGAAAGCCTGATGGAGCGACGCCGCGTGCAGGAGGAAGGCCTTCGGGTTGTAAACTGCTTTTCTCTGTGACGAATCAGACGGTAGCAGAGGAATAAGGATCGGCTAATTCCGTGCCAGCAGCCGCGGTCATACGGAAGATCCAAGCGTTATCCGGAATTACTGGGCGTAAAGAGTTGCGTAGGTGGCAAAGTAAGCGAAGCATGAAATCTTGCGGCTCAACCGCAAGTCTATGCTTTGAACTGCTTAGCTTGAGTGCGGGAGAGGTACCTGGAATTCCCAGTGTAGGAGTGAAATCCGTAGATATTGGGAGGAACACCGATGGCGTAGGCAGGGTACTGGCCCGTAACTGACACTAAGGCACGAAAGCGTGGGGAGCGAACGGGATTAGATACCCCGGTAGTCCACGCCGTAAACTATGTCTGCTAGCTGTTATCGGTATCGACCCCGGTAGTAGCGAAGCTAACGCGTTAAGCAGACCGCCTGGGGAGTACGGTCGCAAGATTAAAACTCAAAGGAATTGACGGGGACCCGCACAAGCGGTGGAGCGTGTTGTTTAATTCGATGGTAAGCGAAGAACCTTACCAAGGTTTGACATCCTGGGAAGGTCTCCGAAAGGAGACTGTGCCTTCGGGAATCCAGTGACAGGTGTTGCATGGCCGTCGTCAGCTCGTGTCGTGAGATGTTTGGTTAAGTCCATCAACGAGCGCAACCCTTATAGTTAGTTGTATTTCTCTAGCTAGACTGCCCCGGCAACGGGGAGGAAGGAGGGGATGATGTCAGGTCAGTATTACCCTTACACCTTGGGCTACAAACACGCTACAATGGCCGGTACAAAGGGTAGCTAAGCCGCGAGGCGGAGCAAATCCCACCAAAGCCGGTCTCAGTTCGGATTGTAGGCTGAAACTCGCCTGCATGAAGCTGGAATCGCTAGTAACGGTAGGTCAGCTATACTACCGTGAATACGTTCCCGGGTCTTGTACACACCGCCCGTCAAACCATGAAAGTCGCCAATACCTGACGT
>DASTHW010000006.1:0-48847 GCA_035717985.1 Saccharimonadales bacterium (SeqCode) | reverse complement strand
GGAGTAGGTGGTAGCACCACTCTGCAACAAGCCTATGACTATAGCACCACCTCCCCCCAAATAACTCTAGATTCTTCTCCTGGAGCAGGGGGACTGGTAGTCCAGGATAATGCTACTCCACTGGTGGGCAATCTATTCACTATCCAGAGTAATGGCGGCTCTACTAAGTACCTGCAAGTAGCTTCTAGTGGCGTAACCGTATCTACTCTTACTTCCTCTGGATTAATAACTGCCAATGGCGGTATCTCCGTAGCCGCTAACCAAACCATCACCATGGCCGGCGGCACCACCGCCTCCCGCCCAGCTTCCCCAACCAAAGGAACTCTTTACTATGACACCTCTACTAACCAACTAGTTCAATATAACGGTAGTAAGTGGATAGGGGATAGAACTACCTCCACTAAGATAGTCGCTATGGGCACGGCTACCGGCTGTACCGGTACATCCCCAGTAGCCAGCCAAAATCCAGATGGAGCCGATTATGTAGTAACTTCCTGTACTGATGCGGCTGGTGCTACTGACGGCTCCACTCCCAATACCATCAATGCCGCCCTAAAGGCAGTTGGTTCAGCCGGCGGAGGGATGGTCTACCTGGAAGAGGGAACCTACATAATCTCTACGAACGCTATAACTATCCCTAATAATGTCACTCTACAAGGTGTTGGAGAGGGAACCATCATTAAGTTTGCCGACAATGTTGGCTCCGGAACTTACTACGCTATTACTAACTCAGATACTACTACTGGTACCCATATCAACATCCAGAACCTATTGATTGATGGGAATAAATCAAACCAGTCGGCTGGCTTTTTTTACGGCGTCTATTTCAATCATATGGGCAGTGGTTCTGGTAGTAGCGCCAGAGACGGCGGCAAAATTACTAATATAGTAGTCAAAAATTTATACAGCAATGCTGGAGGCGTTTACCTTTCTTCCTCCTCTAACAACACCATTACCGGCAATACCGCCCAGGGCAACGGTGGCTCGGGCATTTATATGGCTTTCTCCTCCTCGAATAATACTGTCACGGGTAACATTGCCGAGGGCAACGTTGGTTCTGGAGTCTACCTTTTCTCTTCCTCCTCTAACAACACCATTACCGGCAATACCGCCCAGGGCAACGGCCTATACGGTATTGAGCTTTTCTCTTCCTCCTCTAACAACACCATTACCGGCAATACCGCCCAGGGCAATGGTAGCGAGGGCATTGAACTTTCTTCTTCCTCCTCTAACAACACCATTACCGGCAATACCGCCCAGGGCAATCTTGGAGGCATTGATCTCTCTTCCTCCTCCTCTAACAACACCATTACCGGCAATACCGCCCAGGGCAACGGTAGCATTGGTATAAGTTTCAATAATTCCTCCAATAATACTGTCTCGTCCAATAAAGTTCACGATAATGGCGGTAGCACCAACAATAATGGCATTTACCTAAGCTCCTCCTCTACTAAAAACTCCATCACCAGCAATGACATCACTGACACTTCCTGTACCACCACTTGCTACGCCATTAATATCTCTGACGCTGGTAGTACGGGTAACTACCTAGCATCTAACCACTTACTGGGTGACGGCACCTATGCCGCTAGCATTAATGATGCTACAACTGGTGGGAACACCTACTCTAATCAACCATTGACTGAAAACGGTGATGCCAGCTTCCGTAACGCCGCCAATAGCACCACCGCCTTTCAGGTGCAGGATTCTTCTGGCGCAAGTCTATTGGCCGCCAACACTCTGACCCGCGCGGCTGGGGTAGCCGGTAATATCTTGAAAGTAGGGAATAGCACAGGCACAGATACTAATACTACTGTCCTAGTCCTTGACTCTGCCACTGCTGACCCGACCACTAACTTAGCCTCCCTAAACGGCGGTTTGTTCTATAACTCCACTACTGGAAAAGTTTCTATAGTAGAGAATGGGGTGGTTAAGGTTCTATGTAATAAGACTGATGCTTCGTGCGGTGGTAATTCTACTACCTTACAGCAGGCCTATGATGCTTCTGCGGCCGGCACTACTCCGGAGATAGTCATTGGTGCGGTTACTAACACGACCGGAGTAGACATCCAGAACAAGTCGAGTGCTTCTATAACTGGCGCTTCGCTGTTTGCTGTACGGGATAAAGCTGTCAACAACACCACGTTAGGCACTGCGCTATTCAATGTCAGCGACAAGGGCGAAACCTCAATCAAGACCACCACCAATTCCGCTACTGCTTTTCAGGTACAAAATTCATCAGGTTCAGCGATACTGACGGCGGATACTCAGAATACTCAAATAATAACTGCTACCCTAGCCGCCCAAAACCCGGGCAGTGCAGGACATAACTCACTGACTTCTGTAGATACAACTGGAGACGTTGGGAACTATTCATCCATTGCTCTCGGCTCTGATGGCTTTGCCAGAATCAGCTATTACGACAACACTAATGGCGATCTTAAGTTCGCCCAGTGCACCAACGCCGCCTGTACCACCAGCAACATTACCACCGTAGATACATCTGGGAACGTCGGACGGTATACGTCCATAGCAATTGGCTCAGACGGTTTCGCCAGAATAAGCTACTACGATGTCACTAATGGCTACCTTAAATTCGCCCGGTGCATCAACGCCGCCTGCACAACATTTAACATAACTACCGTTGATACCGGCCTTATCATACCTGGACCTACATCAATTGCCGTGGGTCCAGATGGCTTTGCCAGGATTGCCTATTATGACAATAACGGTTCAAGCGGCGTTCTTAAGTTCGCCCAGTGCACCAACGACGCCTGTACTACTAGCAACATCAGAACAGTTGACTCTACTGGCGATGTTGGACAAGGGGTTTCAATGGTTCTCGGCTCTGATGGCTTTGCCAGAATCAGCTATTACGACAACACTAATGGCGATCTTAAGTTCGCCCAGTGCACCAACGCCGCCTGTACTATCAGCAATATCACCAGCGTTGATACAACTGGAAATGTCGGTGATAACACCTCCATTGCTCTCGGCTCTGATGGTTTTGCTAGAATTAGTTACTACGATAACACCAACGCCGCCCTTAAGTTCGCCCAGTGCACCAACGCCACTTGTACCACTAGCAACATTATCACCGTAGATGCATCGGGAAGTGACGGTCTGTTTTCCTCCATCGGGATGGGCTCTGATGGTTTTGCAAGAATTGCTTATTGGGACGGACTTCCTGATGCCGATCTTAGGTTCGCCCAGTGCACCAACGCCACATGTTCAACGCATAATATCACTACCGTCGACACTGTAGGGAATGTTGGCCAAGAGGCTTCTATGGCTATTGGCTCAGACGGCTTTGCCAGAATCAGCTACTATGACGCCACTAACCTTGACTTGAAATTCGCCTTTCGTACTACAGCTGATAGTAGCCCAGGATATATGATAAGTGGCTCCTCCATCGGCACAGTTACGAATCCCTATGGCCAGATATATGCCAAGGCCATTAATCTTGGCACCTTCTCTGTAGGGTCTGATGGCTCGGCCTTATTCAAGCCACTTGCTGACTCCGCCTCAGCCTTCCAAGTTCAGAATTCTACGGGGAGCTCTTTAATAACGGCTGACACTACAAATATGAGGGTCTCGGTAGGCTCATTAGGAACTGCTGTAGGGCAGGTGTATGTAGGGGGAATGGCGCCGACATATATCGGTCAGAACTCAGACACAAAACTAAATAACCCTAAGAGTGTATATGTGCAGGGTAGGTACGCTTACGTAGCCAACTATTCTAACAATAAGCTGGATGTTTATGATATTACGAAGCCGACTACACCAACTTTCATAGGCGAAAATTCTGACTCTAACTTAAATGAACCAACTAGCGTTAAAGTATCCGGCCACTACGCCTACATAACCAGTTATGGGAACAACAAATTAGAGATCTATGACATCTCCAACCCAGCCTCCCCTACTTATATCGCCGCTAGCGCCGGCTACGATGAAATAAGTGGCCCTAGCTCTGTTTACGTCCAAGGACGATATGCGTTTGTTACCGGCACCAATAACAATGTAATCGCCACTTACGATATCAGTAATCCTCACAATCCAACCTGGCTGAGTAATTATAGCGGGGGTATTATATCAGCTCCGAACAGTATATACGTTCAGGGTAACTATGCTTATATAACCAACGCCGGGAATAGTAAATTAGCAGTCTGCAATATTTCTAATCCATATAGCATGAGTTGCGTAAACAATTCTGATACAACTTTAAGTAGCCCAAGTTCTGTCTATGTCCAAGGTCGCTATGCCTACGTTGCCAGTAGCGGCAATAACAAACTGGTGGTTTATGATATCTCTAATCCAGCCGCTCCGAATTTATTAACTCAAAACCCAGACACTAATCTTTCATCGCCACAAGGATTATACATTTCTGGTAGATATGCCTATGTAGTAGGGAGTGGCAGTAAGCTTAACGTGTACGATCTTGGCGGTACCTATACCCAACAGCTAGAGGCTGGCGGTGCGGAGGTTGGGTCGTTACAAGTTGATACAAATGCTCAGATTGCTGGTGACTTTAATGTGCAGGGTGCTCTACAGGTGGGCCAGAATATACAAACGGCTGGCGATCTAGGTATTTCCGGCTCTGCTAGTCTAGCAGGTAAAGTGGTGATTGGCGGCGACACAAGCCAGCCTTCCATTCCCGCGGCTCCCACTGTAACCCCCCAAGGAACCGGCGGCTCCCAGCGCTGGGACTACGCAATTACCGCGGTTGACAGTTACGGAGATGAAGGGCCTATGTCACCAGCGGGGACTACTAGCTTGGGCAATACCACCCTAACCGCTGGGAATAACAACCTTATCTCGTGGAGTTCGGTTGGCGGTGCCGTGAGCTATAATATCTACCGCACCTATGCCACTGGTGGCAATCCGAGTTCTACGGGCTGGGTCGGTAATACTAGTGGCACCACATTCAATGATACGGGCATAAATTTAGTTGGTAGCTTGTCTAGCCCTCCCCAGCTGAAGGTCTTAGGGCAGTCTCAATTTATAACAAAAACTAATTCTACCAGTGGCTTTACGTTACAGAACTCCTCCGGCGCGACGCTACTCACGGGTGATACAAGCAACATGCGCATAAGTGTTGACGTGATATATAACCAGATGAGTTCCCCGGGAACTCTAACTTTAACTCAATCAGCCGGTGGCTCACTGACGGCACTAGCTAAGTACTACTATGAAGTAACGGCTATAGATTCTGCTGGTGGCGAAACTTCTACTTTTGATGAGAACACCACCACCCTTACGTCTGGTAATCAGACCATTGGTATTTCCTGGACGGCTGTAACGGGAGCTAGTGGTTATAGAATCTATCGTTCAGCCGCTAACGGCGTAGCTGGTAGCGAGGTCTATTTGACCACAGTTCTTAGTTCCTCATTCACTGATAATGGTTCGATTACTGCTGGCACAGCCACACCCCCAACTTCAAGCAGTGCCTATACTAGTAGCAATAAATCCAATTCTTCTCTCCAACTTTCAGTTGGCGGTCTAGGTACTCCTACTGGGCAGGTGTATGTCAGTGGAACACAGCCAAAGCTCGTCGGTTCCATGCTTAAAGGGTCGTATGTAGTGAGCTCATTTGTTGTAGGTCGTTACTTATATTCCATAGACAATACTGGTAATAAATTCTACGTTACAGATATATCAAATCCTATTGCGCCTATAGTAGTCGCCACATCCACTACTGGGATTAATAGTCCTTATCAAGTATATGTCCAAGGCCAGTATGCTTACATAGTTAATAATGGTAGCGGCACCTTAGCCATTTACAATATAAGCGTTCCAACTTCTCCATCATATTTAGGCTCAGTGTCTATCGGTTCGGCGCCACAGGACATCTATATACGCGGGCAGTATGCCTATATCACCGTTGCGGGTAGTCCGGCCATAGAAGTCTATAACATCTCTAACCCATCAAGCCCAGTGGCTCTTGGATCGCTTAGCATGGCATCGTTCCCCGGGAATATCTATGTTGCAGGTAATTATGCTTATGTTACCAGCGGATCACCACATACACTGTCCATAATAGATATATCGAACCCAAACAGCCTCTCTCTGGCGGGTTCTATATCAACAGGTTTATCAAATCCTTTCGGCGTATATGTTAAAGGTCACTATGCATATGTTACTAGCCAAAGTGGAGCACTATACGTAATAGATGTCTCAACGCCATCCAGCCCGTCTTTGGTTACAACTTTAACTACTGGACTTTCTGGTTCGGATGGAATTACGATCCAGGGCCGCTATGCATACATAGCTAGTATCGGCAATGACACTCTAACGGTAGTCGACATAAGTAATCCTTACTCACCAGTTTTTGTTACTGCCAGTGGTAGTGCACCCGGTATTGTTGACGTCTCTGTCGAAGGCAGATATGCATACGCCTCAGCAGACGCTAATGGTTTGTATGTCTTCGACCTCGGCGGTACATACACACAGCAATTAGAAGCCGGTGGGGCTGAATTTGGAACTCTTGCAGTTGATTCAAATATGCAAACTGCTGGTGACGCCTCCGTCGCCGGAGGATTAAGTGTAGGCGGTGGCGTGGATGTTAATGGCAATTTAGGCTTAAATGGGTATTATTTGCAAACAGCTGGTAGCTCCGCTTCAGCTTTCTTGATTCAAAATGGTAGCAATGCCAAAGAGCTGGCGCTAGATACCTCTGGTGCTCAGCCTGCATTGAAGGTTTACGACGGTACAGGTACTAACTATGCCTCTATAAGTTATAGCGGCGGGACGGCTATCTTTGCGGCATCAAGCGGAACTACCCAAGTGGGTAGTGGCACAGGTACGGTAACAGTAGCCTTGTCCGGCCAAACAGACCAACTTGTGGGCAGTAAAAACTTTACTACCGCCAGTACAATTAGCTATACCACCAATGACTTCGATTTCTCGCGCACGGTAAGTGCCGGGGCAGGTAGTACACTGCAGGGTAGCGTAATGAGAGTCCAAGACCTCTCGCCCACAGGCCTAGCAAATACAGCTAACGTTCTATTACTGAATCAGAGCGACAGTGCGGCTACCGGATATCTTATAAATGCCCAATCGGCCAGTAGCACAGTTCTAAGTGTTGATAATTCCGGCAAGCTAGCATTTTGGAACGGTGCCAACAATGTATCTATTCAGGCGGCCGGCGGAACCACGCAATATGCTATAACACTACCGGGTAGCTCTGGCAGTGCGAACCAATGCCTAATGAATACTGGTACGCCCGGTGTATTAACATGGGGTGCTTGCGGCGGCGGCAGTAGTACGGCTACGGTAACGCTGGCACCCGAATACGTGAATGCCGTCATGACCCCAAACAACAACACCGGCAATACCCATACGGGCAGTATGACCAGCGACTTTTGCTCGGGCTCCAGTCTGCTAAATATTATCCCAAGTCCCAACCCCTGTGGTGCCAGCGACCAGCATAGTTACTATTCTTGGACCGAGAGCATCGCCGGCACTAATGACTATGACATTTTTGTCCAGTGGCGGGCACCGACCGACTTCAGTAGCTTTAACAGCATTACATTCAACGGCTGGACCAGCACTACATCAGATCTGGCTAAGATTACGATTTACAAGGGTAGTACTGCCTGCGGTACCGCCGGAACGGTCAGCACGACGGCGACTTGGGGAACCGCCAACCCCGGCTTTGGTAGCTGTACGGTAAACGCTGGAGACACGATTGTGTTAGATGTGAGCCTGAAAGTCGCGGCAAGCGGTGATTATGCCAGGGCGGGTGAGATAAACATCATATACAACAGGAAGTAAACTGACTATGGCAAATCATTACTTTAAAAAGCAAAAAGAATCAGGCTGGCCCCAAAAAATTACCAGCCTAAGCATGATAACCATACTGTTGATTGCTGTAGTACTTTTTGGCCCAGGCACCTTGTTTGCCCCCAAGGCAGACGCCTCGGCTTTAAGCTTTGTCTGCGCCAGCTCGGCGGCCAGCACCAGCACAGCGGCCTGTAGTGGCGAGCAAGCTGGTGATCTGCTACTCGTTAGTGCCTCTATCACCGGCAGTAGCACAGTCCCCACTACGGCCAGTGGTTTCACGAGTATAAACACGGCTAGTACCAGTAGCGGCCCAGGCAGTAACAGGAACGCTATAACGGCTGGCTGGAGCACGGCCGCCAGTGCCAGTTCTACCAGCGGCACGTGGACGGGCGCGACCAATGTTGTTATGCAAGTCTTTCGCGGCCAGGCGGCCTCGCCGGTGGGTAGCAGTATTACCTCTACCGGTAGTGCTACTTCTGTCACCTATGCCGCAGATAGTTTAACAGCTACTGATGGCTCATCTTGGTTTGCCGGAGTAGCCGTCAGAAACACGGCCGATACTCGTATGGCCACGGCGCCTACCGGCATGGTTAGCAGGGCCACGTCGCCGGCTACACCCGTAGCGGCGGCTAACGACACCAATGGTCCTACCGGCACCAACTGGCCATCTACAAATGTTACCGGTTTTAGTGCCAGCGCTAACTATGCCAGCATTGTAATTGAGATATTAGCCTCCCCAGCTATAACTGCCGGCACGTTTGGCACCCACGTAGCTAGCTTAACCATTGGCACAACCGGCAATTATGTGGGCGGTGCGTTTACCTTTGTGCGCGATGTGGGTTCGGCCAACATCACCAGCATAAAAGTTCATAACAGCGGCACCGTTAACGCCCAAACCAATCTGGCCAACCTCACTTTGTACTACAAGCAGGAGGCTACTTGCGAGGCGACCTTCCCAACTTCCGGTACCACGCAGTTTAATTCAACTCCAGGCAGTTTTAATGCTAGCGGTGATGCTACGGTTACTGGCTCTCTTAGTGTCAGCACCTCGCAGTATTGTTTTTACGCCAAGATAGATGTTGGCTCTGGCGCTATCAGCGGTAGCACACTTAAGTTCCAAATTACCGATCCGGCTACAGATGTTTTAGCTTCAGTGGGCAGTGTAACGCCGGCCACTGTGGTAGCAATATCGGGTTCTGCGACTATCGTTCCGCCCGGGCCTACAACAGACCAGGTCATGCGGGGCGGGGAATGGTTTACCGGCGGAGTTAAGCAATCATACTTCTGGGCACAATGATGAGAAAATTATTTAAGCAAATACCAACAGAAAAATTAACTAAGCTAGCTAAACTGTCTTGGCTAAAGAAATATAAATGGCAAACGGCGGTAGCATTTTCTGTAATAGTTATCGCCGGCCTAGCCGCCAACTTTTTTTACCAGGCCGGCCACCGGTATGATTTAACGGCTAAAGAAAAATCGCTGTTAAGTAAAAGCTCGGTCGACCTTAAATACGTAAAACTTACCAAGGCCGCCATTAGCTATAATGCCCAAGACCAGGTCAATGCACCAGGCGATCGCCAGCTAAATGTCTCCGGGCCGGCTGACTCTACCGGCAAAATGCCGTATAAAGCTATCATTAACAAAAAAGCCTCAGCCGGTGTAACTTTTGGCGATGGGCAAAGTGATTTTAGTTTTAATATGGTGCCGCTAGATGGTCTATCTTCAGGCAAATACACTGGTAGTGGGCAGACTATTTTTGCTGGCGCACACGGCACGCACCAAGTTTTAACGCTAAAGCGTAACGGCATAAAGGAAGATATTTTACTACCCAAAGCCCCTGTTGATAGTTTTACTTTTCGCTGGAAGCTGGAGCTGGGTAGCCAGCTTACGGCCAAAATGATGGCCGACGGCGGGGTAGGAATTTACTCGCCGGACCCAACTTTATTTAGTTCAAACTTGCAGATTGGCGATGCCAAAAGCCAGGCGTTGATAACAAAGGCCCGCCAAAACGCCAAAAAAGACAACCTAGAATTCATCATCCCAGCTCCGTATATAAAGGACGCTAAGGGCAAACTCTCTACTAGCGGAGTAAAGTTTAGCTTAAGCGGCGATATCTTAACTCTGACTGCCGCTGGTCTTAAAAATAAAAACTACCCGCTAACCATAGACCCTACTGTAGTGGTGACAACTACAGCAGACTTCGCTACCGGCTACGACGACGGCAATATAGACTATTCCACTGCGGATGAGATCGACCGGGCAGGTATTGGTACCGGGACGGTAGGTGCCTGGAACTACACCAGCAATTCCACCAACAATGGCACTACTTTCTCATCCGGTTTCATGACTGCAAGAAGCAACAGTTCGGTAGTTGCCTACAATGGATACCTATACATCATAGGTGGCAGTGATGGTACTGGCGGCACTAGTAACGATTGCGTGTCGACTGATAGCGGTTACTGTAGCGGCGTCCAGTATGCCCCCATCAACGCTAATGGCACCGTTGGCGCCTGGCACTATACCCACAATTCCACCGATGACGGCACCACTTTCGTAGCTGGTTTTATCCAGGCCCGCACCCAACAAACCTCAGTTGCCTATAATGGGTACCTCTATATATTAGGAGGCTATCCAGGGACAAATGGTAACGATTGTAGTAG
This sequence comes from Saccharimonadales bacterium (SeqCode), assembly GCA_035717985.1. Classification (GTDB taxonomy): domain Bacteria; phylum Patescibacteriota; class Saccharimonadia; order Saccharimonadales; family UBA10212; genus DASTHW01. Next base: position 38,405 of record DASTHW010000006.1, on the reverse strand, counting down.
CCTCTGCAATGGTGTCCAGTATGCCCCCATCAACGCTAATGGCACCGTTGGCGCCTGGCACTATACCCACAATTCCACCGATGACGGTACTACTTTCGTAGCTGGGTTTATCCAACCACGAAGAGGTCATACAACAGTAGCCTACAATGGCTATTTGTATGTTATCGGCGGGAGCTCTGGTGCTACGGCAGGGAATGACTGCGCATCTGCTAATAACAATTACTGCAATGGCGTCCAGTATGCCCCCATCAACGCTAACGGCACCGTTGGCGCCTGGCACTACACCCATAACGGGACAGATGACGGCACTACCTTTGTGGCCGGATTCACCCAGGCGCGGTGGTTTCATGAATCAGTAGCCTATAACGGTTACTTATATATATCCGGTGGTGCCAGTAATGCCAGCGCCAATGACTGTACCACCTCGACTGTTTTTTTGTGCAATGGCGTCCAGTATGCCCCCATCAACGCTAACGGTACAATCGGTGCATGGAATTACACGGCAGGAGGTAGCTCATGCGCTACCTGGGTCGCACCATGTAGTAGTAGTTTTAATACCGCCAGAGAAAGCCATACCTCTGTTGCCTACAACGGTTATCTATACATCATCGGTGGTAATACCTGGGTTAGTGCCAGCGATTGTACATCTGGTGCTAACCCATCTTACTGCAATGGCGTCCAGTATGCCCCCATCAACGCTAACGGTACAATCGGTGCATGGAATTACACGGCAGGAGGTAGCTCATGCGCTACCTGGGTCGCACCATGTAGTAGTGGGTTTTTTACTGCTAGGAGTGAACACACCTCGATTGTCTATAATGGCTATATTTACATTCTAGGAGGGAGCGGTGTTACAAATTCTTATGATTGTACTACCTATGACGGGTTTAGTAGTTATTTCTGCAATGGCGTCCAGTTCGCTTCACTAACTACATTGCGCGCCACCGCCGGCCCGGTTGGTGCTTGGAACTACACCAGCAACTCAACCAATAACGGGACAACATTTTCGAACGGCTTTATCCACCCCCGTAAACATAAGTCTTCAGTCGTATATAATGGCTATCTCTACGTTATTGGAGGGGACTCTAGTATTAGTAGTGATGACTGTAACGGTTTTTGCTCTGGCGTCCAGTTCGCCAAGATAAATAGTGATGGAACCATTGGCACCTGGCATTACACTCATAACTCTACAGATGACGGTACGACCTTCGTGGCCGGTTTTATAAGCCCCCGCTCTGGCCACTCCGCACTGGCCTACAATGGCTACTTATATATTCTTGGCGGTTCTGGTGATGGGACCAACGACTGTACGGATTCCCAATACTGCAACGGCGTCCAGTTCGCCAAGATAAACAGTGATGGAACCATTGGCACCTGGAACTACACTCATAACTCTACAGATGACGGTACGACCTTCGTGGCCGGTTTTATCAAGGCTCGGGAGTGGTTTGGTGCGGCAACATATAATGGCTACCTTTATGTCATGGGCGGTTATTCGTCTAACACTAGTGCCAATGACTGTACATTTGGCATGTGCTCTGGCGTCCAGTTCGCCAAGATAAACAGTGATGGGACCATTGGCACCTGGAACTACACCCATAACTCCACCAACGACGGCACAGCATTCGTGGCTGGGTTCACTGCCGCTCGCCAAGATCTCGCATCAGTAGCGTATAAGGGCTACCTCTATGTCTTAGGCGGCTATGCTTCAGTTAATTCCGAATGTCCGTCAAGCATTTGCAGTGGCGTCCAATTCGCGAAGATTAACGCCGACGGTACAGTAAGTGATTGGAATTATACCCACAGTTCAGTCAGTGACGGCACAACTTTTTCCGCTGGTTTTATTCAGCCTCGTTTTTCTTTCACGGCAGTGGCATACAATGGCTACATATATATTGTTGGCGGTAGGAGCAATACGGGTAACGACTGCGTTACATACTGCAGTGGTGTCGAATTCGCTAAGCTAAATAACAATGGTACTGTCGGGGCCTGGCATTATACGCATAACGGTACGGATGACGGCAGTAGTTTTAATGCGGGCCTGATAACCCGACGTGAATTTGCTGACGCAGTCATACATAACGGTTATATATATGTCATAGGTGGAGATTACACCATCAGTGGCCAAGATTGCACCACTGATAACCTCGGTGGTGTTCCATATTCCTGTAATGGGGTTCAGTATACCTCTATATATGCCGGCACTACTCCCTCCTTCGGTACCGACGGCACCTGGAACTATACACATAATTCTACCAATGACGGCAGTACTTTCTCGGGTGGGTTTACCCGGCCCCGCTATGGTCAAGCTTCAGTGGCGTACAATGGCTACTTGTACGTACTGGGTGGTGAAATATATGACACATCGGGCGATGATTGTACTACAAGTTCTGACAATGTTTATCGTATATGTAATGGCGTCCAATTTGCCAAAATAAACTCCGATGGCACTGTTGGAGCCTGGAGCTATACCCACAACTCCACTAACGACGGCACGACCTTTGTGGACGGCTTTACAGAACCTAGGGCTGATTTTGCCTCTGTCGCCTACGGTGGCTATCTATATGTGATCGGAGGATATATGTCTAATGAGGGTTCCGGCAATGACTGTACGGCAATCCCTAGCGGCATCTGCAACGGCGTCCAATTTGCCAAAATAAACTCAGACGGCACTATCGGTACCTGGAACTATACCAGTAACTCGGCCAATAATGGCAGTACCTTTGTGGCTGGCTTTATTCTTCCTAGGTATTCTCTTGCCACCGCCGCCTACAACGGCTACCTATATATTATAGGTGGCTTGGGAGGCTCAAGTACCTACTGTAACGGTGGTGGGTGCGATGATGTCCAATTTGCCAAGATTAATCCCGATGGCACTATAGGCGCTTGGAATTTCACTCATAACTCTACAAACGACGGTACAAGCTTTGTGGCGGGCTTCGCATCTAACCGGTATGACCTAGCCGTCGCTACCTACAATAACTATCTCTATATTATAGGCGGCAGGAGCGGTGCTCCGGCTAATGACTGCACTACGGGTGGCAATGACTTCTGCAACGGTGTCCAGTTCGCCCAAATTAATTCAAACGGCACTATCGGCACCTGGAACTATACCAGTAACTCGGCCAATAATGGCAGTACTTTTGTGGCCGGCTTCACCCAGCCCCGATATGGGCTAGCCGCCATCTCCTATAATGGATACCTATATATCATGGGAGGTGCCGCATATACTTCAAGCGATGACTGCACATCTACTGGAATTTACTGTAATGGTGTCCAGTTCGCCCAAATTAATTCAAACGGCACCATTGGCACCTGGAACTATACTCATAATTCCACAAATGATGGCACAACTTTCGTATCCGGCTTTACCCAGCCTCGATATGGGTTTGCTCTAGCTTCCTATAATGGCTACCTCTATATCGTAGGCGGTGAAGGTGGCTCCTCTGCCAATGACTGTACGGGTCTGGCCGATCCTTGCAGTGGCGTTCAATTTATTTCTATTAATTCTCCAGATCAGTCCGCCATATATGAAAAAACTGTCGATATTGGTGGCGCTTACAAGATTACAAATCTCTCCTTCAGCGGCCAAGCTGTCTGCGGTATGCAGATAAACTATAGAGTAGGCGATGCCTCTGGTAACTTTAGCTCTGTTAATACCATACCCTACGGCCTGCCTGCCACCACCTATAACATTAATCAGGCCGGCAGATACTTATGGGTCCAGTTCAAGATGGATGATGCTACCTGCGGTACTCAAAGCCAAATAACTGACTTCACAGTTACGTATAACACCACGCCGGCGGCGCCAATCTTATTCTCTCCAACCAGCGGGTCTACCGGAGTGTCTGATATGCCCTCTTTGCAGTTAAGAACTACTGATGCTGATAGTGACTATTTACAGTACAAGATAAATATTTGTAGCGATAGCGCCTGCAACTCTGTTATACGTACCGTGGATCAAGCATCATCTCAAACCGGCTGGAGCGGCCAAGACCAGCAGGGCGGCACGGCCTATGCCGGTAGTAGTGTAATTACCTCATCCACAATGGCCACTTATAATTTCCAACTGCCACCTCTAACCAAGAATACACAATATTGGTGGGAGGCCTACGCCATAGACCCCGGTGGCACAGATACCTGGAGCCCCGCCTCCACCATCAGCACCTTTACTACAGGCGATACGCCGCCGGCACCGCCTACACTTTTGTACCCCGTCAGCAGTAGTAGCGGCAATAGTGTTTATACAACTTTCCAGCTACGCTCAGCCGAATATGATTCTGACTATCTAGAGTACTGGATAGATGTTTGTGCTGATAGTTCGTGCAATACGATAGTTCGTAGTATCTGCCAGTATAACGGCGGCACAGGTGTACCCGGGACTTGTACGGCCTCCCAGGCTGGCTGGGGCGGTCAGAACGCCCTAAGTGGCACGGCTTACAGCGGTAATCCTAATGTAAATTCATCTCAGCTAGCTACACATAGCTACCAAGCACCTTATCTAAACTCTAATGCCACATATTGGTGGCGTGCCTATGCTATAGATCCAGGGGGAAGTAACAGGTGGAGCTACGCCTCTGCCATCCAGTCTTTTGTAACTGCGCCTACAGAGACCCACATCCAAGGAAACGTAAAAATCCAAGGCAATGTAACGCTTTAGGTATGACGCTTAAGGTTTGTAATAATATAGATTGACACTAGCGTGTTGAGGTGATACCATAAGCGTAGTTTGGTGAGCAAAAACTAGAGGGCAGAAGCCCTTTTTTGTTTGCCATCACCCGCCAAAACTTTTGCAAAGTTAGGCAGGCAAGGGGTGGAAATATCATTAAATAGCCTACCGAAATATCTTTGGTGGCTGATAAGGAGAATTAACATGGCTGGAACAAAAAATGGCGGCCAGAAAGCCGCCGCCACCAACAAGAGCAAGTACGGTAAAGATTTTTACGCCAAGATTGGCCAGATGGGCGGCAAGATGGGCCACACCGGTGGTTTTTACGCTAACCGCGACCTAGCCCGCAAAGCTGGCGCCGTTGGCGGCCGTATCTCTCGGCGCACCAAGAAAACTGCCTAAGTTAAGCTTAACGGCAGAAGAAATAAGGCCTCCGCTTGGAGGCTTTATTTATTAGTAATCAAGCTAATCTGTTAAAGGCAGTATTTAACTAGCAATATATGGCTAGTTAAATGAATTTTGAGCACTATGTTTTGCTCTTTATCTCTTTAGCCGTCACAGTTTTATCCCTTGACAGCGGTCACAGTTTTCATAATACTTAAGTTTGTCTTACCAAAGATAAAAACCAAAACAAAATGTCCCGTAGTAAGGCTAAAATCTGCCTGGGCTGTCAGCGTGTTTTTACAGCACGAAAAGACGCCAAAACTTGTTCGCCGCGGTGCCGAAAGCGGTTTCAGCGGGCCAGGGAATCTTACCTGGCCGGTATTGATTTAGACTCTTCTGACTGGACCAGCGGTGCGGTTAGCTATGGCACACAACACCTCTCATCAAGGAGGGCCCGCCATGGACGATAAAGGCAAAATCGACTTTAAAAATCCTATCAGCCAGGCGGCGGAGTCTAGGCCGGCTTACGGGTTTTATGAGGCTAGCCAAAAAACAGCTCCAGCTAGCCAAATCTCTGCCAGCACCGAGGAGAATTTAAGCTCCGGCCAGTCACCCAAAACCATTGTTATCCAGGCGCCGCAGGCGCCGCCGGCTATCATTTTTAAAACCAGGAATTTTTGGATATCGGCCGGCGCGCTTATAGGCTTGTTGGCTATAGCCTTCGGCTGGCTAATGGTTACTACTAATCACCAAAATGCCCAGAATAACCAGGTAGCCAAATCTCAGGACTTGATAGCTCAAAACATCATGAGCACCTCGCCGTCAATTAGCAAAATAAACTTAAACCGAGACACTACTATCACTGGCGGTAAAAGCCTGACCGCTACTGGCCAGGTGGCCATCCAAAACGAAGCCGATTCGCAGAACGCTTTTATGATTCAAAACGCTAGCGGCAAGCAATTGCTGGTAGCCGATACGGCTAATCAAAAAATAGGAGTGGGCACCGCGCCACAGGCAAATGGTGCCGTCCTCCAGGTAGGTGGAGATATCTCTTCTACCGGCCAGCTATTAGCTGACGGTGGTACGTCCTCGCTCAGTAATAGCGGGCTTAAAATTAACTCAGTACTGATCTGTGATACCTCCGGCTGTATAGCCAAAGCTGGTACGGGCTCTGCCTCGCTTACGGGTAATCAAACCTTTAGCGGCGCTAATCAATTCAACAATCTGCAAAACAAATTTGCCGGTAACGGCTCTTCTTTAATCAATGTTAACGCTGTGGCGCTAAACGGCCAGAGTGGCGGATTTTATACCAATGCCGGAAACCTATCTAGCGGCGTGCTGGACGTTAACCGTCTACCGGCCGCCGTAGCCTTTTTGAATAAAAACAATAACTTTACTGGCAGTAACAGTTTTGCCTCCATAAATAGTTCAACTATCTTTCAGAACGGTAGCCAGGTTTGCGACGCCAGCGGTAACTGCACTTATTCATCGAGCCAGCTATCTGACTCCAGCAATATCGCCAAGCTTAACGCCAACCAAATCTTTACCGGCTCTAACACTTTTCAGAGTGCAACGGACTCAACCACTGCTTTCCAGATTCAAAATGCCAATGGCACTAGCCACCTGTTTGAAGCTGACACCGTAAATGCCCGTATAGCCATTGCCCAGCCTACGGCCAGCTATACATTAGACGTGGGTGGGGACATCAACAGCACAACCGGTCTATATGTAGGCGGAAATCTAGTGTGTAATTCTACCGGATGTACTACGGCCTCCGGCTCTGGTGACTATATTCAAAACGGCACAACTCTGCAGACAGCCAACTACGCTATCCAAAGCGCCAACCCCAACGACATAGTGGCTTTAATCCGCGGCGCCTCCGGACAAAGCGCTTCTTTACTACAGCTAGTTAATGGGGATACGGGCAACGTAGTGGCCTCGGTGGCCAACTCCGGCGCCGCTTTATTTAAGAACGACTCTGATTCCACAACCGCCTTCCAGGTTCAGAGTGCCGGGGGCGCTAATGTCTTAGCGGTAGATACTACAGATCAAAGAGTTAATATTGGAGGTCTAGGTACAGCCACTGGCCAGCTTTTTGTAGGCGGTAGCCTCCCCAAAAATGTCTCGGGAGGGGGTGTGACCACTGGCGGCGACCCTATGGAAATAGCTATTCAGGGACATTATGCATATGTAGTGAGCCAACTCTCTAACAAGCTCCAGGTCTTTGACATATCCAACCCCTCAACCCCGGTCGATGTATCAGGCGGTGGGGTAGCTACAAATAGTGGACCCTTTGATGTTTATGTGCAGAGCCATTACGCATACGTTGTTACTTATAGCACTAATAGTACACTCCAGGTCTTTGACATATCCAACCCCTCAGCCCCTATAGACATAACCGCTGGGGGGGTCTCTTTACGGGGTCACCCGGTAAGCGTAATAGTATCCGGCCATTATGCCTATGTGGATATTTTTGGTAATAATCAACTCCAAGTCTTTGATGTATCTAACCCATCTCATCCTACCGCTGTATCTGTAGTTAATACTGCTAGCGGTCCCGAAAGAATGTTTATTTCAGGCAGGTATCTTTACCTACCAGCAACCTTTGATAATAAGCTCCAGGTCTTTGACATATCCAACCCCTCAGTCCCGGTCGATGTATCAGGCGGTGGCGTAGCCACAGATACCTCTCCTGCCGATGTATATGTTATTGGTCGCTACGCATATTTGATTAGCTCATCACCGGGTATGCTCCAAGTTTTTGATATATCTAATCCTGCTTTACCAGTTGATGTGACTGCCGGCGGAGTAGCTACAGTATCAAACCCCAATGGCATTAGCGTCCAAGGCCAGTATGCCTATGTGGTGGGCTTTACGATGCCAGGCAAGCTCCAGGTCTTTGACATATCCAACCCCTCAACCCCGGTCGATGTATCAGGCGGTGGGGTGGCTACTCTAAATCAACCCATCAAAGCTACGATAAACGGCCGCTATGCTTATATTGATAATGAAGCTTCCAACAAGCTCCAAGTCTTTGATCTTGGCGGCACCTATTCCCAACAGCTGGAAGCTGGCGGGGCGGAAATCGGTACTCTTAATGTAGTTAGCAATGCAAGCTTTGCCGGTGGCGCCTCTATCTCTGGCGGACTGCAAGTAGGACAAAGTGCTCAAATATCAGGCAGTCTGGCTACCAGCGGTAATCTTTTTGTCCAAGGTACTACATCATTAGCCGGGGCTCTCTTGGGCGGAGTAAGTATTAATTCTCTTAGCAGTCCGGGTGCGCCTACTATTACTCAGCAAGGCACAGCAGGTTCTACTAACTACTCATATAGCGTTACGGCCATCAGCGCCAGCGGGGGCGAGGCGACAGCTTCAGCTATAGGTTCTACCTCTACCGGCAATGCTACCCTAGATACCAATAACTATAACCAATTAACTTGGCCAGCTGTTAGCGGAGCAGTGGCCTACAAAGTATATAGAACAGCAAGCGCCGGTACTCCTAGTACCACGGGCTTAATCGGCACAGCTTACGGGGGCTACTTTAACGACACTGGACTGGTGGGCTCCGGTAGTTCGCCAACCGTTAATACAACTGGTAATTTTACAGCCTACTCTAGCCAGACACTCTTCAAGCCGGCTACGGATAATACAACTGCCTTCCAGGTGCAAAATGCCAGCGGCGGTAGCTTAATTAAAGTTGATTCGAGCAATTCAATAATTACCCTAGATGGCAATACCAGTGGTCAACTTGGCCAATGGATAATGAGCTCTAATAATCTTCCTTCGATCTTGACTAGTCAGACCACAGTAGTAGCAAACGGGTACATCTATGCTATAGGAGGGTGCACTCCATCATGTAGTCCAGGTAGCGCTAACATATATTATGCCAAGCTTAATGCTGACGGCTCCACCGGCGCCTGGCAAACTAGCCCAAATACTCTGCCTACTGGGATATCGGCCGCCTCTTCGATAACCGCCAATGGGTATTTGTATGTAATAGGCGGCATTAATGGGTCTAGTTACGTAGCTACCGTTTACTACTCTAAGCTCAATGCTGACGGTTCCACTGGGGTATGGCGAACTACCAGTTCACTTCCGGGGAGCAGGGGGTATGCATACTCAACTTCAAACAACGGCTACGTGTACGTAATAGGTGGCTTTAATGGTTCCGCATTTTTAACTTCATATTATGCCAAGCTTAATAGCGACGGAACTCTAGGGGCGTGGGGTACCACGAGCTCTTTGCCAACCGCCCGGTACTGGGGATATACGGCAACGGCCAATGGATATATATATGTAATAGGTAGCTCTGCACCCGATTCAACAGTTTATTATGCCAAATTTAACTCTGACGGTAGCCTAAGCGGCTGGACTACTAGCACTAACCCCCTGCCGGTTGGCATGCAGGGAACGGCAGTGGTCACCTCAAACGGGTATATCTATATTCTCGGCAGTGGGACTGTGCAAACTATCTACTATGCCAAGCTTGATGCTGACGGCTCCACCGGCGCCTGGCAGACAAATATAAATAATGCTCCTATTACGAGCGCCTCAGATACTGCTACCCTAGCTAATGGTTACGTATACATATTAGGCGGGGCTGGTAATAAGGTTTATTACGCATCAACCTCGCGAGTACAGGTTGGCGCTAACCTTGACCTTGTAGGCCTACAGGGCGGTACCACAGCAGATGCCGGCGGAATTGGGCAGGGTAGTACGGGTGGTTCAATTACCGCCGGTAACATTACTGCCGTAGGCGGTTTTCAGGTTCAGGGGCAGGCCAACTTTGCTCAAGGTGTAGGCATTGGTGGCAATTTATCGGTGGCGGGGGATACTGCTATACAAACCACAACCAACTCCACCACTTCTTTCCAGGTCCAGAACTCAGGAGGATTCAGTCTCTTCACCGTCGATACCACAGACACCGAAGTCAATATTGGACACTTGGGCAGTCTGGGGTTATCTACCACTGTTAATATTGCCAATAACAATGGCGCGGCACAAACTGTGTACATAGGTGGCACCGGTGCCACTGGAGGCTCTAGTAGCCCTAGTACATATATTAATATTCAGGCAGGTAACACCAATATGCAGTTAGTGAATAGCGGACTTACTCTAAAGACGTTTAATAACTCATCTAAAATACTCCAGGTACAAAATTCAGGCGGCAGTAACCTCCTAGCTATAGACGCTACTGGTAACGGCAATATAACCATAGGTAATGCCACTAACCCATCCACCATTACCTTTACAGGCGGTGTTACGGTAAGCCGCCCAGCTACTCCCACCAAAGGCACTCTATTCTATGACACTTCTACTAACCAGCTGGTTCAATATAACGGCTCTAAGTGGCAAGCTCCCTCTAAGAGCAATACCTTCATAGTAGCCGCCTCTAATTCCACCCAAGCCGAGAAGGATGCGGCCGACGCAGTAGCCAGTGGCAGTGCCGACCAAACTACCATCAACTCCTTCTTTACCTCAACTCCTTGTACTACCACCGGCTGTAGTGTCTACCTTATGGAGGGTACCTATACCATAAGTGGTTCCATTAATGTTCCAGATAACACTACCCTATCCGGTGCTGGAACCAGCACTATCATCACTATCCCCAATGCCCAGAACGGTACCTATAGCATGATCACTAACTCAGATACGACTACGGGTACCAATGTCACTATCCAGAACCTGCTAGTAGACGGGAATAAGGCGAATCAGACAGCTGGCAGTATGACCGGAATTTACTTTAATAAAGTGGGCTCCGGCTCGGGTAGTAGTGCCCGGTCTGGCGGCAAGATCGCCAACACGCAGGTAAGAAACCTATATGGTAGTAGCGGTTACGGCATTGAACTATTTAGTTCTTCAAACAACATTATCAGTGGCAGTACTATCGAGTCCGATGCCGGGCCGGGCATTTACATCTATAACACTTCTTCTAACAATACAATTACAGGTAATACTGTGCAGGGCAATGGCACCGAGGGAGTATTCATTTATCTGGCTAACAATAATAATGTGTCAGCCAACACTGTTCAGGGAAATAGTTTAGAGGGTATTTATATGAATAATTCGGCGGGCAATACAGTAACTGGTAACACTAGCCAGGGGAATTATAATGGCGTCCGTGTTTCTGGCGCCAGCTCTACAAACAATACTATAAGTGGTAATACTATCTCGAACAGTACCAATTATGGGATTAATATTTCAGCCAGCTCGAACATAATTTCGTCTAATAAGATTTACGATAGTGGTGGTGTAGCGGCTAACAATGGAATTTACATATGGGCTGGGGTTAATCAAAACTCGATTGTTGACAACGATATTACTGATAGCTCCTGTACTACTACTTGCTATGCGATTAATGTGGCCGCTGGTACCAATAATTATCTAGCTTCTAATCACTTCGTCGGTGACGGTACCAACTCTGCGTCTATCAGCGACACAGGCACAAACACTATATATTCCGGCCAGCAATTGACGCAAAACGGTGATACCTCCTTCCGCAATGCCGTAGATTCTGCGTCTGCCTTCCAGGTGCAGAACGCCGCCGGTACCAGTCTGCTAACGGTGGATACCTCCGGCATGACTATAACTATCAACGGAGCTTTAAATGTAGCTGGGAATTTGACTATAAGTTCGGGCTCCTTGATTACTAGCAGTACAAGTATGTATGGCACCAGCCTGCCGGCGAGCCCGGTAAACGGCCAAGAATATTACTTTGTAGCCGATGCCACGAATGGCATTGTCTGGCATTTGCGCTATAACTCGACTAGCGGCTACTGGGAGTATTTAGGCGGCGATGACTTACTATCTGTAAATGATACCGCCTCAACCATTACTAGTACTACTTATGCTGACCCGGCCAACAATGTATCTATTACCTTACCTCTGGCGGGTGATTATGATATTACGCTTAACGCAACAGTCCAAAATCCTGGAGGTTCAAACTCCCAAGACATTGTGGCCATTGAGTGTGGGTCTTCTGCTACACAAGATTCCGACGGTATTCAGGCATACTCAACCCCATCAGGCATTATTCAAATAACGGGCACGACAAGTAAGAGATGTACGGGCGCCTTAATTAACGATATTGTTAAAGTTCAAACGCGTTATGCGAATGTAAGCGGCGGCCAAGTTTCGTATCTACGCCTAAGAGTCCATCCAATCAGGGTTCATTAGTGTTTCGGTCTTCCGGGACTGATTAGTCAGGCCTGGCGGCGGTAGGGTCGGGCGAAGCGGCCACTGGTAACGTGCCAGCTAGTCTGGCAATTATAGCATTGATAATTTTCGGTACTTTTCTGTAATACATGAGTTCCGCAAGCGGGGCAGGTACTGCGCCGATGTAGCCAGTCGCGGTAAGTATCAAGGCAGTTTTGAATATAGTCGTCACTGATAGCAATCCCGTATTTTTTGCCCAGCTTGGCGGCCAGTACCCAGGCTTCGCTTTCTAGTTTAATTAGCTCAAAATCGCCGCCATAGCTGGCGTGGCCCAAAATAGCGTGGGCGAGTTCGTGCAAGATGCCGCAGTGACGCTGGTGGGCCTCACCAGACTGGTTATAGAAAATAGCCTTAAATCGGGGCGACCAGTGAGCACTTTTGCCTGGCCGGAACTTAAATTGAGGGTAATCTTGGCTTAAACGGGCTATCAGCTGGTCGGGCTGAGCCTTAGATTTATTTGTTTTCTTGGCGGGGGAACTACTGCTGGGTTTGCCTGATGAGCTCATAACACCCATAGATTACTGCCTCCTCAGGCCGCTGGGCCTTAATTATCGGCGGCGTTTTTACCATGTCGTTTTCCATCTTGGCCAGTTCGGCCAGCAAATAACTACTAAATTTATCAAAATGCGTGCCTACACCGCCACCAATGACTACTACATCCGGTTGCAGAATAGCTAAAAGTTCATTTAAGCCACGGGCTATGCCCTTAGCGTAGGCCTCCCATATAACTGGATCATCAATTTCGCTAGCTTTTTTGCCATAACGCTTTACCAAAGCCCTGCCGGAGGCAAAATCTTCCCACTTTTGTAGCTGGCCGTTATATTCAAGCACCATTTGGCCGGGCTCGCTGTCAGTGAAGTCGGGGTCGATTTTATCATCTATGATAATGCCATCACCGATTCCAGTGCTTATGGTTAAATAAAGTACTTTTTTATACTTTTTTTGGAGTAATACAGCTTCCGATAACCCAGCCAGTTTGGCGTCATTTTCTATAAAAACGGCCGCGCCGGGGAATAGCTTTTGCAGGTCCTGCTTTAAGGGTACATTTTTCCAGGGCAGGTTGCCGAAAACTACGCCTATGCCGCGGCTCCGGTCTAACTCGCCGGGGGCGGCACAGCAAACGGCCTTTATCTGGTAATTAGCAAAGTTGGCGCTCAGGGCGGCGTCTAGTTCTTTGGTGAACTGCTCATAGTTTTTACTAGTGGGAAACTTATATTCAGCTATCTTGCGGCCGCTCCCGTCAAAGACGGCAATTAGTGTTTTGGTGCCGCCTATATCAATCGCCAAATCCATATTTAAAGTATAAAGCAAATATATCGGTCAGCCCGAAGTTTTAGCTAGACAAAACAGTTCTCGCCCCTTAAAATATAATTAAATCTGCGCGTGCGCTAGTTTTTAGGTTATGGCCGCCAAATTTTGGCGGGCCAACTGAGCTTGCACCCTGCGGAAATATTCAGCCGTTTCTAGCCGTGCCAGGCTGGCGGCGGCGGTAGGAGGTTTTAGAAAAGTGGCAAATACTAATTTAACGATGGATGATTTACTGGCTGGCTCGCCAGCTCGGGTGAAAGCCGGCGACATGGTGGAAGGAATAGTCACCAGCGTGCGCAAGCACGAAATCTGGGTAGACCTGGGCGCCAATGGTATAGGTGTTATATATCGCCGGGAGGCCGCCGGAAGCCCTCTAAAAGAGGGTGAGACCATAACCGCCAGCGTGGTAGAACCAGAGATGGATGAGGGCTGGGCCCTACTGTCTCTGCGTAAGGCCGCCAAAGAACGTGGCTGGGGCGAGCTTCAGCGCATTTTTGACGAGCAGGAGATTGTAGAAGTATCGTCTTATGACGCTAACCGCGGCGGACTGCTGATAGAGCTGGAAGGTATCCGCGGCTTTTTGCCGGTCAGCCAGTTAGCGGCCGAGCATTACCCTAGAGTGTCTGATGCCGATAAGGATGAGATTTTAACCAAACTAAATGCTCTAACCGGCAAGCCCCTGCGGGTTCGCATTTTGGACGTTAGCCGTAAAGACAATAAACTGATTTTCTCCGAGAAAGAGGCGGTGCGCGATGATATGGCCTCGCGGCTAGCAGAACTAAAGGTGGGCGACGTGGTTGAAGGTGTTGTAACCGGCGTAATTGACTTTGGCGCCTTCGTTAACGTAGACGGTATCGAGGGGCTGGTGCACATTAGCGAAATCTCTTGGGAGCGTGTAGAAGACCCCAGAAAGTACGTTAAAGTTGGCGAAACGGTTAAGGCTAAAATCATCTCCATCGATAAAGACCGTCTAAGCCTGTCTATCAAGCAAATGAGTGACGATCCCTGGCTTAGTGAGGTTAAGCAGTTTAAAGAAGGCTCAATTGTGGAAGGTAAAATTACCCGTATCACCCCGTTTGGCGCCTTTGTTCAGCTAAGCCCGTCGGTAGAGGCTCTGGTGCACGTCTCGGAAATGAGTAGCGACGAGAGCATTGACCCTGAAGAGATCTTTAAACTTAACGAACGTAAAAAGTTCAAAGTTCTGGAAATTGATACTAGCAACCGCAAAATTGCCCTGAGTCTAAAAGACGTTAACTCGGCGAAGAAATAGCAATGTAAATTAAGCAAAGGAGCAGTATGGCCAGGATTGAAATCGACGATTTTGTAACTGTTGGCGCCCTGGCCGAACTGCTGGCTTTGCCGGTCTCTAAACTGATTGCCGAGCTGTTAAAAAACGGCATAATGGCGACAGTTAACGAGAAGATTGATTTTGATACTGCCCAGATAATTGTGTCTGAGCTTGAACTGCCGGATGTAGAATTGGCTAAAAAAACGGCCGCGCCTCTGCAGGCCCGCCCTAAAAGAGGCTTAAGCGGTAAAGGCCAGCCCCGCCCGCCGGTGGTGGCGATGATGGGCCACGTTGACCATGGTAAAACCAGCCTGCTGGATGCTATCCGCGGTGAACAGACTACTAAAGACGAAGCCGGTGGCATTACTCAGCACCTAAGTGCCTATCAGATAAAACACGATAAGCGACTGATAACATTTCTAGATACGCCCGGCCATGAGGCCTTTGCCGCCCTGCGCGAGCACGGTGCTCGCCTGACGGACTTAGTGGTTATAGTGATTGCCGCCGATGATGGCATAAAGCCACAGACACTGGAGGCTATCCGCTTTGCCCGCCAAGCCGGCGTTAAAATGGTGGTAGCCGCCAATAAAATGGACCGGCCAGAGGCCGATATTAACCGGCTAAAACAGCAGTTAGCCGAAAATGAGCTACTACCGGAAGACTGGGGTGGTGACACCATAGTTATGCCGGTGTCGGCTAAGACCAAAGAGGGCCTAAAAGAACTACTAGATATGATTTTGCTGGTAGCTGACGTTGAAGAGTTAAAAGCCGAGTCAGCTGGACCGGCTGAAGGCCTAGTTATCGAAGCCCATATGGAAAAGGGCCGCGGCCCGGAGGCCGAGGCTTTGGTAGAGCAAGGGACTTTAAAAACTGGTGACTTTATAACTGTGGGGGCAACGTACGGCAAAGTCCGGACCCTAGCATCAACCGATGGCCAGTCTATAACTTCAGCCGACCCGTCAACACCGGTAATCATCACCGGCCTAAAAGCACTTCCTGAATTTGGTGATGAATTTAGTGTTCAGGCTAGCGAGAAAATTGCTAAAGACCGGGCTATCGCTATGGCCGCCAGCCGCAAATCGGCCGGCCCGGCTACGGCTACATCCGGCAGTGAACTAATTAGACTCATCAACCGCGAGGCCAAATTAACTGAATTAAACGCGGTTATTAAAGCCGATGTTCAAGGTTCACTAACTTCTGTAGTCGACAGCCTAAAAGCCTTAGCCACAGACGAAGTAGCAGTTAAGGTGGTCAGCTCCGGTGTAGGCGTTATCAGCGAAAATGATGTACACACTGCGGCCACCAGCGGAGCAATTATTTATGGCTTTAATGTCAACTTGCCTCAGCCGATTAAACAACTGGCTCTGCGTGATAAAGTTTCAGTCCGGATCTTTAAAGTGATTTACGAGCTGATTAATGATGTTAAAAAAGAACTGGAGACACGCCTGGCACCGGAGATCGTAGAACAGCAGTTAGGTAAATTAACCGTTAAGGGTATATTTAAGATTACAAAAACTGAAGTTATTTGTGGCGGCGAAGTTACAGATGGTAAGTTGGCCGCCCCGGCGCTAGGTAGACTATACCGGGACGATAAATTAGTAGCCGATGAGCTGGAAGTGGTCGGCTTAAAGCGTGGACCTCAAGATGTTAAAGAGGTACCCAAAGGCGAAATGTGCGGCCTTAGTTTTAAAACCGAGCAAAGGGTAGATGTCCAAGAAAATGACCGGCTAGAGCTATTTAGCCGGCAAACTATACAGCGGACTCTCTAGCTCGCTGAAAATTATTCCTGTTAGGACAGTGTGGATAACTGCTTTAATCTCCTTGCACTATTGTTTGCAAACTGGTAGTTTTAGCTTAAGCGTAAAAAGAAAATAAAAATGCCTGAAACTGCCTCAGAGGCTACGCAAACCGCTGAACAACCTATACCAATGCGCTATGATGGCGACAAGGGTATGTATCTTCCCGACAACGGTGGTAACGTTATTAATTTTCAACCGGTTATGACTCAGACCAATGGTGGTGAAGCCGCCCCCGGGACGGTCCGCCAAATACCGGTGGCCGAAGTGCCGGCCGGCCCAGCTCCTGGCGAAACGCCAACAACGGCGCCGGAGCAAAACGGTGAAACAGCCGAGCTAAAACAGCAAATAGAAGAGTTAAGAGCCCAGCTAGCTCAAGAGCAAGAAGAGCGTAAACGCCAGCAGGACGAGCAAACAAAGGCTATAAAAGGCTTAGCTAGTGCCCTAAAAGCGCAAAATAAGCTACTTAAACAACTGTTAGAGCAAAAAAAAGAGCCCACGGAGCCCACTGAACCTACTGAACCCAAACCAAAAGACCCAACTGAACCGGAACCAGACCCGGATGAAGAGGAAAAGAAGAAAAAAGAGGAAGAAGAGCGAAAAAGGGCCGAGGAGGAAGAAGAGGCCCGTAAAAAAACCGAAGAAGAAAATAACGATAAGATTATAGAAAAAGCTCTCGGTGAAGCTCGCCAGAAACTCCTAGAAATCGTTATCCGCCGAAGGGGGAGGATGGGAGATAAGTTTACATTTAGGCCGGACAGAGGCCAGGCAGACAAAGAACTTTATGATCAGGCCATGAAAGAATACCTTGACATGGTTATGTTTAACGCTGGCTATCTGCGGCAAAAGCTGGAAGAGCAAATGCAAAAAGAAACGGGAGAGATCGATCCAGAAGCTATACGGCAAGCTATTACTAAATTTGTCTATGAAGAGCAGACCAAGCTAGCCGATCAGGAAGTGGCCCTCAACAATCAATTACTTAACGATAGTATTGAAAACAGCAATGTCGTTACGCGGCCTATACGAAAATTCCTTCGAAAATACGCTGACGCTAGCCTGAAAAAGAAGATATTAATGGCCGCTGTTCCGGTAATTGCAGTAGGCATAGCCAGCGGTACTGCTGGGGTGGGCCTAGCTGTTTTAGCCGCCGGCGCTACGGCCAGACTGTCTATGGGCTTAATGAACCGCAAGGCAAGTTTAATGAATGACAGCAAGAACCACCTTAGAAAATATAAGGGCGGCCTGGATAAAGAATTTCAGGAAACTATGGCTAATTTATTGGGCGATGACCCTAACCAACTGGAGAGCCGCCTGCTGGCACTAATTGATAGTACTGAGGGTAATGTTGACGAGCAGATTAAAAAAGCCCAGCGGCGCAATAAGATAGGTAGCGCTGTCATGGTGGCCTCTGGCGTTCTGTTTGGTCTTAGCGCCGGCGGTGTTGAGCTAATACCAAGTGTAATGGACGGCGTCCACCATCTGGAGCACGCCGTTGAAGGCGGCGTACACCACGGCGAGCACATGTTCGGCGGCGGCCACCACGGCGGCCCAGGGGTTGAACACGGCCATGGCGGCTTAGGGCATCCGGGAGTTGAAAACGGCGGCGGGACCCCGCCCGGCTTATCCCACGGCGAAAGCCTAACACACTACGGCGATACAATCTGGTATCATGCCAGGGCTGATCTAGCTAATCAGCTAGGCCGGACGCCTAATAACCACGAAGTTTGGGATGCTACCCAGCAGATTTTAAATAAGAATGGTCTAAGCTGGGAGCAGGCTAGGCACCTGCCGGTCAATTATCAATTTAGTGTGCCAGAAACGCTAAGGACATAAGGGGAAGGGCATGCAAGATACCGATGATGATAAATTTTTAGGGGCCATGGGCCTTAAGAACCTCAGCGACGACGATAAAAAAGAGGCCCTAGCCAACATTCTTTATACGCTGAATGTCAATGTTGGCATGAGGGTAGCCGACCAATTATCCGACCAGCAGTTAGAGGAGTTTGACCGTCTAACCGAAGGTGATTATGACGAGCAAACTTTAACCGAATGGCTAAAAAACAATGTACCAAACTACGCTCAGCTAATCGGCGAAGAGGCTGAAAAAATGCGCGACCAAGCATTATCAATTACCGATAAAGTTATGAACGCTGAGCCTGGGCAAAAAGCGGCCGGCGAAGGGGCCCCTGTGCTACAATAAAACTGGTTATGTTTCAGCTTGATGACAATCTGTTACAGGAGCTAGGGCTAGGGTCTTTGCCGCCAGACGAAAAGAACAAAATGCTGGCTCATATTTATGAGACGCTGGAACTGCGTGTCGGTATGCGCCTAGCCGAAAAAATGACCGATGCCCAGCTAGATGAGTTTGAAGCTTTTATTGATAAAAACGATGAAGAGGGTGCCCTGCATTGGCTGGAGACTAATTTCCCCAACTATAAAGACACCGTAGCCGAAGAGCTGAATAAGCTTAAAGGTGAAATCAAGGCCCAAGCGCCGGCTATTGTTGAGGCTACTATGGGCGCCCGCCAGTCGGCCCAGCCGCCCCAAGCCGAGCCGCCTCAGCAGGCGCCTCCGCCGGCTGACCCTAACACGCCTACGAGCGGTCTTTAAGCCCGCCTGTAACCTCTTATAAAATCTGCCCCACTCATAGTCCGCCCGGACGGGCCGATAAGCTCTTCAATTTCCAGCCAGCCAGGACGTGCGGCCATTACTAAACTGCCGTCTGAGGCGTTTTCAGCCTCTCGGGCTTTAATGATGACAATCTTTTGGCCAAAGACCTCAGCTTGGCTTTTGGGCCAGCCGGCGTAGGCCCGCACTTGGCGCTCAATTACTGCCGCTGGTGCCAGCCAATCTATTCGTCCACTGCCTTTTTTAATAAGGCTAGTATAACTAGCAAGCTTTTCGGCCTGAGTTTTTGGCTCGATCGAACCGTCCAAAATAGCGGGCAGATTATCCAAAAGCAGACTCGCACCGGCGCTAGCTAGCTGGTCGGCTAGCTCTTGCTTGGTAATACCAGCTTTTACAGCGGTAGGCTTTTGAGCATAAACCGGCCCGGCATCCATTTTGGCCTGCAAGGCCATCAGCGAGACGCCCGTCTCGCTGACGCCGTCTAAAATAGCTGTCTCGATTGGCGTAGGGCCTCTATAAGCCGGTAGTAATGAGGGGTGCAAATTGATTATGCCGGCCGGGAAGATATCAATAATATCCTGAGGAATAATCTGGCCGTAAGCCACCAAAATACCGGCTTCAGCCTTCAAACTAGCGAGCTTATCCTTGATTTCGACGGTTCGCCGCGGTGTGAGCAGGGGAATGCTATTTTGCTCGGCCGTTTGGGCAATTTCAAGTGCTCTAGCGTTTCTTGATAGCGGGTTAGTGTAATTAGTAACCACTGCGGCCACCGGCCAACCAGCCTCGGTTAGGCCGCGCAGGATGGGAGTGGTGGTACTAACACCAGTAGCTAGGCGTTCATTGCCGAAAAATATCAGCCTTTTGGACATCGCTATATGCCATGCTTTCTAATTTGCCTTCATCGGTCAACTTATAAAAAGCAGACCGCTGATCTTCTATGTGATCGACATACATAATCCCTTTAGTGTGGTCTACTTCGTGTTGTAGAACTCGAGCTAAAAAGCCCTCAGCCTTAACTCTTACTTCACGGCCCTGCTCATCGACGGCCCGCAGGCGGACCTTAGAGTGACGGGGGACCTTGCCGTATATGTCACGGACGCTTAAACAGCCCTCATAATCTTCCTCAATCTCGCCCTCTAGTTTCACTATCTCTGGATTAATGAAAACGCTAAAGTCGTGATTTTCTTTGTCGTCAAAATGATTACGGATGATGATGACCCTATAGGGTTGGCCTAGCTGAATGGCCGCCAAAGCTACGCCGACTTCATGCTCGCGGCTAGCCTCCCAGTCTAGGGTGGCGGCCTTCATATTAGCGATTAAACGCTTAATTTCAGGTGTCAAAACCGTAATTTTCTGAGACTTTTGCCTCAGCTGGGAATTTGGTAGCACGATGATTTTATCTTTAGCGGACATAAAAAACAGTATAACGGGCCCAGCTTAACTATAAAACTATAAAACTAGAGTAAATCTATAGGGTCTAAATCGATACTCCAGCCAGCCGGCACACTTTTAGCCAGCTGGGTTAGATGACTACGCTGTTTAGCTTTAATTACTAATTGCCAGTAATAATATTTGCCTCTGCGGGCATAAAAGGCAGGTGTCGGGCCGATTATCTGGACGGGCAAGCCTTGAGCGGCTAAGCTGGCTTTTAAGCTAATGGCCGCCCGTTCGGCGCCGGCTGGGCTGGCCCGGCGGCAAACTAACTTTGCTAAATAGCAAAAAGGCGGCCAATTGTAGGCCTTCCTCTCTCTGAGCATATGGTTATAGAAAGTTAGATAATCTCTGTTAATTGCCTGTTTTATAGCCGGATTATCTGGGGTATAAGCCTGAACGATAACCATACCGTCGCCGTGACCTCGGCCTACTCGCCCAGCCACCTGGTATAACAGCTGGAAGGCCCTTTCTTCTGAGGTGTAATCCGGCAGGGTAAAGGCCGTCTCGGCCCCCAAGATACCAACCCGAGCCAGATTTGGTAAGTCTAGCCCCTTGGCTACCTGTTGAGTGCCAATCAAAATGTCAATTTTACCAGCCGCTAGCTCATCGTAAATTTCATTTAACCTTTGGCCGCTAGGACTGTCGCTGTCGAAGCGGGCTATGCGGGCGGCGGGGAACAGCTTTTGGACTATTTCGGCAAGCGTTTTAGTGCCAATACCCCTATAAATTACATCACTCCGGCCACAAGACGGGCAGACAGTCGGCGGGTTCTTTTTAAAGCCGCAAATATGGCACTGTACTTTGTGCAAATCGCCATGGTATATCAATGGCACATCGCAGTTGGGGCAAATGTCTTGCCAGCCGCAGTGATGGCAGAGAATTAATCTTGCTGAGCCGCGTCGATTATAAAAAATAAGGCTTTGCTTGCCTAAAGATAACGTTGTGCTAATTTCATCAATCAATTTATTGCTAATGTAGCTATTCCTGGAAAAATTAGCCTTATCCCGGCTATCAACTACCAGTATCGGTAAATTTTTCTGACTAGTTTTAGCGGCTCCTTGCATGGTCGCAATGGCTGACTTTTGACTGGCTAAGTAATAATCGCTTATGGCTGGCGTAGCGGTGCCGAGAATAACTTTTGCGCCGCTAATGATACCTAGCTGGCTGGCCGTGCGCACAGCGTGGTAGCGGGGAGTCTGCTCTTGCTTATAGGCTGGTTCGTGGGCTTCATCAACTACCACCAGGCCTAAATCGGCTACCGGCGCAAACAAGGCTGACCTTGGACCAATAATTAGTACAGGCCGGTTGGCCGTTAAAATGCTGAACCAAATTTTTCTACGGCTAGATGGCGTCAATTGAGAGTGCAGTACATAAATATCGGCTTTTATTTTCTGCTTGGCCGCACGCTCTAATTGAGTAGTCAGGGCTATTTCCGGTGTCAAAATAATTGATGATTTACCCCTTTTCAGAGAGGTTTTAACTAGCTCGAGATAAACTCTAGTTTTGCCGCTAGCGGTTTCGCCATGCAGTAAAACAGTAGTTCCTTTGTAGTTATCTATAAAATTTATAGCTTTTTTTTGTTCAGCTGTTAGTGGACTGTCTAAATCTATGTCTGTTTGAATGGCCGGCAGTTCGGCTAACTCATCCAGCTGGCCGGTCGTCAAAGACGATGGCGCAAACTGCCTTAAGACTGCGCTCAGCTCGCAGGCATAATAATCGCTCAGCCACTCGGCCAGTTTGAATGCGTGGGCGGGCAGGGGCTGGCCGCTCAAAAGAGCCTGAATCGGTTTAACGCTGAAATTAGGTTTACTAACATGAGTGGTAACGAAGCCGGTCACTAGCCGGTTTTTAAGCCTCACTGAGACGACGCTATTAGCCGGCAATTTGCGCTCGAAACTATAAGTCAGCGGGGCTTTGCTGTGGTATTGGCTATCGGCAATCAGCACCTCGTGGTAGTACATAAATTAATTGTAAAGGCTAAACTAGATGTTGCAAAGATTGCACCATTTGGTTTATACTTTACGTTGTCTGAATAACAATAAGGTGCTTATGCTTGATACGTTTATCACGTCGAGGGTCAGGAGAAAGATAATTGTCGTTTACGCCAAGTATCCGGATTTTAAAACGCACGTGCGTGGCCTGGCTAAACTTATAAAAGAAGACGCCGGCAATATTCAAAGAGAACTGAAGCGTTTAGAAAAAATCGGCTTTTTAATCTCTGAGCGGCAAGGCAATACCAAGATTTATTACACCAATAAGCACTTTCCAATTTTTAAAGAACTCCAAAGTATTGTTTTAAAATCCCAGCGGGCCAGCCAGCGCCGCCATACACTTTAAACCAGAAAGATTGCTTTTTCTTATCTGTTAATTTAGAATACAGCAGATGATACAAGTTACTCGTAAAGACTCTAAGGAATCAGTCGAAAATTTATTGCGCCGGTTTAACCGTAAGGTTCAGCAGTCTGGCGTTTTGGCTACCGCTAAGCAGTCTCAATACCATGAAAAAGCTATGAGCCGCCGGGAGCGCCGCTTTCGGGCTATAATCCGCCGCGAACGTAAGCTGGCCAAAGTCCAGAAACTGAGACTGGGAAGATAGGCGGCCCGGCCATGGTAGAGCAAATTGAGCGGGACATCAAAACCGCCCTGCTGGCCGGTGATAAAGTTAAAGCGGAGACTCTAAAAACCATAAAAAGCGCTCTGCAGTATGAGGCCGTAGCTAAAAAACTCAAACTGAATGAATTGCCACCAGAGCAAATAGAGCAGGTGCTAAGGCGGGAATCTAAAAAACGTCATGAGACGGCACAACTTTATGCCGGGGCTGGCGAGCAGGCTAGAGCCGATAAAGAGCAGGCCGAAAAAGAATTAATTGATAGCTACCTGCCGGAACAGCTAGATGAAACTGAAGTGGCTAAAATAGTAGACGAAGAGGTAGGGCGGGCCGGAGACGTAGGCCTTAAAGATATGGGCCGGCTTATAGGGGCCGTTAAAGCTCGCACTGGCGGCCAGGCCGATGGTGCTCTAATAGCTAAATTGGTTAAGGAAAAACTTGAGTAGTTGATGATAATTATTCTAGGTACACCGGGTGCCGGTAAAACGACTCAAAGCAGACTGCTGGCAGAACATCTTAACTGCAGATGTTTCTCAATGGGCGAGCTAATCAGAAATGAAGTTACCGGACAAGAAAGGAAAGACATGCTGGCCGGTAAGATTATCAGTGACAGGGCCACCATTGGTATTATCGACAAAACCCTGGCCGGCTTTGATACTTCTAAAGAAGAATGTGTTTTTGAAGGTAACCCACGCAGTATTTCTCAGGCGCAGTGGTGGCTAGAGCAGGTGCGGGAGGGCCGCTTCAAAATCTTAGGAGTCATACACCTGACAGCCCAGCTATCTATAGCTAAGAAAAGGATGCTCAAGCGCGGCCGGCTGGATGATCATGACGATAATGTCATTGAAACTCGGTTCGAAGAATATCAGCGCTCAATCACGCCTACCTTAGACTTCTTAAAGCAGAACGGTGTGGCAGTGCATGAAGTTAGTGCCGATGGCTCAATAGAAGAAATTGCCGGCAGTATCCGAGAGGCGTTAGGGATAGCTTAAATGACGCCAAAGACTGCCCAAGAAACAGAGTGGATGCGCCAAGGCGGCCGCCAGCTGGGCCGTATCTTAAAGGAGCTGAGTCAAGAAGTTAAGCCAGGTGTAAGCGGTAAAGATATAGCCGGGTTAGCGGCTCAAAAAGTCAAGGAGGCCAAACTCCAGCCGGTACTACTGGGGTACGACGGCTTTCCGGACGTTATTTGCATCTCCGTGAACGACTCTATAGTTCATGGTGTGCCTACTAAAACTCGATTTAAAGAAGGTGATTTAGTAAAGCTAGATTTAACTGTAGCCAACCGCGGAATGGTGATAGATTCAGCAATTACAGTCTTCGTCGGTAATAATCCGCCAGCTGATGTTAAACGCTTGATAGGTGGGACTAAAAAAGCTCTGGACAGGGGTATTTCGGCCATCAAGGGCGAGGGCACTCGGGTAGGCGATATTGCTAATGCTGTCCAAGATGTTTTAAACAGCTATAAACTAGGCATCATTCGTGATTTAGTCGGCCACGGCGTGGGTCATGGTATTCATGAAGATCCAAATGTACCAAACTATGGTCTAAAAGGGACGGGGCCGGTTTTGCCAGCTGGTGCCACCATTGCCATCGAGCCCATGGCCTCGCTGGGCGACTGGCAAATTGATGTATTGAAAGATGGCTGGACAATCGCCATGCGCGACCATTCGCTGGGTGCTCACTTTGAGCACACCGTTTTAATTACTGACGACGGCGCCGAAATTCTGACGCTTGCCTAGCTCCTTGCTTTCTTCTTAGCCCAAGCGGTATACTGCCGCTATAGATTTAGCTTGAAAATGCAAGAACAAAAACTTTCATATTATGTAGGCATTGATATTGGCACCACCGCTGTGCGCTGTGTTGTCGGCGAGCTGGGGCCCGAAGACGAAATGCCGGCTATCATTGGCTTTTCTAGCGCTGAAAATTCTGGAATGAGAAAAGGTAACGTAGCCCATGTAGACGAGGTGGCCGAAGCCATCGTTAAAGCTGTCTCGGAGGCTGAACGGATATCTGGCCGCGAGATTAGCCACGCTACGGTTAATGTTAATGGCTCTCACCTCGAGGGTATTAACTCAAAAGGGGTAATTGCTATCAGCTCAGCCGATCGCCAAATAACTGACGAAGATAGAGCTCGGGTAGAAGAGGCGGCAACTATCGTTCAACTACCGCCTAACAAAGATATTATTCAGGTTTTTGCTAAGAACTACCGCCTAGATGGCCAAGAAAATATAAAAGACCCGGTGGGTATGCATGGTGTTCGTCTAGAAGTAGATACCCATATAGTTTTAGCCTCTACGCCGGCTCTCCGGAGCCTGGATCAGGCCCTGGAAAAGGCCGAGATTGGCCCTTCGCATCATACTGTCGCTAGCCTAGCGGCGGCTGAAGCGCTACTGAACCGCAAACAAAAAGAATCAGGTGTGGCCGTAGTGGATATCGGCTCAGCCACCACTAATATTGTCGTTATTGAAGACGGGGAAGTTGAGCACATTGCCGTCATTCCGATGGGTGGCAATCATATTACTAATGACTTAGCTATTGGCCTAAAAACCGATCTTGATGTGGCTGAGCTGGTAAAAGTTAAGCACGCTAGTCTATTGCCGTCAGCCGTAGGTGAAACCAGCTTTGTCAAAAATGGTGAGGAACTAAAGTTTGATAGGGCCACCATTAGAATGATTGCGTTGGCACGGGCCGAAGAATTATTTGAATACGTAGATAGAGAGCTTAAGAAAATTCACCGTTCCCGCAAACTACCGGGAGGGATAGTACTGACCGGTGGCACTTCTAAATTGCCCGGCCTAGTAGAAGCGGCTAAAGACTGCCTGGAACTACCGGCCCGGGTTGGTAGCTGGAAGCATATTAAGCGAGTGGTTGACGGACTGGATGATCATAGTTTTGCACCGGCCGTCGGCTTAATGCTACTCGATTTATATTTGGGTCCTACTCAGAGTGGAGCCTTTGCCGATATAGAGCCCGGACTCCTTAAAAAGACCATGGATAGCGGATTGAACAGTCTTTTTAGACGACTTAAAAAATAACACAATTTAACTTAGTCTGAGGGAACCAATTATTTATTCAAAAAACATTTAGCTTTTTTAACTTGAGTATTAATTGCATTCAAAAGTCCTAATTGCTTATAATGAAGGCACGATTTTTTAAGTGGAGAGACTATGCCTCAAGTAGAACCCGCAATTGAAACCTTTGCCAGAATAAAAGTAGTCGGCGTGGGTGGTGCCGGAAGTGCGGCCGTAAACCGCATGGTTGAAGCTGGCGTATCAGGAGTTGATTTTATAGCCGTTAATACCGACGCCCAAGCTCTCCACCATTCTAAAGCTCAAACCAAGGTCCATATCGGTAGTCAAACCACTAAAGGTTTGGGGGCTGGGGCCGACCCGGAAATGGGTGAAAAATCGGCTCTAGAGTCAGAGGAAGAAATCAAAAATGCCGTTAAGGGCGCCGACATGGTGTTTGTAACTTTTGGTGCTGGCGGCGGTACGGGTAGCGGGGCTGGCCACGTGGTAGCTAAATTAGCCCAAGAAAGCGGAGCGCTGGTAGTTGGTTTTGCCACCAAGCCCTTTGCCTTTGAGGGTGAGAAGCGGCGCCGCAATGCTGACACGGCGGTGGAGAAGCTAAGGCATAACGTTGACACTATGATTACAATTCCCAACGACCGACTGCTTCAGACCATTGACCGCCGGACGCCCCTAATGGAAGCTTTCAAGGTGGCTGATGATGTTTTGCGCCAAGGTGTGCAAGGTATCTCGGATTTAATTACGGTTCATGGTTTGGTTAACCTCGATTTTGCCGATGTTAAAGCTGTAATGAGCAATGCCGGCTCGGCCCTGATGGGCATTGGCCGGGCTAGCGGCGAAAACCGAGCGGTGGATGCCGCTCAGCAGGCCATCAGCTCACCGCTGTTAGAGGTCTCAATTGACGGTGCTCGTGGGATTTTGTTTAACGTCATTGGCGGTCAAGATATGAGCATGCACGAAATTAACACGGTAGCTGAAACGATTACGGCGGCGGCTGACCCAGAAGCCAATATTATTTTCGGAGCTACAATTAATCCTGATCTAGAAGGCGAAATAATTGTTACGGTAGTGGCCACTGGTTTTGATAATTCTTACTTTGCTACTCGAGATAACCGGGCGGCCGATCTACTGAGGCGGGCGGCCGAGGAAGATCCAAGCTTTAGACCCGATCATCAAGTAGATGAAGAGGCTATGGCCGGCATTGATATGGAACTTAAAGAGGAAGAAGAGAACCACGAGTTCACTAAGGACGACGATACGCCAAACATCTGGGCTCTGCCGGATGATGAAAACATGAATAGCGACCAAAATGAAGCAGATAATGAACTGGAGAAGCCATCATTTTTGCGTCGCTTTACCTCTAGAGTAGGCGGAGGCGTCAAGGATGATAACGCTGATGATAGTGATAATACTGATGACGGGGATGACGTGGACATAGATGAGGCTGAAGACCAGGACGACGAGCTAGAGCCAGCTGATAAATCAGTCAAAAAATCAAAAAAATCTAAGAAGAAATAACAGATTTTGCCCCTGAAATTTTTTTGTGATTATTACACCAGAAAATATTTGCTAAGCGCTATAAGTAGCGCTACTATAAGAATTACTAACACTAAATATGGTGATAGCACCTTAAATAAAAATTTCATAGAGGAAAGTTGATGAAGTGTCACCACTGTGGGTCCTGCGATAGTAAAGTAATAGAATCACGCGACGTAGCTGAAGGCGAAGCCATTCGCCGCCGCCGCGAGTGCCTTAAATGCGGCCATAGATTTACAACTTACGAACGCTTAGAGCGCCCCAGTTTAGCAGTGGTTAAACGTAACGGCACTAGGCAGTTGTTCAGCCGGGATAAATTATTAGCCGGCCTGCAACATGCCTGCGAAAAAACTAGCGTCACTAGCCTGCAGTTAGAGAACTTCGTAGCCAGCATTGAGCGCGATTTATATGAGCGCGGCGAGCCGGAAATATCTAGCACAGATATTGGCGAACTGGTGATGGCTGGTTTGCCAAAACTTAGCGAAGTGGCCTATGTGCGCTTTGCTAGTGTTTACCGCAAATTTCGCGATATTACTGGTTTTGAAAAAGAGCTAACCCGTATCCGCGAAAGCAAACAGCAAGATGGCGATGAGCTTTCTTCTAAGAAAACAAAGATCAAAAAAGTAGTCTAGCTAATTATTGCCTTGGCTCACGGCCTAGGCTATTATGAGGCTAGACAAAGGAGCAGGAGAGGTCTAAGAAAAGGGCCAGCTCGGTTTTGCAAAGGGCGGGAACTTTCTAGGCTTTTAAAAGCTCTAAATAAAAATTCAAAAAGATAAAAAATAATAATTAAAAAGAGGGGAAAATAATTATGGCGCAAACAGCAAATCTACGGGTTAAAAGACTGTTCACACCAGCTAAAAGTAAAGCCTATGACCAGCTTAAATGGACAAAAAGGCACTCACTGATTGCCAATCCTGGTACCGGCAAAGTGGTTTTTGAACAGAAGGACGTTGATTTTCCAGAGGGCTGGAGCTTAAACGCCATAAACATTGTGGCTCAAAAATATTTTTCCGGTACACCCGGTACTCCAGAGCGCGAGGCTAGCCTCAAACAATTAATAAATCGGGTTATAGATACAGTTACGCGTCAAGGTAGCAGAGAGGGCTACTTTACCAGCGAAGTTGAGGCAGAAGATTTTCGCGAAGAGCTTAAGTATATCCTAGCTACCCAAAGAGCGGCTTTTAACTCACCGGTTTGGTTCAATATCGGTGCCCCTGGCCGGGCTCAGCAGGCTAGCGCCTGCTTTATCTTGGCTGTAGAAGATACCATGCCGGCTATCTTAAACTGGTATGCCGAAGAGGGAATGATTTTTAAAGGTGGTTCTGGCTCCGGCATTAATGTTAGCAGTCTACGCAGTTCTAAAGAGCGCCTGGGTAAAAGCGCCGGTACGGCCTCTGGACCTTTGAGCTTTATGCGTGGTGCCGACGCCAGTGCTGGTGCTATCAAAAGCGGTGGTAAAACCCGCCGGGCCGCCAAAATGGTCATTCTAAACGCCAGCCATCCGGATGTTGAGGAGTTTATTTGGTGTAAGGCTATCGAAGAGCGCAAGGCCCGAGTACTAGAGCAGGCTGGTTTTGATATGAGCCTAGACGGCAAAGACTCATTCAGTGTCCAATATCAGAACGCTAACAATTCTGTGCGGGTAACTGATGACTTCATGAAAGCCGTTGAGAATGATGAGGACTGGGAGCTGAAGGCCGTCACAACCAGTAAATCCATCCAAACGGTTAAGGCGCGGGATATTTTCCGCCAAATAGCCGAGGCCGCTTGGGAATGCGCTGACCCCGGCATGCAGTTTGATACTACTATCAACCGATGGCATACTGCGCCCAATGCCGGCCGAATTAACGCCTCTAACCCCTGTAGCGAGTATATGCACCTAGATAATTCAGCCTGCAATCTGGCCTCTATTAACCTTCTAAAGTATTTGAATGAAGATGGCAGTTTTGATATTTCAGCCTTTAAACATACCGTCGAGCTGATATTTACGGCCCAAGAGATTTTGGTGGGCTACAGTGAATATCCAACCAAAAATATTACTCGAAATGCTAAGGCTTACCGTGAACTGGGCCTAGGCTACGCCAATCTGGGCGCTTTACTAATGGCCCAGGGGCTACCATATGATTCTGATGAAGGCCGGGCTCAGGCAGCGGCCGTCACCGCCCTTATGACCGGTACAGCCTATGCCACCAGCGCGCGTATCGCTAAAAAGGTTGGCCCGTTTGCCGGCTATCATAAAGACCGGGCAGGGATGAACAAAGTTCTCAAAATGCATCGGGCCGAAGTCGATAAAATAGACGCCGCTAAAGTTTCAGAGGAACTGCTGTCGGCGGCGGCCAGTGCTTGGGATGAAGCTGTTGAACTAGCCGCGGCTTACGGGGTGCGTAATTCTCAGGCAACGGTTCTGGCACCCACCGGCACCATTGGTTTAATGATGGACTGCGACACCACCGGGATTGAACCTGATCTAGGTCTGGTTAAGGTTAAAAAATTAGTTGGCGGCGGTACTATGAGTATTGTTAACCAGACAGTGCCACGGGCCCTTAAAACGCTGGGCTATACCAAAGAGCAGATAGATGCCATTGTCGGCTATATTGATAGCGAAAAGACAATCATCGGCGCGCCGCAACTCAAGGAAGAGCATCTTGATGTTTTTGCTTGCTCAATGGGTGATAACGCTATCCACTACCTGGGTCATGTAAAGATGATGTCCGCCGTTCAGCCATTTTTGTCCGGCGCCATTTCTAAAACCGTTAACATGCCCGAAGATGTCAGCGTTGAAGATGTCGAACAGTTACACATGGACGCCTGGAAGATGGGACTCAAAGCTGTAGCTATTTACCGTGATAACTGTAAAGTGGCTCAACCGCTTTCTATGGCCAAAAAAGAAGGGGACACCAAAGAGCCTATTCCTGCGCCCGCCGCGCATACTGCGACCACCCCAGTCGAGATAGCAGAGGCCGTCAAAGACGCGGTCGTCAGCTACGGAGCCATACGCCACGAACTACCTAAAATGCGCATCAGTAAAACCTTTAGTTTTAGGGTGTCTGATAGCCGAGGTTTCTTTACCGTCGGCGAATATGACGACGGCACCCCGGGAGAGCTATTCATTAGCGTATCTAAGATGGGCTCTACCCTGCGGGGCTTAATGGACGCCTTCGCCATATCAATTAGCTACGGTTTGCAATATGGCGTACCGCTAAAGAGCTATGTGCGAGCCTTCTCGCACATGAGTTTTGCTCCTAGTGGCATAACCGACGATCCGGAACTACGTACAGCTAGCTCAATAGTCGACTATGTCTTTCGACGGCTCGCCGCCACATACTTGAGCTTTGACGATAGGCTAGAGCTGGGCCTTGCCTCCATAGAGGATATGCCCGTCAACCAGATTACTCTACTAGAAGCGGCGGCTAATGAAGAGGCTAGTGCTAAGAGCCAAATTGAAGAGGTAATTAAAACCGCCAGTACCAGTTCTGCCGCCGGTCCGCAGGTGTCTCAGAAAGCCTCTGCCTCTGCCGAGATTAGAAAAACCCCTCAGCCGGCGGCTGACGAGGGTGCCCCAATGTGCTATAACTGCGGCAATCAAACTCAACGGTCTGGCTCCTGCTACGTCTGCACCTCTTGCGGTAGCACCACCGGCTGTAGCTAAGTCATAAATGGTCGACCCAGCTGAGGCAAAACGGGGAGGGGAATCCGCGACCGGATCAGAAGTACTTCAAGCGTTGTTAGACCGAGACGATCCTATTTGGCAAGGCGCGGCTATTGAGCGAGATATGCATAGGTCAGAGAAATCGGAGAATCTCCGAGATGACAAAGTACTCGCCGGCACATCCGAAAGCGGTGCTGAGATAATTGCCCGTAGTGAGTATTTTACCAGGCGAGAATACCGGGAAGTGTTTGAGAATCTGGGGACGCCCTACATATCGTCTCACAAAGAGTGGCAGACTACAGACCGGATTAAAGGCTTAAAGCTGGAAGTCGTAACCGCTCAGGATAAAAGCCAGCGTAGCGTCTCACTGTTCCTGCCCGACGGTCTGGCTCCGGCCGGCACCTATCAACATCCATTAGAAATAGTACTTCGGACCCGCTTTGGTGTTAAAACTGTAAAACCCGATGAAGCCGACTTCAAGAAGCTAGAAGATGAAATCGTATATTATTTAGGCGACGATGTGCAGTGGCGGGCGCCTTCAATGGAAGAGTGATATCATAAGCTCATGCGCATAGTTTTTCTATACCATCCCGAAAGCGAACATGCCGGCAAGATTATGGACTATGCTCATGAGTATCACCGCCGCCACCAAGAGACCGAACCAGAAATGTTAAGCCTAGAGACAGTCCAGGGTGCCGAAATGGCACGGCTTTATGACGTCACTAGTTATCCAGCTATCTTGATAATTAGCCGCGATGGCCGGCTTCAGCAGTTGTGGCAAGAAGAGCAATTGCCCTTAATGCAAGATCTAGACGCCTACGCCTACTCCTATTAGTATAAGGTTGTAATTTTAACCTTTTTTCGGTAAAATTAAACTGTAAAATAGAGTTAAAGCGCTTCGCCCCTGAGCAGGCGAATGAGCGGCTATCACCCGCG
Source organism: Saccharimonadales bacterium (SeqCode) (assembly GCA_035717985.1). Taxonomy (GTDB): domain Bacteria; phylum Patescibacteriota; class Saccharimonadia; order Saccharimonadales; family UBA10212; genus DASTHW01. The sequence goes on along the minus strand of DASTHW010000006.1, from coordinate 5,919 downwards.
AAGCTACTTAGGAAGAACGGTCGGATAGAAACCTACGGCTTAGTAGAACCTGGCGGTCAACGGTCCGAAACCGTAAAAAAGTGCTTTTGAGAGACTTATAAAAAGCCCTCAAAGGAATCTGGATGGTACCTTCCGCTGGGCGCGGAATCCAGAAGCCTTTGAGGGCTAATACTTTTTAAGGAGCCCCAGTGAAATTTAAAGCCAACCAGCGCCGTAAGCCGATTGAGTACGAAAAGGCTCTAATTAAATACTGGCGCGACCATCAGATTTTTGAGAAATCGGTCCAGTCCCGGCCAGCCTCTGACAGTTATGTTTTTTATGACGGACCGCCTTTTATCACCGGTGTACCACACCACGGAACCCTTTTGTCGTCTATCGTAAAAGACGCCGTACCGCGTTACCAAACCATGAAAGGTAAAAGGGTAGAGCGGGTTTGGGGCTGGGACTGCCACGGTTTGCCGGCCGAAGTTTTTACCGAGCGCAAACTAGGGATAGTTGATAAACGTGACATTGGCACCAAAATTAGCCTAGAAGACTACATTAAAACCTGTCGTCAGAATATGGTCCAAACCGGCAGTGAATGGGAAGACACTATCGCTCGGATTGGCCGCTGGGTAGATTTTAAAGGCGCCTATAAAACCATGGATAAGCCCTACATGGAGTCGGTTTGGTGGGCTTTTAAAAAGCTTTATGATGACGGCAAAATTTACGAAGGTGAGAAAGTTTTACTTTATTGTACGCGTGATGCCACGCCCATAGCCAAAGCCGAAGTGGCCATGGATAACTCCTATCAAGATGTGACAGACCCCTCGGTTTACGTCAAATTTAAGCTAAAAAATGTGAGCCATGAAAGTAAGCCGATATATCTTTTGGCTTGGACTACTACTCCCTGGACCCTACCAGCTAACACGGCGGTGGGAGTCGGTAAAAACCAGCGCTACGCCCAGATCGAACTTGAATCCGGAGAGGTCCTGATACTTCTCAATGACTTGGTCGCTAAGGTGCTTACTGACGATAAGCATAGGCTGTTAAGCTATAAGTTAATCAAATCAGGTATAACTGGCGATCAGTTAATTGGCCAAGAATACGAGCCATTATTTGTAGACCGTGGCCAGAATGCTCATAAAGTCTGGCATTACCCAGGCCTCAGTACTGAAGAGGGCACCGGTATTGTCCATCTGGCACCGGCCTACGGTGAAGAAGACTACCAGCTAGCTAAAGAAAAAGACTTCCCGGTTGTTAGCTTGATTGACGACAACGGTTTTTACACCGAGGGAGCCTGGAAAGGTCGGCTAGTTTGGGATGTTAACAAAGATATAGCCAAAAAACTGCAAGAAGACGGCAGGGTCTGGAAAATTGAATACATAACTCACTCCTATCCGCATTGTCACCGCTGTGGCACCCGCTTGATGTACCGGGCCCACCCCAGCTGGTTCATGGACATCGACGGCCAGCGCGAGACTATGCTCGAAGAAAATAAAAACATCTATTGGTTCCCGGAACACTTTAAAAATGGCCGATTTTCGAAAAACATCGTCCAGGCACCCGATTGGAACCTTAGCCGCGACCGCTTTTGGGCTACGGCTCTGCCGGTCTGGAAGGGTAAAGATAAAAACGGCCACGAACTGGTTAAGGTAGTTGGCAGTTACGCCGAGCTAAAAGAGCTCTCTGGCGTTGAGCTAGAGGACTACCATCGGCCCTGGATAGATGAAGTAACTTTTGAAATTGACGGCGTGCAGTATAAGCGAATAGATAAAGTAATGGACAGCTGGTTTGAGGCTGGCTCTATGCCGTTTGCCCAGTTTCATTATCCGTTTGAAAATCAGCAAAAATTCGAGCAAAACTTCCCCGGGGACTTCATTGCTGAGTATGTGGGCCAGGTACGGGCCTGGTTTTATTACCTGCACGTTGTATCAATTGGTTTGTTTGGAACTAACTCCTTTAAAAATGTTATCGTTACTGGCACCATCGCCGGCAATGACGGGCGTAAGATGAGCAAAAACTACGGTAATTACACTGACCCCAACGAGCTAATGGACCGATATAGCGCCGATGCCCTACGGTTTTTGTTCCTCTCCTCGCCGCTTTTAAATGGTGAAGATTTTTCCTTAAAAGATAAGGATGTATCTGATACGGCCCGTAAATTAAATATGATTTGGAATATGTTCGACTTTTTCACTCTCTATGCCGAGGTGGACGGTTGGCAGTGGGACGGGAAGGTAGAAGACCCTTATCAGCAGTTAACTCATCCTTTGGATCAATGGGTCGTTTCGCGGGCCCATCAATTGACCGCTGAAATTGAAAGCGGCATGGACCGCTATGACATACCTGGCGCCCTTAAAGGTGTTCTACTGTTTATCGACGACGCCAGCAACTGGTACATCAGGCGGAGTCGCAAGCGTTTCTGGAAAAGCGACAACGATATGGATAAAGATGAGGCCTATAAAACCCTTCATTACGTTTTAATTCGCTTAAGCCTCGTTTTAGCCCCCTTTACACCTTTTCTGGCAGAAGAACTCTACCAGAAACTAACCGGTGGGGAGTCGGTTCACTTAAGCGACTGGCCGCCGGCTGGTCAGGTGAATGGACTTGTGCTTAAAGAGATGGCGGAGGCTCGCGAACTTATTGCGCAGGGGTTAGCCCAACGGGCCGAGGCTGGCATAAAGGTCCGCCAGCCCCTAAAATCCGCTGTAGTGTACTCTAAAGCTGAATTTAGTCCTGAAATACTCGAGATAATCAAAGAAGAGCTTAACGTAAAGGCTGTGAAGTGGCTAAAACTAACCACTAAGGCCTTGCCAAAAACAGAGCTTGATTTAGAGATTAGTGATGATCTAAAGGTGGAAGGACTGTCTAGGGAACTCATCCGTCATATCCAGGCCGCTCGCAAAAAGGCAGGACTGAGCGTTGATGACCGCATTCAGCTAGTTATTAAGACCGAATCTACCGGCATACAGCAGGCTTGGGATAAGTTTAGGACTATTATCTTTGCTGAGACTTTAGCGGTAGGGGAGCTTGCTGGCGAGGCCGACTATTCCCAAACCATTAAAATCGATAAAGAGAGCCTGAGTCTCTCACTCGCCAAAGTCAACTAACAGATGTAACTAGCCGTAAACGGCTAGCTTTATACAGCTATCCATAATCTTGAAGAGATATGAAGATTAGAGGTTTCTCTAGTCTAGCCGTCTTTACAGATAGGGCTGTATCTGTTAATCTCTATTGGTAACTTTTGAGAAATTAAGGCTAAAATGGCAAACAAATCTGATAAGAGAGCAGTCGTAGCAGTAGGTGCTAGGCAGTACCTGGTATCTGAGGGCCAAGAACTAGAGGTCGATAAACTTAACGCTGAAAAAACTGTTAGTTTTGAGCCTCTGCTGGTTATTGATAGCGATAAGATTGAAGTAGGCACGCCTAGCTTGACGAGCCATAAGGTAACTGCTGACATTCTAGATTCAGTCATTAAGGCACCTAAAGTAACCGCCATTCGATATAAAGCCAAAAAGCGGGTCCGTAAAGTCCGCGGGCATCGCCAACTTTTGACCAAAATCAAAATTACTAAAATAGCCTAGTTTATCCACAAGCGTTTTATTGACAGCTATAACAGATAAGCGTAATCTGTTAATAGCCTTAGCTGATTTTAGGCAAAACTAGCCGGAACTTCAGCGGCAAAAATAAAAAACCAAAAACCAAAAATAGATGCCGGATATTTTCCTGCGCCGCCGCGCGCACGCGCGCACGCGCGTGAGAAATAACTTCTCACGTTTGGGCCCCCTGCTGGGTCTAGTTGGTGTACTTTTGGTCATGTGGGGGAGCCTAGCGCCTAAAGCTCAAGCTTCAACCAGCGACGTTTTAAACTTCCAGGCTCGGCTCTTGAATGCCGCTGGTGCAGTGGTGCCGGACGGCTACTACAACGTAGAGTTCAAAATTTATGACGCCTCCAGCTCTAGTGGATCTAGTCAGGGAAGCTGTACTGGCGATAGCCATTGTCAATGGGTTGAGACTTATACCGGAGCCAATAAAGTCCGGGTTGTCGACGGCTATTTGACAGCCAACCTTGGTAGCATAACGGCTTTTCCCTCGACTATGCCCTGGGACCAGCAGTTATGGCTAACCATGAATATCGGCGGTACCGGCACGCCCGGTTGGGATGGAGAAATGAGCCCTAGAATCCAGTTGACCAGTGTTCCATATGCCTTTCGATCGGCGTCTTTGTCGAGAACCATCGGCTCATTTACCGGCACGCTAAACTTCAGCACCATGACCGCCAACAGAGACATATTACTGCCGGATGAGGGCGGAACTGTTTGTCTAGAGAATAGCAATAATTGTGGCTTCCTAACTTCTGGGGGCGGCGGCGGCAGTTTTATTCTGAACGGTACATCGCTCCAGACGCCGGCCAATTTTCATATTCAATCAGCAGGCGCTAGTGATATCGGCGGCATTATACAGGCGGCCAGCGGAGCTATTGCTGACATATTTCAATTGCAAGACGGCAACGGGGTGCCGGTAGCGGCGTTTGGTGCCAACGGTAAGGTTACTTTAAAAACGACGGTTAACTCCACGGGCGCTCTTAGCGTAGCCGATTCGAACAATAATTTTGTTCTGGATGTGGACACCGTCAATAGCCGGGTTGGTGTTGGCACTGGCTCGCCTAGTAATACTTTCAGCGTCTCGCCGGCTATATATAACGCTGGTACAGCCTCCATGAGCGGCTCGACGATAACCGGCGTTGGTACCAGCTGGACCAGTAGTGTAGCCGCTGGTATGGAATTTATATTCGCTAATGGCGATAAGTACACCGTCAGTAGTGTTAATAGTGATACACAGATCACAGCTTCAGCTAGCGGTACCGAATCCAATCAGGGCTATGCTGTACATAACCAGGCCTTTTATGTAACTGCTAGCGGCTCGGCCGCACTCAGGAGTTCCACCAACTCGGCGACCGCCTTTCAAATTCAAAACGCTACCGGTAGCGGGCTGTTTGTAGCTGATACCCTTAATGGCAAAGTTGGTATTGGCCTTAGCCCCTCAAACAGTGGAGCCACCCTGCAGGTTAGCGGTTTAGTGGACGCTACCAGCGGCTTTGCTACCAATGGTACAAGTGGCGCAGGGCTTACTTGTAATGCTGGTCAGATAGTCGTTAGCCAAACCGTTTCCGGCGGCATCGTTACCGGCGGTACCTGCACTTCACCTTCGTCCGGCGGTTTAACACCGACTTTTCAAGCGGTCTATGACGCCTCCGTTACTTCTCCACAAATAACATTAGATAACTCTCCTGGCGCTGGCGGACTAGTTATTCAGGACGCAGTTACTCCTGTCGGGGGCGATTTACTAAGCGTGGAAGAGAATTCAGTTAACGGTTCAACTAAATATTTAGAAGTAACTACCAGCGGTGTAGCTGTAGGCGGCTCCATCACCGCCACCGGTACCTATAACACCAATACCTTCAACAGTAATACTCTAACCTTTGGCTCAGCCAGTACGGCCAGCATTGATGTCTCTTCCGGACAAAACTTAAACATCGGTACAACCAATGCTAATAACATAACTATCGGTAAAGCCAGCGGTACTAATACAACTACTATCAATGCTGGTTCTGGGGGAATCGGCTTAAACGGCTCGACAACCATTGGTTCCGGCAGTAATTTTACGGTGACTTCCGGCACCTCTAGCCTTAACGGCGCTGTTACTGTTAAAGTTGATAACTCTAGCGCTTTCCAGGTTCAGAATAGTTCCAATACCGGCGTCCTGGCGGTGGATACCAGCACGGGGGAGGAGCAGGTCCTACTCGGTACGGCTGGGGCCGGTGGTCTCAATGGTAAGCTAAGCTTTGCCTATGGCGGCAGTACTGGCTTTATCTCCCTAGTCCCCCTAAATCCTACCTCTACTAGCTACAGCCTAAGCCTACCAGCTGAAGACGGT
>DASTHW010000005.1:0-125686 GCA_035717985.1 Saccharimonadales bacterium (SeqCode) | reverse complement strand
CGCCGCAAGCGGCGGCCCCCCTGGTACCTACCTGCCTTAGCCCGGATCCGGGAGCTCGCCACCACCGGGCGCTGGCGGGTCATTGCTCTGACCCGTCGGCGGTTGCCCGTTGCTGGGAGTCCCCGGCTGCGGAGCCGGCTCACCCGGTTGCTGAGGCGGCGGCGGACCGCCACCCGTCACCGGGTTGGGCAGACAGGACGTGCACTTCGGCGCCGGCGGAGTTGGCGTCGGCGGCGAAGGCGGACTCGGCGGAGACGGCGGCGACGGCTTCGGAGCCGGCGGCTTGTTCCGGTCGGTGAACGCGAAGTTCACCGGCGCCTTCGGGTTCTTGATCCCCGAAGATTCACACCGCCAAGCCTCGTTGTAGTTGCCGGCCGGGTCTGCGGGCTCCGCGTTCTTGCTGTCCTCGTAGGCCGAGTCCAGGCACGCGTAGATGAGCTCGCCGGCGTGCACGCTGGGGATCGCCAGCGTCGTCGCCGTACCCGGGTGGATGGTGATGTGGTAGCTCGGATTGCTCCCCTGCGACCACTTGCCATCCGCACCACGGTCGTACACCGCCACCAGCAGAGGAACGGCCTCGCCGCTCATGCTGGAAGTGATGTCCGCGCCGTTGGCGTCGAGCCACTTCTTGCTCAGGTTGATGGTCGTCATCGGGACGCCGCCGCACCTGAACTTCACCGTCTGGTTCATCTTCAGGCCCCAGCCGACGGTGGTCTTGGCCCTGATCCTGCCCTCCGCGATCACCCAGGTCTTGGCCTTGATCAGGCCGTGAACCCAGGTAGTCACTTTGGCGTACACCGGCTGGCCCGAAGGCTGGCAGATGACGCCGAAGTTCCTCACGAAGGTCTTGCTGACACGCACCACGGTGCCGGTCGTGAACCGGTGGTACCGCGGTGGCTGTGTCACATGCACCCTGATGTTGCCGCATGAGACACAGAACACGACGATCTGCCCCGTCCGCGTGTCCCGGATGACGAACATCCGGGAGTGGGCGTTGCATTCTGTCGTGTCGGTCGTCGGCGTCAGCACGCCGGTACCGCTGACTCCGGAGTTCTCTGACCCCGGCGCCCCGTTCCGATAGCCCACCGCCACGTAAGCCGAGGCGGAGAAGCTAGCGGAACCGCTCTCCTGGGCGATCGTGTGGCCCATCTGTGCGTCCACGCTGGCGCGGGACATCAGCTCCGAGAAAGCCGCCTGCGCGTTGTACGCCGGCAGGCCCCCCGGGAAGAACGGATGGAGCGTCCCAGCCGCCGAGGCGGCGTGGGCAGTCCCGAACAGTCCGGCGACCACGAGGGTCGCAAGAACTGTCAGGAATCTCCACTTCATTTTGGTCCTCCTTCCCTCGTGTCGCGAGGGGATCGGTGTGGGCGATAGCGCCAGCCTTTCCCCTCATGGGTACAGGACTAGCGCTAGAGCCGGCAATCTATTTTGCCGACCTGGCGCTAGTCCTAACCATTTATCGAGGAATTGGGACCTGAAACTGCGAAGAGTCATTTTATGCAGATTCGCTCTACCTTAATCTGCCCGCTAGCCCTTGGAGCTAATTAGCTCAACAACAGCTTAAAAGAGCAGATGCCCTGGGCGCCAAAAAACGCCCCCAGCACCTGCTCTTTCTAAATGGGTCAGATCAAATGAACTCTTATGATCCGACTTGTCAAATTGCACCTCACCCGCCAAGGCTGACGGAAAGCCGAAAATTATATATCTACGACCACCCGTAGAGATTCACACCTCATCGCCCTAAAAGCGAGGATGAAGATACTCTACCATAGGAATTATATTATGTCAAGAAGCTTTATAACATTTTCCCTTAAGCACAAGCATAATAATTGTGGAAAAATCTAGAAAATTGAAAAAGTCCGCTAACGCTTAGCGGACTCTTGGTTGAAATCGGGAAGTGCCAGTCTAAAGGGGCCGTGCGGCGCTCTAGGCGCGGACGCCATTGCTTGCCGAGCAAGCCGCACGGTCCCCGAGCCTCGGAGTCTAGGACTCCCGGGCTCTGCCCCGCCCTCGACTAGACGGGGGTCTTGCAAAGTAGGTGCCCGGCGGCCACTCCCCCACGAGGGTTTGAAGGGGAGCGGCCGCACTGGGCTAACGTCCAGGCATATCCCGACCGGGGGGATGATGTGATCGGGTTTGATCTGGACGCTTCCTCAGCAGGGCGGACGGCGGGCCCACCCGTCCTGCTCAAGCGGCCTTAAGGGGAGGCCGCAAGCTTGGGGGAGCTTCCCTCAGCGCCTGTTCTCCCTTATCCGTAAGGGGTTGTGGAGTCAGCGCATTGGGTTAGCTCCCCAAGTGAAGAGATTCTACCCCCGTCCGCCGGTATCACCCCGGCGAACGCTGTAGTTAGACGGTGAACCCCTAGTCGGTCGGGGGTTCACATCTCTTCAGAACTTTTACTGGTTCTATGATTTCAACGAGCGGCTAGGAAGCCGAGCTTTTTAAAAGGAGCGGCTACAGGTAGGCGCTCAGACTTTTAGCTCCAGGCTCTAGACAGTTAATTAATATAACATCCAAGCTAAAAACTGCAAGAGCGGGTAGCTAAAATTACTTCAATTCAAGCGAGTCTCTGGGCAGGCTAAAGCCAAAGGTGCTCCCCTGGCCTTCCGTGCTTTTGAAGATAATAGCTCCGCCTTGGGCGGTAATTACTTTTTTGGCCATATAAAGCCCTAGGCCTGTACCGTCCGGCCGCATCTTCCTGGCATTCTCGGCCCGGTAAAACTTACTAAACAGATGGTGCTGGACATTTTTAGGCACGCCCACCCCAGTATCGGTCACAGTATAGGTAACCTCTTTGGGACTAGCGCTCAGCTGAGCAGTCACACTGCCGCCGGCCGGCGTGTAGTAAAGGGCATTATCTAAAAAGTTCATCACCACTTGACGGATTTTGTCTTCATCTAGATTCATCTGGGGCCAGTTCTCCGGCTTCTGATAGGTTAGGCTCACCTGACGGTTGGCGGCCTGGTCTTTCAGCTGGGCTATTTCGCCCTCTACCACCTTAGATAAATCAGTCGGTTTGTTTGTAATTACAAATTTGCCCGATTGCAGACGCGAGACGTTCAATAAATCGGCAATCAGATAAACCATCCGCGAAGAGCTATTAAAGGCCTGCTCCAGCATGGCCCGCTGGCTATCTTTGACCGGTCCGGCGTCGCCCTCTAACACCATGCTCAAATATCCCTTAATTGTCGTCAAAGGTGTCCTTAGCTGATGGCTAGCCATACTTATAAACTCGTCCTTGGTCTGATCTAATGCTTTCAGCCGCTGATTAGCTTTTTTTAGCTCAGCGGTGGCGGCCTCAACCTTGGCGGTCAAGGTTAAATTAAATTTTTGGATTTCTCTAAACCGTAGAGCGTTCTGTAGGGCTATGGCTATCGAATCAGAGGCGATACCAAGGACTTGTTGGTCGCTCTTGGAATAAAAACTCCCGGACTGTTTGTAGCCAAGTAGGATAAAACCAAGATCTTCCCTGGTGGTTCTTAGTTTGACGGCTATGGCTATCTTTTCCTTATCCATTGCCTTATATAGCTTGCTTTTGTCTGGCTGGCTCAGCTCGTCGGCAATGATTATTTCTTTCTTGGCCAGCCGGAGTGCACTTAAGAGTTCAGCTGTTTGTTCGTCGGATTCAGCAGACATCAAGAACCTGATATAGTCTGGCCTCAAAGCCTCCATTAAGACGGCTGATGTCTTATCTTTAATAAACTGAAGGTTAAGACTTCCAACTAGGACATTTGTCAATCTGTTTAGCACCTCTTGGGGTTCGTAATAGTCTCTATAAAACAGCTTATTGGTAACCCTATTAAAGTAAGTTCTAAGCGGCTGGTATAAAACGGCTATAAGTATAGTCAGAGCCGTTAATAGCCATAGGGCCCTACCCGGTAGGGGCGCGTTTATCAGGTAACTGGTAAACAGCACGCTAGGTGCCGCAAATATAGCCGCTAAAGTCAAAATTGTTACTAGGTATGCTACGGCCCGGACTACAAAGAACTTAATATCAAAAAGGCGGTGTTTTACCATACTATAGGCAATGCCGCTAACCAATATAAACGTCAAAAATGCCCCGGCGTTAGAGAGACCATAATAGCCGGCAATAAAAGGTACCAGCCCATTGGTAGCGATGACCCCCCCAAGCGTAATGGCTAGACTTATCAAGATTATGTTTATCTGAGACCTAAGCTGGCCGTGTGAAGTTCGCCTGCCCTTAAGCGATATAGCCACCAAAGCCAAAAAATCAAGTATAAGAATTATAAAATAAACTAATGATAGGGTCCCAAATGTGATTGCATAGGTGTCGTTTTGCAGTCTTACATTACTGACTATTAGCGGAGTTGCCAGGCCAAAAACAGCAAATAACAGATTGGCATAGAGCGCTAGAGTCCAATAGATATTTCCCTTTCTGCCAATCAAACTCTTCATAAAAAATAACAGCGACGTAACCGTCAATAAGCCAAAAAAGAAAATTAGGCGATTAGCTACTAGAGAAAAGGCGTGACTATAACTGGGCTCTCCACCAAGGTAGTTTGTCACTAACCATCCGGCGATCAAGATGGAAAAGATTAGAAATAGCCGGTTAACGGACGACTGTATATTACGGGTGGCCGCTAGTAGCCCTAAGATAATAAAAACCAGAGCTAGAACTGCACTAATGGCAATATAGGCATTAAGCATTAGTACAATTATGCCAGATTTAGATTCTAATAGCTGGCCCGAGGATTGAGTTTAAGAGTATTCCTAAATACCACGGTAGCCAGATGGCGATAATGCGATAGCCGATCGTAGCTGACTATCTTGGCCGTGCCTGTCATGACATCCATCACTAGAGCAGATGGCGCATACACTGGTTTAGGGCGTTTATTTTGCCCATGGAGTAAGTTTAGGGCGGCTTGAGTAGCCGCCATACCGGCGGCTAGGGCTACACCCGGCGCCACGGACGGTGCCGGTTTCTCGGCTTTGGCCACACTATCCAGAACACGCAAATCACCGTAGCTAGGTAGGTACGGTAGCCACCGGCTTATTGGGATTTTATCGGCCGATATTTCTTCTAGGGGCAGTCCCTCGACTCCGAGCCGGCTTTCAACCGTAGGGCCTTCTGGACGATAGGTAGTTACCACTGCACCAAAACCAACATTAAGCGCCGTCAGGTTAGGGATGCCGTTATAGCGGGCTTGGCGAGCTAGTCCTACACCTATGCTTGGCATGGTGAATTCAGTCTCATCTATCAACAGCCGTGAGCCATCTAAGAAATCAGCGGTATTTTCAGGCGTAACACCATCATCGAAAATCTTTACCTTGGCCTCGGGGTTAATTCTTTGGATATAGTCACCGACTGCTTGAGCCTTGTTGACACCAATAGTTTCGTCAGTGCAAGCGGCCTGGCGGTTTATGTTTTCTTCCTCAAACGGGTCTGGGTCGGCCAGCCTGATTTCGCCTACTCCCAAACGCGCCAGCTGTACTGCCAGCATACCGCCGTCGCCACCGGCACCAGCGATTGATACTGAAGATTCGCGGAGGGTAGCCTGTTCCTCAGTAGAGAAGAATCCCAAGTTTCTCCCAAACCGCTTATCGTAGCTCATGGTTCTTCCTTATAAAAGAATCGTCGTAAAAACCATCGCTACCGTGACCGCCGTCAAAAAAGAAATTTCTCATGGCCGTTTTACCGATTTGCTCCATATATTCAGGATCAATACTCCTTACATGCTCCATCCGCACCGGCTTAAGCAGGCCATTCTGATCGGGAATAAATTTCGGCTCTCCCAGCGGTTCGGCCGGAATGCCAATTGAATTGAGTAGGCGAAGCAAGGGATCTTCTACGATGCAGTAAGATTCATGAATCCCCATCGGTACAGTATGTTTAATCATAGACCGGATGAGGGCCAGAGCAATTTTGTGACGAAGCCGTGGGTTTTCGTGCACTGCAATTAACCGGGACACCTCTACGAAGCCGGGCTGAATCGGATTATCGGCAAACGCTTCCGGAAAATAACGCTCAATTGGCAGTGGATTGTCCAGGCTATCTTTAGTGATTAAACGGCTGTTCCCGACAATCCGAGAGGTTCCGTCGGACAATCTCTCTAAAGCTGTAAAATGAATTGATCTGGCATCGTCGTCATCTATTTCTCGGCCCTTGTGATCTACCCTGTCCGGCGAGACATAGCCCAGTTCAAGATAGGCTTGCCCTCGTAACTTGGCGGCGGCGTCAAACAAAGATTGCCTTAGGGCCGGATCTGCCGTCTCAATTCGCCCTACCCAGTAATCCTCGGGCTGGCCGTTGAAAACCGGCGCGCCAATTTCTAAACTTTGTTCTCTGGGTTCTAATGTGCTCACTGGTCTGCCTCCGTTTGGCTGTGTCGTCTAGCTATGCGGAAAAACGGAAGTGATAGTGCCGTAGACAGACCAGCTACTCCCAGGGCCAGCGGCCAGACAGTAGGCGGAAAATCTTTTAGCGTCTCAGCAGTAATGACACTAGAGGTGCCGGCGGCGCCAGCCAAATTCAAATAGGCGCCAATCCGATAAAGAGAGCTACCGCCTAGTCTGTCTTTAAGCTGATTAAGCCGCTTTCTTAGAGTTAGAGGATTACCAATCTTGTTTCCCGTGGAGGCAATCATAGCGGCTAATCCGGCCGTAGCCACTGATTCACTGCTAGCTATCGCCGGCACCGTCCATCTGGCGGTTTCTTCCAGATCATGCTTAATTGGGCCAAGTTCATTAAACGTCAAAGCCGCGGCGCCTACAAAAGCGACCGTAAAGATAGTGTTTCTATAGCGGCCTAGAAGTGAATCACTAGACTGGTCGGCCACTAGCTCATCGGCTGGACTCTCCGGTAGGTGTTCCTCTGGGGATGATTTATATTCCATAGATTTAGATTGATTAAAATACGCACGCTTTAGACCTCTATTGGCTAGAGGATTAAAGCGTGCGTTAATATACTAATGTACTGAACTTCTGGTAAATATACACTAGCGCTAAGAAATAGTCAATAGGAAAAAATAATATACCCAAAATGTCAAATTTAAAAGTGGCGATCGTTGAAGATGAACCGGCCATCCGCCAGATGTATGAACTCAAATTCCAGAGCGCCGGCTTTCAAACAGCTTGTGCCGAAGATGGGCGGGCTGGATTAGACCTAATAAAATCATGGAGACCGGATTTAATATTGCTAGATCTCAGAATGCCGATAATGGACGGCACTGAGATGCTGAGGCGTATGCGAAGAGAGCCCTGGGGAAGGAACCCTCTAGTAATTGTCTTAACCAACCTCAGCCGGAGTGAGGCTCCAATGGACCTGCGTCTCTTGCGGGTTGATAAATATCTCGTAAAAGCACACTACACACCTAAACAGGTTCTTGAGGAGGCTGAGGCTACTATAAGCCGTCACGGCCTTACCCGCTAGCTATTGGTCTTGAGTAATTTTTAGGTGTAAGATTAAAGGCAAATGAAACAGATAGTCATAGTCGAAGATGATTTAGCTATTGCCCAAATGTATCGGCTGAAATTTGAGGCCGAAGGTTATAAAGTAGCGATTGCTGAAAACGGCGTTTTGGGCCTGGCGCTTTGTGAAAAAGAAAAACCTGATTTAGTTCTGCTTGATCTGATGATGCCGGAGATGAACGGTGACGACATGCTGGATAAAATGCGCCACACCGACTGGGGCAAGGATATCAAAGTTTTTATCCTGACTAACGTCGGCGAGCAGGAAGCCCCGTCGCGCCTTAAAGATTTAGATGTCAGCAAATTTGTAGTTAAGGCCGAAATGACGCCTAAAGAAGTAGCCGATTTAGTCAACGCCGAAATCGGCGAAGATAAACAATAAATCCCGATGAAAGTTGCCATTGTTGGCTGGGGGCTTGAGGGTCAAAGCGCCTTTAATTATTTTGGGCCGGAACACGAGTATTTAATAGCCAGCGAGGAGCCGCGCGCCGACCTGCCGGCTCCCAGCGATAAAATAGAGATTCAGAGCCTGGTCGGCCAGCGGCCGGTGGGCATTACCAGCCAGGCCGAAGATTTAAGCTACCTCGCCGGCATCGAGAACTGCGACAAAATTATCTATTCAGTGACGTCGGTTAAAAACCTGGAAAAGCTGTTTGGCCCAGAACATAAGTTTTGGAAAAAGGCCGTCACGACTCAGCATATATTTTTTGAAACCGTAAAAACTAAAAACATCATTGGCGTCACTGGTAGTAAGGGCAAAGGCACCACCTCAACCTTAATCGCTAAGATGCTGGAGGCGGCCGGTAAAAAAGTATTCTTGGGCGGCAATATCGGCGTGCCGGTGCTTGATTTTGTTAACGGCGTCCAGCCGGAGGATTGGGTAGTTTTAGAGCTATCCAGCTTTCAACTTTATAAATTAAATTACAGCCCGCATATAGCCGTCTGTCTGATGATTACCGAGGAACATTTAGACTGGCACGCAAATATAGAAGATTACGTTAAGGCTAAAAGCAATCTATTCAGATACCAAGCCAAAGACGACATAGCTATCTACATGGCCGATAATCTTTACGCTCAGCGGATTGCCGGCTGTTCGCCTGGTATCAAAATACCTTATTTCGATAGCCCCGGCGCCTACGTGCGGGCTGACGGCATGATTGTGATGGGCCAGCCGGAAACTGAAATTATTAAAACTGGTCAGCTCAAGCTGATTGGCCGGCACAACTGGCAAAACGTCTGCGCCGCCCTAACGGCCGCCAGCCAGGTCAGCGACAACTTAGAGGCTATGCGCCAGGTTCTAGCTAGTTTCAGCGGCCTAGAACACCGGCTGGAATTTGTCCGCTCGGTTGGTGGTGTTGATTATTATGATGATTCATTTGGTACCACGCCCGATACAGCCATTGTGGCCATCCAATCTTTTGTCCAGCCGGTGGTATTAATTGCCGGCGGGCACGATAAGGGCCTGTCGTTTGAAAAATTAGTTGAGGAAATCGTGGGCAAAGACCGCGTCCGTCACGTTATAGCCATTGGCCAAACCGGGCCAGTGATTGCCGGACTGCTAAAAAACCGTGGTTTCAGTAGCGTCACTGAGGGTCTTAGCAAAATGCCTGAAATCGTAGCTGAAGCTAGGCGGACCGCCCGGCGCGGCGACGCTGTGATTTTATCCTGCGGCACATCTAGTTTTGGTTTATTTACTGATTATAAAGATAGAGGCAATCAGTTTAAGAAAGCTGTGCAAGAGCTGTCTTAAGCGTGTCTACAACCGGCACTTCCGGCTGTAATATTTCAGCTCGGCCGACGGCGATTTCTCTAATTAGCTCTTCAATCCAATGATAATGTGTACAACCTAAAACCAGTTGATCGGCACCCTGGGCGCAGACACCGTTGACAATAGCCTCAATTTTACTTCGGTCAATTTGGCGGTTTTCGATTAAGTAGGCCCAGTCACTGCAGTCCGGCTCGATAACTTTAACACCTTTAGCGTACTGTTCTTTCAGCCAACTGTAGCGGGTGCTAGCCAGGGTCCGCGGTGTAGCAAAGACGGCTATAGCGCCGGTCTTAGTAGCGGCGGCGGCCGGCTTGACCATCGGCTCAATACCGATTAACGGTATTTTTAACTCCGCCCGCAGGCGCTCAATTAAATTGGTCGTCACCGTATTACAGGCCACCACGATAACCTGACAACCCTCACTGGCAAGCCCGTCAAATATTGGTTTTACGAAACCGTAAATGTTATCAATACTACGCGTTCCGTAAGGAAAATGGGCTTTGTCGCTTTTAAAAATAATCTCGACATTAGGTAGCTCTTTTTTAATAGCGGCAATGACGGCTAGCCCTCCAACGCCGCTATCAAAAACACCGATTTTTTGAGGCATTTACTCCTTCTTAGGCTGGCTGGGTGGCTGGTGTGCCACCGGCCGGGGCTGAACCTTTGCCGCCGTGACCGACGTACTTGGCCTTGCCGAAGGCCAGGATGAGGTAGCCGATCAGCAGTATCTCCAATATGGTCATGCCCACTCCGTAGCCAAAGGCTTTGGCCATCCGGTAAGCCACGTATATGGCAAAGAAAAAGTTAACTATCGGCACCAAATATAGCAATACAAACCATCCGGACATCCCAGCAATTCTCAGCTGAATAACAGCATTATAGATTGGGATGATAATTTTCCAGCCAGCCTGACCGGCTTTTTCAAAGATTCTCCAGCCGGCTACTAGAAATATGACCAAGACAACTAAGTAGGCAATTAAAATCCCTGTCGCGCTACCGCCGCTAGTACTTGGAGTTTGCGTGTAATAGTTCGTTACTGATTGGGCGAAATACATATTTTTTTCCTTTTAGCTGTTTAACTTACCATAATGGTATTGCTTTTTTATAAAAAAGCAAACAGGAGTTTTTAGATTTTTTGGGCGGCCCGGATAACGTTTTCAAATAGAGCACAGACCGTCAGTGGCCCGACGCCGCCTTTTCTTGGTGTAATGGTTAAATCATCGCGCTCGTAAACCTCGGGCGCTAGGTCGCCCACAGTCTTACCATCCTCAGAGGCCGTACCGGCATCAACTACCACAGCGCCTGGCTTTATCATTTCGGGATAAAGAACAGCCGGATTGCCGGTGGCACTAATAATAATGTCGGCTCGGCTAGCCCTGTCGGCTAGATTGGCAATTTCTCGATCAATGACTTCTACTTTATGGCCACCGCTTCTTAACATTTTTTCTAAGGGTGCTCCCACCAGTTTGCCGCGGCCAATCAGCAGGATGTCTTTGCCGGCGAAATCAATATTGTAGCCGGATAAAAGCCATAGAATAGCCATGGGTGTAGCCGGCTCAAACCTGGAGCGAGAACCTAGCGCGTCAACATCTTTAGCCGGCGCTACTAGGTTGACGATTTCATCCGTCTGAGCGGGGTCTTCCAGAGGAAGCTGAACAATAATTCCGTGCACTAATTTATCTTTATTAAGCCTAGCCAGTAATTTTGGCACTTCCGGCTGAGAGGGCTTAAAAACTTCTACCAGGGCGCCGATATCAGCGCCGTAACGCCTCTTTAAACGGACATAAGTATTAATAACTGGGTCATTTTTAACCTGGACTATGGCAAGCTTAGGTGTAATCCCGCCAGCCCGCAGGACCGATACGGCCTGGGCGTGGCGCTCTTTTATAAAACCGGCTAGTTCTCGGCCGTCAAGTACTTTCATCATCCTAAATACTAGCAGTACCTAGCTTAAAAAAACTAGCCGGCGCGCCTCTCGAGGGCCCGTTTTTTCATGCCTAGGGCTGTAGACACAGCCAGCTCGGCTAAGTCTTTGGGACACTCCGCCATGGGCGTGTGGCCGCAGTCTAGTATTTGCGGTTCTACGCCCAGCACACGCCTAGCAAACGGGAGCTGAAATTCTCTAAATTTGAGGGCGTTGTCCCAGCGCAAAGCGGTGTAAGCCAGCTCCACATCGGGTAAGTGAGTCACAACTGAATCATTGGGGTGCCTCAGCCTTTGCCTGATCCGCTTAACTATCATATCGCGGGTAGCTTGGTCTATGTTGGCGCGGTTCCCGTTCCTATGGTCTAAAAAGACCTGCTCGACCATATTTTTTCGAAATTGGGTCAAATAACCTGATCCGTCTGAAGGCCAAATTATGCCGGCCTGAAATTCGGGAGTATAACGGTCTGCTAGTAGATTAGCTGTTTCATTACCCGCCAGTTGGACAATGCTCTTGACCGGGAGTCCACCGGCCACGCCATGAATACCAATGACAGCCTCTGGGTCGGCTTCCTGAATAGCGTTAGTCAGACCACTGGAATGGGCTATCCGGATAATATTTTCAAGGCCAGCGGCCTCTTCTTTGGCTCGTAAATCCTTACCAAGTCCGGCCGATTTCTTTTTAGGGTCATCCGTATCCAAAGACATCCAGACGGCATGGTAGCCAAGGTACCTGAATTCTCTGACTAGCCGGTCGCCGTAATCATGTAGCCAAGAGCCCTCTACACCAACGAAAGTTAAGTCGTGGTTATAGTGTCTGGGAACTCGGGTCATTGTTAATAAATGTTAGTGACAAGCTGTCAAATATGCAAGCAAAAATCTTACTTTCGGCCCGAGCCTTGATGAAACAGGGGTAAAAATGCTAATATCAGGACGCTCTTAAACCAATTTTGCAAAACTCTGGATTGCCATATTTTGCAAAATTGACGAGGGCCATTAGCTCAGCTGGTTAGAGCACCTGCCTCTTAAGCAGGGTGTCCAGGGTTCGAGTCCCTGATGGCCCTCCAAAATTAATACTCCATTTTATGGGGTTTTGATTTTGGAATACTAATCAAGCAAGCCAACTGCTTGGCTTGTGTGGGACTCGAACAGGCACAGCGATGTCGAGCCATTAGCGAGACCGCGAGCCGGGCCCGCGAGCGAGTTCGCCCCCTAGGGTATTTTTTGCAAAGTACGGTAAAATGTGGTGATGGAAAATTTACCTGAAGGTGATTCAGCTTTAGTGGAGCAGGTTCTAGTCTTGCCGCCAGCTGGCGAACTAAAGGCCGGTTTTACCAGCTTGGATCTCTTTCCGTCTGAAATTAACCGCTTGGTCCCGTCGCTTACTGAGCTAGGCGGCCAAAGCCTTAGTGCTAGCGATCTGACCCTGGCTATCCTAGACAAAATAGACGCCTTTGCCAAAGGCTCGGCTAGCGCCAGCGACTCACACCGCCAAGGCTTTGTTATTAAGCGCGAAATAGCCAGAATACCCGACTTTCTAGGTGTTTTTATTGCCGATAGTGAGATTTTAGAATCGGCTAAGGCTAGGCTTGCAGAAATCTTAGCTAGCCCAGAAATAGCCGCCGAATTAGACCATCACAGCTCCGCCGCTAGCCCTAGAAATTCAACTACAGATGACTTATTAAGAGGCGCGCCTAGAGGAGTTAAAAAGTCAATTCGCAAAATATTAAACACGCCCGAAGACCAAAGGACATCTGAGCAAGCCAGGCAATTAGAAAAATTGCTAAGGCGCCTAGGTAGGCAAGGTTTGGACGAGCGCTCCGCCCGCCGGTTTAACCAGCCCAGCCAGCGAGAACTGGCTAAGCTCCAAGCCGAGCGCAATCACAAAAATTCACACCAGCAATAAGTTCGCTATAAAGCGCTTATTGTTATACTTTAGCTATGACTTCTGGTAGAAAATTATTAAAGTTGGGCGCCGGCATTTGCGTCTTAGGGATTTTAATCTTAATTTATGGGTGGTTCGATATGTATAGTCTGGCCGGTGACTGCCCGAGTGGCGCCGGTAACTGCCAAGCCTACGCGCGCTGGCACTCCATTAACTGGGTTGGGGTCATTTGTGTTTTAGTAGGTCTTTTAGTTTTAGCTTTTAGCTGGTTAGCTAGCCGGCGTAAGACCTAAGGGATGGACGAGCCCCTGAACCAAGATTCTGCAGTTGATGAGCTAGTCTTTAAAAGTGTCGGAATTATTGCCGATAATCAGACGCTCAGCGGAGCTTACCCAGCTAGCCCAAATTTTGAGCCTTACAAATACTGTTGGTTCCGCGACGGGTCTTTCATAGCCGACGCAATGAGCCGCGCAGGGCAAGTTAAAAGTGCTGAGCAGTTTTTTGACTGGTGCGCTGACATTATACTGGCACGCAAATCTCAAATTGAGAACGGCCAGCCACTAGATGCCCGCTATACCTACGACGGCCAGGCGGCGGATGGTGACTGGCAGACCTTTCAGCTTGATGGCTACGGCCTATGGCTGTGGGCTTTAGCCGGCCATGCCCGGCGCACTGAGCGGCCAATCGACAAGTACCGGCCAGCTATAGATTTATCAATTCTTTATCTGGAAAAACACTGGCAAGAGCCGTGCTTTGACTGGTGGGAGGAAACAAAGGGCGTCTACCCAGCTACGCTAGCCTGCATTTTCGCTGGACTAGCGGCCTTTAATCATCCTAAAGCCGAGCAGGTCCGGCAAGCTATAGATATAAAGTCAGCCAGAACCGATGCCAGCTTACTGATTTGCCCCGTTTTAGGCGCCGTCAGCCAAGAGGGTTTTGCACCTACTCTAGCTGATATTGAACAGCGGATAGTTGACCCGGAGGGTGGAGTCCACCGATACGCGGATGATGAGTATTACGGCGGTGGCCAATGGATATTGCTAGCCGGCCTGCTGGGCTGGCAATATATGCTAGCTGGCCGCCGTGAGGAGGCTAGGCAAAAGCTGGATTGGATAGTCCGGCGGGCCCAGCCTAACGGCTGGCTAGCCGAGCAACTGCCAAACCATCTGCTAAAACCAGTCAGCTACCAGTCATGGCTAGACCGCTTAGGCCCGCCGGCCAACCCCTTGCTTTGGTCGCAGGCCATGTTCATTACACTGGCAAGCGTACTTAAAACCTAGTCATCTTGGGACAAAATGAGGGCCGCACTGGGCGGCAGATCTAAACTAGCCCGGCCATTTTGCACTGTAATATCACTGGCGGTCGCGTCGCTAAAATCCGGGCTGTAGCCCTTCCAGGTGCTGTTAAAACGGACCCGCCACAGCCCATCGTGCGGAAAGCTTAGCTCGTAATTTTTATACTCCCCGCTGGCAAAATTCACAATTACGACGGTGTCGTCTTTGGGGCCGCCTTTGTCCCAGCGGTGGTAAGCAATAACTTTGTTGTCCTGGTCAGCCTGCAGGACTGATATTCCCTGGCCCAGCAGGCCGGCACTGACATTGTGCGCATTCTTTCTGAGAGCTATTAGATGCTTATAGGCCGTAATTATACCGGCATATCGCTCGGCCTTATCCCAGTCTAGCTCCTGCCAATCGTTAAAACTGCCGCCCTGCATAAATTCTTGGCCCTGCAGGAGCATTGGCACACCAGGTGCCGTCAGGATAATGACCGCGGCAATCAGCGAGCGCTGGCGGGCATAAATACTATCCGGCCGCCCGGGGGTAATCTCTTCTACCAGGCGGGCACTGCCGTTAGCCGCGCTGTCGTGCGAGTCCCCATAAACTACCCTCTGAAATACATTGCCGTTAAATACCCGGCTAAGCTCCTCCAGTACTAGGCCAATATTTCTATCGGCGTCGTTGATGGCATCCAGCACGGCGCGCAGAGCGTGCGGAAAGGTGACCCCCCATTGGCTGTCAAAGCCGGCACCGCCTTCGCCGGCGGGCTTGGTCAAATAATTATTAATTCCTACATCCTCGGCAATCATCAGGGCAGACGGCTTAAGCTTTCGGGCTAGTTTGTTGACATCTTGCAGAAGGCTCCAGCCCTCGGCGATGTCAGTAGCCGGATCATCATTATGGCCTTCGGCGTTTCGGATATAAATGGTTGAGTCTACCCGCAGGCCATCCAAATGACAATCCAGTAACCAAGCCCGCACATTGTCTAAAATAAATTGGCGCACTTCAGGCCTGCCGTAGTCCGGCCGGGTGTCGGCCCACGGCGTCTTGGAGCGCCAGTCGTTATAAAAATAAATGCCGCCTTTGCCGTTTTCGCTCCAGCCGTCAAATTGCCAAAGATCTAGATTATTATCCGGGCCGAAGTGGTTATAAACCACATCCAGCACCACGGCAATGCCGCGGGCGTGCGCCGCTTTGACAAACTCCAGCAGTTGGCGATGGCCGCCGTAAAGACTCTCGACAGCAAAAATATAATCAATAGCATAACCCCAGCCGCGGTCCATGCTCATGCCACCAATCGGCATTAGCTCAATGGCCGTTATGCCGAGGTCAGCTAAATAATCCAGTTTGGCTTCAGCCTCTTTTAGGGTACCGATGGTAGCCGGGTCGGCCCGGCTAAAAGTACCAACGTGCAGTTCATACATAACTTGCTGGGCTAACGCCAGCGGCTGAAAATTATCGCCGGACCAGTCAAAATCTGAATCAACAATTACCGAATTGCCGGCGGTGGTAGTTAACTGCAAAGAACGGGGGTCATTTTTAACCAGCCGGGAACTATCGGTGCTGATGACGTATTTATACTCTTGACCGGCGGCGGCACCTTCAACCATCCCAGCCCAATAACCGTCACCCTCGCTATTAAGCGGCGTCTCAGTCCAATTATTAAAGGTGCCGGTAACGGCCACACTCTTAGCAAACGGCGCCCAGACCCTAAAGCTCACGCCTTTTTTCTGCAAGGTCACACCCACATCCTTTTTAGACCTGCTCATTGTTAGTTCTTATTATCCTTACGCTTACGGCCAAGTGCAAGCTGTCAGGAGCCCGCCGGCCGATTTATAATTATTGAAATGACTCGATTAAACCCCAAAAGTGCCCTGCGGGCAGGTCTTAGAAATGGTCGGTCAAAAATGACTACTAACGATGTTGAACTGCTCAGTCAGGAAATATGCCGGCGTCTAATAGAGTCGGTGGATTGGGCGGGTATTAACAGTCTGCATAGCTATATCCCTTTACCTCACCTGCACGAAGTTGATATTTGGCCGGTTTTAAAATTTGTTTGGCAAGATTATCCGCAGATTATGACGGCTGTCGCACCCGGCCGCCCAGCCGGCCCCAGCCGAATAATTAACCCGGCTATCCGCTGGCGGGGCCTAGCACCGCACGCCGCCGCGCCGGTACCGGATTCTCAGCAGTTTGATTTAATCTTGGTGCCGGTTCTTGGCTTTGATCAAAATTTGCAGAGGCTGGGCTGGGGCGGCGGCTGGTATGACCGTTTCTTGGCGGGGCAAACTAAGGCTTTAAAAATAGGTCTGTGCTTTAGCTTTGGCTTGGTTAAAGAAGGCTTGCCGGCTGAATTGCACGACATCTCGATGGATAAAATTATTACCGAGCAAGCTATAATAGTTCACTAATGATTGTTAGCTCAGTTAAAACTGAAAGGATTACCGCCGGTTCTATAGACCTGCTTGAGCTTTTGGATGAACACATCACTAATCTGGCTGAAAATAGCGTAGTAGTGATAACTTCCAAGGTTGTGTCCTTATGCCAAAACCGGGTTAAGCCGGTAGCAGGCACCGACAAAGAAGAGCTCATAAAGCAGGAGTCCGATTTATATCTGCCGTCTAGCCTCAGCCAGTACGACTACCACTTTACTATCACTAATCAGACGCTGATTTCGCTAGCCGGTATTGATGAATCAAACGGGCAGGATCACTACGTGCTTTGGCCGGCCAACCCTAAAGGCACGGCCAACCAAATTAGGGCTCACCTGGCGCAAAAATTCGGCCTAAAAGCAGTTGGCGTCATCATCAGCGACAGCACCTGCATGCCAATGCGCCAGGGCACCATCGGCATACCGCTAGCCTATAGCGGCTTTTTGGCGGTCAATGACTATATCGGCACGCCGGATTTATTTGGCCGGCCGTTTCAGGTCAGCCGCGCCGGCGTAGCCCTAGGATTAACAGCCGCCGCCGTAGCCGTAATGGGCGAAGGTACGGAGCAAACACCAATAGCTGTAATCACTGATGCGCCGTTTGTGCAGTTTCAGGACCGCGACCCAACCGAGGGTGAAATGGCTCAGTTTTATATCAATTTCGAAGACGACTTATTCGCCCCGTTTTTAAAAAATGCACCTTGGCAGAAAGGCGCCCGCAGTGAGACCTGAGCTGTAATCATAACTAATTGGTACGCCCGGAAGGATTCGAACCTACGACCTCTTGTTCCGAAGACAAGCGCTCTAATCCGCTGAGCTACGGGCGCATTAACAGAGGTGATTATAACATCGCAGACTCATCGCCGCCAGATTACTAACTTATTTCAAAAATTCTTTTAGAGCTACGGCCTGGTTGTGCTCCTCGTCGGCCGCGCCGTAAACCAGCGTCACAAGGGAATTTTCATCCACAATCTTCTTTAGCTCTTTAAATGTCTCAGTACCAGTAATCTCTTTTTTATACCGGCTTTTAAATTCCTGCCATTTGGCTGGGTCATGATTAAACCATTTCCGTAGCTCATTGCTGGGGCCTACTTCTTTCAGCCAAATGTCGAGGCGCAGTTTTTCTTTTGATAAACCCCTAGGCCACAATCTATCTACCAGCACTCTATAGCCATCATCGCTACCAACCGGTTCGTAAGCCCTCTTTAATCGAATCATACTTAAATTATATGCTACATAGAAATGGTACGCGCGAAGGGATTCGAACCCCCGACCTTTGGTACCGGAAACCAACGCTCTATCCAGCTGAGCTACGCGCGCATAAGACTAGCTTTCTGGTTTAATATATCAGCCCTAAGGGGTTTTTGTCTCGGGCGAAGTCTCCGAGTTTGTCATTTTGTTGGACAAGCTTTTGAGGTTATTTTCGGTTTGAGCAAGTGTAATCTGCAGAATTTGCAAAACACTTTTAGCATGCTCGCGGCTCATGCCGACCCGGGCAATAGATTCCGCTTTGGCGCCGGAGCCAGCCCCCTGCATGAAATTCATAACCACACCGTAATTATTAACTGTCACATCCACTATGTCGGTAAATAAAATTTTCGGCTGAGAGGCGTCTTTATTGTCACCGGCCTGATGAGACGCTGAGTTTTTCTGGGTACCGTAGCCAGCTAGTTCCCACAGCTTAATGGCTTCATCATCGCCGGCGTCAAAGTGGCTTATCAAAAGAAGCAGTACATCTTCGCTGGGCCGGTCTTGCCCCAGCTCATAATCGGCTAACTGCTTAACATCTATTTCTACAGCACCGGAAGCTTCAGCTAAAGATTCCTTAGCCCGCGTCCTTAAGACTTTAAGTCTTTTCCCCAGGCCCCGGTATGGCACCTCTTTTTGTTCTTCCATCTGGCTATATTGTACCACCCAGTGAAAACCTACATAATGATTATGATGAACATTTTAGAGAATGTTAGCCTGGCCGAGCACAGTACTATGCGCCTCGGCGGGCCGGCGCGCTACTTTGCTACAGCTAACAGCGAGGAGGAGCTGGTAGAACTTACGTCTTGGGCCCAGCAAAATAGCGTTAAATTTTTAGTCGTCGGCGGGGGCAGTAATATCATTTGGCGCGATGAGGGCTATGACGGCCTGGTGATAGTTATTAAGATAAAAGGCCGGCAAGTGCTAGCTGAAGATGAGCAGTCCGTCACCGTCCGCCTGGGAGCCGGCGAAGTCTGGGACGAGGCTGTAGCCTGGAGCGTTGACCAAAACTTATCCGGCATTGAATTTTTATCGGCCATCCCCGGCAGTGCCGGCGCGGGCCCGGTTCAAAACATTGGCGCTTACGGCGCTGAAATTGCTGACAGCCTGGTAGAAGTGGCTGTTTACGATAAAGAAGCCAAGGCATTTGGTTCGATAGCGGCGGCCAATTGTGGCTTTGGCTACCGAACCAGCCGCTTTAAAACCACCGACAAAGGCCGCTTTTTTATTACCAGCCTAGTGCTAAGACTTAAAAAGGAAAATCCAAAGCCGCCTTTTTATGAATCTTTGCAAAATTACTTGACTAGTCAAACAATTACTGAATACACCCCTAAAACTATCCGCCAAGCGGTCATTGCTATTCGGGCTATTAAACTACCTGACCCCAGCGTGGTTAACAATAACGGCTCATTTTTTACTAATCCGATTATTGACCAGCCGGCTTTTGATTCGCTAAAGCAAAAATTTCCAGATATTAAGGGCTGGCCAGCCGGCGAAGACAGAATAAAAGTCTCTGCCGGCTGGCTAGTCGAGCAAGCTGGTTTTAAAGGCTACCATGACGGCGAAACCGGCATGGCCACCTGGGATCAGTCAGCGCTAGTAATGATTAACGAGCGGGCAAAATCAACCGCCGATCTTTTAAAGTTCAAACAAAAAATCGTTGATAAAGTGCAAGAGATGTTCGGCATAACGCTAGAGCAAGAACCGGAGCTTTTGCCCTAAGAATCCGCCGCGATAAAATCAAAATTTACGCCAGATTTAGATATTGATGTGATTGCTAAGAGAGAATACGGAGTCACTTTAGGTAAATTATTTAGAGGGTGAGCCTCGACAGCGGTAGATAAATTTGGCTCGGTAACGCGCGGTTTGCCCTGCCACTTTTCAGTTTTAAACATGAAATATAAATAAGGCCGGCCGCCACTCATAAAGTTTTGAGTAACGTTAAACAACTCTAAATCCTCAGCTTTTACACTCAGACCTGTTTCTTCTTTGAGTTCCCGGACAGCCGCCGATTTAATGGCTTCGCCATCTTCTATGTGGCCGCTAGGCAGATCCCAGAAGTCATCAAAGAAGCCTGTATTTTGCCGATGAACTAGCACGACTTTGCCGGCACTAAGAGCCGCCACAAAGACTGTGGGTATGACGCGAAAGGATCCGTTACTGCTCATCGCTAGGTAACGGAAATTGCAGGCTGAATTCTTTCACTTCAGACTTCAGCCTAGCTAGAGTTTTATCATCCTTACGGTGTTTGATAGCGCTGGCCATCCAGTCAGCGATTTGAGCCATATGTTCCTGCTTAAGCCCCCTAGTGGTAATAGCCGGCGTACCCAGGCGCAGTCCGCTTGGCTTAAACGGCGGTAAAGGATCATCCGGTATGGCATTGCAGTTAGCGGATAGGCCAATCTTATCAAGCAGATCCTGCACTTCTCTACCATCTACCTTAAAGCTAGTATAAACATCGGCCATAATTAAATGGTTGTCGGTGCCGTTGGTCACCAGTTTAAAGCCGCGTTTCATCATCTCGTCGGCCAAGATTTTGGCATTTTTTAATATCTGCTTAGCATAGACCTTAAACTCCGGCTTCATAGCTTCGCCCAAAGCTACGGCTTTGGCGGCTGTGTTATTCATGTGAGGACCGCCCTGAAAGCCAGGAAAAACTTCGCGGTCGATTAAGGTTGGTAAATTATCCAGCGTCTTTTCAACTTTTTTAAGTGGATTGCCTACCGTGCCCTTGGTCAAAATCATGCCGCCGCGCGGGCCGCGCAGAGTTTTATGAGTAGTGGTAGTAATGATATGAAAACCAAAGTCAAACGGATTAGGCAGAGCACCGCCGGCAATTAGCCCGGCAATGTGGGCCATGTCGGCCATCAGTAGAGCGCCAACTTCATTGCCGATTTCAGCAAACTTGGCGTAATCAAGATTGCGCGGATAGCCGGAGAAGCCAGCCAGGATGATTTTTGGCTTTTCCTTTAAAGCCACTGCCCGCATTTGGTCATAGTCAATTTCGCCGGTTTCTAAATCTTTAATCCCATAGCGGACAAAGTTGTACAGTTGGGCCATAGTGGTCACCGGATGACCGTGAGTTAGGTGGCCGCCGTGGTCTAGGCGCATACCTAGCACCGTGTCGCCAGGGTCTAGCCAGGCAAAATAAACGGCCACATTGGCCGGCGCACCGGAGTGCGGCTGAACATTGGCGTGGTCAGCCTTAAATAATTTTTTGGCCCTATCGATGGCTAGTTCTTCCAGCGGGTCGGTAAAATCCTGGCCGCCGTAGTAACGGCGGTGCGGATAGCCCTCTGAATATTTATTAGTAAAGACACTGCCCAGAGCGTCTAGCACGCCGCGGCTGACATAGTTTTCGCTAGGAATCAGCTCCAGGCCCTCCCGCTGGCGCCGCTCCTCGCTGGCAATAAGCCTTTTTACCTCTTTGTCGTCCATAGTTAACTCCCTAAATTACTGTTTTATTTAGCTAAGGTAATTCAGGCCAGTTAGATCATCACCTAATTGTATCAAATAAAGCTTTAGGCACTTACGCAAGAAGCGAGTTGACAGAATAATAATAAAGTACTTACATAATACTAACTTAGCCAAAACCAAAAATATGAATAAAAACACTGGCTTGATTATAAAAATATTGGTAGTTATTTTAGTTGGCGCATTTACTTTTCTATTGCCGAAGCCGCCTGCCTCTGCTCTGAACGATGAGGTTGATTTAACTATTCACAACCCCGGGTCGCCTGGGGGAACTGTCACCAGTAGCCCGGCCGGGATTAGCTGTCCGGGAACCTGTACCGCCACTTTTGATACCAGTATTACGCCTACGATAACGCTTACTGCGACTCCAGCGGCCGGTAGTAGCGTCAATAACTGGGAGTTTCCTTGTGCGAGCGGGGTTCAGACTGATAATGTTTGTACTGTCCAACTTTTTGACGGCGAGCCCACACCGCTTAATCTGTGGTGGGGCTGGAGTTCTTATAATGTCCAAGTTAAAACTGCTGGCACCGGATCGGGCAAAATCGTCAGTTCAACCGGGGGGATTAATTGTACCGGCACCTGTACCGTCTCCAATCTTTCTAAGGGAACAACTATGACCATTACCGCCCAGGCAGATAGCGGCTCTACGTTCGCTGGCTGGGATACCTACGATGACGGCGCTGGTGCCTGCTATGCTGACGTGGGTAAGGCCGGGTCTTTCGGGACCGTAAGCGGCAGTAGCTGTACCTTTTCCGTTGGAGACCAATGGTCCAGTAACTCGGCCCAAACCTTTTTAAGCGGCATAGCCATCTTTAATAAAGTATCTTCATCTAGCCCACAGGTATCTTCCTCAACACCTGTTTCAACACCCAAAACCCCCGTCAGCACCAATAACTCAACGAACGCTCCTAGTCAGACCGCGACCGCGCCTATTACTTTAGAAGCTATTCAAGTCGCCGGCGTTAAGCTTGACGCCTCTAAACCAGTAACCCTTATGCAGTCCCAGCCATTAGTGCTGTCCGGCACAACTGTACCTAATGCAGTTGTGACGCTGACGATACACTCGACACCGCGTACCGTCACTACAACTGCCGATAAAAATGGTAGCTGGAGCTACACTGTAACAGGCTTAGCGCCCGGCAATCACTATGTCGAGGCCGCCGTTACCAATCCGGCAACTAAGCAAACAACTCAACCTATTAAACTGGTATCTTTTACCATCACCTCCGCTGTGGCCGCTGTCAAGCCCGCCAAAAAATCCGGAGGCTCAGGCGCTTTGGCCGCCGTAATTATAATCGTAGTTATACTGCTAGCCGGCGCTGGCGGCTACCGGTACTGGCGCCGGGGTAAAAATCAACTTAAGGCTCCCCTAGCTTAACGTATAGCCCGGGCTTAACCGGTCGGCTGGTGTAATTTTTCTCCTATCAACGCTTATACTTTATATGATATTATCTTTGTTAATGCATGAAACCAACAAACAGATTGGCCTATTAGTTTCTCAGATACGGCATGAGAGGGGCCTTACCCAGGCCGAATTCGCCCGGCGATTAAATACCAGCCAGTCGGCTGTTAACCGGATTGAGCGCGGCAAACAGAACCTTAGTCTCGATACGCTGGGCCGTATCAGCGAAGTCCTTAATAAGCAGATTATTTCTTTAAATAGCGGCGCCATTAATCTTCGAATTGAGGGCGGGCATGAGCTTAGGGGCGAAATCGAAGTTAAAACCAGCAAGAACGCGGCCGTAGCCATCCTCTGTGCCAGCCTGCTGAACCGCGGCACTACGCACCTGCGCCGGGTGCCGCATATTGAAGAAGTGAACCGGATTATAGAGGTTCTAACCAGCCTCGGTGTTCATGTCCGCTGGACAAACGGTCATGATCTAGAGATCAAACCGCCGGCCAAGCTAAACCTCGCCAACATTAACAAAGAAGCCGCCCGCAAGACGAGAATTGTGATTATGCTGGCCGGCGCCCTAATGCATGATTACTCTAATTTCAAAATCCCCTACGCCGGCGGGTGCGAGCTGGGCCGCCGCACCGTGATACCCCATATTTATGCCCTAGAGGAATTTGGAACAGTAATTGAGGCTCACAGCGGCCATTATGAGATAACTGCTAAGCCCAAGCGCCCAGCCGGACCGGTAGTCATGTACGAAATGAGTGACGTAGCCACCGAAAACGTGCTGTTGGCCGCCGCCCGCCTAGACGGCGAGACCATTATCAAAGATGCCAGTGCCAACTATATGGTCCAAGACCTGTGCTTCTTTTTGCAGAAACTAGGCGTCAAAATCGATGGCATTGGCTCGCCGACGCTTAAAATCCGCGGCATTAAAAATATTAAGAAAAATATTAGCTACAGCCTAAGCGAGGACCCGGTAGAGGCGATTACCTTTATCTCGGCCGCCGTGGCGACTAATTCGCAAATTACTATTAAGCGGGCACCGATTGAATTTATTGACCTAGAACTTTCCAAGCTCAAGCATATGGGCTTGAAATTTAGAACCAGTCCGATTTATAAGTCAGATAACAATCAAACCGATCTAGCGAACATCACAATTTTTAAACATAACGGCGAACTGCGGGCACCGGAGGAAAAACTTCATGCCCTGCCCGGCGGCGTGGGTATTAACATCGATAACTTGCCCTATTTTGTGCCAATCGCCGCCGTAGCCCGCGGCCGCACAATGATACACGACTGGGTTTATGAAGACCGGGCTCTAATGTATACCGAGCTTAAAAAAATTGGCGTCGATATGGAGCTGGCTGACCCGCACCGCATTTTTATCAACGGGCCTACCCGCTGGCGGGCGGCCGACATCGTAGCGCCCAGCGGCTTGCGCCCGGCGGTGATTTTGCTAATTGGTATGCTGGCGGCCGAAGGCACTTCAATGCTCAGAAATATTTACACCATCAACCGTGGCTACGAAGATTTAGCCGACCGGCTGAATTCACTCGGCGCCCGGATTACCGTCGTCCACGAAACCTAAAAATTAGAAAGTAAAACTTAGGCTAGATTTGGCCGCCGCTTCAGCGAGTCCAAGCTCGGCTATCATTTCGGATGTTGAGCATAATTTACTTACTCGCTCGATGACATATTCAGTGCCAATACCTCGAAGAAAAGCCAATTTAAGCATATTGCCAGCGTGTGCTTCGTCTTCTATATAGATATCAGGCCTTAATTTCAAAAAGATCCCTGCCATAGCGACAGCGCTAGCCGGGGCAATAAAACTGTAATCTACCCCCACGGCCTCGTCTATAGACCGCACTCGGCTAGCTTCTCCATTTACCGGCCGCCCTATACCCTTTTTGCGTGCTATATAGCTGTCGGGCATAACACCCACAGCCAAAACATCCGCCTGAGCGGTGGCAAAATCAATACCCTCCTGATGACCGGCGTGCAAAATATCATAGCAACCAAATCTAAGAGCTATGGTCGAATCTTTTAAATCGGCTCTTATGACTGATAATTCTTTCCCCTCAACTATCATTTTAGAGGTAACCTACTTGATAGTCGGAATATACATAATTTGGAAATAGATAGCAATATCGCTATTTTTAACTCAAGACTCAAAGCCGTGGCGCTTGCCCCAACCGGCTGAATCTTTTAGCCAGTCCAGCACCAGCTCCTTTTCGGCCGGCTTCATCAGGTCTTTTTTAACAGCCGTCTCGACCACTTGCGGAAAGGTAGTAAGAGACTCTAGGCGCACGCCGACCGACTTAAAATTAGCGGCCGACTGTGGCAAAGTGTAGTTAAAAATGGCCGCTACGTTTTTAGTGACTGCGCCAGCCGTAGCCAAAGCCCGGTGTGTTTCAATGGAGCTTTTACCAGTGCTGATTAAATCTTCAACGATTATCGCCCGCTGGCCTTTTTTAACCAGTCCTTCTATCTGATTTTTCTTGCCGTGGCCTTTGGCCTCGCCGCGCACATATACCATCGGCAGATCCATTTCGTCCGATATCCAGGCACCGTGCGGAATGCCGGCGGTGGCCGTGGCGGCTATTAATTCAAAACTGCCTAAACTTTTAATCAAATTTATCCAGGCTTTAATAACTTCGCGGCGCTGTTTAGGATAGCTCATTAAAAGCCGCATATCCGAATAAACCGGGCTGAGTATACCGCTGGCATAGCGGTAAGGTTCTTTAGGGTTAATGCTAATAGCGTTTATACCTAGCAGAATGTCAGCAATCTCACTCATGTATTTACTCCCTCGCTTTATTAATTAATTCCCAGGTTTGGCGGGCCTGGCGGGCCGCACTTAGCGCAAAATCTTTTCCGCTCGAGGCAAATATAACTTGACGCGAGGAATTAATAATTAAGCCTTTGCGCTGACTGTTAACACCGGCTTTGACAACGCTATCAATATCACCGCCCTGGGCACCAACTCCCGGCACCAAAAACCAAAAATCATCGCCCATCGTCCGCCTAAGCGCGGCTAGCTCTGCCGGATAAGTAGCACCAGCTACCAGCAAGCAGTTACCGTGCACGTTCCACTCATCCCGCACTTTTCCGGCTACCACTTGGTACAACTTCTTACCACTTGTCTTTAGATCCTGCAATTCGCCACCGCCGGGGTTAGAAGTGCGGCAAAGGATAATAATTCCCTTATCACTGCACGCCAAAAACGGCTCTAATGCCTCATGGCCTAGATATGGATTTACGGTAACCGCGCCAGCCCCTAAGTAATCAAAAGCAAACTTCACGTAGCCGTCATTGGTATTGCCAATATCGGCCCGCTTGGCGTCTAAAATCAGCGGAATATCCGGGTAATTTTGGCGCAGATAGTCGCTAGTTAGCTTCAACTGGCTAATACCGTCAGCCCCGTCGGCCTCATAAAAGGCACTGTTAATTTTAAAGGCGCAGGCCCAGCTATTGGTAGCGTCAATAATGGCTTTATTAAAGTCAAAAACCGCCGTTTTTGAGTCTGCTAAGTGCCGGGGTATTTTTGCCCTATCGCTATCAAGCCCAATGCAAAGTAAGGAACCGTTTATATCTACCCGCGCCGATAATTGCTTTAAAAAATTCATCTTAGATATTATTGCCGCCAAACAAGGCCGAGACCGATGTACCCTCATAAACGGCCGTAATGGCGTCGGCCATTAGCGGCGCAATTGATAAAACCTTAATTTTTGACCTAGTGCCGGCTTGCGGCAAACTATCAGTTACCACCACTTCTTTAAAGCTCGACTTACTAATACGCTCTAGGGCTGGAGCCGAGAATAGGCCGTGCGAGGCCACGCAGTAAATGTCGCCGGCCCCATTTTGACGCAAAAGGTCGGCCGCGGCACAAATGGTACCGGCCGTATCAATCATGTCGTCAACAATCACACAGGTTTTGCCCTTTACGTCGCCTATAAGGTATTTAGTTTCGACCTCATTTTTTTTATGCGGCGGCCGGTGTTTATGAATAATGGCCATGTCGCAGTTCAGACCGCCGCTGTAGCGCTCGGCCAGTTTTACCCGACCGGCATCAGGCGAAACGACGACCAAATTTTTAGACGGCAGACGCTTTAAATAATTTTGCAAAATCGGCATAGCAATTAGGTGGTCAAACGGTCCGTCAAAAAAGCCCTGAATCTGACCGGAGTGTAAGTCCATGGTAATTATCCGGTCGGCGCCAGCTTTAGCTAAGATATCAACCAGCAGACGCGCGGCAATTGGTTCGCGGCTTCTAGATTTACGGTCCTGGCGGGCATAGCCCAAAAACGGGCAGACAGCAGTGATAGACCTGGCTGAAGCTCTTTTGGCGGCGTCAATCAGTAGAGCTTGCTCGATTACGTGGTCGTTAACGTTGGGGCTGTGCGGTTGGATAACAAAAACATCACAGCCGCGGACTGATTCTTCTATCCGACAGCTGATTTCGCCGTTGGCAAAATTTGCCAGTTCAACCGGGCTCAAAGCAGTGCCCAGCCGGCGGGCTATATCCTCAGCTAGTTTTGAGTGAGCCCGGCCAGATAACAGCTTTAGCTGACTCCCGGCGTTTTTTGCCATTGCTATAAGTCTAGCAAAGATGTCCAGTCTTTGGCTTTGGATTGATTCACTAGGCTAAAGGGTGGGGGACTAAACTATCTGTACCACAAGATTGAAATCGCCACAGCTAGCTCAACCGTGGAATATAGAATATATGAAGCAATGAGAGGTTTAATATTTTTGCGTAGACCATACATCAGCCAAACCATGGATGATAAAGCTAAGTATCCCCACGTCACGAAAGAAACATGCTCAGAGCTTTTAGCGTTATAAATTGAATAGAGTTGGGGCAATTCTAATAAGGGTGTAGTCAGAGCAAAAAAATAGATAAGCTTATCAAAAGGGCCTTTGCTAATTCCTTTTTTGTTTATAGATGCCATCAATGAAGTATAGCAATGCTTTGGTACCCCGGGAGGGATTCGAACCCCCAACCTAGTGGATAGAAGCCACTCGCTCTAATCCGTTGAGCTACCGGGGCTGGTGCGGGTGGGGGGAGTCGAACCCCCGTAACCAGTTTGGAAAACTGGAGTAATAGCCGTTATACCACACCCGCGCTTGCCGAGTTACTATAGCAAAATTCACCCCTGTTTTCCATAAACGGCTCGATGATAATATGACGTTTATGCTAATCTTTAGCTAAAGATGAAAACAAAAATTGAATCCCGACTCGACGCCATTGACGGTAAACTGACTACCCTCGACCATATCGAGGAAAAACTTCAGAAGGTTGTCGTCCCAGGAAGATAAAGAAATTGAAGAGATTGAAAAAGAAGAAAAAGAGATTGAGCGGACTCTATTTAAGCTTGGGGATTTTACCATTAAGCGCTCGCATTTGCTCGAGCTAACCCGCGGCACAGCCGGTGCTTTTTTGGGTGTTGGCCTGGGCCAGGCCTTAGGCGGCAGTCTAAAGCTAGCTAAAAACCTCCCCTGGGAGAATGTGATTGGCATTTTGATATTTATTTTTATCCTAGTGGGACTTTTGATTTATAAAAACGACAAAAGTTTTATCAAAGGAAACCGGGCCGAGCCAGTAGAGTATGTTTTAAAGAAAATTACGGTTCTTTACTCGATTTCGCTTTGCGTAGAGGTACTGGGACTGGTGCTTTTCAATGATTTTCCCGGCTGGAACACATTGCTGGTCAAAGCTTTGCTGGTTGGCTCTTACCCAGCCATGTCGTCTGCCGCCGCCTTCTCAATCATTTAGGTTAATCTGTTAGTCATGGTAAAATAACCCCTGTTGCCGACAAATTATGGCGGGAGTAGTTCAACGGTCAGAACGACGGGTTGTGGTCCCGTAGAAGAGGGTTCGATTCCCTTCTCTCGCCCCAGATTTTATGACTAGCTTTAATCCTTTTCAACTATTGACCCGTGAGCACCATAGGAACACTGAGGCTCACAATAAGTTTATCCTGCAAACGGTTCAGCCGGCGCTGGCCGGCTTAATGGACGGTAGCGTTTCTACCTTGGCGCCGATTTTTGCGGCCGCCTTTGCCACCAGAAAGCCGCATGTGGCTTTCTTAATCGGAATGAGCGCCGCTGTAGGCGCCGGCATTAGCATGGCTTTTGCCGAAGCTTTATCCGACACCGGCGAGCTAACCGGCCGTGGCCGGCCGCTGAGGCGCGGTGCAATCATCGGCATCATGACTTTTTTGGGCGGCATATTTCATACTCTGCCCTTTTTGGCCGGTAGTTTTCACGTGGCCTTAATTATCGCCTTTATTGTTGTCGGAATAGAATTGGTGGTCATTGCTTACATCCGCTATGTCTTTTTCCAGATGCGGTTTTGGCTGAGCGCTTTGCAGGTTATAGTTGGCGGGGGCTTAGTCTTTATAGCCGGGATCTTAATCGGCGCCAGCTAAGCTTGGGCTAGTCTCAGCACTACTACAGTCAGAACCGGCACTAATAAATTATCAAGCCCATACACACCTAAATTTTCAACAATTGTAAGCCCTGGCGGCAAGAGCAAAATAAGCCAATAATAATGGTTATAAACAAGGGAATTATGAGCAAGCAGGCTGGCTATATCCAAAATACAGACAGCTGTAAACCAAAAGGTCATCGTGCCGACACCGGTTTTAGTTTGTCCGAACACGGTATATTTTAGGCGTTTCCCAAACTTCTTACCCGCCAACGCCGCTAGACCATCGGCCAAAGCCATCATTAAAATGGCGGCCATAAAGAATACTTTATTAGTCGTAATCATGGCGCAAACGGTGACAGACAGGGCAAAAAAGTAATCGCCATAAGTTCGTCGGTTCAACCGGCTATTGAATTTAAAAAAGTGCTCATACCGGTTGAGGATAACAACAGCGAGCAATAGTAGGCCCAATACCTGAATGGCCCGCCAAGAAATTAGCCACGGCCAAAAGGCAATAAAACAGCCAGTAACTATATGTACAAATTTGCGTCGCTCCTCTGGTTTTAGGCGCCGGTTGGACCGCAGGTCATCACTGAGCCGTAAAACACCGAAAACCCCCAGTAAGCAAACAACTACTCCAAGCATTAGCCTTATTGTAAAACACTTGTCTCCAGTACAAAAATGGTCGGGGTGACTGGATTTGAACCAGCGGCCTCATCGTCCCGAACGATGCGCGCTACCGAGCTGCGCCACACCCCGATAATTACTATTTAAGCAGAACGTCTCTGCGAGCCAAACCAAGCTACCCGCTGTCTGGCGAGCAAAAGGAGAAGCGCGCGAGGTCTTGTAGCGAATTCCAACGTGGTCGGGGATAGAGGACTCGAACCTCCGACCTCCGCGTCCCAAACGCGGCGCGCTAGCCAACTGCGCCAATCCCCGCTATTTGAAGGACAACCTAAGGTTTTCCTTCAACACCGCTTTTGGCAAAGCCAAATTTCGCTACAGCGAAACCGTGGCTACTACCTTTCCCTAGACTGAGAAAAATAACAGAGGTAATTATAGCATTCTTCCTTGCTATTGGTATAAGTCGCTTCATATTTGGATGAAGCGCTAGGAAGAATCGAGTACGAGCAGAGGAGATTCAGACACAGCGATTCGCCAAAAGCTCCAGCGGAACGGCCGGCTTCGCCGGACGGCAGGCTGGAGCGATGTGAGGCTACTTAGCGTATTCGACGGCGCGAGTTTCGCGGATGACATTAACCTTGATGGTACCCGGGTACTGCATCGTCGACTCGATTTTATTGGCGATGTCGCGAGCCAGGCGGATAGCCTGTAAATCGTCAATCGACTTAGGTTGAACAAACACCCGCACTTCGCGGCCGGCACTAATAGCGTAAGCTTTCTCAATGCCGTCAAAGCCAAGCGCTGTATTTTCTAGATCGCGCATGCGCTCAGCAAAATTCTCGGCGCTGATATTGCGGGCGCCGGGGCGGGCGGCACTGATAGCGTCGCAAACCCGGATAACTAAAGCCTCCAGGCTGGTAGCTTCCATATCGTCGTGGTGCTGTTCGGCGGCTTGAGCCACCTCTTCTGGTGCTCCGTATTTTCTCAGCATTTCACCGCTAATATGGTGGTGTTTGCCTTCTACTTTGTGGCTTAGAGCCTTACCCATGTCGTGTGTCAAGGCGGCGTACTTCACAGTTTTAACGTCGGCGCCTAGCTCATCTGCCAGCACACCAGCTAGCTGAGCCATCTCAACAGAGTGCTTCAAGACATTTTGGCCGTAGCTGGTGCGGTATTTTAGCTCACCAAGTAACTGCAGGATTTCTTTAGGAATGCCCACTAGGCCCACCTCGCGGGCGGCGTCCTCGCCGGCTCTAACTACATCTTTTTGAACTTGCTTTTGCGCCTTATCAACCACTTCTTCAATCCGGCCTGGATGCACCCGGCCGTCTTTTAAGAGCATTTCCATAGCCTGGCGGGCCACTTCGCGGCGCACCGGGTCAAAGCTAGACAAAACAATCATGCCCGGCGTCTCGTCAACTAGGATATCTACGCCGGTAGCCCGCTGGAGAGCTTGGATATTGCGGCCCTCTTTGCCGATAATCCGGCCCTTCATTTCTTCGTCTTCCAGTTTCACGGCCGTAACTGTGCGCTCGGCAGTGACATCACTGGCCATGCGCTCCATGGTGGTGGCAAGAATTACTCCAGCTAGTTCTTCGGCTGATTCGCGGGCCTCATTCTGCAGTTTGGCTACTAGACCGGTTAGGTCATTCTTAACGTCCCGCTCGGTCATCTGCAGGAGCTTCTCGGCGGCGTCAGCCTTGGTCAGCTTGGCAATTTTCTCGAGTTTTTCCTGCTGTTTTGAGCGGATGTCTCTAATTTCGTTTTTTAATTCCTCTACTTCCCCTTCCGAAGCCCGCAGTTTTTCACTGCGCTTATCCAGCTCATCGAGTTTTTTATCAAGGCTGTCCTCGCGTCCCAAAAGCCTTTGCTCCAGCTCTTTTAGCTCAGTTCGGCGCTTCTGCTCGTCTTTACGCGCTTCTTCTGCCCGGCGGGCCGCCTCTTCTTCGGCTTTGCGAACCGTCTCGGCGGCTTCGCGTTTGGCCTTAGTTAATTCCTTTTTAGCTTCTTCCTCAGCTTTACCGGCTTGAGAGCGCGTAACAAATACGCCGCCGGCGCCACCCACTAGTAAGCCGGCTATTGCCAGCACAATAGTAAGCACAATCATTCGTCCTCCGATCCTATATCGAAGACCTTTTTATACCGCTGTTTAGCGAGCAGTCACTTTCACTTCTTTAGCTCGACTAGAACGCAGTTATTCAGGTGTTCAAAAATTATTAGATAGTGTTGGATTATCCCAAAACCAGAAAAATCCTAAATATAATATACGGCCCCCACTAACAATTGGTCAATTATTATCTTTTTAGTCGAAAATTGAGCAGTAAAAAGTTACTTCTTGGGCTTGGTAACCTTAGCTGGAGCCCCATAATTTGGCAAAGCAATCTTTTCGTTGGCGCCGCTTAAGACTTGCGCTAAACCCTCTTCCAGCCAATTTGGGCCGGACGCCGAGACCACGGGTATAGCCAGACTATAAGCCAGGGCATTGGCCACCGAAAAGCCAATTCTAAGGCCGGTAAAGCTCCCCGGCCCTTTAAAAACTAAGATCGCTGAAAGTTCGTCATATGGAATACTTGACTTGTTAAGTATCTCTAGGATCTTTTGATTTAACTCTTGGGCTAGCTGTCTGTCGGCCTGCCACTTAAGCCCGGCTAACTTCTTTCGATCAGCAAATAGCCCAATTTCGGCCTCGGCCTTATCGGTACGGATAGCTAGGATTACCTTGCCCTGTGCGTGGGTCATGGCCGGACTCCACTTTCTGATTCCAGGCTTTTGATAATAGGCTGGAGGCTTTCCGGATAATTTATGGTGATTAAACGCTCGTCGGGGTCACCCGACGTAAGCTCAAATTTAATAGTCAGCCGGTTCGGCGGCAAAACGTCTTTAACTACGTCGCTCCACTCCACCACTGTTATAACCTTCGGGTCAGCCAGCGACTCCTGCAATTGATCAGCGATAATGCCAGGCTCGCTTAAACGATAAAAGTCAAAGTGATGGATCTGCCGCCCGCCGCTAGCTGAATAGATTTTATTAATAGTAAAAGTCGGGCTGGAGACTTGGTCTAGACTACCCAATCCCTGGGCTAGACCTTGGGTAAAGGTAGTTTTGCCGCCGCCTAGGTCGGCGACCAGCTCGATAACTTGGCCGCCCGGTAATTTAGCGCCCAGCTGTTTTCCGAGATTCAATGTATCGGCGGAGTTGGTCGATACGGTTTGCCATATCAGTGCGGTACTCATAGCCAGCGTATAGTAGCGCGGCCGCGCCCACCAGAGCAAGCACTGCCGGGTGAACTGAACCGGCTGGCTGGGCCGGCGGCGAACTGGCGCTAGCAGATGTGCCGGCGCTGGCAGAGGTACTGGTAGCGCTAACTAGCGGCGTAGTCTTAGTTTTAGAGGCCGCCTGGGCCGCCGGCACACCATTTATTAGATTTACTGCGCCTGGTGTCGGCGTGCTAGTCCAATACCAGCTATCCCCGGCTAGCGCCCAAGCTAGGTCGTCTTTGGCTTTAGAATAGGCATCTGCCTGGCTAACAATTTTGCCGCTAGGGTCGATTAGCCAAACTTGGCCGCCGCTATTCGATAAACTCAAATGAGTATCAGCGGAATAAAAAGCTTTCCAGCTTTGGCTAGGCAAGCTAGTACCGGCCGGAAAAGTGTAGTCATGCTTGGTGGTTAGACCGATTTCTAGGCTAAAGCCGCCGAGGTCAAAGCTAGAATTATTTGGATTATAAAGCTCGATAAATTCATCGCTGGCGTCACTACCGGGGCTGGCCGGGTTAGGCAAAAGCTCGGTAATCTCCGGCCCGGTCAGGCCAATGTCAGTGGCCGGCAGGGCGGCGCTTGACCCACCGCTGGCTAGACTGACGATAATAGCCGGCGGCACGGCTCCGGTTGTCCAGCTTACGTCTGCCTGAGACGCGTGATTGGAAGTTTGATCGATAGCATTAGTAAGCGCACAGTTTTGCAAATCGCCAACTATCCAAGCTTCGCTACCGTCGTTATACCAGACTGGCGTAGCCGGGCTTGGTGAAAGGTAATTTTCAGTGGCAATTATGATATCCGGGCTATCCGCGGCCGGCCCCCAGCTTACGCCTTCAATTTGATTAAAACTATCGCCGGCCTGCCGCCACAAGGCTAGCGAGCCTTTAGTATTGTTAAATCCACTAAAGCCTAGTTGGTCTATAAAGCTAGCGTCACAGACAGCGCTGGGACTACTGCTTAAGAGAAGTGTTTGGCCTCC
This sequence comes from Saccharimonadales bacterium (SeqCode), assembly GCA_035717985.1. GTDB lineage: Bacteria > Patescibacteriota > Saccharimonadia > Saccharimonadales > UBA10212 > DASTHW01. Next base: position 91,566 of record DASTHW010000005.1, on the reverse strand, counting down.
GAGCAAGCTAATAGCCGGTAACTCTTGCGAGGGCGCGGCCAGGCTATTGTCGCTATTTACATAGCCCAGCCAATACTGACTTACATCAGCAATGTCGCTGGCGGCTTGTAGAACCAAAAATTCATTGCCGGTTATATTAACTTCACGGATATAAAGCTCGGGCCCGGCGGCCATAGTTTTAGCCGGCAGGCTAAGCAGGCAGGCCAGGGCTATCAGCACCCCTAGAATTAATCTGGAGCTTTTCATTTGCCTAGATTATAAACATGTGGCGTAATAAGGCAATTGCTTATGCTAAGAGCACACCTGGACGATTGACTAAGAACTGCTTACAGCCAGGCAGGGTAGAGATGAGCTATACTGGGGCTATGCTAAAACTAAGCGCTAGCTTAATGAATCTAAAAGTGCTCAGTTTACGAACTAACGGGACAGTAGCTATCGCCGCCGAGCCGATTATTAATCCGCATAATCTAAGGATTTTAGGCTGGTGGTGCCAAAGCCCGATGAGTCCTAGTAATTTAGTCCTGCTGGCTAGTGATGTTAGAGACCGCTCGGCTAGCGAGCTGGCAATCAATGATGAGGAGGATCTGAGTGATCCCGCTGAGCTAGTCCGCCATAAGGATATTTTAGATATCAATTTTGAGCTCATTGGCAAGACGGTTAAAACTAAGCGGCATAAGTTAGGCAAAGTTAATGACTATAGTTATACCGAAGATATGCTAGTGCGAAAGCTTTATGTTGAGAGGCCGATTACCAAGGTTTTTGCGGCCGATGACACCTTAATAATAGACCGCTCGCAGATTATCGAAGTCACCAATAACTGGATTTTAGTAAAGGACACCGATATAAAGGCCGGCGAGACCAGCCGGATCGCGGTCCCGGCGGCTTAATCTTCGGTTTTGTGCTCGGCTAAACACTTTTTAACCAGGCTATAGTTAAATCCTTGACTTGTTAAGTATTTCATCAACCTTAAAGAGTCATCTCTATACCGCGATGATTTAGATTTTTTGGCGATAATTTCTTTAATGGCCTCTTCTTCGTTGGCATTACTTTGGCTTAGCACTTGCTCTGCCAGCTCCCCGCTTATGCCCTTGCCGGCCAGCTCAGCTTTTATGGCCCGGCGGCTTTTATATTTCCGCTGGCGCAGGTCGGTAAACCACTGTGCAAATTTCTCGTCGTCTAAATAGCCTTTAGTCGTAAATTCGTCAATTAAAGACTCCGTTAACTCAGCCTCCACTTGCTTTTTACGAAGATAGTCTTTAAATTCCCGGGTCGAGTGCGGCCGGCCCAGGAGCCACTCCAAACTGCGCGAGCGCAGTTTGCCGTCAGCTGAAATTTTCTTTAGCTTTTTTAATTCAGCTTCAGTTAGTTCTTGGTCCTTTTTTAGCCGCTCGCGGATTAGCTCATCAAGACTCAGCGAAAAGCTGTATTTGCCGGCTAAGAAAATATTGACCCGCTCCGGATTTTTAACCTGCCGAGTAATAGAGGTAATTCTCATTACACTTCTATCTTTTTACTAGTACCACCGCCCAGGCGCTGATAAACCAAGCCAGCTCTACCAGGCCGCCGGCCTTAGTCTGGGACCACTGTATGAACAAATGAAAGCGGGCCAGCGGGTCAAATTTCGGTTTTTGACCCTTAATTTTGGACTTATATAGCTGGTAATAGGCCCACATCAGGTCCGGGCAGGCGCTGGCTATCATGCAGGCCCAAATTAGCCACTTCTGGCTGGGAAAAAGTAGAGCCAAAACGACCATTAGCAAAACCGAAAACAGAAAGTCACTGGTTAAAACTAGATTAAACTGTTTATCAAAGTGTTCGGGCTTACCTTTACCGCGTGACACACCGTAGTCCCAGTGCGGAATGATGTCGGTAACAAAATGGCTGGCTAGTGCCAGCGGCACGGCTAAGGCCGGCTGTTTAACAAATAAGGCAATCACCGCCCCTGTCATTCCATGATTGAAGCCGGTCATAGTCTGCTGGGCTCGGTTTCAATAGTTGGCGCCGGATAGGCCCGAAATTCCGCCTCCTCAGATAGTTCTACCTCTATAGCTCCAGAAGTTTGAGGATTGATTGGCTGGCGCGGCTCGCGGTCTGACCCGCCAAAATCATCCCCTGGCCAACCCTCATACGGCTCGACACGGAGTCCCGCGCGTCTGTCATAAATTAGCTGGTATTTAGTGTCCGCAAAAGCCTTGCCTTCACCACCGTCAGCAATTACTACCGGACTATGTTCATGCATAAAAAGCAGTGAGGATCCCCTGAACGGGCTAGCCAAGGTCTGGACTTCGCTAGCTGTACCTAGGCGTACTATATTGGCCGCCCGGCGGCCGGCCGATGACTGTACGGAGTCGTTCTTGAGGCAAGCCAAGGCAAACTGGCCCATTTGCCGGCCTTCTACCGAGTAGACTTTGTTTGGAAAAAAGTAAGATGTTGAACGATTGCCGCCAAAATAACCCGCCTCTAAACCCATTTCGTAAACTCTGCCGTCTGACACTTCGGGCGGATCAGCTTCATCTAGTTGGTAAGCCAAATTTCCTTTATAGGTAGAGGCCGCGTCCGTTTGGTCGGGATCCATTAGAAAGTCTAAAAACCTGGCTGGCATACCGTTATTCCAAAAGCTGACAACCGCGGCGCCGCGGCGAACAGTGGGCTCTGCTAAGACATCGTCGCTATAAACCCTAAAAGTTTCGACATGCAGTTTAGCTTGAGCGGTCATCTACTCGGCTTGGGCGGCAGTCCGGACTTGCTCGGCGATTTTTTCCATGGCTTTAGGGTTTTCGCGCAGGTAATTTTTAGCGGCTTCCCGACCTTGGGCAATTTTTTGGCCGTCGTATTCAAACCAGGCGCCGGACTTTTGGACGATGTCCCGAACCGTCGCAAGGTCCAAAATATCGCCTTCTCGGCTAATACCTTGATTGTACATAACGTCAAACTCGGCTTCGCGGAATGGTGGCGCTATTTTGTTTTTAACCACCTTAACCCGTACCCGGTTACCAATCACGGTATCACCGGCTTTAATTTGGCCAATTCGCCGAATATCCAGCCGGACTGACGAATAAAATTTGAGGGCATTACCACCGGTAGTGGTCTCTGGGTTGCCAAACATAACACCAATTTTCATTCTCAGTTGGTTGACAAAAATAACCGTGCACTTAGTCCGGCTGATGACACCGGTCAGCTTACGTAGAGCTTGGCTCATTAGCCGGGCCTGCAGGCCCATGTGGGCATCGCCCATATCGCCTTCAATTTCGGCCTGGGGCACCAGGGCGGCGACAGAGTCAACTACGATAATATCAACGGCGTTGGAGCGCACCAGGGTCTCGACAACTTCCAGAGCCTGCTCGCCGCTATCGGGTTGTGAAATCAGCAGTTTATCGGTGTTAACTCCCAGACGCTTGGCGTAAGCCGGGTCTAGGGCGTGCTCGGCATCGATGTAGGCGGCCGTGCCGCCGCCAGCCTGCACCTGGGCTACGGCGTGCAGACAAACAGTGGTTTTACCAGAGCTTTCCGGCCCGTAAATTTCGATAATCCGGCCCTTGGGAATACCGCCGCCCAGTGCTAAATCCAAGCTTAGACTGCCGGTAGAAATAGTCTCGACGTGTGCGGCGTGAGCCTCACCCAGGCGCATGATGGCGCCTTTACCGAACTGTTTTTCAATAGCGTCTACGGCCAACTGGAGCGCCTGGCTCTTGCCGCTCCCGGCTGAATCTTCTTTAACCTTTTTAGCGCTCAGTTTATCTGCCACGTGTAGCTCCTTACTATTTGCTTTAAATAGTATACCAAGCGGTGGGCCTCGAAAAACGCTCCTGCTTAGCTTAAATTGCTTTAAAAAAATTAGCCTCTTGGTTATAGCAAAGTGCCGGCAGATAAATTACCCCTTAAACAAAAGCCTGGTTAATATATACTAAAGCATATGCGTATTAGCGACAGTTTGGTGGTCGACCTTCTAAAGGAGAGCCATAAGGTAGACTCCGAGCAAGTCAAAAGCCTGCAGGACCAGCAAAAAACCGAAAAAAAGACTTTGCAGGATGTGGTTTTGCAAAATAATGCTCTGAGTGAAAAAGAGCTGACTCAGCTATATTCGCAAAAAATCGAAGTACCGTTTGTGGAACTAGTGCCGCGCAACCTGCGCAAGGAAGTGCTGAACCTGATCCCCGAACACATCGCCCGCCAATATAGCTGTGTGTTGTTTGACGTCAAGGCTGATGGCAGTAAGCACCTAGCCATGGAAGATCCCGATGACGTACAGGCCTTTAACTTTTTGCAAAAACAGCTGGGCTCCAACATCCGCGTCTATATTGCCACGCGGTCTAATATTTTGGCGGCTTTAGACCAATACCGAAGTAATATCGGCACCGAGCTGACCCAGGTCATCGCCAGTGAAGATACCGCCCCGCCGGAAGAAGAAATTAGCGAAGAAGATGTCGCCGAAGACAGCCCGGTAGCCAAAACTGTTAATTTGGTCATAGAAGACGCCATCAAACAGGGCGCCAGCGACATTCACATCGAGCCACGCGAAGATTTTGTAGCCATCCGCTACCGGGTGGACGGCCAACTGCGCGAAACCAACAAACTACCCAAAAAAGTTTTGCCAGCTCTAGTTAGCCGCATTAAGATTTTATCTACCTTAAAAATTGACGAGCGCCGGGCACCACAGGACGGCCGTTTTAAGGTGACCATGGGAAGTGGCCAGTATGCCCTGCGCGTTAGCACATTGCCAATAGTCGACGGCGAAAAAGTAGTGATGCGAATTTTAAACGAAAACACCAAGGCTTCTACCCTGCAGGAGCTGGGCTATTGGGGAGCCAACCTAGAGCGTCTGGAAGACGCCCTAACCCGCCCTCACGGCCTGATTTTATTTACCGGTCCCACCGGCTCTGGTAAAAGTACCAGCTTATTTTCGATTCTGTCGCGGCTCAACCAGCCAACCGTTAACATCAGCACCGTGGAAGATCCGGTGGAGTATAAGATACCGGGCGTCAATCAGGTGCAGGTCAACCCGGCCGGCGGTATGACTTTTGACGGCGGCCTGCGGGCCCTTCTGCGCCAAGACCCCAACATCATCATGGTCGGTGAGATCCGCGACAGCGAGACTGCCCGTTTGTCTGTCCAGGCCGCTTTGACCGGCCACTTGGTGTTCTCCACACTTCACACCAATAATGCCTCCACCGCCCTGCCGCGACTGCTTGATATGGGCGTTGAGCCCTTTTTGATTGCCAGCACCGTGCGGGCAGTGGTGGCTCAGCGTCTGGTGCGCCGGCTGATTCCAGAGAACATGGAAGCCTTCAAACCGGATGAGGCCACGCTAAGACGGGTACAGAGTGCCTTTGGCCTGAACGACCCGACGACGATGAAGAAAATCCATCAACTAGAACTACAGGCTATCCGCTCCAGCATTGGCCCGGCCACCGACCCGTCGACCTCGGATGATTCGATTATTAGAATGTGGCGGATCCGCGGCGGCGAAGGCAGTGCTTTTCGCGGGCGACTGGGTATTTATGAAGTCCTGCCGATGAGTACGGCTGTGCAAAAACAGGTTATTAACGGGGCCTCCAGCGAGGTCTTGCAGGACGAGGCTATCAAAGAAGGCATGGTGACTATGCAAACTGACGGTCTAATTAAATCTCTGCGGGGCCAAACTACTTTGGAAGAGATAATGCGGGTGACTACCGAAGGCTAAGAGCATGGCCCAGTTTGCTTATGACGCTATTACTAAAGAAGGCCAGCACGCCCACGGCGTGCTGGCCGCCGGCTCGCGTGAGGAAGCCTTATCGGCTCTCCGGGCCCAGGGTAGCCGGCCGCTGACCATTAAAGAAAGCGCTGACGCCGGCGCTAAAAAAAATAGTTTTTTCACTAATAAGAAAGTTAAGCTCCACGATTTGATGGTTTTTACTCGTGAGCTGTCGACCATGGTCAGCGCCGGCGTCAGCCTGCCAAGGTGCCTGGAAACCTTGGCCGGCCAAGCCGAAAACCCTTATTTTAAATCGGTTATCAACGGGGTTAACCACGAGGTAGGTGCCGGTAGCTCGCTAGCCGACGCCATGGCTAAATATCCCAACGTTTTTAGCGACGTCTATATAAATATGGTGCGGGCCGGCGAGGCCGGCGGTATTTTGGACGATATTTTAAAGCGCCTAGCCCTGCAGGTGGAAAAAGACGCTACTATCCGTAAAAAGATCCGCTCGGCTATGGCCTATCCGGTGGTAATTTTGTGTATCACCATCATCGCCTTTTTTGGCATCATGCTGTTTATTCTGCCTAAGATCGGCAATATCCTGCACTCTTTAGGCGGGCCTAACGCCAAATTCCCTATCTATACCCAGATTATGCTCGATATCAGCAACTTTCTTAAAAGCTCGTCCATAGTCCACGCTATCTTGCCGCCGCTAACTAAGGTGCCGATTTTATCGATTCTTACCATCAACGCCGTGCTATTTATCATAATTTTCGCCGTTGGCATAGCCTATTTGCGCCGTTGGACCAAAACCCCGACCGGTGCCTATAAATACCACAGTTTTTTATTGAGGATTCCGGTGTTTGGCAAAATTATCGCCAAAATTGCTGTAGCCCGTTTTGCCCGGACCTTTTCGGCGCTAATGGGCTCCGGTGTCAGCGTGCTGGATGCCCTGGAAATTACCGGCAAGGCCGTCGGCAATAAAGTAATCCAAAAAGAGCTTGTCACTATCGCTGAAAAGGTACGTAATGGCCAGCCGCTGGGCAAGCAGTTTGCTGAGGCGCAGTATTTTCCGGCCATCGTTGGCCAGATGATTAGCGTCGGCGAGGAGACCGGTAATATTGGCGACATCCTAGTTAAAGTGGCTGACTTTTATGATGAAGAGGTAGATGTGGTTATCGATAGCCTATCTAGCCTGATAGAGCCGCTAATGATAATTGTGTTGGGCTCGTTAGTTGGTCTGATTGCCGCCTCAGTTATGGGCCCGATTGCCAACCTTAGCAAAAACGTCGGCGGATGATAAAAGTTATCCCCTTAGTATCATCTTGACAACAATTCGCTCATGTTTATAATCATGCTCATAGAACAAACCGTTCTCTTTAACATTAAAATGATTTAAAAATTTAAGAAGGGTGGGACAACAATGTTCTCTAAACTAAAAGACAAGCGCGGTTTTACCATCGTAGAACTGTTAATTGTCATTATCGTAATTGGTATCTTGGCGACGCTAGTTATCACAACCTATAACGGCGTGCAGTCTAAGGCCCGGGACACCAAGCGCAAGACCGACCTTAACTCAATCCAGGGGCAGGTTGAAGCCTATAATGCTCAAAATGGGTACTACCCCACCAACGCCAATATGAACACCGCTAGTTTCGTATCCGGACAGCTAAAGGGTTTGGATCCAACAGCTTTGCAGGACCCCCAGTGGAAGAGCGGCAATACTAACTGCACTACCAGCGGAGTGGTGCAATTGCAGAATTCCACCACTCCGGCTAGCGGTTGCTACGGCTACACTGTATCGCCAACCGGTTGCGACAACTCCGCTACCATGTGCGCTAGCTACACTCTTGTAGCCAATCTTGAGGCTGGCGGCACCTATCAAAAGACCGGCTCCGACTAATTTAGACTAAAGTTGGTTTAAAAACCGGGGACTCTTAGTCCCCGGTTTTTATTAGGCCTTCAGATAGCTGGCCACCAGAGGAGGCTTAACATATAATTAGCTTAAGCATGAAACCCTGGGATTGGGCTAAACAGGAAGATGGTAGCGGTACAGCTGGTTTTTCAATAGTGGAGCTAATTATCGCTATCGCCGTAGGCGGGCTTTTGGTTCTGGCGACTAACAATATCATCAATACTTACTTACACACCGGTCAAAAAAGCCGCAATTTACTGCTAGCCAACTCCTATGTAGAGGGCAAGGTTGAGGCTCTTCGCAACCAAGGTTTTAACGCTTTAAATGTTGGCGATAGCGATATCACCAGCGAGCTCCCCTCGGCCCTACCAAACCCTAAGAGCGCCAGCTTAGATATAACTAACCCATCCCCGGGAATTAAGCAAATCGATATAACCCTGTCGTTTTATGACCAGGGTACCACCAGAAGCTATTCATATACCACATACATAGGAGAATTAGGTGTCGGCCAATAACAGTTCAAGCTCGGGCTTTACAATCGTAGAGCTTATGGTTATAACCGCCGTCACGGCTATTTTAGCCGTCTCTTTTTTGTCCGCCCTCACCAACTATTATCTAGTCATTGCCAGAAATAACGCCTCCATAGACCTGACGGTTGGTTCCCAAAATCTGCTCAGGACGACAGTGGAAGCCCTGCGGGTAGGCGGCGGCGTTAGGCAAACCAATACAATTACCGACCCCAACGCGCCGGCCGGCGGCTGGACCACCAGTAACAGTAATTTTGTTATTGTGATAGCCTCGCCGGCGCTCGACTCTAGCCGCAATTACATCATCGACCCGTCTACCGGCAATCCCTATATGAACGAGCTAGTCTATTACAAAAACGGTAGTTCACTAATGCAAAGAAGCTTATCTAACCCTAATGCCACCGGCGACACTTTGAAGACATCTTGCCCGGCCGCGCTAGCTAGCGCCTCTTGCCCGGCCGATAAAGATTTAGCCGATTATGTTAATTCCATGGTCTTCACTCTTTATGACCAGGACGCCGCTTTGACTACCGACCCAGCGCAGGCTAAATCCATCGATATTTCACTAACTATGCAGAGAGATTCGCTGGGAGCCCCGATTAAGCTGACCAATGATATTAGGGTGACACTGAGGAATAATTTTCAATGAAACAAGCTAAAAATGAGAAGGGCCAAATATTGATTTCGCTGATAATCGTGGCGCCGTCGCTGATGTTAATAGCCGCCTCTTACCTGGCGCTGTCGGTCAATAGCCTGCGCCTGGCCATAGCCGATCAAATGCACACCCAGGCTCAAATTGCCGCTGATGCTGGCGTCGATTATTCCGTTGAGCAGTTAAACCAGGACTCAACCTGGAGCGGCGTTAGCGAAACGGTTCTTCATAGCGGCGATACTTACGTTAAGACAACTTTCTCTGCCAGCCTAACCAGTAACTCCGCTGTTAGCGATACGCTAACCGTCATCGGCCGGGCCTACAACCCCAGCACCGCTAGCTCACCTTCGGCCTCTGTGACATTAAAGGTTGACCTAAGAGCCGTTACTACCGGCAACTTCAGTATTGTCAGCGGTGAAGGCGGTTTGAATATGGATAATAGCTCCAAGATTGTAGCCGGCGACATATTTATTAATGGCACCATAAGTCTATCCAACACCGCCCAAATAGGTCTAAGTACTAATCCGGTTAATGTTAATGTGGCCGATCAAACCTGCCCGGCGCAATCAGACCCCAATTTCAACACTACGTACCCCAGAGTCTGCACCAGCGCAGATGGTTTTCCTCAGCCTATCGTCATCCAAAACAGCGGCAAAATTTACGGTACGGTAAAAGCCAATAACCAGACCGACGGCACTAATATGAGTAATCCTGGGCTGACGGCTAGCTCCGGTGTCACGGCCCAGCCCTTGCCGACTTATGACCGAGCCAGCCAGAAGGCGGCCGTGGCAAATACTATCAGCGGCGGTTTTTCGTGCAATAGCGGATCTCAGACTTGGCCAGCCAACACCCATATTACCGGCGATGTGACGATTGGCGGTAGCTGTAAAGTAACCGTCCAGGGCGATATTTGGATAGACGGCAGTTTATCACTGACTAACAGTTCTCAGCTGATAGTAGCCGATAGTCTGGCCAGCACCCGGCCTAATATCATGGTGGACGGTCTGGACGGGGTTTCTCTTAGTAACACCGCCAAGCTAGCCTCAAATTCTAGCGGTACCGGCTTTGAAGTCTACACCTTTTACAGCACCGCCAGCTGTTCGCCGGACTGCACCAGTTTAGACGGAACTGACGCCTATAATTCTAGGTCTATTAACACTATCTCACTGACTAATAACACCTCCGCCCCTCAGTCAATTTTATACAGCTACTGGACCGGTGTTTCGATATCTAATGCTGGTGCCATAGGTGCGCTGTTAGGTCAGACCATTAACCTCAGCAACTCCGGAACTATCACCTTTGGTACGGCCGTACCAACCGGTAGCTCCACCTTCTGGGTAATCAGCGGCTACCGGAGAAGTTATTGAACCCCATCTCCGACCCTGCCGGCAAAGACGTCTTAAGTGTTATACTCATAAATATTAAGGATAACCAATATAAATACTTGTGATGGGCTTTGCTAACTTTTACCATGATGAGCCGCTGTTTGGCCTTGATATTGGCTGGTCCACCATCAAAGTCATTCAGCTTGATCTTTCGTCTCCACAACTACCTAAAGTTTTGGGTTGGGGAATTACTAAGTTTGACCCCAGCGCTATTAACAATGGTGTTATTACTAATTTTGACGCTGTTAGCAAGGCCATGTACGAGCTTTTTAAAAAAGAGATTCACGGCTCAATTTATACCCGCCGGGTAGTTTGCTCGCTACCGACTTCGCACACCTTTAGCCGGCTGATTAAATTGCCGGCCATAGCCGATAAAGACATTGCCGGGGCCATAAAGCTGGAGGCTGAGCAGTACATCCCTATGCCGACCGCCAATCTCTATATTGATTATGAAATTGCCAGCCGAGGGCCGGAGGGTATTGAGCTTTTGATGATGGCTACGCCCAAAACAATTGTCGATAGTTACGTTAAACTGCTGGCGGCCCTTGATTTAGAACTGGTAGCTCTAGAACCGTCAATCAATTCAACTGCCAGGCTATTTAATTTAATCGAGCCGGTGGACGGCGCTTCAATGCTGGTGGATCTTGGTGCGGCGGCTATCGACGTCGCTGTTTTTGACAAGATTATGATTATTAACAGCACCATCCCGGGCGGTAGCGATTTAATGACCAAGCTGGTGAGCGAAAAGTTAAATACCGACACCGAATCGGCCTTTGAAATGCGCAGTAAATACGGCATCGGCATCAGCCAAAATCAACAGCAAATTGAAGCGGCCATTGAGCCAGTGCTGGAAAATCTGCTCAAAGAGATTCGTAAAGTATCGCGCTACTACACCGACCGCGCCGGCCACTCCCAGCGCAAGATTGCCCGGATTATTACCAGCGGCGGCGGTGCCAATATGCCCGGTATCAATCAGTACCTAGCAAAGCAAATCGAACTGCCGACCACCACGCTTGACCCCTGGAAAAAAATTGATTTTGGACACCTTAAGCGGCCATCCAGCCTCGAGCAAGCGGCTTTTAATACCGCCGCCGGCGAGGCTTTGCTTGACCCCCCGGAGATTTATCGATGATTAACCTACTGCCGCCGGAATTTGCAGTCCGCATTAAATACGGCCGGGCCAACACCTCTCTGAGGCGCTGGATTATCGGTGCTCTGGTAGCCATCGGTGGGCTGGTGATAATTTTGGCAGGCGGCTGGCTGTACCTAAACTCTCAGGTTACAGATTTACACGGTCAGCTTGATCAAACTAATGCTCAGTTAAAGGCCCAAAATCTATCGCAGGTGCAAAAAGAGGCCTCTACTATAACCGGCGACGTAAAAGTAATTAACCGGGTGCTGGATAGTGAAGTCCGGTTTTCAGATCTTATTCAAGACATCGGCAAAGTTATGCCTAGCGGCACGGTCCTCAGTTCTCTGACCCTAGATAAAATTAACGGGCCGATTGATTTAAGTGTTAACGCCAAGTCTTACGCCGCCGCCGCTCAGGTGGGCGTCAACCTAAACGATCCAGCCAACGGGCTTTTCTCTAAAGTTGATATCGTCAGCATCACTTGCTCAAATTCGTCGTCGTCTGGCCCCTATGCTTGTAACGGCAGTTTCAAGGCGTTATTTAGCACCTCGGCCATCAAAAAATACCAAAACGTACCGGGGGGCAGTTAATGGATAGCAAAAGGTTCCAGTTGATACTGCTGGCCGGCCTCTCTGCCTGCGTGCTGGTTTTCATCATTTTGGCGGTTGGCGGGCTGAGCAAATTATCCGCTAAAGGTAGTGACGTCTCGGCCTTAAAGCAAAAAACTCAGGCGGCCGACGCTCAGTTATCCAACCTTGAAATTGCCAAGAAACAAATTGCCAAATATAGCTACTTCAAAACCGTAGCTAGCACCGTAATCCCTAACGACAAGGATCAGGCTCAGGCCGTATTAGACATTTTTCAGATGGCCGACCAAGCCGGCATTAGCCTCCAGACCGTTAACTTCCCGACTAGTAACCTCGGCTTAAAAACTTCATCAATTAGTGCGCTAAGCCAGGCTCTGCCGGTTAAAGGGATTCCCGGTTTGTACAGCGTCCAGCTGATAATCACTCCAGAGACCGGCTCGCAGGTCCCCTCGGCTAAACAAGTAACTTACCAGAAGCTTATTAACTTTTTGCAGGATATCGAAAACAACCGCCGCACCGCCCAGATTGCTGGGCTAGTGCTCCAGCCAGTAGCTAATGCACCGGGCAATCAGATCAACTTCACTTTAACGCTTAATATTTTTATAAAGCCATGAAAAATATCAACATCGATCAAATTTTAAAACTAGCCCGGGCCAATAGTGGTCGGTTTAGAAAGCACGCCGTCTTTGCGGCCATTTTAATAGTGCTATTCGCCTATATACTGGTAGTCTGGCGAATTAGCCAACTGGCCGGCGCCGAGCCGGCCGACACCGGCTCCGTTTCATCCGATACCAGTATTCCAAAAGTTGATCAAAAAGCTATTAGCCAAATCCAAAGCCTGGAGCAAGCCAGCCCTCAGGTACATAGTCTCTTTAACTCCGCCCGGAATAACCCCTTCCAAGAGTGATCATGTTAATTTGGATCCAAAGCAAAGCTCTCGGCTCGAACTTCAAAGGCTGAGGCTCGCTCAGCTGGATGAAGAGGGCCGAAGAATGTTTTTATTCGGCATCTTTTTCCTCCTGATTTGACGTTGTTAAAAATAGGCGTACTTGGTCGGTTGAAAATGTTTGACGAGAAATTTATCCGGTGGATAAATTTTGAGGAGTTTTTCAACCGAGCCTAGTTTTAACTAGCGGCGTGTCACGATGAAAAAGCCGCCGAGAGTTTGGCGCCACCTTTTCGGCAAAAGGTGGCAAAGGATTTGATTCTTTGGAAAAGAATATTATTTAGACGACAGGATGATGCTGGGCGTAAGCCTGGCGGGCTTCCAAAATCCGCTCGGCTAGAGCATTCGGGCCGGGACAATAGCTAAAAACAAAGTTGTCTTCCTCGCCGGCTGTCTGCACCGTCAGGGTTCCGTAGCCTAACATACTGGCAATAATCCCCTTCTGTTCGGCGTTAACGTCTTCAACATTAGACATCGACAAGCGCGAGATTTTTTTATTGAACAGGCTCCGCTGGATAGTTTGGACTAGACTTTGGTTGGTGATAGTCAGATTACTTTTATGATAGATATAAATCATTGTCAAAAATACGGCTATCAAACAGGCCGCTACCACCAGACCGCCGCCAATCAGCAGAGTTTTAGCGCCGGCCGAGGCGTCAACATCAGGCATAACAAAAATACCAAGCACTACCAAGGCCACCAAAACCAAGACCGCCATGGCGTACATGCCGGCTACGCCGGCCCAGTGCTTACGCACCACGGCCAGTACTCGTTCGTCCTGCTCTATTAAATCATTGGCATTAGCCGGATCGGCGACAACTGGTTGAGGTTGGGGGAGCTGAGGTTCCATCTATGATAATTATAACAACGACGGTTGAGTCGAGGTAGGCTTTTTACCAAGATGTTTGTAGGCCCGGCTAGTGACTTTTCTGCCTCTAGGCGTCCGCTCCAGCAGGCCAATTTGCATAAGATACGGCTCAATAGCGTCTTCAATTGTCGAGCGCTCTTCGGCTGTTAAGGCCGCTAGTGTCTCCACGCCCACCGGCCCGCCGTTATGATAGTCAATTATGGCATTTAGAATATGCCGGTCAGCCGGGTCTAAGCCAAGATCATCAATCTCCAGCAGAGCCAAAGCTTTTCTGGCAATTTCTTGGTCTATTATGCCGTCGCCGTTCATGTCGGCATAATCACGCACCCTTTTTAAAAGCCGGTTGGCCACCCGAGGGGTCAACCGCGAACGGCGGGCTAGCAAGCCGGCGGCCGGCTCATCAACTTTAACTTTTAAAATACCGGCCGCCCGCTGGATTATCTTTTTAATTTCAGACTCATCATAAAATTCCAAACGGTGGATAATACCAAAACGATCACGCAAAGGGGCGGCCAAGGCTCCGGCCCGCGTCGTAGCACCGATGATAGTAAAGCGTGGCAAATCTAGCCGCAGTGAACGGGCACTAGGGCCCTTGCCCAACATAATGTCCAACTTAAAATCTTCCATCGCCGAGTATAATACCTCCTCCACAGAGCGGTGCAGGCGGTGGATTTCATCAATAAACAAAATGTCGCCGTCAGATAAATTAGTCAACAGCGAAGCTAGATCACCAGCCCGCTCTACAGCCGGCCCGGAAGTAATTCTAATTTGGGCGCCCATTTCGTTGGCTATAACTGTGGCCATGGTGGTTTTGCCTAGTCCCGGCGGCCCGTAAAGTAAAACGTGGTCAATCGGCTCAGACCGCTTTTTGGCAGCACCGATAGTCAGCTTTAGATTTTTCTTCAATCGTTCCTGGCCGACATAGCTAGCAAAGTCATGCGGCCTGAGAGTTTGTTCAAATTCCTGTTCGGCTTCAGTCTCATCAGAAGTATTAACGATTCTATCTATCGCCATAGTCATATTCTACACTAGCGCCAAGGTCAAAGATGTTGTTATGATTGACGCCAAATTAAGGCCTACAGGCTAGTAGACTTAGTCGGCTGAAGCGACATCTCAGTAAACCGATCTACCAGCTGAGCGATATTTATGCCGGCCGCCAGGGCCGATTTCGGGTAAAGACTCTCAGCCGTCATCCCGGGCATAGTATTAATTTCTAAAGCCCAGATTTGACCACCGCTATCAACAATGAAATCAGATCTTGTAAGGTGCCTGGCACCTAGCGCCCTATGAGCCTGCAATGCTAATTGTTGAGCCCTCCGCTGGATCCCCTCGTCCACATTTTTTGGCGGGCAAAGCTCCTGGCTTTCGCCGTTATACTTATTTTCATAATCAAACTCTCTACCGGCCGGCGGAATAATTTCGATTACCGGCAAAGATTTATTGCCTAAAACCGGCACCGTAATTTCCTTGCCGTCAACCAGCTCTTCCAAAAGCATACTTTTATACCTTTTGAGTATGTCAACGTCGATTTGAGCGCTGTCGGGCGCACGGACAATGAATGCGTCGATGGTAGAGCCGCCCTCAATCGGTTTTAGAACATATGGTTTTTTAGTCAAAGCAGAGCCGGCAAAAGAATCAGCCGTAACGATTTCATACTTAGGAGTCAAAATACTTAACTTGTTAAGTATTTCCTTAGTTTTTACTTTATTAAAACAGTCCGCCGAGGCTCTCGGTCCGGAGCCTAAATAATTGAATTGCCTGGCCTCTAACTCCTCCTGTATTTCACCGTCTTCGCCGCCAGCCCCGTGCAAAATCGGAAAAACTACGTCCACCTTACCGACGTATTCATCCAGCCCGCCATAGCCACCAGCTGGATCATAGTCATAAACCTTGTGGCCGCTGTCTCTTAGCGCAGATCTAATGTTCTCACCAGAGCGCAGTGAGACTTCTCTTTCCGGCGAATTTCCGCCGGATAAAACCAATACCTTCATTTAATATAGTGCGGCTTCGGGGGGCATATGTGCCCCTTCCAGCAGTTTTAGAACATCCTCAGCTTCTACAGTTTCTTTTTCAAGCAGAGCGTCCTTGAGAGTTTCCAGCTTCTTTAGGTTGGATTTAAGAACTATGCGGGCCCGGCGGGCGGCTTCGGTAATCAATGATTCAACTTCATCATCTATAATCTTGGCGGTTTCATCCGAATATTGGCGCTCATGCACCATGCGCTCCAGCATCATACCCTCCTCAACGTGAAAGACTTGGTCGCGCAGTTTTTTACCCATGCCTTGATTAACTACCATATCGCGGGCCAGCTCGGCGGCTTTCTGTAGGTCAGATCCGGCGCCGGTAGTTACTCGGTCCAGGCCGTAAACCAGCTCTTCGGCGGCCCGGCCGCCCAGCATACGGGCTAGTACATCCTTATATTCGATAATGCTATGATAGCTTTTATCTTCCGGCGGGATAAACCAGGTAACACCGCCAGTGCCGCCACGGGGGATGATGGTAACTTTATGCACCATATCGCTGTCCGGCAAAACATGGCCAACTACGGCATGCCCGGCCTCGTGATAAGCCGTCAATTCTTTTTCCTTATCACTCATAATTTTGCTCTTGCGCTCCGGGCCAATGGCTACCTTTTCAAAGGCGTTGACTACGTCTTCGTTATCAATGACTTTGCGGTTGTGACGGGCGGCTAAAATGGCCGCTTCGTTAGCGATGTTGGCAAGATCCGCACCCGATGAGCCAGCGGTCTTGGCGGCCAGCGCCTCCATATCAACATCTTTACTGATTGGTTTATCTTTAAAATGGGTCTCAAGAATTAATTTGCGGTCGCGGCGGTCAGGCAAATCAATGTTTACCCGCCGGTCAAACCGGCCGGGGCGCAGTAGCGCCGGGTCGAGTACATCCGAGCGGTTAGTGGCGGCTAAAACAATCACATTCTGGCCCTGCTCAAAGCCGTCCATCTCTACCAAAATCTGGTTTAGTGTCTGCTCGCGCTCGTCGTGTCCGCCGCCCATACCCGAGCCTCGGCGGCGGCCAACGGCGTCAATTTCATCAATAAAGATAATACAGGGGGCGTTTTTCTTGGCTTTATTAAATAAGTCGCGCACCCGGCTGGCGCCAACGCCGACAAACATTTCCACAAATTCCGAACCAGAAATTGAAAAGAACGGTGCATTAGCTTGGCCGGCAACTGCCCGGGCGAGCAAAGTTTTACCGGTACCCGGCGGACCCACCAGTAACACACCTTTAGGGATTCTAGCGCCCACGCCCTCAAACTTTTTGGGATACTTCAAAAACTCAACCACCTCCTCCAGATCCTGTTTAGCCTCGTCATTGCCGGCTACATCCTTGAAAGTCACCCGCTTTTTTTCGCCGCCGTAAAGCTTTGCCCGGCTTTTACCAAAACTTAAAGCCTGGTTCCCCTGACCCTGGGCGCTTCGGAACATCAAAATTAAGATGAAAGCGATAACCACTACCGGTAAAACATTGGCTAGAATAGTTATCCAAATACTGCCGCTCGAGGACTGCGGCTTGTTGACCAGTGTGACCTTGCCCTGCTTGAGGCCCTGTTGGTAAATACTGGAATTGGGCTCCATGTAGGACTTTTCGGTAGCTGATTTTTGGCCTTTGGGCGTGACATCCAGCTCGGTGCCGTTGACAACAATTTTGGAAATTTTACCGCTATTGGCATCCGAGATAACCTGCGAAAAAGGGACTTCTTTTAAGCTGGGTGACTGGCTAAAAGCGGCGTAAAAAACAAGACCGAATAAAATCAAAAGCGCAATAAAGCCGGCGTTTTTGAAGTTGTTCCGGCGACCCTTACCAGGCCCGCCGCTACCTCTTATACGGAATTGCTTTCTATCCATAGGTTAATTATACCAGCCCCTGTTAGCTACTGCTATTTGGGCTGTATCCCGCTTAATCTTTAATACAAAGTCTTTTTTAATCTCCTGTTTTGTGCCGGCTTTAGCGGTACGTATGGCCACCGCCAGCCGCTCTACCGTCCGGCGGTCTAAATCTGGGACTTTTAGTGCTTTCAGCCGGCGATATAAAAGCTCTTGGCCAATGGCCTGAGGCAGGCTGGTAAATTCTGCCCGGTTAATGATATTATGCTCAATTACTCGACGCGAGACGCGGTCCATGAGCACGTTAGTCTCGTCTAAAACTTGCTCCAGCCGGTAAAGGCCGGTTAGCAGTTTTTGCCTGTCGGTTTCTGATAGTTTTGGCATTAATCTAGCCCGCACCCAATTTCGCAAATAGCGTTCGTCGGTATTAGTTTCGTCCTCGACCCAGTCCAGATTTTGAGCGCGAGCATAGTCCAAAATTTGAGCCTTGGGAGTAGATAAGAGCGGACGGACGATCTCCTGGTTTCGTAAAATCGCCGTCAGGCCCTGCGGGCCAGTACCTCGGATAGTATTAATCAGAGCCGTTTCAATTAAGTCATCCTGGTGGTGAGCGGTAACTATGGCCAAGGCGTTATGTCTTGCCCGCGTGGATTCTAAAAAGTCGTAGCGGGCCCGACGGGCCTGTTCTTCACTGGCGGCTGGCCCTAACCGGCCCTGGCCAAGTTCAAAAGCGAGATTTAGCTTTTGAGCCTTAGTTTTAACAAATTGGGCATCGCCAGTGGAACCAGGCCTAATACCGTGGTCAAAATGAGCCACAACCAAATCAAGGCCGGGCCGGCTAGCTAGTAAGTCCAGCAGTACCATCGAGTCAACGCCGCCGCTAACGGCCAGCACATATTTACCTGGTAACAGTTTGACGTTCATGTCCTTAAATTCTAGCAGGCCGGTGCGGCCAGTTCGACTAGCCAGCTAAGGCCGAGATTAATGCCTTATTAAAAGCCGGTAGATCATCAGGGTCCCGGCTAGTGATTAAATTACCGTCAACCACCACCTCTTCGTCCACCCAGTCGGCGCCGGCATTACGCATATCGTCAGCAATAGTGTGATAGCTAGTCAATTTTCGGCCCCGGGCTAAGCCGGCGCTCGCCAGCATCCACGGCGCGTGGCAAATTATAGCTGTTGGTTTGCCCTGCTCGTCCATAATTTTGGTCAGAAAATCGCGGGCCTTTTGGCTAACTCGCAGTTGATCGGCGTTAACGGCGCCGCCTGGAAAAACAGCGGCATCATAATCATTTGGGTTGGCCTGCTCCAACGTTTTATCAACACTAACGGATTCCCCCGGTTCCACATGTTTCAAACCTTTTATTTTGCCATCCTCAGGAGCTATAATCTCTACCTTAGCGCCCGCCTCACGCAAGGCTTTGACCGGCTCAGTCAGCTCGGCCTCTTCAAAATAATCCGTGGCTACTACAGCCACCTTCTTGCCTGATAAATCAGCCATACCTGCCTCCTCTTTATCCATTTAATAACTGCTTTTATTAATTTAACAATTAAAGTTCAGGGGCGAAGTAAGATATTTTACTTATGCTAGAGGCAGGATAGGTGTTTAATTTACTTGAAGCGGAAAGGAGGACTATGCCGCCGCATGGATTAACTGATGACGAAGAACGGGCCGAGGAATTACCACAGGATTACTCCACGCCGTTTTCAGCACCTAGCGGTGCCCGCGACGCCGTAGACGACACCCACCAAGAGGCCGATACTAATGTCGATTCGCACGAACATTATGACGAGGGCATCGCCGGCGCCACCGAGGTAGAGGACCCGGGTAACCGGGGCATCTTGGGCTATAAACCTAAAAAGTCAGACAAGGGCTAGTCTTCTGAATCAGATGCACGCTCAAGGCGGGCTCTGTGGCGACGGTATTCTTTTTGCGTCAAATAAATAATTATCAGATCAAAAATGGTTAAAAGAAGCAGGCTAACCGAGAACTTGACGGCAGTAATTCTATAAACTTGATAAATCACAAATAGGCCGGTGACAACTATAAGACCGATATAGGCCCAGGTCCGGCCGCGCAAGACTTCAAACACTAAAATAATTTTGACTATACCGTGACTTAAAAGATAAGCCGCGCCAAAAATTAGCGACGCACCAGTAAGACTGTGGGCAGATTTTAAAATATGGTTAGCAATAAAGTCGTGCGGATTTCTATCTAGCTGGCCCTCAGTCAGCCAGCGGGCTAAATGGTTTATCTGAGCCGGGCTGACCAGTAAAAGCAGTATGCCGCCAATAGTTTCAATCAGGCCGTCTAGACCTTTTAAGAAGAGTCCTGCCCGAAAAGCTCTATCTGTTAAATCGACTTTTGGCGTCGGCTGTTTGGCTGGTGACTCTTCTTTTTCAGTCATATCTTTAAATTCTACAAGTCCGGTTTATAATTAGATAGCCTTAGAAATCTATAGTAAAAAAGGAGCGGCATATGTTAGAGACGGCTCAGGCGCTGATTACCCGCGCCGGCAAAAAAATTGGTTTAGACGACCAAGCCATAGACGAACTTATAAAAATCGATAAAGAGCATATTTTTAAAGTCAAATTAGACGACGGCCAAAGCTTTGACGCTTACCGCGTGCAACACAACCGGCGGCGCGGGCCGTATAAGGGCGGTATTCGTTTTCACCCTGAGGTGAATTTAGATGAGGTGCGGGCTCTAGCTACTTTAATGAGTTTTAAAACGGCGGCCGTTGGCTTGCCTATGGGCGGCGGCAAGGGCGGTGTTGTCGTCGACCCTAAAAAGCTAAGCCCGGCTCAGCTGGAAGAGCTAAGCCGTAAATACGCCCGCCATCTAGCGCCGCACATTGGTCCCGATAAAGACATCCCGGCACCCGATGTTAATACCAACGCCCAGATTATCGACTGGATGGTTAATGAATATGAAAAGTTGGCTGGTGACACCACCCATGCCAGCTTTACCGGCAAAAGCTTAGCAAAAGGCGGCAGTTTAGGCCGAGAAGCCGCTACCGGCCGCGGCGGCGTAATTGCCCTGCGCCAACTTCTTGCTCATAGCGGCCGGCTTGATAAGCCACTGACTTACGCTGTCCAGGGCTTTGGGAACGTCGGCTCATTTTTTGCCACGGTAGCGGCTAAAGATCATCCCGAGTGGAAACTGGTGTCAGCCAGTGACTCGTCGGCTACCCTTTACGCTAAGGATGGTTTAGATGCTGATGAGCTAGCAAAATACAAGGCCGGCCATAAAAGCTTTGCCAATTTTAAGCAAACCGGTGTAAAGGTCTTACCAGCCGAGGCGGTTATCGGTCAAAAGGTTGACGTGCTAGTTCTGGCCGCCCTGGGCGACGCCGTGACCGAGGATAACTACCGCACCGTTAAGGCCAAAACTATACTAGAGCTGGCCAACGGCCCCATCGACGAAAAAGCTTTTGATAAACTGACGTCACAAGGCGTGACTATTGTGCCGGATATCGTCGCCAATGCCGGCGGCGTAGTCGTCAGCTATCTAGAGTGGTTCCAAAACAAAGCGGGCGAGCACTGGTCTGAGAGTAAGGTTAATAAAAAGCTGGAGAGTTACATCGCCGGCGCCGCAGACCAGCTTTATACTGCCGCCAAAAAGCATAAAGTCAGCCTAAAAGAAGCGGCCTTAATTAACGCCATAAAAAATCTACTCTAGGTTAGGGCCGCGCCAGCGCGGCGGCTCGGGCGGCCACCGGGTTAGCCAAGTATGGCTCGGCTTCATATAAGCTGGCCTGGGCCGCCTGGTAGTTAACTGGGTTTTCCTCTAGGGCTCTCTTCACGCTGTCTCTGGCAGTCTCTAGCCAGCTTTGGGCTCTATCAGTCTGGCCGGAAATAACGCTCCAGCGGGCGGCTTGTTTTGCGTTGCTGGTTTCGTAATAACGGTTGGATCCGGTGGCTAAATAAATTTGGGCCTCATCAAAGAAAATATCAGGTTCTTTGGTTTGGATATCGAGCACTTTAGCTACTACCGCCGTCCGGCCTAAGCAAGATATGGTGGCACCGTGCTCACTATCTAGAAAAGCCCGGGCCTCCGGCGTATAGACTGGCAGTGGCTCCGCCTCAACCGGCATCAAACTCTCCGTCATTTGAGCTGAGTCCGCCAGCTCTTGCCAGGCTTGTTTCAGCATAGCCAGCCGGGCTCCTTTTTCAGCCGTAATCGCCTGGCGCACCAGCGCAAAGCCCGCATCCCTGGCGATCCGAGCCGTATGTATGGTTAATGAGTGATCGGGGTGATGGCCGTTGGGTGCCTCTTGTAGTTTACTGGCCACTTCAAAAAAACGCCGAGCCCGCTCGTGATCAGGCCACTGCTCGTTAGGCCCAATGTCAGCCGGGCGGCTTTTAGCGGCTGTCCATTTTAAACCATGCTCATGTATATGCCGCCGGCCTGTGCCCATCGGCCGAAAGGTTCTAGGCCCCGCCTCTACTTGCCTTATCATATTGTCCAAATTTTACAATAATTCCATAAATTAACAAGCTTAGTTGGCCTTGACCATCATAGCTTTAGACCCATCTTCGAATTGGAATCTTATTTTGGCGGAATTGAGTAGCGGAAGCTAGAAACAACAAGGATTTAGACTGGTTGCGCATTTACAGAAAAGTTGAGTTTGGTTCTTTGTAAGTTGTTAATTTTTATATACCAAGGCCCTTGTTTGTCCCTTTGGATATCGTTCCTGGGGTTTTCGAGAGTTAAGCCCGAATAAAGCGTTTTATGACCTTTGTAAATGTAATAAGCTCCGTATTTACCTGCCGGTAAATCAATGCTAGCCCTGCCTGATGTAGTGCTGACTTCTTTTATCTCCTTTGAGGCTTGCCAATTTTCTAAACTTGAAAATGGTGCAGTAAAAACAACAGTAAATTTCTCACCCACCAATAACTCTCCGGAGCTTGTATTCGGAGGCATCCCGCCTGCACCTGAAATTATCTCTATGTCAGCTCCCGATTTAATCGAAATAGAGCTAAGGGATTTTGTGCTGGTGTTTGAATATACATATATTCCGACAATAGCAATAACCCCAAAAATAACTAAAATTAATAAACCTTCGATTGCACTAAAGCCTTTTTGGCTTTTATTCATAGCTTAAGCTTAAAATAAACTCCTATAAAATTATAGGAGTTTAGGCATAAGTACTATGGTAGCAGGGGCGAGATTTGAACTCGCGACCCCAGGCTTATGAGTCCTGTGCTCTAACCAACTGAGCTACCCTGCCTTAAGTTGAAGGACAACCTGCGGTTTTCCTTCAACGCCGCTTTCGATTAAATTCGAATTTGCGCTTGCGCACGAACCGCGGCTACTACCTTTCCCGCAAAGACATGGAAACAGATGAATTATAGCATAATTACATCTGTTATTGGCCTTAGGCTATCAGCACTTCGTCAATGGCCAAAATGGCCTCGTTTGTCGTTGGTGCCAACTCGAATTCTAGCTCCGGCATTTACTTTCTCCTATTTGTTTTTTGTTTTTGCTAACTTAAATGCCATTATAACAGACTTTTACCTAAAAAGCTAGTGCTTTTTATCGGCGCCGCTACAGATTGACAGACCACCATTAACAGATTAAAATAATTTAACTAGCCCTTGGTTATCCTAGGGAAAAAGAGCAGGCGTGGTCCGTGCGCAAGCGCGGATTCGGATTCATTCCGAAAAGCGCCGATGAGAAAAAACCGTAGGTTTTGTCTCATTACCGACGCGGGGTGGAGCAGTAGTAGCTCGCGTGGCTCATAACCACGAGGTCGCAGGTGCAAATCCTGCCCCCGCTACCAAGAAAAAGACCCCAAGTTTGGGGTCTTTTTCTTGGACTATAGGTTGACCGCCACTAGGTTTTCTACTCTACGGGGCGGCGGCCAAGCAGAAAATCGCGCCAGGCTTCGACGTTTTTTATAATTTTTGACCTATTATCCGGCGCCTGAGCGCTAGCAGACTGGGTCTTAACGATGGCCGGATCGATATACCTTAGAGCCACGTTTTGCGGTACCAGCAAAACCTTTTCACCCGGTGCCGCCAGGCCTAAGTTTTGCCTAGCCGATAGATCCAAGTACTGATTAGTTTGATAAAACTGGTTCTGCAAACCGGCGTTTTGATTTTCCAGAGAAAGAACTTGGTTTTGCTGACGCAAAACTGAAATCTGCTTTTGCAGTTGATAATTATTCTGGATGGTTTTGGCCGTACTCCAGGCAATGGCTAAGAGAATAACCGTAAAAATATAAAGCCCGATATTTTTAATATCAGTCAGCTGTTTTTTATTGCTTGCCCACCAGGTTTGGATTTTAGAAGCTGTCACACCCTAAGTATAAAATATGCCGGCTGGCTGGTATAATTTCATCTGTAAATTCACCGAGGGGATGTAGCTCAGTGGTTAGAGCAGTCGGCTCATAACCGATTGGTCCCTGGTTCAAATCCAGGCATCCCCACCACGCACGTAACAATTTAAGCCAAACTAATAAT
This sequence comes from Saccharimonadales bacterium (SeqCode), assembly GCA_035717985.1. GTDB lineage: Bacteria > Patescibacteriota > Saccharimonadia > Saccharimonadales > UBA10212 > DASTHW01. The sequence continues at coordinate 67,567 of DASTHW010000005.1, read as the reverse complement.
GCCGCCTGGTTTCAGACGGCATTATTGTTGGTTTTGAGATATAGCCGAGACCTAGGCAGGACTACCGTGCGTCCGGCCGTAAGTACCCATATTAGACAGGGCCAAAATGGTTACAACGATACCGACAATCACTTCGTTCCAATAGGCCGCCGTAGAATTGTAGCCAATGATGAACGGAGCAATTATCATCCAAATACCGGCTAGGGCGACAAGCCAACTGGCCCCCAGGGCCCGCGGGAAAATATATCTAAGACCGCTTAAGACCAAAATTACTATTCCAAATGCAAACTGATTCCATTTGGCGCCACCGGTATTGTAGCTTAAGATCCACGGCGAGATTATTAGCCAAATGCCCAGCAGGAAGTTAATCCCGGCCATTGACCTTATATCTCTTGCTTCTATGCCGTCTTGCATATAGTCCTCCTTTATTTATTCATGGTTAAATCATGATACTTATTGAGTATTAGAGCAGTAGGATTTACCCTCAAAGATTTGTAAAATGCCTTACTGCTAACTCCTACTCGTACGGGCTATGTTTAACTTATGCAGACAAATCTCAAAGAGCACGTACAGGTTGTTTTAACCTTTTTGGGCCTCGGCCTGTTAATTTTCGTAATTATCTTTAGCCATTTCAAGCCACGCAACCAGGGCGTGGCCGCCATGGGCCAAAATGCCGTGCGGACATTAATTCACAGCTTTACGCAAAAGCAGACGACAACTGATTCCTTTAACTATGTCGGACTACTGCCGGAAGTTTCTGTGCCCGCCCCTGCCCGGCCATCTAGCCAAGCCAACCCGACAAATCAGACAGACAATAACCAGCCGGCCAAGACCGCAAATACTACTGTCGGCAGTCCAGTAGACTCGGGAAGTGATAATCCCAAGATAGCGGCTGTTCAAACAAACTTACCGGCTGGAGCTGACTCTGCTAGCCTAGTCGATCTTGGGGTCAAGCCGGCGCCAGCGCACCTTGGCGCAGACCTGCCTGATTTAAAACCGCTAGCGCCTCAGCCGGATTCTCCGTCATCATAAATTGAGCTCTCAGCTCGCTGGCACCATCAAAGCCGTTTATATAAACCTTGCAGAACTTGCGTAGTGTTTCAAAGCGCCTTTGGCCGGCTTGGTAGGTAGTTTGGTGCAGTTTTATGTGTTCTTTAAATAAATTGATTCTCTGCTGGGGCGTCCAGTTTTGCCAAGGGCTATTTTTTGAAAAAATAAACGGATCATCAAAGACGCCGCGGCCAATCATAATGCCATCTAAACCGTAGTCACCAGCTAGCCGTAGGCCTTGAATATGGCTTTTTATATCGCCATTGCCGACAATTAGCGTCTCGGGGCTCAGCCGGTCACGCAGGGCCCGCGCCTCATTAATCAAATCCCAGTGAGCCGGCACCTTTGACATTTCTTTTGATGTCCGCCCGTGAATACTTAACATGTCAAGCTTCTTCCTAAGTAAAAATTCTATCCAGCTAAGATCTACTGAGCCAAAACCGACCCTGGTTTTTACGCTAACCGGAAAATCCTCGCCTGCCGCCTCTTTGACGGCCCCAATAATATCGCCCGCCAGTTCGCGGTTATTTATTAGCGCCGAGCAGGCGCCGTTTTTTACCACGGTTCTCACCGGACAGCCCATATTTATATCTACTCCAGCAAAACCCATCTGCTTTAGGTCTTTGGTAGTTTTATAGTAGTTTTCGGGTTTCAATCCCCAAATTTGGGCAATAACCGGGCCCTCTTTTTTAGATAGATATAGCTTATGCAAAAGTCTAGGCCGGCCAGGACTATTTAATCCGTCTACATTTACAAATTCGGTAAAAAATAAGTCCGGTCTAGCGCAGTCTGCCACAATCTGACGAAAAACCGTGTCCGTTACATCGTCCATCGGCGCCAGTAAAAAAAACGGCTTTGGTAAATTATCTAAAAAACTCATCGCGTTGGATATTGTACTAGAAGAGGCTGTCTTGATAGAAGTCTTCTACTCTTTTGTCGGAATCAGCTGTGTCGGCCGCCCGGCCAATTAAGGGCCGGCGAAAACGGCGCCGTTTTTTCTTTTTTGGCGGCTTGGGGGCGTTAGCCCGCCTGCTAGTATCTTCAATTTCGCGGTTAATATCTTCTTCAAACCGCTCATCACTAAGCGCCAGCTGGCCTATGCCCTGAGCATTAAGCTCTTTTCTGGCGCGTTCTAAGGTCATATACGGCACCTGCATTTTCTTTTCAAGTTCGCGGTCGTATTCGGCGTCGGCCAGTTCGGCAGCTTGTTCCTCTCTGGCCCGGCGGACGGCAATTTCCTGGCGCACATTTTCGGGTATCATGGCTTCAAAATCGGTAGCAGTTTTGGACTCCGGCGCCGTCTCTTCTGGTTCCAGCGCTAACTGGGCCTTATGACGCCATAGCTTGGAATAATTTAGGCGGATAATTTTTTCTTCTCGCTCTAGTTTTTGGACGATAGGCATTTTTTCTATCTGCTGAATTTGGGTCCACCATTCGCGTATCAGCCTGTCGGTGCGCGAACTGGCAAAGTCATAGAGAATCTGAATAGATTCATCGCTGGCATAGCGGGCCGAGGCCAAAGCAAAGCCTAGCCAGTATTGGTGTCTTTCTTTATAAAGCCCTGAACGCTGGCTGGGCCAATATTGCCCACGCTTATCCCACAAAAAACCCCTGTTCATAAACTGCCGGGCAATTATATCTAGAGCCTGGCGGTCACTGCGCAGGCGGGCTATGTCCGGCCGGGCGGTACCATCAGACTGGGGGGTTAAGAGATTATCTAAGACGGCTTTGTCTTCAGCTGAGCTTAAAAGATAGCCGCTGTAAGTGTAGTACCGATCTTTAACGGCCGCCTCCGGGTTGCCTTGGCGCGTCCGGCTGGCCGACTCTACCCGCTTAGCCGCGCCGCTAAAAAGCGCTCTGCCCTCTTGCCAAGAATGGGGACCATAATCTTGAAAATAGTCGACTAGCTGATCGGCCGGAGACTTTGGTGAATCTACCCTCATCCGCATGCCGGTAATCACCGGGATTTCACGGTCCAGACGGCTAGCTGGCGAGCGCCGCTCCGGCCCAGCATAACCCCTGATTCCCTCCCGACCGCCGCCCGAAAGATAGTGTTCTAGGGCGGCTTGATCATCACCATTTAAAACGTCATAAGTCCTTTCTTCATAGGTGGATCGGGGAGTCAGCTCATCCATATTTTAATTTTCTGTTTTTAAAATTTAGCTTTAGCTTAATTTTACGCTAATTTTTAAGCGCTTGCTTAATCCGCTCCGGCGCCGGTAGTTTTTGATCGATATTTTTTAGAGCCTCGGCGGCATCTGCTACTGAAAAGCCAAGCGCCACTAAACCCTGCAAAGCCTCGTCGTTAGGATTACCGGTGGGCGTGCTCAAAAAGCCGACGGCGTCATCACTGGCAATTAAGCCAACTTTGTCTTTAAGGTCTACTACCACCCGCTCGGCCACTCTTTTGCCTACGCCGCTGGCCTGAGAAATGAATTTTGTATCGCCGGATGCTATAGCCTGGCGAACCTGGCCGGCGCTGGCCAAACTTAGGATAGACAGAGCCATTTTGGGCCCTACCCCGTTAACCGAAAGTAGTTGTTCGAACAGCATTTTGGTTTCCATAGTGCGAAAGCCGTATAGCTCATGCGTATTTTCACGGATATGCTCGTAGATATAGAGCTTAGCCTCATGGCCGTCTTCCAGCGCTCCGTAATCTTCAAAAGTTACATTTACGCCGTAGCCCACGCCACCACAATCTATAACCACACCGTCTAAAGATTTTTCCGCCACCTTGCCTTTAAGTGTCGAGATCATTTCTTTATTTTACCTTAAGTGCTGTGGCGTGCATCAGAGCGGCGGCTAGAGCGTCGGCACAATCATCCGGTTTGGGGATTTCTTTTAAGCCCAACATTATTTTAACCATCTGTTGAATCTGATTTTTGTCGGCCCGGCCGTAGCCGGTTAGAGCCTGCTTAATCTGCAAGGGCGTATATTCGATAATCGTGAGGCCCGCTAGCTTACCGGCCAGCATAGCCACGCCGCGGGCGTGACTAACGCTGATAGCGGTAGTGATATTTTGGGAAAAAAACAGCTTTTCTACCACCATAACCTGCGGCTTAGTGTCTTTGATTATCTCGCATAGGCTAGTATAAATTTCTTCCAACCGCTCATCCAACGGCTGGTGAACTTCTGTCCGGACGACGCCGGCGTCAACCAGTTTTGCCTTGCCTTGCTCGGCGTCAATAACGCCAAACCCCAAAATTCCGGTACCAGGATCAATGCCGATAATTCTCATCCCAAAAACTCTTCTTTATTTACATTAATAACTATAGCTTGGTCGTCGGTCATGGTTTTGTAGGCGATTTTTCTTTTTCTTAAGTATTCCACGTAGCCGTCAATGCTGTCGCCAATTTCAGCACTTTTGTAATGGGGCACAGGTACAAAGTCTGTGAAATTCAGGCTGTCCCAAAGCACCCTTTTCTCATATGGGCTGGGCACGAAATGCGGATTGTCCTCATTCGAGGAATCGTCTTCTGAGCCATGCAGAGTTGGCCCGGCCATAATCGCCCCGGCACTCTCGCCGCCGTAAATAATCTGCCCAGCCCGGACTTTTTCAATTAAGAATCTATCGAGCCCGGTATAACTTAAAGCTCTGCGTAATAAAAAAGCATTGCCGCCGGCCAGCCAGACAAATTCATGACCGTGCACTAATTTCTCGGCGCCGGCTTTTTTAAAATACGGCCGCAGATCTATTTCCGTCGGCATTAAGCCGATAGAGCGCCAATAGTCAAAATTCTCTTTAACCCTAATCTTACGCTCGGCCTGGGATTTGTAATCTTTGGCGTTGGTAATAATAGCTACTTTTTTAATTGGTCCAAGAAAATCTAGCAGTTCTTTATCATGCCGGCCGGCGCGGTAGGACGATAAAAATAGTTTCATCCGCCGATCTTCCGGCCTTGAGCGGGGCGTAGTAACAAAATATCACGCAGGGCTAACTTTAGCGGTTCTCGCAGGCGGTTAAAATCGCTTACTTTTCGCACTTCAACCACTTCCTTACTGACAAGACTGGCTATGGCCCGCCATTGCTCAGCATTGCCGCTGGTGTCAGTAACTAATTCCATCTGAAGAGCTATCATGGCCCGCAAATGACTTTTTTCTTCCTCGCTTAGATTGCCTTGGATGCCCTCTGCCAGCATGGCAAAAAGCTCCGGGTCGGGCGCCACACCGGATTTAGCTAATTTACCCGCTCTTTTATGTAAGGATTCAAGCAGGCCAGGGAAAGTTGTTCCCTCAAACTTTTTCATAAGTTTAGGCTGTCAGCAATTTCAAAATTAGTGTGCGTGTTAGCCACATCATCTAAATCTTCCAGGGCGTCCATCAGATTGATGATTTTACGGGCCGTTTCTGGGTCAGATATTTCCATAGTGGCATTGGGTACATAAGTTAGCTCGGCGTCCACCACATCGTAGCCAGCCTCTTTCAAAGTGTCGCGGACCTTGGCCAGTTGATTTTGAGCTGTATGGATTACCGTCTCGCCGGTTTCCGGCTCTTCAAAAATATCCTCAGCGCCGGCTTCAATAGCCGCTAACTCTAGTTCCTCATCGGTCCCCTTAAGCCTAATGACGCCTTTTCTGGTGAACTGAAAAGCCACACTACCCTGATCTGCCATGCTACCGCCGTTTTTGGTTAAGGCTGAGCGCACTTCCGGCAATGTGCGATTTTTATTGTCAGTGGCACACTCCACTAATACGGCGACGCCGCCCGGGCCGTAGCCTTCGTACATAATTTCTTCCAGCTGGGCGGCTGATTTGTCGCTAACACGAGCGATTGAGCGCTCGATGTTAGTACCAGGCATACCGGCTTTACGCGCCTTCTCAATGACCATAGCTAGCGCTGAGTTGGTAGCAGGGTCAGCGCCGCTACGGGCCGCCACGGCAATTTGATTACCCAGTTTGGTAAACATGGCGCCGCGCTTAGCGTCATTAGCGGCTTTTTGGCGCTTAATCGTCGCCCATTTACTATGTCCACTCATTATTAATATTTTAACATTTTTAAGGTGTTATGGCTAGCTCGCCAGCCGAGCTTACAGCCTGGTTTTTGAGGCGGCGCCTAAGTGACATTATCACCAGACCGGCCAAAACATATAGATAAATCATCATGGCTGGGCTGAGGCTGAGGTGCAAAAAGATAGACGGCACACCAGATAGTAGATGAGCAATATCCAGCATATAAGTTAACAGCAGACTGGCCGGCCAGGCTAGCCAGCCGGCTAGCTGAGGAATTAGGGCACCAGCCCCGCCAGCCACAGCTGACAGCATCATCGCCCACGGCACCAGCGGCACAATCAGCGCGTTAGCGGCTAGACCAATCAATGACAGCTGGCCGAAGCTCATCATGATTAACGGCAAGGTCATGATCTCTGCTGACATTGTTTCAATAATCACCTGAGCCAACAGCCTAGGCTGGCTTTTTAAGAACCGGCCGGTTATTAGCGGCGCCACTTCTAAGATGCCAAAGAAGGCTAGGAACGATAAATACCAGCTTAGATCGCCCCAGACATAAAACGGGTTAGCCGTAGCCGTTAAGGCCGCCGCGAATGCAATTGTGAGTAACGGCTTTAAAGCTCGGCCGTAATACCAAGCCCATAGTCCAAGAACCGAGACAACTGCCGCCCGGATAATAGAGGCACTAAAGCCGGTCACCAGTACAAAGGCGGCGATTAAACAAAGTGACATAGCTAGTCGCTGATATTTAGATTTCAGCCTCAGCTTTTGGGCGGCCCGGACTAAGATAGTTAAGTTATAACCAGAAACGGCAATGATGTGGACTAAGCCAACCATAGTTAACTGGGTTGTGACAGTCGAGGGCAAATCATTGCGCTGACCGATCAGCAGGCCAAGCGCAAACGAGGCAATCGGTTCTGGCAAGGCGCTATGCATACCGGCGCTAAAGCGGCGCGTCCAGTCATTGAGCCAGCCGGTGTTATGACTCAAAACTTTTATCTGAGCGTAGGAAATGCTGGCTTGGTCGCCGCCGTGGTAGGTATAAAGTTTGCCGATAATCTGTACGCGGTCGCCGCGGTAAGCCATAGGTATGCCAAAACCGCTAATTTTAAACTTGCCGGCCAGGGCTCGCTGGGCCGGATACGACAGATGAATTTTACTGATTTCAAAAGTAGTTTGAGAATTTTTACCGTAAACCGAATCTGCTAAAACCGTACCCTCGACGGTGACTTTATGCATAGAGTAATTATTTAGCAGGCTGAGTTGTTGGACGTATACACTACCGCGGGCCAGCCCGATGGCCAGTCCTAAAAATATAACAATTAATAGCGACAACTTGCTTCTAGCTTTAGCTAGTATTAAACAAATTGGAATACCAAGGATAAACCAAGCCGGGGGCGTAAATGCTTCTAGACGGGCTAGGCCAAGACCTGCCAGCACGGCAAAACAACCCACCGTAATCAAGGTTGTTCGCCCAAATCTTCTCACTTGCCAAATATGATGGCATAGCTAGCCGACTAAGTTAATTGCTTATGAATGCTTTAGGGGCGGGGTGGGGCCGGTCGGCCGCACCCCCCCCCGGCGTCCGAGGAGGCGCGCTAGATCGCCCGGAGCTCGAGGGCCACCGCGCAGTACTCCACACCGCGGAACGCATCCTTCGTGTGCACCACGGAGAACTCCGTCCGCCGGAGGAAGTGCCGGTTGATCAGGTCGTGCGCCGTGCCGGCCGCCGGCTCGATCACGTCGTCGGGCATGACGACCGCCAGCACCGGGTGCAGGCGATCGAGCTCGTCCTGCGTGACGTGGTACGGGCTCCGGTAGTCCCACTTGCGGACCTTATGCACCGCGCGGTGCATAAGGCCGTAGACCTGCTGGGCCCGGTGGCGATCGCAGGGAACATCGGCGGTCTGCGCCTCGCGCAGAACGGCCTGGATGATGTCCTCCTGGGTCACCCTCCGAACCTCGGGGTGGAACTGCTCGCTCGGGCGAGCGGTAGAGGCTCTCGCGACCAATCCAGTCGCAGGTGCCAATTTCACCACCTCCTGGGGGTTTACCACGATACCTCTCGTAGGCATCGCTGGCTTAAGAATATCTTATAATAATTTTAGAATTACTCAAATAGCCCTAGCTGGTTGATTTTTTAAGCAAAAAACAGATAATATAAGGTGTTATTCTGAGCTAATAACCAATTTCGCAATTTCGTGCTTTAGCAGATAATTGCGAAAGTGAAAGGAGCAGTATAGCGCTAAGCCGAAGCTTTTGGCAGTATGCCAAAATGAGGCAAGCGCGAAAACTGCGACGCGGGCCCATAGCTCAGTCGGTTAGAGCACCTGCCTTTTAAGCAGGGTGTCCTGGGTTCGAGTCCCAGTGGGCCCTCCAAGTGGTAATATATAACATCAGTAACACCTTAGTGTAATGACAGATCAATCACCGCAATGGTCAAAATACGGACCAGAATCATACTTTTCATCAATTGAGAAAAAATACGGACGCTCTATAGCAGAATGGCAAAAGATTATCAATGATTGCGGCCTTGAAAAGCACATGCAGATTGTCAACTATCTCAAATCTGAATACCAGATGGGGCATGGCCACGCTAATGCGTTGGTAGGCTGGACACTCGCCGGCAATAAAGCCTAAAAGCTAGTTATAAATATCTCGTTTACTGCGACTAGTTCGGTTTCAATAGCGCACACGATGACCCTCCATAAAAAGCCCAGCTAAGGCTGGACTTTTTATTTAGCCTTTTACTAAAAGGCAATCTCTTCCAGGTTGATAACGCTAACTAAACCACTTATGCTTTTAGTATGGTCAAGACTCCGCTAAAACTATCTAGGCACATCGCTATACTGCGCATTATATTCGGGCTACTGTGGGCCGTAGACGCTAGTTTTAAGTGGCTACCAGCTTTTAGTAACAGTTTCTTGGACCAAATTAGGGCCGCCGGGCAGGACCAGCCTCTTTGGCTAAACCCCTGGTTTCACTTTTGGGATAAATTCCTAGGCCATGACCCGCACTTGTTCGCCATCCTGACGGCAGTGATTGAAAGCTATATTGCGCTGGCACTAATTTTTGGCTTCGCCCGGCGGGCTACCTACTTAGCCGCCGCCGTTTTTAGTTTAATAATTTGGAGTGTGGCCGAAGGCTTTGGCGGACCCTACTCGGCCGGTTCGACGGACATCGGCACAGCTATAATTTACGCAGTTGTTTTCTTTGCCCTTTACGGTCTAGACCGCCTAGCCTCCGCACCGAAATGGGCCGTTGATAATTATCTGGGAAGAAAGTTCCGGCGTTGGCCGATTATAGCCAACCCCTAACCACTTATTACGAACCGATAAAGTGGGCTACCGTGGCTTTGGTAATGTCTTGCAAAATTTGAGTGCGCTGAGGTTCATCATAAACACCGTGTCCGTTAGTAAAGATTACTAGCACGTAGGGGTGAATGCCGTTATCAACTATGGCACTGTCATGAATGCGGTCATCCAGCCAGCCAGCCTTATGGTAAACTTTTACGCCAGCTGGCACGGCCGCCGGAATATACTCGGCCCGGTTAGCGATTTTCATATAAGACAGTAGTAGAGCGGTGTGGCTGGTATTTAGTAGTTTATGCTCATAAAGCTCTTGCAAAGTGAGCGCTATGTCGCCGGACATTAGAGTATCGTCGGACTCATCCCAGTCTTTAATACCTATCTGGTTTTGAGCATAGTTACCCAAATTGTCGTAACCCAGCTCGTTATTTAGCGTATACCACGCATTGTCGTCACTTTGGACTATCATGGCTTTAAGCAGGCTCTGGGCAGATTGGCCGCCTAGATTTTCGTTTAAGCTTTCCTGGCCGGCTTCGACTTGATGCAAAAAGTCAGTGGCGGTAATTAATTTAGCCGTACTAGCCGCCACAAAAGGTACATTAGCACCATAGTTATAGGCCTGATTATTGTTTAAATCTATTGCCGTAACCGAAATGTCAATCTGCGGATAAGTACTAATAATAGAATTAATTTGGCCGGCCATTACACTTAGCGAGGTAGTTCTGAGTTGTTTGACCGGCATTTTCGGCTTACTGGCTTGGCTATGCTGGGATCTATATATAAATAGGCCAGCTATGACCAGCACTATTAGCAGAAAGCCAAAAAACTTCCTGCCGCGCCAGCGGCGATTCTTCGGCGGCCCTTTGTAAGCTGGGTAGTTTTGATAGTTCATTTAATGACCAGCAGTTAGTAATGACTATTTTATATTTGTAAGCTTGAGTTTAAGCTGTAATTTTTAGCACTTATCTAGTGTTTGTTTTTACTGGCATGTCTGTTTTTTGAAAAAAACCAAATCAAAACCAGGCTATAAAGCGAGCCGCCAGCGGCTAGATATGATTCAGCGCTCCGCAAGGGCGACCAGATATGGGTGCCGTCTAGACCCAAATGCAGAGAAATATTCAAAAACGGGGCGCCGGCTACCACAAACAGGGCGCCGGCTACGCCCGCGGCGATAGCATGCAGGGTAGTTTTTGCCTTACCACTTACGGAGCGGGCCGTTAGAAAAACACTAAAAGCCATCGGCAAAAACATAAATAGCAAATCAACGTCTGTACTACGAAGATTGAGATTGGCACTGGATAGCGTGCTGGCTACCTCATTTCCGGCTAGGCTAGCAGAAGTAAAACCGGCACAAACCGACAAAAAAACAATTGCCCCATTACTTCTTAAAAAATAGGTAAGAAAAGCCGGCACCAAGATTAACAGTAAAATAACGCCGTCGGCCATAGGCTAATTTTAGCATTAGCTGTTTCAAAAACTAACATAGCTACCAGTACCCAAGCCAAGCGCTGTGGCCTGGCCGGCTTTCAGCTCCAGCACATATTTAGCCGGACTGGGGCTGACAAACGAGCCTGGGTAAGTGCTTGGCGCAGTGTCCGGATTAATCCAGACCACCTGTTTAGCAGGCGATAACCAGACAATATCAATTGGAAAGTTCATATCCTTCATCCAAAAGTAGTAATAGCCAGCGTCTGGAAAGGCGAACAGCATAGCGTTACCGGCACTTAGGCACTGGCGGCCGGACAGACCTCTTTCCTGCTGGGCCGGCGTCACTGCCGTTTGAGCATTTAATATTTTACCGTTAATTTTAAGCGAAATATCATGACGGTAAACTTCTGTGCAGGTCTGACGGCCAGTAAAATAAGAGGCCATGCCAGCGGCCGCGGCGATAGCCAAAAGCAAAATGATTTTGGCCAGCGGTGCTAATTTTGCCATTTATTTATTCTTACCCTTTATTCTTAGAGCACTAGCAGGCCCAAAGGCCCGGCCGAAAACAGCTCCAGCGCCGATGAAGTTAGGCGCCGACTCGGTCTTTGCGCCGGCGGGTTTTAGCATTCCGCTCGACATATTCAATAATTTTTCCGGCGATGTCGCGCTTAGTCACCTTCTCGATGCCTTCCAGCCCCGGCGATGAATTAACTTCCAGCACCAGCGGACCGCGCTCAGAGCGGACTAAATCGACACCGGCGATTTGTAGCCCTACCGCCCGGGCGGCTTTAAGAGCAGTCCGCTTCTCTTCGTCAGTTAGTTTTATGGCCGTGCCTTTGCCGCCCTGGTGGATGTTAGAACGAAAATCATCATCAAGACTTTGGCGCTTATAGCTGGCCACCACTTGATTGCCGACTACGAAAGCCCGGATGTCAGCGCCAGCCGCTTCTTCAATAAATTCCTGTAAAAGGATGCTCACGCCTTCAACGTAAAAAGCCTGGATTACTGACTTAGCGGCTTTTCTAGTCTCGGCCAACACTACGCCATTACCTTGTGAACCGCGGGCCACCTTAATAATCATCGGTACGCCAATTTGCTCAATAAGGTCATCTACGGCGGGCGTGCTTTTAGAAAAGACTGTCTTAGGAATACCGACCCCAGCCTTGGATAAAAGCTGGAGAGTGCGCAGTTTATCACGCGAGCGAACAATAGCAATGGATCGATTGACGGTATAGACGCCCATTAGCTCGAACTGGCGGGCAATGGCGGCGCCGTAAGTGGTCAGCGTGGGAGTGGTACGGGTAATAATGGCGTCGACATCAGACACTTCCCGGCCTTCGTAACGAACCTGGGGATTATCTTGCTCGATATCAACATAACAGCGCGGAAAACGGATAATCTGGCACTGGTGCCCGCGGGCCTCGGCGGCCTCGGCTAGGCGTTTGGGTGAATAGGTTCTTCCGCTTTCGGTTAAAATAGCGATTCTCATTTCGTCTCCTTTCTGGAGCTTATATCTGCGGCCAGGGCTTTTAGCTTCTCATCTAAAAAGGCGCCGCTGGATAACTGCGGCATGCCGTTAACCTCTAAAAATATATAGCGCTTAGAGTTTTTGTCAATTATGAAATCAATGCCGGTTAGCTCGCGGTTAAACAACTTAGCAATGTGCCGGCTGGCACTAGCCAGTTCAGCCGGCAGATTATCTATCTCTATCAACTCGGCGGCCGCTCCGGCCGAAGTATTATGCAGATGGCCACCCGAGCCGACTCGCCTAAAGGCCAGCGCCGGCTGGCCGCCGGCCGTAATGATACGGATATCGCTGGAGTCATTTTCAATATATTCCTGCAAGATAAGCGGACAGTCTTTACCGGGGAGTGCCTCTAGCTCCTGCGCGCTAGTGACAAAAAAGTTGCGCCGGCCGCGGCTGGCTGTCGGATCTTTAGCAATTAGCGGCAAGGGCAAAAAATTATGGTTTATGGCTTTAGCTGTATCCAGGCTAAAAATGGTTTCCGGCACAGCGATACCGGCTTGGTGAGCTTTAAAAATCTGACTGACTTTGGTCATGGAGCGGGCTTTACTAACCTCTGAGTTCCAGACTTCATTGCCGTTGGCCCCAGCATATAAAGCGACAGTGTGAGCCAGATCGCTATAAAGTTTTTCGTGCGACCAGCCCATGGTTATCAAAAGATTAAACTCGGCCAGATCAGTTCTCTGGCCGTCTCGTATAATTTCGACTTTAACCCCTGAGCGGCGGACGCTCACCAGCAAATCTTCCCAGTGCGCCCAGTCTGCCTCGGCCCCCTCTAAATAGCCCCTCAGGCCGTCGGCTAGAAGGTGGACATTATTCTTTTCGCCGTGGTGACGGCGCCCAATTAGCAGGACTTTTTTCATCATTTTTTTCCTAACAGTTGGCTGAAAATAATTTTCGGGCCGTGGTCAGCAAGGTAGGCCCATATCATACGGTTACCCTCAACATACGCCCTATCTTTGGTGATTACAACTCCCCGCTGAGCAAGCGGCATACCGCGGAAGGTACGCACCACTTCCTTAGCGGCGTACTCTTTGGCCACCCGCCGGCTTTTAGCCGAGCCGCCCAGGTATCTTAGCCGCCAAATTATTTCATAGACCTCGCGGGCATTTCTGGGCTTGCCATCTAGGCCTAGGGCCAGGCCCAAAGATATGTAGCGCAAAGACCGTACCGGGTAAAACCGGCGCAGAGCCATTTGTTCAATAAATATGCCAAGCCCCTCTTCAACTACTCGGCGTTCGCCGATTTTGCCGGCGTGAGCCCTAATATGCGGCTTGGCTTTAGCGTGCACAAAAACTTCATGTAAAACCAGGCCAATCATCCGGTTTTTACTCAGCCTCAGCGAACCGCGGGAGACACTGATGCTTTTAGTATCATAGTTAACCATTACTTTTTCGGTTTTATCGCTAATGACTATCTGCCAGCCGTCTTTATCCAACCCGTAAAAGACCATAGCTTGACGCAGTAGCTCGATGACTTCTTGGTAGTTATAGCGGTGAACTGGCGGCTTGTCTGCCAAAGCTCGGTTCAGCATATCAACTTCGGGCTTGAACAACTCTTTAAACTCGGCCCGGGCCGGCTTAAACAGTTTAGGGCTAATGTGTATCCAAGTCGCCGTTTGGTCGGCTGGCTTGATGTTAATAAGCTTTTTCACTTCGGCCAAGACCGCCGCGTCTCGACTTGGCTTTCCAGCTTGAGCCAGCGCTTGATCAACTAGCTCCCAAAACAGCTCCCGGCTGGGCTGGCCCCACACAGCCGTTACCGCTTTTTTAAAGTCGGCCGGTCCGCGGCCGGCGTACATATCGCGGTACGACTTGATCAGGGCTACTTCAGCCAAGCGGCGGGCCAGTCGAGCATTTTTTTCATTCTCGGCCCGATTCAGTAAATCGGCAGTGCCGTTTTGATAATGGTCAATAATCTCTAGAGTTTGGGCATCAAAGTTCGGCTTATAAGGTGGCAGGGGCGCTGAATTAATAAGGAAGTCATAGGCGCTCAGCCGGTAGCTTCGGGGAAAATTCAGATAAACCAACGGGCCTCCACGCAGGATCTTGGCCTGGTTTTCTTCTAAAATTTTGACTGGTTTAGGCATACAATCCATCCATTGCCTTTGCTTGTAAAGGAATGAAAGGATTATACTTACCACGCCCAAACTCGTCCAGGACCTCGGCAATCGGACGATCCGTCTGATTAAGGAATTTAACCAGCTGGTTGGCGCCGTCAAGGTAGATAATATCTTTAATCATTACTAGGCCGTCGGGCATGCCGCGGTAAAACCGAAAAACATGTTCAAACACCGCACTGCGGGCTTTTGATTCCGCCTCAGCTAGATTAATTTCCTTATTTTGCTTTAGTTTGGTACTGAGACCGCTTATCGTGCTTAGCCGGGTAGCTAGGTTAAAAGAGTCGTCTGGTCCGTGATAATTCCCGTCCAGCGCCCCGCTGGCAAAGGCACCAATAATGTAGCGGTAATGATCGCGGTCAATTACTCCGGCTTCGGCCGCTTTACCGTCCCACGCTTTTTCGCATATGATAGCCAGGCCCTCTTCAGCATTCTCATACTGGACCCAGCCGGCGGCCGCCAAATTATGGCCGGATGAATATGCATTAGCCGCTCTGGTGACGTGAACTCCAACCTCATGAATCATTAATTTTTCAAATGCCGGCCAAGTTATTTCTTTTGTCCGATTACCAACTTCTACTTTTTTACCAGTCGGGTCTACATAAAAACCAACCCGCGCGTCGCCTACAAACTGCACGGCCCACCCCTGGTCCAAAAATCCCAGTAGGCGCATGAGGCTTTTTACGGCCTGAGTCATATTGTCATTATTAATCTCGCCGATTTCCTGCCTAACTTGCGCAAACGGCTCAGCAAACCTTGAGTCAAGGTAAGCCTTTACCTCAGCTTGCACCTGAGGCTTCAAGACTTCGGGCTGGCGGCCGCCGGCTTCAGCTAGAAATGGGTATTTGGCTAAGGTTTCTTCAGCTAGACCCCGGCTTTTATCATCATTCATAAGATTCTCTAGCCTGGTATGGAACAGGCCTAGAGCCGATAGCGCCAGCTCGCGCTGAGGCGCCGGGTAGATTTGCTCCATGGCGTAATTCATTTCTTGTTTGCAAAAATCAATGTCGTCTGAACCCTCACCGCGGACAGCCAGCGCCGCCCGACGGGCGCCCTCTACCAGCACGGCTTCGTTAACCACTCGGTCGGCAAACAGCCTCAGAGCCAGGTCCTGAGGAGGCAAACTTTCAATGTCCGGCGTCACTAATTTATCGCCAAAGATATTAATCAGATTCCTGGTCGTTACCAATTCTTGACGGATAGTTTTAGCCTGCGAGTCGCTAAAAGGGCCGCAGTACTGAAAATCGCCGTATATGTGGCCAGTCTCTAAAGCTATTTTTTTAGTCTCGGCTTTATTTTCCGGTTTGAACGAGCTAACCGGCCCCATTTCCTGTGAGGCAAAACCTTGCTCGATAAAAACCGCCTCTTGGTTAAAGTCAATTTTCTCAGCTAGCTTAGCTTGCGGCATGGACACTCATTGGCTTGCCGGCTGGGGCCGCACTTAACACTAAATCTATAATTTGACCGAGATTAAGACTGCCGCCAGCCACCTCGGGATGAAATTGAACAGCGATTATTGGCCGGCTTTGATGAGCCATAATCTCTACTCCGCTGGCAGAACCGGCTAGAACCTTAAATCCAGCCGGAGCACTAGGCGCACACCACCTGTGGGCTTCATATTGTTTTAGCCTGTTTTGCCCAAACGCCTGCTGGCCGGCTGTAGTAGCGTTTACCCAACACCAGCCTTTTATTAGCCGGCCGGCCGGCTTAACTTCAGCACCGAAAGCTCTAGCAATAACTTCAAAGCCCATGCAAATGCCAACGATTGGTTTATTAATTTTTTGGACCAGCCTAAGTTCGTCCTCATACCAAAGTCCGCCCTGCGCCTGGCGGTCATTGATTTCGTTACCCTCGCCGCCGCCGCCGGAAAGTACTATCAAATCTTTGTCGGCTGTGCCAAAGCGACGTCCGGGCATGTAGGCTACCTGCTCTATATCATGTCCGGCTAGAGCCTTGGTTAGCTCCGGCAGGTGCTTTGTGTTGTTATCAATCAGCAGTATTTTCATTTTAGTGTTGGGCCTGGACAACTTTTTTAAAGACAAACCAAATAACCGCTAATATGATGACTAGCAATAAAATTAGCAGTGGAATGAAGCCGTTTTGAGTTTTTTTGTTTGGCATTAACAGTTTAATTTTATACCCGCGGGCCGGCTTGGTTCAATATGATTTTGCTCACAAAAGTTATAATTTAAGTCATGGACGAAGCCGATATCTATCAACACGGGCTAGAGACCCACGGTGCCAGCCCGCTGGCTCTGCACTGGACGGACTATAGGACTATGGCTATTCGCTTTAAATATCTGGTGGCCGACCTGGCGATAGACAGCCGGACAATTTTAGACGCCGGTAGCGGCATGGGCGACCTTCTGCCCTATTTGTATGCCAAAGCGGACAGCTTTAACTACCTGGGCGTTGACGCTAATCCCGGGTTTGTAGAAATTGCCAAAAAACGCTATAGCGGCCACCGTTTTGAAGTCGGCGACCCTTTTAGCGGCAACTACACTGGCCAATTTGATTTAGTTATTAGCTCGGGCGTTATGAATATCAATGTCAAAAATTGGCGATCCCGCCGAAAAACCATGATAAAAAATCTATTTGATCTAGCCGGCGAGGCACTTGCTTTCAATATGGCTGGGTCTATCCGGCCGGCTGTCAATGATTCGCTAATAGCTTATGCCGACGCCGGCGACATACTAAATTTTTGCAAAAAGCTGTCGAACCGTGTAGTCCTGCGAGCGGATTATCTACCACAGGATTTTACGATTGTTATGTACAAACATTAGCTAAATAAACCGCATTTGCCGGATTCTTTTTTGAACTGTTCCATCAGCGCTTTTTGCTTAGAGCTCAACTTCGTCGGAGTATCTACCATGATGGTTACAATGTGGGCACCGCGGGAAGTGCCGCGCAGGTTGGGTACACCGTGACCGGACAGTTTAAAATCGGTGCCACTTTGGGTGCCAATTGGCACCTTCATACGGACCGGCCCATCCACCGTATCAACTTCAATTTCAGTACCCAGAGCGGCGTCAATCATGCTAACGTGCTCGCTTGATAAAATCAGCTCGCCTTCACGGGTGAATTTTTTGTGCGGTTTAACTTTAACGTTGACGTAAAGATCACCCTTACTGCCGCCGGGCGCGGCCTCGCCGTGGCCACGCAGGCGGATGGTGGCTCCATCGTCTATGCCGGCCGGGATTTTTAGCTTCACTAGCTGGCTGGTGCGTTTGGTGCCGCGGCCGTGACATTCCGTGCACTGCTTCTCAGGTATTTGCCCCCGGCCGCCGCATTTGGGACAAGTAGTAGCCTGCTGGATATTGCCAAAAATAGTTCTAGTAACCCGGGTAATTTGGCCACTACCTTTACATTCATCGCAGGTTTTTAGCTCGTAGCCCGGCTCCACCGAACTACCCTTACAGCGCGGGCAGATATCTTCCATGGAGAGACTTAACTCGGCCTCGGTACCAAAAACGGCTTGCTCAAAAGATATTTCAATAGCGGTCTCTACGTCTCTGCCCCGGTTCCGGCCAGCCCGCCGGGTGCCACCTCCAAAATCGCCGCCAAAGAAACTGCCAAAAATGTCACCCAGGCCCAAATCGCCAAAGTCAAAATTAATGTTTTCGGCACCGGAAAAGCCCGAAAAGCCGCCAAAGCCTCCAGCGCCGCTGGCGGCGGACGAGCCTACACCGGCGTGGCCAAATTGGTCGTAGCGCTTGCGCTTAGCTTCATCTTTTAAGACTTCATAGGCTTCATTTACCTCTTTAAATTTAGTTTCATCACCGCCGCGGTCCGGATGATACTGTACAGCCAGGCGGCGAAAGGCCTTTTTAATTTCGTCCGGGCTGGCGCTTTTAGCTACCCCTAAAACCTCGTAATAATCGCGCTTATCAGCCATTGGCAGTCTGCCTTCTATAAGCCAAGCGGTGATAAACTTCCTCGCAATCATCAAAATCCATACCGTATCTTTGGCCTAACACATTCATAAAATATAAGTAATTTACATCATACCTTTGGCCAATTAAGTCAAAGTTATATTGGACCAAAGGGTCATCTAGAGCCTGCTTCATCCGCTCGGCCATGGTTGGCACTTGGCCGCGCATGATTTCTTCAAATTCACCGCTGAAGTCTCTTTCCTTCATCTTAGCTCCTTGGCTAGCCATTTTTCAGCTTTGGTTGAGATTTTGGCTAAAGGTATAGCCGTTAGCACAAAAGTGTCGTAGCTGTGTAGCTTAACTACTTCCTTCTCAACCTTATCGAATAGCTCTAATTTACTTTCCATGACTACCAAATTCTCGCTTGCTCGCTCTATTTTACCCTGCCAGCGGTAATCAGACTTTACCGGGATTTGTTTAGCGCAAGCTACTAAATGCTTAACCAGTAAAGTATTTGCAATTTTATCGGCCTCTCCTTTATCCGCGCAGGTTAGCTCTAGCCGGCAATAACTCATATTTGCTCCCGAACGATTTCGCCCTCACTTGCCAAGCTCAAGTGTGGCCGTGTACTTTCGACTTTTGTTAGGTCATCTAAAATGCTGGTGACCTTTTGCTCATCAAAGCCGCAGGCCTCCAGTAGCTCGCTGTAAAGGCTCACGAAATCGGCTTCTAGAGCCGTGCTAGGGCGAGTGCCGCTTAAAAGCGCCCGCATATTTTCGGTAGCCCGCTCAACCTCGGCCTGATTGCCGGCATTGCTAACTAATTCGAATCTAGGTCTGGTCACTTTCTATCTCCAGGAGCTCTAGCCAGCATTAGAATTAGTTTGTTCTAGTGAATCGTGAATAATCTGCGACTCTTCAGGGAATAATACATATGCCGCCGCTAAGTAGGCATTCAATTGAGCCTGCAGAGCCGGCCTATCAACTTCGCTGGCGGCCTTAATCTCCAAAAATCGCTCATGAACATATGGATCTGCGTAAGCCCGGCTAAGCCTTTCTTCAATCGGCGGAAAGTCCGGGTATACCTCTGTTAAATCAAGATTTGCTAGTTCAGACATTGTCTTTCTCTATAGTTTTACCTTCAATAAATTTGCGGTCGCGTACTACATAGTGGTCTTTGGCATATTTAATGCCCAGCTTTACTCCGGCACCCATTGCTACCGCCGGCAAAACTACATAGCGCAAAAAGTTAGAGGTTTTCTTCACTGTCAGCTCCCATTATTTGGATACCTGCGTCCTGGATGGCTTCTAAGAATACTGAAGCCACGGCCATAAACGCTGGATCCGTACTAAGACTGCGGCCTTCTAAAGTCCAGTTTAGTGCAAATTCTGTTACCCCCGGATTAAAATCTACGGCTCCACGGCGCGTCCAGTCATGTAACTCGACGGAGCTAGCGATATCAATATCTCCTAACCTCCTCTTTTGGCTAAGAGTAGCCGTGCCACCATCTAAGTCAACCGACGCTCTTCGTTCTTCGAAGTCAGGCTTTTCCTCCAGCCTTTGCCACGGCTTAGACTCTAGGGCCTTGCTCAAAAGCAGGGTCATTCCCTGATTTTTAGTCAGTTTCTCAGGGATAAAATCTACCGAAGGGCCTTCGCCATGGCCATGCTCCATGGTTACTCTTCTTTCTTGCTTGCCCCGTCAGAATTCGCAGAATTCTTACCGGGGTCGTCGACTACTTCGCCTTCGATGGGCTCGTCTTTACCGGACTTTTTTTCCTTCTTATCTTCATCGCTCGACTGCGCCTCTTCGACGGAATCCGACTTAGCCGACTCGTACATCTTTGAGCCAATCGGCATCAGCTTATCGGAGAGCTCTTTGGCGGCTTTTTCCAGCTCGTCTTTATCGGTGGCCTCTAGGTGAGTTTTGGCTTCAGCCACAGCCTCGTCCAGAGTTTTAAGGTCGTCTTCAGACAGCTTTTCCTTGTACTCGGTCTTCATTTTCTCGGCTTGGTAGACAGAATTCTCCAGCATATTTTTAGCCTCGGCGAACTCACGCTTTTTCTTATCCTCTTCGGCGTGAGCCTCAGCTTCTTTAGCGGCCTTCTCTACGTCTTCTTTGCTTAGATTGCCGGAGCCGGAGATAGTGATGGACTGCTCTTTGCCTGTGCCTTTATCTTTGGCCGTGACATTTAAAATGCCGTTGGCATCGATGTTAAAGGTGACTTCAATTTGCGGTACGCCACGCGGTGCCGGCGGGATGCCGTCTAACACAAAGCGGCCCAGGCTCTTATTGCCCTCGGCCATGTCACGCTCGCCCTGCAAAACATGGATTTCTACCGAGTTTTGGTTATCGGCGGCGGTTGAAAAGACCTCGTTCTTGCTGGTTGGGATGGTGGTATTACGCTCAATTAGCTTGGTAGTCACGCCGCCCAGAGTCTCGATACCAAGTGAAAGAGGCGTAACGTCCAGCAAAAGGACGTCTTTAACATCACCCTGGAGAACGCCGGCCTGGATGGCGGCGCCAACGGCAACAACCTCATCCGGGTTAACACCCTGCAAAGGATCTTTACCAAAAATCTGCTTTACCTTATCAACCACGGCTGGCATGCGGGTCATGCCGCCTACCAGCACGATTTCGTTGATATCTTTGGCCTCTAGGTGCGCGTCTTTAAGCGCCTTTTGGACTGGCTCCTGCGTTTTATCGATTAAATCCTGAACTAGCTCGACTAATTTGGAGCGGGTCAGCTTATATTCAAAGTGCTTGGGCCCCTCAGCGTCGGCCGTCAAAAATGGCAGGTTAATGTCAGCTGTCTCAGTAGTAGATAGCTCTTTTTTGGCCTTTTCGGCTTCTTCTTTCAGCCTTTGCATAGCCGCCTTGTCATCTTTTACGTCTATGCCAGTTTCTTTTTTGAACTGCTCTACAAAATGGTTGACGATTCTAAGGTCAAAGTCTTCGCCGCCCAGGTGGGTATCACCGTTGGTTGAAAGCACCTCAAACACGCTGTCGCCCAGCTGAAGCACCGAAACATCAAAAGTACCGCCGCCTAGGTCAAAGACGGCAATTTTCTCTTCTTTACCCTTGTCCAGGCCGTAGGCCAAAGCCGCGGCCGTAGGCTCGTTGATGATCCGCTTAACCTCTAGGCCGGCAATTTTACCGGCGTCTTTGGTAGCTTGGCGCTGACTATCGTCAAAGTAGGCCGGCACGGTGATTACCGCTTCGGTTACCGGCTCGCCCAAAAACGCTTCAGCGTCAGCCTTTAGCTTAGATAAAATCATGGCGCTGACTTCTTCCGGACTGTACTCTTTGCCGGCCATTTCTACCTTTACGCCGGTGCCGGCTTTGACGATCTTATACGGCATTAGCTCTAGGTCGCGCTGAACTTCGGCGTCAGAAAATTTGCGGCCAATTAGACGCTTAACACCAAAAATAGTATTAGTCGGGTTAGTGACGCGCTGGCGGTTAGCTACCTGGCCCACCAGCCGCTCGCCGTTTTTATTAATCGCTACCACGCTAGGCGTAGTCCGGTTGCCCTCAGAATTTGCAATAATCTCTGGCTTGCCGGCGGTCATTGCCGCCATAGCGCTGTTGGTAGTTCCTAAGTCGATTCCAATAATTTTTGCCACTTTAAGCCGCCTCCTGCTCGGCTCTTGCTGAGTTTTGCTGTCTCAAAATTTCATCCATGATCAGGCTCGCTTCGGTTATCGGCAGGCCATTTTCCTGCCGGCCAATTATAGTAGAGCGGCCTAGCCCGCGTACAATTCTGCTTATTTCGTCCGGTGTCATAGCCGCCACCCGCTCAGCTAGCGATATCCGGTCTTCGGTTTGTCTTGCTTGGTCTTGTTTTCTTTCCACTATTTACCCTTCCTCTTTATCAATTAATACAAAATCTTCTTCTTGCGAGCCTTCCGGCCCCAGCCACACAAAATACTCAACGCCGTCAATAGTGCCCTCCAGCTGGATCGGCTGGTCGCCAGCTCCTTCTAGCCGGCGTCTTTTAATGGCATCGATTCCTAAATTGGCTACGCTTTCCATGGCAAAAATTTCCATCTCTCGCCTAAGCCGTTGTCGTTCGTCGATGGTGTAGATTACTTCTTTCATGCCTCCCCCTGGTCTTCTTTTATCTCTCGGATTCTAGCCATTAGGTCCGAGTTCAAGTTTTGCATGGCCTTAGTTGTTAGGGCGTCTTGGTGAATCCTGTCTGCCCTAAAGCTATCCAGCCCGAACCGGATAGACTCTGCCTTGGCCTCATCAATTAGAGCTGATTGATCTTCGGGCGAGCGCCCAGAATCTAGGATCTGAATTACAGTCGAGCGCAGGGCTACTTCTGAAATCTCCGGCTCATCTAAATAATCATGTCTTTCGCGCTGTTCGTGAAAAATTTCGCCCATTATTTCTTCTCCATTTTGACTTTAACTACAGCGTGGCGGATAACTTCATCACCGATTTTATAACCCGGCTGGAGCTCTTCAGACACAATCTCTTGGTCGCCTTCACCATCTTCCATGTGGATGGCCTCATGCAAATCGGGGTCAAACTTTTCGCCGACGGTCCTGATTTTTTCGACACCCAGAGCCGCCAGATTTTGCTCAAACTGCTTAGCCACACTTTGCACGCCCTTGACGTAATCGTGCTCGGTTAGGTCTTTGGGGACGTGCTTTAAGGCCCGCTCTAGATTATCCAGCGCCGGTAAAAGCTCGCGGATAACTTTGGCCTTATAAAAACTGGCTAGGCGGATTTTATCTTCCTCTACCCGGCGGCGCAGATTGATAGAGTCAGCCCGCTCACGTTGTAGCGCCTCGGTTAGCTCGGCAAGTTTTTGCTCTAGCTCAGCCGGATCTATTTTTTTAGACATCGAAAGCATCTCCCGGTTGTCCGCCATCTTGGGCTTCAAACCTTTCGTTGTCTAGCCTCTCTCTGGCCCTTTTGACGGCATTAATTACACTGCCACCGGTCGGATTCGCAGGGCTCCCCATTTCATCAAGAGCTGTTTCCAACTCCTCGGTGTAAACCTTAGTCATATGAGCAAAATCCGGATAAGCCTTGGCTACATTCTCTGGCAAGTGATCATAACTTTCACCCATAAAGTGTCTCCTCCAGAGTTTTGCCGGCCCGCTGAACTAAGCCCATTACCTGACGATAGCTTTGGCGGGTAGGGCCCAGCACGCCAATATAACTTTTATCTGAAAACGGGCTCCGAAAACGGCCGATTATTAAAGAAGCGCCGGCCGAGCGGCCAATCGGATTTTCGCGGCCTATAAAGACGCTTAACGGCTCATTCGGCGCGGCCTCGGCTAGCCAGGGTTCCAGATTGTCCAAAAGCCTCGCAACCTCTTGGACTTGGCCCGGGTGGCCAAACTCCGGCTGGCCGAAAAGGTTTGACAGACCGCTCATATATAACTGGTCGCCAATGGTGGCTAGCCCCAAATTATGCGTCAGCTCTACCAATGTATCTACGGCATTTCGGATAGTCTGCTCCGGCAAGCCGCCGCCGGCCACCCGGGCCGTTAGAGCCCGCTCGCCGCGGGGCTGACTAAGTTTACTTACAACGCCAGTTTCGGCCAGTTGGTTGACGTAAAAACGGTAGCCTTTGTCGGTCGGTACCCGGCCGGCACTGGTGTGCGGCTGGCTGATGTAGCCGGCCCGCTCCAGCTCGGCCATTTCGGCCCGGATTGTGGCGCTGGAGACATTAAATAGTTTGGCTAGCAGGCTAGAACCGACTGGGCTAGCCACCTCAGCATATTGCTCGATAATAGCGCCTAAAATTTCCTGCTGACGATCTGTCATATCACCTTATTAGCACTCTAATACTCTGAGTGCTAGTTTACTTTTTTAGCGCTCCGCTGTCAAGACTGCTAAGGAGTTAATCTAGTTCAATTATCGCTTAAGCCAATTTGAGAATTCATTGATAACCTTCTCAATAACTTGTTCAATGGAATTGGACTCCGTATCAATTACCAGGTCATAATTGCTCATCTCATAAGGATCTATGCCGTAAATAGCTTTATACCTCTCGGTTTCAGCGTCTAGCCTCTTTTTTAAAGCTTTGGCATAGTCAATAGGATTTTCATGGATTTTTTCACTATTTTGGCGCTCTTCATTTATTTCATTTAAGATCCGCCGGGCCGCTGATTCTAAATCTAGGTTTAAAAAAACCTTAAAAGACCCAGGAATCCAGTGCCATGCCGTCCGTGAGTCAATAACCATGCGATCGCCTTTAGCACCAATTTCCCGGAGTTTTCCATCTACCAAGCGGTCAAGTTCTTCAGTTACGCCAGGTGAAGCGTTAGCCAGCAAGACATCTATACCTTTCTGTTTACCGAGTTCCCTAAAAAAATCACCTGATGAAAAATGCTCAAAACCTAATTGCCGAGCTGCTGCTTTGGCAGTGGTAGATTTGCCGCTACCCGGCCGGCCGGCGATAGTAATAATATTTTTTTTGACTAGTGAACCATCAAGAGATTTCACCTAATTTTCTCCAGAAGCTCTCTTGCTATAGCTTTAGCGGCTTCCTCTCTGTTGTTATCTATCTTACCATTAAGCATTGCTTTTAACTGGCCGGTGGCGGTGTCTAGCTTGTCATTTAAAATAAAATGTACATCTGGATCGGTAAGGGCAAAATCAAATGACCGTCGGGCTTCAGCCAGGCGTCGGCTTAATTGATCTTCGCTTAAATTATGCGAGCCCATCCGCCTCATCCATTCATCCCAGTTAGGCGGCACAATGAAGGCAGACAATGTTTTAGCAAAACCAAGTGCCCTAAAGGCCGGTACGGCGGTTGATACTACCGGCAGAACTGCCCAGCCGGAAGGTGGGTAAGCGCTGGCCCGGCTGGCGTAAAATTCGCCGTCCGGACTAATCGCAATTTGTACGAATTTTCCGGCTTTAATGTCGGCCATAATTTGCTGATAATCAGTTAGAAAATAAAAGTCTCGGCCTTCCTGCTCTCCTGGCCGGGGAGCCCGGGTAACGTCTGACGGCACAAACGGCAAATCGAGTTTTTGAATTAAGCTAGTTTTACCAACACCCGAAGCGCCGATAATTATCAGCAGACTAACCTGTTTAATCTGCTGAGCGACAGCGCTAGTCGGCTGGTAATTTTTAACCAGCTGAGGAAACTGCCTCAGAAAATCAGCTTTTGTCACTTAAAGCTATTATAAGACTTTTAATTCGCCTGCTGGAAAACTTGAATTAAATCGCCGGCTGGCACTTTGAGATTACTCGCTTTTTGATTTGAAATATTTAAAACCGTAGTTACCGCCGGCGCGCTGTTAAAGTCATTAGCCGTAGTAGTTTTTTTGGTTTGATAAATTACACTGCCGCTATCCAACCAGCCTTGGTAGGCTAGTTGATCATAACGGCTGTCGGCTATTTGATAAATCTGCTGAGCTTTGCCGCTGAGCGCATTGACCAAAACTGATTTTATGGGGCTTGGGCTAGCACTCATGCTAGCCGGTAATAAAACGGACTGGCTTTGAATCAGCAGTTTACTGCTGTCCGGCGACCAATTGATGGCGCTATCCGGCAGGCCGCCAAGATTGTAAACCACTTTTTTGTCTTTGCCGGAAACTAGATTTAGTAAGTGAATAGTATCTTTGCCGCCGGAGCCAACTTGTTGATAGGCCAAGGTCTGATAATCGGGCGACAACCTAGCTGAAAAAGCCGATTCTGCCGGTACGCTATAGCTGGCCGTAACTTTTTTGGCTGAAGTGTCAATCTGATAAATTCCGTTATCTAACTGGCCCAGTTTATTGTGACCGTTTACCCATAGATAAGCTGTTTTATCGTCCGCAGAGTAGCCCATTAAATTAACCGGCAAAAAGGGCGGCGTAGTCTGTTTAATGCCCAGCTCCATGATGGTTGTTTTATTACCATTCACTAAATTAATGCTGTCCAGTGCGCAGTCAGTTTTGGCATCGGGGCAAATAACCGCCAAAACAGAATTTTGATCAACAAAGTAAATACCGGAGTCATTTAAAACTTTAGCTAAAGACTGGCTGGCGGCTGAACTTAGATGCTGTAGTTTACCATTTTCAACTATTAACACCTCTTGGCCCGGCGGGTTAGCGCCCTGAGATAACAACATATCGCCATTTACGTCACTAGCTAGCCAGCTAAGCAGATTGCCTTTGGCGGAGCTATATTTATTTAACTGCTTGCCGCTGGCGCTAGCTAAATAAAACTGCCCTTTGCTTGGGTCAGCCAGTACTAGACGGGGAGAGGTAGAGACGTTTTGTTTTTTAGTCCGGGTATGCCAAGCGAGTAGCGGCACGCCGATAATAATTATCAAAATGACAACTATAGTTGTCAGCGACTGCGGTGTAAGTTTATACCTCTTTAACATAAGCGTTTAAAATAATTGTAAAGCATTTGGCTTTAAAAATGGACACTAATCCCTTTTGAGCATTACGGCAAAGGCTTCAGCCGGGATATCAACGCGGCCGAATTTTTTCATCCGTTCTTTGCCGCGTTTCTGTTTAGCCAGCACTTTTTTCTTACGCGATACGTCGCCGCCGTATAGTCCGCTTGTTACATCTTTGCGGTAAGCACTGATGTCTTCGCGGGCGATAAACTTGCCACCAATGCCGGCCTGCAGAGCTACCTTAAAGTTTTGCCGGGGAATGACTTCTTTCAGTTTAGCTACCATTGAGCGGGCCAGCCGCTCGGCCTCCCGGCGGTGAGCCATGATGCCTAGAGCGTCTATACGTTCGCCGGCCACATAAAAATCTAGTCTAACTAGATCTTCCGGCCGGTAATCGGCTAATTCGTAATTAAACGAGCCGTAGCCAGAAGTTAATGATTTAAGCTGGTCGTAAAAATCGGTCAGTAGGTTGGCTAGAGGCGCCTCGAAATCAATGACCGCCAAATCATCGATGTAGCTAATGTGCTTTTGGGCACCCCGGGCACCGACTACCAGCTGTAAAATGGCGCCAACGTACTGGCTCGGTAAGACAATTTCGCCCTTAACCCAGGGTTCGGCAATCAGCTCCACCTCGCTCATATCAGGCAGTTCGGCGGCCGATTTAATATCTAGCTCGTTGCCTTTTGTGGTTTTAATCTTATAGTCGGTGCTAGGGTTGGTAACAATTAAATCTAGGCTATACTCACGGGTCAGTCTTTCTTTGACGATATCCATATGAAGTAACCCCAAAAAGCCAATCCGAAAGCCAAAGCCCAGCACCGGTGAGTTTTCCGGCACGAACTGCAGGGCGCTGTCGCTTAAAGATAAGCGCTCCACGGCGTCTTTTAGGAGCGGATAATTCTCGTGACTATCCGGAAAAAAGCCGGCGTAAACAAATGGGGTAACATTGCGGTAACCCGGCAGAGCTTTCTCGGCTGGCCGGTCAGCCAGCGTTACGGTATCGCCTACTTTAGCCTGGCGGGTAGTTTTAAGGTTGGTAACAACATAGCCCACTTCGCCGGCGCTAAGGCTACTGGCCGGATTCATAGCGGGGCTTAGCGAGCCAACTTCAAGGGCCGCCCCGCCGGCCTCGGCGGCCATCATTTTTATCTGGTTATTTTGATTAATTTGGCCGTCAACTACCCGCAGATATAAAATCACGCCTCGGTAATCATCATAATAACTATCAAAAATTAAGGCTCGGGCAGGTGCGTTTTGGCTACCATTGGGCACCGGTACATCGTTAATAATCCGCTCCAGCAGTTGGTCTACACCCTGCCCGGTTTTAGCACTAACCTGCAGAATATCCCCGCGCTTGCAGTTCAGCAGGCTAATAATTTCGGCGGCTACCCGGTCCGGGTCGGCGGCTGGAAGATCAATTTTATTCATAACCGGGATGATTTTTAAGTCAGCTTCCATCGCCAAATAAACATTGGCTAGAGTTTGAGCCTGGATGCCCTGGCTGGCGTCCACCACCAAAATAGCGCCCTCAACCGCTTCCAGGCTTCGGCTGACCTCGTAGGAAAAATCGACGTGCCCGGGCGTATCAATCAGATTCAGCTCGTAACCTTTATAGTTCATCCGTACGGGCGCCAGCTTGATAGTAATGCCTCGCTCGCGCTCCAGCTCCATGCGGTCCAGAACTTGGGCTTTCATCTGGCGTTTTTCTACCGTTCCGGTTAGCTCCAGCAGGCGGTCAGCCAGCGTACTCTTGCCATGATCAATATGCGCAATAATGCAGAAATTCCTAATGTGTTCTTGATCCATTAATCTAGATTATAACAGAGGTAATGGCTTATAATTAGCCTGGTAAAGTTATCCTGAAGTCTAGAAGCACCTCATTTTTTTGCGCAGTCTTTGCTTGACCATAATTCTTAACATTTGAGCAGTACAAATTATCCGAGTCACCTGGAGGTACAATACTGACGGTCAGTTGATTATTCTTGGACTTTAGAAAAGTAGTATTTTTATAGCCATTCAAACCCGCTACTTGATGCTTAGTATGAACATCAGGTATTAGAGTATACCCAGCATTGGCCGCAAAAAATTTTACTTGGTTCTCGGTAGCGGTGCTTTGTGGGGCTGAATAATAAACTTGGTACCAGGGTACCGTATTATCAATACCCTTCCCGCTGTCGCCATTATCGCAAATCTGCTGAGCGCCTATTTTTTTGAGCCCATCGCCAATCGGTTTGAATTTTTCTTGCGCTGGGTTTCTAAGCGGATTGTGCGTAAATAAAAAGAAAACGATGTAGATTAAAATTAGGGCGCCTAGGCCTGCTCCAAAGAATTTAACGAATTTTCTAAGTATCGGATTAGGTCTCATTGTATATTGACGGGCTTTAAAACAACTTTCTTCAGCTTATCGAGTACCGGCTGAACCTCTTCAATTCCAAACAAAGCCGACACGCCCACATGCACTATCAGCGTCGGTAAGATAATACTGAGTAACTTTGCCCCCAGTGTACTAAAGCCTTTATCGGACACCGACAACGGCAGGAGCGTCACCATGGTATAGGTTGTCAGGATAGTAAAGCCGGTAACCGAGAGGGTACGGACAATGCCGCTCCAAAAATTGGCGTTAAACAGTTTGTGATCGCGCCACAGCATAATTAAAACCAAAATAAATACTTCTACGGCCGCCACTATAGATTGGGCAATAGCCAGCCCGGCTACGCCAAAACCGCCGGCGGCTTGAGGCCGGGCCATGGTAAAAGCTAAATAAACGTTCAGGGCGATAGCAAAAATCGACACAAACAGCGGTGTTTTAGTATCTTTCTGGGCATAAAAGTAGCGCGAAATAATGGCATAAAGCGTGCGGAAGAAAATGGCGCCGACCAAAAAGCCCAAAATCAAAGCAATTTCTGGAGCAATGTTTTTATAAATTAAGCGGGCTAGATAGCCTCGGGCAAAAAAAGCGATGACTGCAATCGGTAAAATTATCCAAATCATGGCCCGCAGGACCATCAAAAAGTCTTTCCTGAATAAATCCGGCCGGTTTTGGCTTAAACGGTCGTTAAGCCGCGGGAAGGCGGCCGTAGCAATGGTGGTACCAATCAGCAATATTGGCACCAGATGCAGAGTATAGGCGTTTTCATAAAAAGTAATATTGCCTTGGCCCAGGGCGCTGGCCCGGTTAGTCTCAACTATCGAGTTAATCGAGTCGATGCCTTGGTCGACAGAGCGCGGCGGCAGTTGTTTTAAAATCCGCCTAAAGTCATCGCTGTTCCAGCTAAAGGTCGGCACATATCTGAATTTCATCCCCCACAGCCCCAGGCTGACCAGTATTAGCTGGAGTACGGCACCGGCCAGAGCGCCAATGCCAAGGCCGACAATGCCCAGGTTGTCTCTAAAAATATAAACGCTGGCAATGATACAGCCGTTATAAAGTAGCGGCGCCAGTCCATAGAAAAAGAAGCGGCCAAAGGTCTGCTGAAGCGCCGTCAAAATGCCGGAAATCGTAAACAAAAGCGGGTTAAAGGCGATAATTCGCATTATTAAAACGGCATCGTGCGTTTGAGCCGGACTCATGTGATGGCCTACTACGATATGGACTAGCGGCTCAGCAAATATAAATATAACCACGCCGACGCCGGCCATTAGCAGACCCAGCAGGTTAAGCAGGCCGGAGGTTAATTTCCAGATAGATTTACGGTCGCCCTTGTGCAGTTTGTCAGCCAAAAACGGCATGAAAGCCACGCCCAGCGCACCGGCGGCAATGGTGTAAAAGAAGAAGTCGGGTATCTTAAAGGCTGCAAAATAAGCGTCGGTGGTTATGTGGCCGGGGCGGTTAAAATTACCATTTATAACCTGGGTTCGGATAAAGCCCAACAATTGGCCGACCAGTGAAGCGGAGATTAAAAGAGCGGCGGCAGAAGTCAGCGTCAGGCGGCTGTTTGCCCGGTTAAGCCATTTATTCATCTCCCATTTAGTATAAAGACCGCTTTTGGCTTTTAGAATGTTTATCTGATTGATAATACTTAAGTTTTATTGTATAGTTACCCTGAAATTTCGGGTCAGTGCCTAAAGCTAGCTTTGCTTACATCTTTATAAAGCCAGTTCTAGGTGCTGGACCGAGGTTAGTTCTTCACTCTTCCCGAACCGAAAGGAGTACCCTCATGAGAATCCTGTCAGGGATTCTGGTCGCGCTGGCCGGCTTGGCCGCAGGCGCTTACGTCGGCATCATCGTCCTGATGGACGGGGTGCAGGACGCAGTCGGCGGATTCAAGGCCAACCCCACAGACGTAGGCCGGATTACGTGGGGCATCATCCAGATCACTCCGTTGACCGAGACGGCCGGTGGAGCAGTGGCCGTCATCGGCGTCCTGATGGGCTTGGCCATCGTCAAGGGCGACGAGTCAAGCCGTTTCCCGATGACCCGCCGGTTCAGGCCGAGGCCGGGTCAGCCGGTGGTGTTCAGAAGTTCGGGCCGCTGGCCGGGTTTCTAGAGCCCCGCAGAAAGGGTCTCACGGGTCACGGGTAGCCAGAGGAAGCGGGACGGAAGTGAGTGAAAGCAGGCTCCTTCCGTCCACCGCGCCACGGGCGCGCACCTGTTTAAAACAGGTTCGCTAGCGCCCCTGGCGCGCTTTAATTTAGACGTTATGTCTGGTTTTTTTGGCGGGGCTGTTATCCAGACTTTGCCAAAGATACCAGCTGGCTACTGACTCATATGGATGCCAGCTGTTGGCGCTGGCTACCGTTATAATCTGTTCTGGCGTTGGCAAGTCTTTAAAGCCGTATAAACTGCTTATTGCTTTTCTAATACCTAGGTCGCCGACCGGCAAAATATCCAGTCGCCCCAAACCAAACAGCATAAACATGTGTGCGCTCCAAGCGCCAATTCCCTTGACGGCCGTCAATTGCTCTATCAGTTGATCATTGGGCATAGTGGCGATATGGTCTAAGTCCAGACGTTTATCAATTATGTGCTGGGCCAAGTCCTTCATGTAGGCAATCTTGGGCCGGCTAACGCCGGCCGCCCGAATTTTGTCGGCGTCCATTTCAATCAACTTCTGCGGCGAGGGCATTTTGCCGCCAAATAGATCTAGCACTCTTTGCCAAATCACGGCGCCGGCTTTAGCCGACAACTGCTGGCCGACAATACTGCCGACCAGCTCGCCGTAATGGTCACGATGCGGTGCAATCCGGCAGGGGCCGCTAGCCATAATCACCGGTGCCAGCTTTTTATCTCGCCGGGCTAGATATTTTTCAGCCTGGCGCAGTTTATCTTCAAAGCTCATACTGCCTTAATTAAAGCAGACTAAGGCTAGCAAGCGGCAAATCGGCAAAGCTAAAAAGTGCTTAAGCTATGCTACAATAACAGGGGAAAATCGCTCTAAAATGAAACATTGGCCAGCCAAAAACCACTTGCTAACCATCACTAGCTTTTTATGTATTTTGGTGATTGGCGCCGGCGCGGTCTATGCCGACAGCCTAAACCCGGTTTTATCTTCGCCGATAACCCCTACCAGTTTGGAAGGTACCACCACTATCGACCAAAGGCTAGTCAGCCGTAAAAACACTTATAGAACCCAGCTAGCCGGCATTAATAGCGTCAATTTAGCCGGCAAATGCGTGCTGGCTCAATCGGCCATAACTGATGTGCGCAGTAAAGATACCAAAGACGAGGCCGACCGGGTTCAGACCTATAGCAGTCTGGTGACCAGGCTGTCCTTTTTGGTTGATAATCTTTCAGCACAAGGCGTGGACGCCACCAGCTTGCTGGCCGCCGAGAACCAGTTTACCGGCCTAGTTAACACCTACATGAACGACGCCGAGAACTACAAAGCGGCCATTGACGATTCGATTACCATTGACTGTAAAAGCGATCCGATTGGCTTTATGGCCAGCGTCTTAGACGCCCGCAAGTGGCGGACTCAACTGGGAGTAGACGCCTCCGCCATCAAAAAAGATCAGACGTCACTGGTTAAGGCCCTGTCCACAGAGCGGCAACTACTGATAACTAAAAATGGCGTAAAGACAAAGGCTAACCCGTAAATGGCACCCCAAGTTAATCTAGCCCCGAATGATAATCAGCCTAGACCGGCCGCGCCGGCTCCAGTTCCGCCGGCCTCAATCCCTCAACCACAACCGGTCAGCCAGCCGGCTACTCACCAGCCCGCCCCAGCCCCACCTTTATCTCCGATAACCTCGCCCCAAGTAGCTCAGCCGCAAGCGGCCGCCCATGAGCCGGCGGCCACTCCCCAGCCAGCCCCTGCTCAGGCTCATCCGGCCGCGCCGGCACCAGCTCAAGCGGCCGCCGACACTTCCGGGCCAGAGCCCATCATCCCTCAGATCGTTCAAGACATCCCTGTTCACGCCCCCGGCCAACCTGGCCCGGCTCCAGCCAACCCTTTTATGCCGGCGCCGGCGGCTGTTACGCATTCACAGACAGAAGAGGATGATTTAGATAAAATTCTCCAGGCCGTTAATACTAAAGTTAAAATCCCGCAGGTTCAAGACAAAAGTAAATCGGCTCTGCCAAAACCAAAGCTAAAATTTTCTATAGCTAGTCTTATGGGCTTATTTAAAGGGCCCCGGCCGGTTGGCGTACTGGCGGTTACTGCCATAGTCGTCTTGGCGCTTATTGCCCTAGCGGTTCTTGCTTATCGAAACCCGCACCACACGGCGTCTTACCAGCCGGGCAAGGTTGGCACTTCGTCTTCATCTAGCGACGCCATTCAGCAAGCTGGCGGCACACTGGTTAGGCCGTCTGATTTAGATGATTATGCCAACGGCTTACAGTCTAAGCTAAATTCTCTAAACGACTCTCAAGATTTTGACTCTCAGGCCCTGAGTAATCAAAACTTAGGCCTTTAAGTTAGAAAACTGCCGGCGGAGCCATTCATCCAGCGAGCCGGCGCCGCCGGCTGATAGGCAAAGCACCAAATTGCCGGCATTGGCGTGCTGACGAATCACTTTAGCCAAATTATCATCCAGCTGGGCGGCCTCAGCATGCCGCTTAGACTGATTACTTAACAAGTCAAGTAATTTTTCCGGTATCAGTAACTCTAGGCTTTCATCTTCGCGGGCTAGATAGCTGGGCACAATATAAAGCTGTTTGACCTCATCAAATAAATTTGCCAGCTCATCTTTAATAAAGTGCTGGCGGGTGTTATGCAGACCTTCGTAGATAATCACTACTCTGTCGCCGGCGACCTCTTTGGCTAACTGCAGGGCGCCGCGGATCTTAGGCGGCGTGTGGGCATAATCGCTGTAAACATTCGGCGCGATTTGCTCAAACCGCCGAGACAGGCCTGGAAAGGTGCTAACAAATTTCGCTAAATCCCCTGCCGGCTGGCCAACTTCTGAACCTATTTGACTGGCCAGCCAGCCGTCGCGCCGGTTTACGTCGCCGGCTAAGCGGATTGTGGCAATAGCCGGGTCATTGTCATCAATCAAAGTGACATTTTGACCTTCGGACAGGCCCAACTTCTGAGCGTCAGCCCGCCAGATAAAAGTATGCTGACTCTGATTAATGAAATCGCGAAAGGCCTGGTAATAATCGTCGCGGCTGGGGTAAATATCGGGGTGATCCCAATCGATACCGGTAATCAGACTCAATCGTGGCTTAAAGCTAAGAAAATTACGGTCATATTCATCGGCTTCGTAAACAAAATACTCACTGTCCGCCTCATAGGCCCCCATGTCAGAAAAAGAAGTTTTAGCACCTACTGAATAACTAACCGGCCGGCCCATTTGCTTAAACAGCCATACAACCATGGCCGTGGTGGTGGTTTTGCCATGAGTTCCGGCAACCGCTATCAGCTTTAGGTCCTTATCAGCTAAGATTTGGTTTAAAAATTCGTCGCGCTTGGTGGCTTTAATACCCCGCTTGCGGCAGAAAAGCAGTTCCGGGTGATTAGGATTGGTTTTAGGCAGGGCCGAGCTATAAACAAACCAATCAATTGGCATATTAGCCTGAACTTGGGCGATACCAGCTTCAGTTTGACCGATATGAATATCGCTGATGCCCTTTTTCTTCAGGTAATCTATATAACTGCTATCATGCGCATCCGAGCCGCTGACATCGTAGCCGGCCTGTTTAGCAATCAGTGCCAACGGGCCAATGCCGGCACCGCCAATACCGGAAAAATAAATATGCATAAACCAAGTTAACTATACGGTTAGCTAACCTGCAAACGGCTTTGACGGATATGCTTTAGCGTGCCAACATACTAACTGATGGATAAATTCATTTTTAACTTTAGCGAGTGGCTGAGAAAGCTCTCCCGCCAGGCCTACTTCCCTTTCTTGGTTGCCTTCATTGTTAGCGGGGTCATTTGTCTGGTGGCACTACGCCATAACAACTCGCAAATGGTCAAATTGCGAGAGGCGGTTTACACGGCCGATAAAAACGGCGGCAATGTTAACGCCGCTCTTAATAACCTGCGGACCTACGTCTACGGCCATATGAACACAAATTTATCGGCCGGCAGTAATATCAAGCCGCCCATCCAGCTTGCCTACACTTATCAGCGGCTAGAAACCGCGGCTCAAGCTAAAGCTGGCAATGCCGGTCTTTATACCACGGCTGAAGATTACTGCCAAAAGGTGGTACCAGGCAGTGTCTCCTTTTACGGCGCCGGCCGAATTCCCTGCGTTACTAGCTATATCACCAGCCACGGCGGCCAGCCGCCAGCCCAAGTGCCGGCCGGTTTATACGAATTTGACTTTCAGAGCCCATCTTGGAGCCCCGATCTAGCCGGCTGGAGCTTAGTGGTAGCCATTATAGCCGGTCTAGCCACTGTAATTACTTTTATTCTTAGTAAGTTTACAAGCCTTAAACTTCCAAGGTTCAGCCCATTAAAATAACCCCTCGCCTAGAGGGGTTATTTTATTTGACCCTTTGCTCTTAGATTTTAGTGGCCGCTAGTATTTGAGTTGTTAGTGCTAGCGTTACCGGCGTTTTGGGTGGTGGTGCCGGAAGTGCCAGCCGAGCTAGGTGCGTTGGTGCTAGAGCTACTGCTGGACGCCGAGGCGTTACAGTTAGGAC
This sequence comes from Saccharimonadales bacterium (SeqCode), assembly GCA_035717985.1. Taxonomy (GTDB): domain Bacteria; phylum Patescibacteriota; class Saccharimonadia; order Saccharimonadales; family UBA10212; genus DASTHW01. The sequence goes on along the minus strand of DASTHW010000005.1, from coordinate 31,923 downwards.
CATTGGGGTTCTGCTGTTGGAACTGTTTGATAGCCTGAACCACTTTACCGCTGTCCTGTAAGTTTTCCCAGAAAGCTACCTGACTGCGGTTAATGACCATCTCGTCATACGGTGAGTGTAACTGCTGACAGCCGAGCTTCGTCAACTGCGGGTTAACCTGGCCGTTAGAGCTGGTTTGGTTGGTCGTTAGGTAATAGACGTCTTTAAGGATGAAGTACCGGCTGTTTAGAGATGTGATGTGACCGAAGTAAGTTGTGTAGGCCACTGAGCCGCTGGTCGCGCCGCCGTTTAGAAAGACGGCCTGGTACTTATTCTTTTGGATTTGGCCGGACTCGTTAGAGGAGCCGCCGCCAAGAGCGACGTATAGGGCTACGGCCGCCAGCAAAAGAGCCGCCCCCACTATTACTATGAAGAGTTCAAACCGGACGGTTCTGGCTCCCCAATCTTCTTGGCGCGGATGATGTGCCGGTGCGCCACCGGCGGCAGCAGAGCGTCTGCTACGGGACATAAATTCCATGATTTATACCACCTTTTGGATTACTTTTAAGAATTACCCCAACATATTAACGCATAAGCACTTTGGCGTGCAAGCAATTGCTAAAGTAATTTTTAAAAGCTACGGCAAAAGACCTTATCAGGGGTATCGCCTAAGCCAATGTTATGTCCGCACCAGGGGGCGTTGTACTAAATACCTGTTGACATCGGTGAATAGATAAGGTTATTTTAGGGGTACCATACTAATTTAACGGAGAGGGAAAAGAGTAATGGCTTATAAGCACACTAACAGCAAAGGCGTTACATATTACTTGAACTCCAAGAAGGTTACCCTTCGCGGCGGCAAAACACAGACAATTTACTACTTTAGTAAGGACGAGCGTCCTGACACTGGCGTTGATCTACCTGACGACCGCGTCGTCAATGAGAACCCACGCAACGGTTTCTTGACCCTAAAGCGCAAATAAAATAGATATCACAAACCGACAAAACACCCGCCCAGAAAGCGGGTGTTTTGCTTTTTAGCCAGCCAGCCGGTTAATATTAATGTCATGTCCGAGGTAATTCTTAAGGTTGAAAACCTGCAAAAATCTTATGGTGATAAAAAGGCTGTCCGCGGTATTAGTTTTGAAGTCAAAAAGGGTGAGATCTTCGGCATTTTAGGGCCTAACGGGGCCGGCAAGACCACCACGCTGGAAATGATTGAGACTTTGCGCGAAATTGACGGTGGCCGGGCCTTTATCGACGGCGTGGATGTAGCCCGTGAACCATACAAAATCCGGGGCATGATTGGCGTCCAGCCGCAGGCGCCCGGTTTTCAGGATAAGACCAAGCTGACCGAACTCATCCAGATGTTCGCTTCGGCCTACGGCGAGCGGGTGGATCCCAAAAAGTTTTTAGAGGACGTAAACCTTGGTGATAAGGGCGATAGCTATGTCGAGCAGTTATCCGGCGGCCAAAAACAGCGTTTTTCTATCGTAGCGGCACTGGTTCATAACCCTAAGGTTTTCTTTTTGGATGAGCCGACTACCGGCCTGGACCCCGGCGCCCGGCGTAACCTTTGGAAGCTGGTCCAAGAAGTCCGCGACCGCGGCATCAGTGTCATCATAACCACTCACTACATGGACGAGGCCGAAATCCTGTGCGACCGCGTAGCCATCATGGACCAGGGCAAAATCATTGCCCTAGACACCCCGCAAAAGCTGATTAAGGACCTCCTGAAAAGAGGTTTTAAAAAGGCCCAGCACGTCGAGCAGGCCAATTTGGAGGATGTCTTTATAGATATGACCGGCAAGGAACTGCATAGGGAAGCCGGGGTCGGCGCATGAAGTGGCTGTGGATAGTCATCATTGCACTAATTGTCTTTCGGCTGGCTTACCGGTTTGGGCTTTGGCCAGCAAAAAATAAAAGCCGCCCAGCCCGGCCACTAAAGCCGATGACCCCCTGGCAAAAGCGGCTATACACCGTTTGGGTATTCTTTACCATAAATCTGTGGCGGCTATTTCGGGACCGGCTGGCCCTATTTTTTACCTTTTTATTCCCGCTGATTTTCTTATTTGTATTTGGTGCTTTAAACGGCAATAACTCGCACCTCTCTTTTAAGGTAGCGATTATTAATGAGAGTAGTTCGCCAATTGCTAACCAGTTCGTGGCTAATGCCGAAAGTTCAAATCAGAAAACATTCAAGGTTGATAAAACAGTGACCAATTTCAGCCAAGCTAATGAGAAGATGGGCCGCGGCGAGATTGATGCCACCATTGAACTACCGCCGGCTTTTGGGCAGGTCAAGCCAGGCCAAAAGTACCCTTCCGGCCAAGCCATTGTTCATTACACCCAAAATAATCAATCAGCGGCTACCACCTTAATCTCAGTTTTAAACTCACAGTTTTCAGATCTTAATACTAGGTTTATTAAAGCTCCGTCGCCGTTTAGTGTGACCGGCCGGCAAACCAACGAGCACTCTCTTCGGCCGTTTGATTATACCTTTACGGGCCTGCTGGGCTTTGCCATTTTAGGCGCTGGTATCTTTGGGCCGATGAACGTTTTTCCCGAGCTTAAAAAGATGGGCATTTTGCGTCGGCTTCACACTACGCCTTTGCGGGTTTGGCAATATTTTCTGGCTAATATGCTGGGTAATGCCGTTACCGGGCTAATGAGCATTGCTGTGATGTTTATTGCCGCTATCGCCGTATTTCATTTGAAGGTCATCGGCAATTACGGTGAGCTAGCACTCTTTTTGGCCTATGGAATCATTATGATACTGGGGATTGGTTTGGCTCTGGGCGGCTGGGCTCGCAATGAGCGACAGGCCGCTCCGCTGGGTAATATTATCGTCTTTCCGATGATGTTTTTGACCGGCGTATTCTTCCCGCGCTTTTTGATGCCGGATTGGCTTCAGAGCATTACCAATTACATGCCGCTGACACCGGTAATTGACGGCGCCCGGCTGATTGCCACCGAAGGTAAGGGCTTAGTCGATTTGGGATCTCAGCTGGCCATTATGACTGTTTGGTTGGTGATAATTTATATCGTCGCTTTCCGCGTCTTTCGCTGGGAATAATCTTCGCAACCTTTGGGTGGCAAAGGTTGCGCCAAACCACCGGCCGGCTCCGCTGAACTGCGGCTAACGATAAAACCAGTCTTTGACTAAAGATCTACTTATTAAATTAGCCACTGGCTAATTTAACCTGCGTTCGAACATGCTTTAGTCGCCAAGCCCAGACTGGTTTTACTCGTTAGCCGGTCTAGTCAGCTCCGCATGGCCGGAATTAGTTAAGAGGCCGGAAAATTTAATATTTCGACATCTTTCGAGCCCTGATTTGGTGTTGTTAACAAATAGGCGTCTTTGAGCGCGAGAGCTGTTTGACGAATAAATTATCCAGAGGATGATTCATGAGGAGTTCTCGAGCGAGCCTATTTTTAACAATTAGCAAGTCAAGGTGAGAAAGTTAGTCGAGAGCTTTGGCGCCACCTTTTCGGTAAAAGGTGGCGGAAGATTTGGTTCTTTGGAAAAGAACATTACTTTGGGGGAACAAAAGTATGAAGGAGGGCTAGCGGTTGTCGCCAGAGCCGCCCAATTGCCCCCGCTGAGCCCGGCTGGCTAGCTTTTCCAGGTTATGATTAGCTACTTCCTCGAGCGTAAAGCCCAAATACTCGCTCAAGGTGGCCACGTACCACAGCACATCGCCCAGCTCGCCAGCTAGGCCCTCTTTGTCTAATTGCGCTTCGTCGGCATTTTGGTCGCGGTACCATTTTTTGAGTTTCTCGGCTATTTCACCGGCTTCACCGACGATGCCGAGAGCCCTTTGCATTAGTTCATGGCCGTTGTCGATGGCCGTAGTTAGAGCCCGCTTTTGATAATCATCAAGCGTCATTTTTATCCTTTCGTTTTTTATATTTTAGCAAGTGCCGGTTTAGCCTAAAGGCCGCCGTAACCACCACCATAACCATAGAAGCTTTGGGCCGGTTTATGGTAATCGGTTATTTTAATAGCCTGTGAGTCATCGGTAATGCCGCTTTTAGGAATTATGTATAACTCGCTGTTATTCTTAGAAACTAGCAGATAATTGTCACTGTACCAGCCGTAAGCATTGTAGTCGCTTAAGTCGGCAATTTGCTTGGCGCCGGTGGCATTTTGGTCGCCAATAAACAGACTGTTTTTGCCGTCGCGCTCGTCTTGCCAGAATGTCTGATTGCCAGACGGCGACAATAAATAGGTAGTGCCCGGAGTATATAGACTCTGGTCGTTAAGATTAGAGTTGGCGCTGACATTGCCGTTACCATCTAGGCTGTAGTAGCTGGTATCGCCCGAATTGATAGCATAAACGCCAAAATCTAGCTCATTAGGCTTAGTCAGTTTTAGATTGCTTACATATGAAGCACTGGCGTCCATGGTCTTTAGCTGGCGGCTGGCTGTACCGTCTGGGTGAATGGCGGCCAGAACATTTTGCTTGCCGGTCACACCAAGCGTGCCGGGATACTGATACCAGGTGCGGGTATAGATGACGTTATTGCCCATCAGCTGAGTGTCCCAAATAGCCTCGTATTTGGCGTCGGCGTTAGATGTCCCCTCGGCATTAGAATTAACCAACGTTAAGGATTGGCCGGTGTCGGCGTTATAGCTTTTAATACTAAAGGCGCCCGACTGCCAGTCGTTGTAGCCGTTTTTGGCAACGGTATAGACAAAATAATGGTTATACCAGCCGAGGGGTGTAAAAGTGGCGTCGCCTTGGTCCATGGTCAGCATTTTGTCGTCGCTGGTATTAATGATGTATAGGCTGGGCGAGCCGTTCCGGTTAGCCAGCAAGGCTAGGTACTGCCAGTCCCGGCTGGCTAAAAGGACGGTGTCATTGTCATCTTCTTTGCCGGTACCGGCGAGAACCGTCTGGCGGTTAGTCCCGTCTAAATTAGTCTTTACTACATCAATGGTGCCGGAGAGCTTACTCAAAAAATAAACTTGGCCGGCCGGCGTCAGCTTAAAGCTGTTTTGATCATTGCCGCCGGCGCTTACTTCTATTGAGACTTTAGCTGGGTTATAGCCGCTGGCGCTTAAGCTGGCCGTCTCATGGCTAGCACTGGCCGATACCACCACCTGGGCCTGGCCGTCTTTATCAGTCTTGGCGCTGGTACCGGACACTTCGATGGTAGCGTCGGCTACCGGCTGGTTATTGATTTTATTTATAACCGAGATGTTCACCCGCCGGCCGGTGGCTATAAAGCTGACATTTGGCGTAGTTTTTTGGTGGCCAATCGGCACCAGCAAAGACAGGCTTTGGTCGCGGTAATATTTTTTGCTAATCAGCAGGGTGTGCTTGCCCACCTTAACGCTGTGCAAAGTAGCCAGGCCGCCGGCATTAGTTAGCGCAGATATCTTATCAACGCTCACCTGCGCACCGCTAACCGGTTTGCCCGATACTGAATCGGATACTTTAACGGTGACGTCATTTTTTAAAACCAGCCCGGCGGCGTGGTAACGGCTGTAAGGAATAGCCGCCAAAATTAAAATCAAAATGATAATGCTGGCTGGGATGGTCCACTTTTTGCGATGGCCGTACCAGCTAGCAAACCGGTGGTAAAACCGTGGCGGCTTACCGGCTTTGCCGGCCTGAGGTTCAGCCGGACTGGTTGGTTTATCTTGGCTCTCTTCAGCTTCCGGGTCGGGTAAAGTTATCGGTTCCGGCCCGTCGTCTGGGCTATAAGTACTCTCAGTACCCGACTCTACCTCCGTCGACTCGATAGCCGGCGACTCACTAATTTTGCCGATAGCCGGCGCCTCGCCGCTTTTTGTCTCGTCGCTAGGTTGGTCGTTCATATCGCTTTAGCTTAACTATAAGGATTCGCTCGAGCTTTTGCCAGCTAAAAGAAGTGGTTTGGGTTTTAGCGCAGAGGAGGCGGCGACTGGCCGGCCGGTTGATTCTGGCTCTGTGGCCCGGACCCCTGGCCGGGCGGCTGGATGGCCGTTCCGCGGTAACAACTGACGCTATAAGGAAAATCCTGGGTCATCACGTAGTGGTACATGGTTACATTTTTGCCGTCCAGCACAATGGGGCTGGTGATGCCGTGGCATTCATCTAGGTCAGCCGTAGTCAGGATATTGCCGGCGCTGATTTGCGGGCCGGTTATCGGAAAACCGTCTAACGCAAAACCGATGACCGTTTTAACGCTGGTATTTTTGATGCAGTTAGATAGGGTGTGGTAGTGGTAGACGCCACTCGACTGCGGATGTCCGCTACAGCTGTCCTGAACTTCCCACGCGCCGGCGTCGCGGCCGCCGGCGTCAAAAGCGCTAAATAGCGCCACACCAGTTAGCATTACACCCACCTGTCCGCCAATACAGGATGGACTGCCATAAGTTGGGCTAGCGCTTAAATCATATGTAAATGATTGGGCTGTGATGGTATTTGGATTCTTATCATAGGCATAAGCCGGGTCGCTCGGAGAAATTGGGAAGATACCGGTTGTGTGACTAGGCAGATCGTTGGATGTAATAACCCGTGTGGTGCCGTTAAGCTCGTCGTTAAACTGCGATGTCCACTTTACACTGCCTTCGACGGCCAACTTTTTATTAATGTCATACTGAGTAGTTCCAACAAACCATGTGCCGCGGCGGCCAGCTCCGCCGACAGAAGACTCCAGATTTTTAGCATAGTTTTGGCAGACAAAAGGTGTGCCAACTTGGGCGGCCGTGGTTGAATACTTGCCGTCGCCCACCGGCAAAATGCCGTCTGCGTACTTATTGCCGTAATTTTTAGACGGGTCCAGCTGAAGGCCTTGGGCACTAGCTAATTTTGTTGAACTTTGCGTCTTAGCCAAGGTAGTTTTTGCCCCTGCGGTCTGATTTAGACTTTTATTGCCGCGGCCGTGCCATATTAAAAATCCGCCAACTACTACAACAATTACTAAAATGGCGATAACCGGTAAAATCCACCTGCCCGCTAGGAGACGGCTTGACGGTTTTTCGCTTACCGGCAAGCTTGGCTGATTTTCCGAACTGGTTTGAGAGGGCTGAGGCTCATCTTGCATAAGCTTATTCTATAACTAAATTTTGTTTAGGCTAGTTTTTAAGCCGCGGCAATTAGCCAAACACCGGCAATAGTCATAAAAATTATTAAAGCATGCTGGGCAAACTTATCGCCTTTTTTAATAGCAATGTCCGAGCCAACCCAACCGCCCAGCAAGCCGCCGGCCATACCAAACAGCCCATAGGTGTAATTGATTAGGCCACTATTTAGCAGACTGACAACAATAACTATATTGAGAACCAGTGATGCTTTGCGTTTTAGCATGTTGGCTTCTAGGGCCGTCGCCCCAAAAAAGATAATGAAAATGGCAGACACCAGGGCGCCTACGCCGCCGCTTAAAATTCCTTGTAAAAACAAAACCAATGCCAAAAAAATGGTGCCGGTCAGCCGGGAGCGGCCGGTAGCGCGAGCGGAGTGCACGCCGCGCCGTTTTTTAAGCATAAATGGCACCATCGCTAAGATAAAAACGCCCATCAATCTCTGTAGACTACGGTTATCAATTTTTTGCAAAAGAAGGCTGGCGGCCAGGCCGGCTATGATAGCAAGGGCAATAATAAACAGGCTAAATTTTTTGTTATCCAGCATTTTCTTTCGGAAAGCGGCTATCGCACCGCCCGTTAAGCCAAAGCTGGCCAGCTTGCCGGTAGCCACCGCTTGGGCGGGAGACAAACCAATTAAGATGTAAAAAGGCGTCATTATAAAACCGCCGCCCCCGCCGGCCATGCCCGAAAAAGTACTGGCTATAAACGTCACTAAGAAAACTGCCAGCGGCAGTAAATTATGCCAAGTCATTACCGCTTATGATAAAGGATTATTTACTAGCCGGCCAATTAGCTGAGGCTGTCCAGCCAGTCGCTAAGAGCCTTCTTAACTTCTTCTAGCTCCTGGCCATAATCGCCGGTTTTAGCATTTCTAAAGCTGTGTTCAGCCCCGGCAATTTTCACAAATTTTTTATTTTGACTAGGGATAGCGTCAAAAAGTATCTTTTGGTTTTCGTATGGACAAGGTTGATCAAACTCCCCGGCCATAAAAAGAACCGGCATCGTTAGCCTGCCGGCTAGAGGTAGAAGATCAAACTTTTTAAAGCTCTCGCTGACGCCCCAGCCAATTTTTGGTACTAAACCAGGCTTAGACTGGCTGGGTTCGGCTTTATACCCTTTTTCCTGCCAGGCCTTAATAAAATCATCGCCCATGGCCCGACTCCAAAGCTCGTAATTTATGGTTGGGGCAATCGGCGCTAGATTCTTAACTTGCTCAGGATGGTGCTCGGCGTACCAGGCGGTAGATTGGGCACCCATACTCTGGCCGCACAGCGCGAACGGCTGTTGAAACCAACTTTGAATCCGCGCCCAGCCAATGACGTCTTCCAAATCCTCGATGTAATTATCATAGGTTACGTCAAAAATGTCGCCTTCGCTATCGCCCAGCGAGTGTGTGGCGTCAAAGCGCACCACCCGGAAATTGTGAGCTAAAAACACCTCGGCAAAGGCCTGAATGTGGTTTTGGAACATAAAGCCGCCCTGGCCGTGAGCAATAAAAACTAGATCCTTTGGCTCAGCCGGACTATCTATCTGAATAGCTACTTTCAGCCCCCGCCGGTTCTTAATTTCAACTCGCTCGCTATTCATGGTTCTACATCCGTCGGAATCTGTTGAACAGATGCAGGATTTACTTCAAAAGTGGCCTGCTCGATAGCTATCTTTTCTTTAAGAAAGGGCAAAAACCACTGACCGTATTTTTGCCTGAGAGCTGGATTTTTCCAGTCGTCCGGCCTAATTACTTGTCGGCAAGAGGCCGAGCCGCAGTTGCAGGTCATTTCGGCTGGGTAGCCGCCGTGCATGGCATAATCGGGCGCCAGCTCTTCGCCAGCTTTAACATCTCGGATCGTTACCAGCATTGGATTATTTTTCCAGCCCAACGTCGGCTCGCAGGAATGGTTCACACTTCCAGTCTTTGTTATCTCGTCTTTTGAAGTTGGCGCAATCGAAAAATTATCGTCAATAGGAAGGTCATAATCACCAAACATTTGGCGGAACTTTGCTATGTCATCGCCGTGGATAATAACGCCGCCGTATACTATTACCGCCTCGCCAGCCGGGATATCTTCGACAGCAATCAGTCCATGGCGATTAATGTTAGACATTCCTTCTTTAGCTTTTGGGCTCACCCAACGATGCGACCAAATTTTATGGAGGTCTTCCATTTAAAGCAATTATAAACCTGGTAATATTCAGGCGTATAATTTTTAACGATGACTGTCTCTCACGATAGCGAAACGCCGGCTCACGGCCAGCAAGTGTTTAGCGTTTGCGCTTTCGTTCATCATGATTTTGACGGCACTAAAAAGCTTTTCTTACCTCGGCGGGCTGATACTAAAAAGTTTTGGCCCGGCGTTTATGAACTGCCTGGCGGCCACGTAGACTGGGGTGAGACTTTTGTAGACGCTCTAATCCGCGAGGTTCAGGAAGAGTTTGCTATGACCATAAACGTGGGCGACCCCTACTACGTCTTTACTTATGATAATCATATTAAGGGCTCGCACTCGGTAGAGATAGTCTACTTTGCCACATTTACTGAGCCGATTGAAAAAATTACTTTTGAACCAGAAGATCACTCTGAGTACAAATGGCTAAGCGAGGCAGAATTGCCCGAGATTTACGGCATTGGCGGTAAGGATGAGAATAATCCCGAAGTACTGGCTATGCGCCGCGGTTTTGAGCTTTTAAACGGCCGCGGGTACTTAGACTTCGGCTAGTTTTTGAGTTAGTTCGGCTAAGGTTTGTTCCGGCGTTTTACCGGAGGAGTCTATAACGATCTCCTGCGGGTCGATTTTGGAATAAATATTGTTATATAGAGTTTCAAACTCCTCCGGCGGCGTAGCATACGGCCGGGCGGCGTTACGCCTTAGCAGTTCCTCTTTTTCAGCTATCAAAACTATGGACTTCCAAGGGACGTTATATAGCCCGGCTAGGCCAATTAAATCTTTGCAGTTACCCTGGCTGGCTACTACGTCGTCCCAGGTAAACAGCCCTTCCAGCACGATGTTATACTTTCTGACCTTTAGATATTCTTCATATAAAAGCAGGGTGTTTCTAAAGGCAAAATAATGCTCTTCTTCGGTTACATCTTCAATATTTCTGCCAATTAAGTGCAGGCCCCAGCGCAGTTTGTCCTGCTCAATCAAAGTTATGGGTTTGGGTAACTGCCGGGCAAACGGCGGCACCACCGTACCCTTGCCGCTAGCCGGCGCCCCTCGGAAAATATAAACTTTCGGTTCCATAGCTTACAGCTAATTGTACAACCTCGCCCGAATATTGTTATTTTCAGGCGTATAATCCAGCCATGAAGTTACTCTATATTGATGAGTCGGGAGATACCGTTCCGATAAGCCAGGGCGGTAAAAATTTTTTCACTCTAACCGGCTGTATTATTGATGAGTTAGATTTTGGAGCAATAGAAGAAGAATTCCGCAAGCTCAAGAGTTCCTTCTATAGCGATCAAGAGATTGAGTTTAAAGCTAACTTCCTCAGATATGCAAACCCCGACATACCAAATGTGTCCTCGCCTCTAAAATTGAATGACCGTGGCCAATACAACCAACTAGAAAATATTCTTTCAGACTTTATGAAAAAAATACCTGTGACTGTCATTTCAATAGTTATTGATAAGGCCCTTTACTGGAAAGATTGGCCGGCCCAGAACCCCTATAGCACAGCCTATGTTTTCTTGCTTGAAAGATTCAATATGTTTTTAACAGAGAATGACAGCTTAGGCATGGCCATTATTGATCCTAGAGAAGGACAAGTTAATAAACAGTTTATTGGCGACCACCTAAGATATGTTCATCGTAGCATGAGGTACCCTAGTATTTTCGATAACTGGCATGGTAAGACTGACCGTGTTATTGAGCGCCTTTTATATTCAGCTTCGGAGGACACAATCGGTATTCAGCTCGCAGATATTTACGGCTATGCGACCTTTCATATTTATGAATACAAGAAGAAGGCCAATGAATACTGGAGATTTTCGGAGGTTACGCTACCAAAAATGAGACGCGGCCCAAGTAATCAACTAAAGGGTTACGGTTTAAAAATTTACCCGAAATCGAAAATAGACCCTTTCAGTTAGGGTCTATTTTCGATGGGCGCGATTACTCGCGACCATCCTCATATTAGTCATTTTTTAAACCTTTGTCAATATTTTTAACAACACTACTCGACGGTCTTGATGCCGAGCTCGCGGAGCTGTTCAGGCGTGGCTGGGCTGGGGCTACCAAACATTAAATCGCGCATTTCCCCATTCTTAGGAAAGGCGATGACTTCACGAATGGTTGGCTCTTCTTGAAGGATCATAAGAATCCGATCCAAGCCCGGCGCCATACCTCCATGAGGCGGGGCGCCATACTTAAAGGCTTCGATAAAATTACCAAACCGCTCTTTAATCTGGTGCTCATTCAGTCCCATCATCTCAAATACTCGGCGTTGAATTTGCATGTCGTGTATACGGATAGAGCCGCTAGAAAGCTCATAGCCGTTGAGTACCAGATCGTAGGCCTTGGAGCGCATTGACAATAGAGTTTTCTCATCATCGCTATATAGTTTTTCTAAATCCTCATCTTTAGGAGCGGCGAATGGGTTGTGGGCAAAGGTCAACTTGCCGCTTTCATCTTTTTCAAAAACCGGAAACTCAGTAATCCAGGCAAAAGCCAGCTCGTCGTTATCATCCTTATTTTTGCGAAGATCAGGTTTGTCGGATTTGTACTTGCTAATCGCTTCGTCATAGATCAGCCGCGGGAATTTCTTGGGCATTTTCTTATCTGGATAAAGCTTGGCAATAACTGTCTGAAACAACCGCTCGTTAATTTCCAGCACGTCCTCCTGATCGACAAAGCTCATCTCCATATCCAGCTGGGTAAATTCCGGCTGGCGGTCACCCCGCAAGTCTTCATCGCGGAAACAGTGGGCAATCTGATAGTACTTTTCAAAACCTGCGATCATGGCGATTTGTTTGAATTGTTGCGGCGCTTGCGGCAAAGCATAAAATTCGCCGTGATGTAAACGGCTAGGTACCAAGAAATCGCGCGCGCCTTCCGGGCTGGATTTAGTAAGTATTGGCGTTTCGATTTCAACAAAGCCCTCGGAGTCGAGAAAGTTGCGGATTTCTTTAATGAACTTGTGGCGCATGCGGATGTTACGGGCCATGCGAGGGTTACGCAGGTCTAAGTATCGATATTGCAAACGGGTGTTTTCGCCGACTTCGCCAGGTACAGCGTCGATTTCAAACGGCGGCGTAGCACTTTCAGCTAAAACCTCCAGGGTTTCAGCGGCCAACTCCACCATGCCGGTGGGCAAATCTTTATTAACCTGATTCTCGCTACGCTTTTGGACAGTGCCAGAAATAGCGACTACGTATTCACTGCGCAGACTATCAGCTTTTTTAAACAGCGCCTCATCACCGCCGCCCCAAAAAACTACCTGCATTAGGCCAGAGCGGTCCCTCAGGTCTATGAAAATCAGCTTGCCATGATCGCGGCGGGCCTGTACCCAACCTTTGACCAGCACTTTTTGGCCAACTAATTCTGGCGTCTTAGCTACAAGCGTCCGTTCCATCAGAACAATTGTAACAGATTACTCTTGAGGCGCGGCCGGTTGTTTATCCTCGGGTTTTGAGGCCGGCACGTGCGCCCGCACGCCGGCGTCTTTTTTGGCCTCCAGCCCGGCTACGGCCCGCAGGTCGTCATATAAATCAAATTCATCTACAATTTTTTCACCAATTATCTGCTCTAGCACATCTTCCAGACTCAAAATGCCTACCACTTCTTCAAAATTGTTAACCACAACCAGCAGGTGATGATGAGTTTTTAAAAATCCGGCCAGCGCGTCGCGCAGGCTTTGGGTCTCGCTAATATAAAACACTTTTTTATCCATCAGCTCACGCACACTGCCACTGCCCTCATAACCCAGTAAATCTTTTAGATAAAGCGTGCCGATTATAGACGGGTTAGCCGCCCGGGCTGAACCGCGGGCCGCCACCGGAAAGCGCGAAAAGCCAGTTTTATGCAGTTCGTCCATTAGCATGGGGCCGGCCGTCTCATCTTCGCCTACCAGACGTACCTGGCGAAGTGGCGTCATCACGTCGCTGACTGCTTTGTCGCCAAAAGTCAGGGCGTTAAAGGCCATTTTGAGCTCAGCCTCTTTAATCCTGATGTGAGGCTTAAGGTTAAGATCGCGTACTAGCTCCAGTAAATCCTCTTTTTCGTAGACTTTGGGCCAGTTTTTAGACTGGCTTTTGTGCCCCGGCAGACGGCTAAATACTGGATTAAGATAGGTTAGTAGCGCGCTAGCCGGTACAGCGCTGGCTCTGGCTACGGCCCAGTTCCATTTATTGGTATTTTCGCTAGCCTGCCAGCCCAGGCTTAACCAGGCAAAGAAAACCACAAACGCCGCCGCCAGCCAGACAGAAGAGTGAACAGCCATGATTACCAGTACCACAAAACAAACTAGGCCAATGGCCCAAAGCAAAATATTCAGCGGCCGGCCGTAAGAAGTGGCTTTATAAATACCGGCTAGTTTTGCGCCGTGCTCGGCGCGCGAGCGCCTTTTTAGTTCCTTGATAGATAAGGCTTGGGCCGTTTTAAATAAGAATACCGAGCAAAAAATAATGATGAATAAAACTACGTAAAGCACTAGCCTCATGCTGACTTAACTTTAGCATAAGCCGGCCAGTTTAGCCCTTTACATTTACCTGCGTGGCGAGTAGATTTAAAAACTAGCTTTTAGCGAAGATAAATAGGTGCCGGTCCAAAACGTGCTAGTACCTATCCTAAAAAGGAGTAGTATTTTTATGGCCCAAGAGCGGTTCCCGGCGGCTACGCCGCATGAGCAAAAAGGAGAAATTATGAATCAAATTATCATCCCGGAAATTGACACTAAAACTCAAGCTACATTCATAAATCGGCCCGAAGGCCTGCTAATTTGTGGTTGCGGTGACGACCGGGCTTGCTCCTCTGGCTCCGGCAAACAAATCGAGAAAGACTTTGGCGCCAATGCCAAAGGCGCCATTTTGCGCTACTTTGGCGGCGGCCTGGGCGCCGCCCGCATTATGCTGGTAACCCTGGCCGCTCAACACGGCCCGGAAGGTCTGAGCGGCTTTGCCGGCCGTAACATTTTTGATATTACAGCAGACCTTGCGCGCCGGGCCCGCGAGGCCAGCGGCGTGGTTTTCGCATTGCATAGTTCCACCGGCAGTGAGGGCCAGGATACCGGTTTAAATCTCCACTCCAAAAACCCACTGGCCTGCGCCTACGCCGGCTCATTGGGCGGCGTCAGCACCGGCGCCTTTAGTGACGTGGTTTTGCAAGCCAGCCTAGCCGAAGGTCCCAGCCTGTTTGGCCCGGCGGGCAAGCCGGAAAGCTGGTATCGCCTAGCCGAGGCCAACCGCCTATTTGTCAGTACCACCCTAGACGGCCGGCAAGATTTTAACTCTACTCGCACCGATTTTGTACGTGCCGGCGCGCCGGTAATGCTCCTGCTAGGTAGTCACACCAATAGCTCGAACACTAAATCAGTAACTAATTTTAAGTCCGATAAAATTTCCAGCCCCGACCTGGCTCATGCTCAAGACATGCCGTTTTATGATAACGATGTGACACAAGTAGCCGAGGCCATAATCAAATCTTACCCCGAGTATAAGTTTGACCCGCTAACTATGCTGATGGCTATGGATTTGGATATCCGTTCGACCCGGGCCGCTTTAGCTGGCGGTGACCCGTTAGGCCTGAAGCTAGAGCGCTGGGGCGACGCCGCTGAAGCCCTAGATTATCTAAACAGCCTTTAAAACCCCGCTAACCCTCAGCCTGTGATAGACTATTGGCAGAAAATCTGAGGTTTTAACTTATTAAAGTTCCATCCTAAGGAGGGAAAGTGGACAAGCGCTTTTTGGCAATATTAGCCGTTATCATCATCATTTTCGTGGGCTTTGCCGCGTTTTCAAATCACAGCAAAGGTACTTCGTCTAACACTAGCGGTGCCCAGCCGACCAGCCACATCGAGGGTCAGGGTAAGAGCGGCGTTAAATTAGTCGAATACGGCGATTATCAATGCCCGGTATGCGAGGCTTATTACCAGCCGGTAAAGCAGGCTGTTTCGCAGTTAAACAGCCAAATATACTTTCAATTTAGGAATCTGCCGTTAGTGTCTATCCACCCTAACGCTTTTGCCGGGGCCCGGGCCGCCGAGGCCGCCGGCCTGCAAGGCAAATACTGGCAAATGCATGATCTGCTGTATGATAATCAGTCGTCTTGGGCGGAGTCATCCAACCCGCAGTCCATGTTTGACGGGTATGCTCAACAACTGAAACTCAACCTAAACCAGTTCAAACAGGATTACGCCAGCAGTAAGGTAAACGACGCCATCAATGCCGACTTAAATGCTTTTTCCAAGACCAACCAGGAAGAAGCTACGCCAACTTTCTTTTTAGACGGTAAATACATCAATAACAGCCAGTTTAGCGACCCTCAAACCGGCTTGCCGCAGGCCAGTAAAATTGTAGCCGTGGTTCAGGCCGAAATCGCCAAAAAAACTTCGGCCGCCAAAAGCCACTAAGTTAAAAATTCTTGCCACTTTGGCCGGGTGACCCGGACGGTGATTTTATAGGCCCGCGCGCGAGCTAGCTTTACCTTTACAGGCATTTTGTCTCTCCCTTTTTGAACTTTTTATTTTTGCCGGCTCGGGCCGTAACCGGTCAAAGCCTATGCAGTGATTTGATTACAGCAAATGCGGAGCCCGGCTGTCAATAAGCACTAGCTTATTGCCTCGAGAAGCCAAACATCATAACATACTGGTAATGGCTGGAAGAACAGAAAGGGTGCTGGAAAGAATCGCTGAGGCTCCGGCCGTGGTTTTGGATGCCGGCTTGCAGGAAACCGGCAAGGTAGCGCATAGCCTGCCTGCCAGCAAAACCATCAAGAAAACCCGTGAATATTGGAACACGCTGGGTCCGGGCCTGACTACCGGCGCCGCCGACGACGACCCTTCCGGCATTGCTACTTATTCGCAAACTGGCGCTCAGTACGGCTTTCAACTGCTTTGGCTATCCATTTTCTGTTACCCCTTGGCCGCCGTTGTCCAGGAAATGTGTGCCCGGATTGGCACGGTCACCGGCCGCGGTTTAGCCACCAACCTGCGCGTCCATTTTTCTAAAAAATTACTTTATACCTGCACACTTTTGGTGTTCGCCGCCAACGCTTTTAACATCGGCGCCGACCTTGGCGCCATGGCCAAAGGCGTGCAGTTACTCGATAAGGGTTTGAATTTTTCGCTTTTGGTAATCGGTTTTGCCGTCTTAATGTTACTCATGCAAATTTTTATGCCTTACGCCAAATATGCTCATTACCTCAAGTGGCTGGCTATGGTCCTGCTGGCCTACATCGCTTCGGCCATTTTGGCGCACCTAGACTGGGGCACGGTTTTGCATAAAGCCGTCACGCCCTCCATCCACTGGACCAAAGATCAGATTCTCTTAATCTGCGCTATCTTAGGTACGACTATTTCGCCATATTTATTTTTCTGGCAAACCTCCCAAGAAGTTGAGGCGCAAATCCTAGATGGCAAAAAGACAATTGCCTCGCGCCAAGTTACCACTAAGCCCGAAATTAATGCCATGCGCGTAGATGTTTGGAGCGGCATGCTGTTATCCGAGGTAGTGATGTTCTTTATCATTGCCGCCTGCGGCGCCATTTTGTTCCCCAAAGGGATTACTCATATCACTACGGCCGCCGATGCCGCCGAAGCCCTAAGGCCGTTTGCCGGCAATTTAACCTACTGGCTATTTTCAATCGGTATTATCGGCACCGGTCTGCTGGCTATTCCGGTGCTGGCTGGTTCCAGCAGTTATGCTCTAAGTGAAAGTTTTAAATGGCAGGAAGGCTTAAGCCGCAGTTTAAAGCAAGCGCACGCCTTTTACGGCACACTGATAATTTCGCTCCTGCTGGGCCTGGGGATGAATTTTATTGGCATTGACCCGATTAAAGCACTAATTTATTCAGCGGTAGCCAACGGCATTGTGGCGCCGGTGGTCTTAGTCTTCATCGTTCTGCTGGCTAGTAATAAAAAGATAATGGGCGAATGGGTTAATAAGTCCAGCACCACCTGGATCGGCTGGATTATTACTAGCTTGATGGCCATATCGGGCATAGCCGCCATTTTTGCTATTTTCTAGCTTGAGCATTTTTTAGGTAAAATAAAGGTAATGGGTAAAACATATAACCTCCGTGCCCGGGTGTGTCTCTCCCGCGATATGGAGTCTGCGAGTGGATAGTGTTTTTTCTGGTCTAAGCCTAATAATCGTCGTCGGTGCGGTCATTGCCCTGATTATGCGCTTAATCGGCCAGCCATTGATTATCGGCCATATTTTAACCGGTATTATCGTTGGGCCGGCGGTTTTGCACCTGGCTAAATCGCCGGATACGTTGGCGCTTTTTTCAGATTTGGGCATTGCCCTTTTACTATTTATCATCGGCCTTGGTTTAAATCCTAAGATTGTCCGCGAGGTCAGCGGCACCGCCGCCGTAGTAGGAGTAATTCAAGTAGCCGTTATTTCGGCTCTGGGCTGGACGGTTGGCGGCGCTTTAGGCTTGCCGCGCACCGGGGCGGCAATCTTTGGCGCCGCGCTGGCACTATCCAGTACCATAATTATCTTAAAAGTCCTAAGTGATAAACACGAACAAGCTCGGCTTTACGGCAAAATAGCCATCAGTATTTCGCTGGTACAGGATCTTATCGCTATTGTGCTAGTGGTCTTAACCTCGGCTGGCAGTGATAAAAATCTAGCTGTCGGCTCGGCACTATCACTAGCCGTCAAGGGCGGTTTTTTGGCACTAGCCATCTTTTGGGTCAGCAATCGGCTTTTGCCGAACCTCAACAAACTGATATCCGGTAGCCAGGAGTTTTTATTTTTGTTCGCTATTGCTTGGGGACTAGGGAGCGCTACTTTATTTGCCAAAATTGGGCTGTCGACCGAAATTGGCGCTTTGCTGGCCGGCATTTGTCTGGCAACCCAACCGTACGCCCAGGAAATCAGCTCCCGCCTACGGCCCCTACGCGACTTTTTCTTAATTGTCTTTTTTATCGCCCTGGGCGCCAACCTCGGTCTTGGCAGTTTAGGCTCGATGGTTTGGGTTTTGCTAGCCGGCGCGGTAATAGCCATAATTATTAAACCGCTGGTGGCGCTAGCCATATTGGGATTTTTGGGCTTCACCAAGCGAACCAGCTTTAAGGC
Organism: Saccharimonadales bacterium (SeqCode); assembly: GCA_035717985.1. Taxonomy (GTDB): domain Bacteria; phylum Patescibacteriota; class Saccharimonadia; order Saccharimonadales; family UBA10212; genus DASTHW01. The sequence continues at coordinate 13,630 of DASTHW010000005.1, read as the reverse complement.
CTCGGTGGCGCTAGCCCAAGTCAGCGAATTCTCCATTGTGCTGGTGCTGTTAGCCGAAAAGCGCGGTCTAATTACTTCAGATTTAGTCACGGCCGTTACCTTTACGGCCCTATGTTCTATTGCCGCCTCAACGTATCTAATCTTATTTAGCGATCATCTTTACGGGCGGCTTGAACGGTATTTAGACATTTTTGAACGTAGCCAGACCCGGGGGGAAAGCCGTCTGCCGGTGGCCTGCGAGCTGGTGCTTTTTGGCTACCAAAAAGGCGGCCATGAATTCGTGCATGTTTTTCGGCAGATGTCTAAAAAATACGTCGTGATTGATTACGACCCAGAGGTTATTGAGGTTTTAGAGAATCGTAAAGTACCACATATTTTCGGTGATGCTACCGACATTGAACTACTGGAAGAGGCTGGCGTAGCCAAAGCCCGCCTGATAGTGTCAACTGTTACTGATTTTGAAGTCAATTCCTTTTTACTTAGTTTTTTGGATCGCAAGAATTCCGGTGCCGTATTTATTGCCCAGGCCGATAACCCCCGCCAAGCGGCCGCTTTATATGACCTGGGCGCCAGCTACGTTATCCTGCCACACTTCATCGGCGGCGAGAAGATTGGCGCTTTTGTGCGTCAATCAAATCTGTCTAAAAGTAGTTTCAAAAAATTCCGTGACGCCCATATTCGCCAGCTCAAGCGCCAACACCATCTGGACCGGCGGGAGGCGGAGCATAAAAAACTAGGCCACGCCATCGTAGCCCAAATGACGGCTCTAGCTAAAGCTAAATCCTAGGCTTGGCAGAAGTCTAAACAGCAAAGCTAAAACGATAAAGTAGAAGCGCAGATCTGCCAATTACGTAGGCGTGTGCTAAGGCTTTTTTAATGGTACTTATGCCGGCTAACAGCTTCTTTATAATTTCGTGCGTCCCCGACTCATGGGGCATATCATCTTTTTCTATCTTGTCTTCAATCTCTTCAGCCGGGTTTAATAAATGCCGCGTAATGGTAACCGCCGCTAAAGATTCGACAAGCTCCGGCGTGTAATCAACCCCCGACTCTTCAAAGAGCCTAACGAATAATTCTTCTAATTCCTCCTGGGTCTCGGCTTCAGAATTTTCGTCTACTTTCGCCGACACCTCGCTAATTTTATCTAGAATTGGGTTTAGGTTTTCAGAAGCTTCCGGCTGGTTGGTCTTTGTAAATTCAGATAATTGCTGAAGGGCGGTTTCTATGCTTTCAATCGGTAAATTGGCCTGAACAGCCCGCTCATGGTTTGGAGTAATTTCTGCAGGCTCAAACATTTTCTCCCCGACCCCTTCTACCCCGGCTAGCTGGATAGTTAAAAATTCACTGCCGGTAACCAATAGATTATTGGTATCGTCCTCGGCCGGCACGTTAGCGGCTATATCTGGCTCATAGACTTCCGCTAGGTCGGTTGGCTCAGAATGTTCAAGCAAAATTAATTGGTCTTCGTTAAACACAACGGGACTGTCTTTTAGATACTCAGGGACCGAAGAGATTAGCTCATCCTCGTTTGCTTCAATTTTTTCGACCGTCAGCTCAGCGGCCGTACCCTGTACACCTATCACTGGCTCATTGTCCATTGGCGCTAATTCAATTGGTCCGGGCTCGATAGCCGATTTAAAATCGGCATTCTCGGTCGCCGGTTCAGTAGCTTGATTGGCGATTGGCCGAACCTCAGCCGGTGCCGGCAAAACTTCGGTGACCGAATCGGCTTTAATTTCCGCCGGCGACGGTTTAAAAACCGGCTCTTGGTGGTCCGCCTCGACCGGTTGAGCAGGCTTCTGGATCGAATACTTAAGCTCAGTGCCCGTGTCAGCCGGGGCTTTTGGCACGCGGATGTTACCTATACTTGCTTCACCTAATGAACTGCTTGAAGCCGGAGCGTCAGGTATAGCTTTGGCTTCACTTTGCAGGGGCTTTTGCGGCTTATTTTGTAAAAGTTCAGCTGGCGTGTCTAATTTAGGTTCGACGACACTGCTCTTTTTGGCCGCGGAAGATTTTTGGTTTTCGCCAGCTGGTGACTTAGAGGCTTTAATGTTTTTAGGCTCTACCGGCACTGGCCTTTGAGGGTTAGTCTCATCAGGTTTTGGCGGGTCTTCGCTAATTTCGGTTTTGATAATTTTCTTTTGAACTTCTTTCTTGCTCCCGGTAGGATCGCTTTCTTGTTCCGGCTCGTCTTCCTCTTCTTCGGTTTCTGATTCCTCTTCATCTAACTGATTTTCTTCACGAGGTTCTTCGGTTTCCTCGTCTTGCTCCAGCCGGTTCGCCAGTAGCCGTCTAACTTCAGCTGTTATTGCATGCACGTTTTCACGAGTGATTACTATCTGATACATGGCGGCGCTTAAGGGAATTTCGACACCTAGCCACGACGGCGTAACCAGCACGTTGGCGTTTTCTGATACTAGGCTAAATAGCTCGCTGTCATCCAGCAAAGGATCGATGAATTCAGGGGCAGTACTATCGGTCTCGCTAATTTCCGTTTCCGGCTCGGTAGCGACTTCAGCTACGGAGATGGCAGTTTCGCTCAAAATCAAAAACCTCTCGCCCAAGCGAGAGGATATAGTTTTCTATTTTCTCCTGCTCGGGAGTCTTATTTAGTTTCTGCTGTATCGGACTTCCAGCTTCCTCTAGCGGAAGATTTATCATTTTTCATTTAACAATTCCCACCTCAACTACCCTAATGGAAAATGTCAATTGATCAATGGTAGATCTTTTTGCAAAGCAAAAAATGGTTCACCGTTGCGGCACAGTGTTGGATTTTCACCAACTTCCAGCACTTAATTGTTAACTAATTCGATGATAGTCCTAGGCGGCGGGCAAAGGCAATTGTTTTTATGACTACTTTTGGTTATTTAGCTCGGAAACTGCCCAAGATATCACTGATAACACCAAGGTCTGGATTAATGTCATTATCACGGTAGATAAAAAAGTATTTGTGTGTCCCCTTGGCCTCACCGGTTAGCGTCAGACTGTTGATTCCATCTAGACTACTGGTGCCGACTACCTGCAATGATTGCCGGCCGTAGTCACAAGGAAAAGTAACGCCCTGCCACTTAGACACGGCGGCTACCGTACCGGCCGAGTTAACCTTGGTTTGGGCGGTGGTCGTAAAATTGGCACAGTTTCCGGACAGCTGGCCTACTTTAACTCCATTGCCGTCAGCTGACACCGGCAGTAGATAGTTATAGGCATAATCGGTGGGGATGGTATCCAAATAAACCTCAAAAAAGCGGCCGGCATAGCGTTTGTCTGTAAATTGCCATTGCCAGCTTACGTAGCGAGCGTCCCAGTTTTGAGCCGATAATTTCCATTTTCCCGGCAAAGTAAAGGCAAAATCCGGCTCGTCTACAGTGGTGCTGGACGGACCAGATTTAATCACCGAAACAAGTGGTTTATTACTACCGCTAATCTGGTTTTTGTCGCCTGTACGGATAATGCCAAAGTAGAGCCCGGCCAAAGCCGCTATCAATACCAACATCACACCTATAAAAAACGGCCGCCGGGCGGGTGAATAAATTGGTTTTCCGTGTTTATACATCGGCCACTTTATTATCCTACCGGGCGGGCGGCTATGCCAAGTCTAGCTTAAGGTTAAATTTTGCTTTTACCTGCTAAAATAAACTTAAGCATGAAACAGGCGCGGCGCAGGTTTAGCCTAGCTTGGCGGAGATTTGAAGAGCCGCTTGGTTTTACAATCATTGAAGCTTTGATTGTTATTGCTATTGCCGGCGTTATTATAGCGGTTGTACTTTTAGCTGTTGGGCCGACGCATCGGGCCCAGCGGGACGACCAGCGCAAAAACGGTGCCCAGCGAACCGTAGCCGCTTTAGAGGATTACGGCAATCAGCACTTTAATGATTACTCCGGCTTTTCCTGCACGCAGTATTGTAAAGACATTGATGATCCAGACAGCGCTACCGGCCACCCGGTATCTGGTTCTCCCGGAGTGTCGGCTACAGCTTATAGTGGCATTACTTATGTTATCGGTGCTAACTGCGGTACCGGCACCGACGCCGGCAAATCAGTAGACTCGGCTCAAGGCAATAAAGACTATGCCGTACTTTATTGGTCAGAGGGAGCCAAGACGTCAAACTGTATTGGTAATCAGGGCTCGATAACTGTCAGCGCGCCAGAGGCTGGCGGCGGTGGGGGCGGTGGAGGCGGCGGCAGTAATTGGGCCCAAGACGGCGGCACCTACTCATCTTGCTCGCCTAGCCCCGATAAATGCCTAAGTTATAGCGGCGGTGCGGCCTATACGGCTTGGTCACCGACGCAGTTTAACTATAATGTGACCGGCGCAGTGAAAGGCACAGCTACCCTAGAAATTATTTATAAAAATACCGGTCCCCTGCCGGATACCTACACTTACTTCAACGTCAACGTGTTTGTTAATGGGACTAAGATTTTATCCGATCAACACTTACCAGTTGATAGCGGCGGCAATGCCCCGGGCCCGTTTGTCACTAATGTGGTCCTACCCGATAATCCCACCAGCTTGAGCGTACAATGGACGAACGACTGGTGCTGTGGAACCAACGACCAATGACAGCGTGAAGATGCTAATTTTGTGCTCATTAGTTCCAGCCTGACCCAGTCTTAAATATCTGCTTTGTTTTTCTCACTAGACTAAAATAAGTTGGAATGGTTATAAATTTTAGCCGCCGGCGCAGTATCATTCTTTGGCAAATTTTATTTATAGTCATCGGTACTAGCTGGCTATGGGCGCCCCATCTTAATCCGCATTTGTCGTACCGGACAACCCTCATCAGCCAGTACGAAACTCCGGTGGAACCTTTTGCTTGGCTTTTTCGAGCCGGCGACGAGTTAGCCGGTTGGCTGTTACTGCTTTTTGCTACTACTTTGTTGAGTCGTCGCCGGACAGCGGCTTATTTGCTGATTGCTCTAGCCGTTGGTTTAATAGCCGATCCCCTGCTCAGCACTACCTGCCATACCATTGGCCGTACCTGCCGGCCTTATTTTTCTTTGGCATATCTACTGCATGCTAGCGAGACGGTTTATACTTCAGTCCTGTTTTTTGTAATCACTATCTATGATAGTTGGCGACGCAAAAAACTTACATCTATTGCCGCCAGTGCCTTTCAATTTATTTTCGGATTATTTTTCATAAGCCAGCTGGCGGACCGCGATGTTTTTAATAGTACCGCCATCCAATATCTTTATCAGACGGTGTTGATTGCCTGGACAGCCTGGTACTGCCGAGATTTATCGGCTGAGACTAATTTTAGGGTCAGGCTGAGTGAGTCTCGGCTGGTTAAAAGCTGGGCCGCTTTTTGGGCATTTTTAAACGGCATTTTAGCCATTATTATCAGCCTGGCGCACATCAATCTGCTGGGCCATATTAAAGGCTTGTATTTTAGTGGCAACAGCGCCTGGCTGGCCCAACACGGCATCATTGTAGGGGTTATTATGCTTTATCTTAGTCGGCACCTAGCCCGCGGCGAAGCCAGAGCCCGGCAAATTTTTATCTTGCTCAGCGGCATTGAGGTACTTAAGTACGCCGTCATTTCGCCAAACCCAGGGCTGATGATTTTTTATCTAGCTAGCTTCATTGCCTTATTTGTTCTGCGCGATGATTTTGACCGCGGCTCCATTGCCCTAACCTGGCGGGTACGGCTTCGCGACTTGGCTTTTTTAATCAGCGGGCTAGTACTTTCGGCCTTCGTCGGTCTTATTTTACTGGACAGGGATAACCGGGTTTCGATGGTCACTAACCGGGCAATAGACAGGTTTGGCTGGTATGTAACGGGCGGGCATAAGATCCCGCGGGGCCACCTAGAAAGTGCTCTTTTAGCTCACAGCATCTCAGTCTTTTTAGCGGCCGGCGTGGCGGCAATTTTATGGGTTCTGTTTAGACCCTATAAGCCGGCAAGAACGCCAAAGGACTGGCCGAAGGTTGAGGCCACTCTAAAAAAGTATTCTAAATCCTCAGAAGACTACTTTAAGCTTTGGCCACCGGATAAAGAATATTTTTGGAATAGGTCGGGCGACGGCTTTATAGCTTACCGCCTGCAGGGTACTACAGCTTTTGGGCTAGCCGACCCCATCGGCCCGGACCCGGTAAGCCAGATTGAAGACTTTTACCGCTGGTGCGCTAGTCACCGGCTTAAAACCTGCTTTTTGCCAGTTTACCCAGACAGCCTGAGCCTCTATAAAAAAGCCGGCCTCGAAACTTTGCATATCGGCTCTAGCGCTATTATCGATATTAACTATTTCTTAGGTAATACCGTTAAAGATAAGTGGTGGCGCTGGCGAATCAATAAAGCCGAAAAGAGCGGCTATAAATTTTTATCCGGCCGGCCGCCTCATTCTGATGTATTACTCCGCCAGCTAAAGAGGGTATCAAGGCATTGGTTAAAGGTTGGCGGCCATACCGAGCGCGGCTTTGCGCTGGGCCATTTTGATAAAAATTATCTAAATAAGTGCCGGATATACTACCTAGTCGATGATAAAAACCAGGTTGTCGCCTTTACCAATGAGCTACCGCAGTTTAGCGGTAACCAGCTGGCAGCAGTAGATCTTTTTCGCTATCTGCCGTCAGCCAGAGACCCGATGGCTTATTTGCTTTATAAAACGATTCAGCAGTTAAAAGAAAATTACAGCCGGTTTGACCTGGGTTTTGTGCCGTTTGCTAGGGCCCGCGGCCCCCTGCTGGCTATCGCCAAAACGGTTAGTAGCGAGCGCTTTTCAGCCCGCGGCCTGGAGCGGTTCAAGAATAAATTTGATCCCGCTTGGCAAGCAAACTATTTAGCCTACGCCGGCGACCCTGCCGACCTAGCCATCATTGCTCTCAATATCGAGAAGCTTATGAAGCACAAAGCTTAGCGTGGAAGCCGGCTTTTAGCTACTGTTTGATTTATTACGGCAGGCTATGGGCATGTTATGACATTATCTTTATCATGAAGAAAATTTTGGAGCTGTTAGTTTGTTTTTTGCATCCTATTGCTGTAATTCTGATTTGGTTAAACCTGGCCGGCCGCAGAGATTTGCTGGCGCCCACTAAAATACTTTGGGGGCTGTTAGTGATAATCCCGGTAGTGCCTTTTATCTACGTCCTGTTCAGCGGCGACCTCTGGTAAAGTTCTTATTTTTAAACGGCTTTAGAACTTAGGCTAAAACATGAAAAGCAAAAGAGCCCTATCTTTGTCTTCCTTGACTCAATAGCTATTCCAGACTTATATTTTGCATAAGCATTAAGGAAAGCTAAAGATGAAAAAGATATCTGAAAATCAACAGGGCATAGCCCATTTATTATTAATTTTGATTTTGATAATAGTAGCCGCAATCGTAGTTATTGGTGTTGTGGTTGTCGGTAGGAATAATAGTTCAAATAAAACCGGACTTGCAGATGTATCAAACACCGACAAAGCCTGCCAAGACAAAATTCACGACCAGGACTTTTGTAAATTTGCTGTCCAATATAACAAACTGGATAATACGCCAGTGCAGGTTACTATGACATCGCAGGAAGATAAGGGTACTAGTACCATAAACTTCAAGCAGGATGGCAAAGGCAATATGGAAGCCTCGATGAACGCCGGCGGTAAAGAAGTTACTCTGGATGTCATTAAGTTAAATGGATTCACATACGGCAAGTCGCCTACTGGCGCTTGGACCAAGTACCCGGATAGCTCGCTATCCGCCCCGTTTGTAGACGAACCTCTAAAAGATATGAATCTATTCAACGGAACAAAAGACTACGACGAGGGAGGCTCTGTAAATTACAAGAAAATTGGTACCGAGGCCTGCGGCTCAATTACCTGCTTTAAGTATCAAGTCATTGATCAAAGGTCTCCTCAAGCTAAGACCTATATCTGGTTTGATACCAAAAACTATATGTTCCGGCACATGCAATATAAAGACCAATATAACGTAACTCAGGATATGACTATCGAGTACCCGCCCATTAAGATTACGGCACCTGATAAATTTACAGTCTACAAAGGCGCTTAAGGATTACGCATGGAAAAGAGCCCGGCTCAGATAATTTTAGTCATAGTGATGATAGCCATCATCGTGGCCGTAGATATACTGTTCTTTAGACACCGGTTTTGGGAGCGGCTGATAGTTAACATTGGCATAGTTTTGGTGTTTTTAGCCTTCTTTTTTAGATTCTTGAAGCATTGAATGGGACTGGATAGCGCTCGCTATATCCGCTCGGGCCATGCTCAATGCTAGCATCTGCGCGTGACCGCTCGCTCCACGAACCAGCCGCTTCGCTCTTCTGGTTCTTGACCCGCCACAGGCACCATACAAAAACAGCCCGCAAAAAGCGGACTGCTTTTGTATGGCTCACCACGATAGAGGACGTTATAACCACAATCAAACAAGATTTAGCCTGGAGTTAGACTTGTACTAATTGCCGCTTATTTTATGCTGTTACACATTTGATCGCTTGACGATCTCTTGATATACTTGTTTATGAAATAAGCATAAGAATGAAAAAAACTAGATTAACCGTAATTGATTTCTTTTCAGGGGCTGGGGGCTTCTCTGAGGGTTTTAGACAACAAGGATTTAAGATTGTTAAAGGCATAGATAACTGGGAGCCTGCCGTGCTAACACATAATCTTAATCATGGTCTAAATGATTTGCCGGACAATGTGTTGAACTATGTAGGAACTGATTCAAGCGATGTTGAACACATAGAAAGATTGCCCGATGTAGATGTCATTATTGGTAGTCCGTCATGTGTTACGTTCTCCATGTCTAATAAAGGGGGTAAGGCAGACAAAACTGAAGGACTAAAACTAATAGAAGCTTACCTAAGAGTAATAGCGGTCAAAAAGCATAAGAAAAATTCTACACTTAAAGTGTGGCTAATGGAAAATGTGCCTAATAGTGGTAACTATGTAAAACATGATTATTCCTTCTCAGATTTGAATCTTGATTTATGGGCAAAAGCTAATGCTATTAATCCAAACACAATAGCTCTTAGCTTAAATGGCGTAGTTTTAAATGCCTCAGATTATGGAGCACCCCAAAATCGTAATCGGTTTATCTGTGGTGAGTATATAAAAAATGGGAGGTTTCCAATGCCTAAGCCCGTCAAGCACTCACCTCTTCGGCTTAAAGATATTAAATCTAAAATGCCTAAACCAAATGACAATAATCCGTCAGGCATTTGGGAAGACCCTAATTATCCAGTATTAAAACTTGAGGCAGATCATATTAGCGATCATTTTTATGATACCGGCCTGTACATTACCCAATGGGAGCAAGCCAAATATTTGAAAACAATGCATCCTTTCATGGGTAAGATGTCTTTCCCGGAGGATGAAGAAAAGAAATCCAGAACAATAACTGCAACTAGATCGTCAAGTACTAGGGAAGCACTTATATATAAGTCTGAATATATTCGAATCGGGCATGGTGAGTATCGTGCACCCACAATTAGGGAAGTAGCATCCCTGATGGGCTACCCTTACACATACCAGTTCTTTGGGTCAGAATCACTAAAGTGGAAGTTAATTGGGAATAGCGTGAGTCCACAACTTAGTTCCGCGTTAGCAAAAGCAATCTTGAAAGAAGAAGGACATAGGCACGTACCAGCAAATGATATAGATTTTGATAGTCAAAAAAATAACTATCTTTTAATAAATAACCTTAATAACTACACTCCAAATTCATTTGATGAAAATAAACTTCGTCGAATCGGCGCAAGATTTAGGCGGTCCCTATATAAGGCTCAGAATATGACTGTTGATTTACTTAATTATTATCCTGGTGAAAGTATTGATATCGGAAAAAAATGGTATGTAAGTGTTTTCTATGGAACGGGAAGCGAACATCAGTACGATGTTCTAACGAAAGCGTCCTATCGTAAACTGAGTGATTTGTTAAGTAAAGAGTTTGATCTTTTTGATGATTTTATATTAGAACTTGAAAGTTATATGGGAGGTAAATCTCTAACACCGCGTGCACTGCAAAAGGCTTACGAAACTGACTCCGAATTAACGAATGAATTAAACCCATTGGTTTTAATCGAGAAATTAAGTCAAATAGCAAAAAAGTATGCATCAACCAATACTGAATTGCGCTTAACATCAAGCGGATTATCACGACAAGAATATTCTCTCTCTCTTCTCCTCTGTTTGTTTTCAGCGGCGTATATCGTATACAATGAGACGCAAACAGTTCCGGTGGGAGAAAAGTCCTTTGCATATGAATTCTGAAGAACGTATAGATAAATTACAAAGAATCATTGACACTCAGACACCGGAGTATCAAGAGAAAGTCCAGTGGCGAAATGAAATGAAGCTAATGGGTGTCTTCGAGATTCCATTAGATCATCTAATTTATAACAAATATAATGGTCGAATTTTAAGTCGTACAAAATCGTTAGAAACTCAAGGACATGAAGTTGATCCAGAGACGCCAGACGGCAAAGCTTTAATCGAAAAACTCCTTTGGGATTCTAAAGCAGATCGAAATAAAAAGACAATGGAGGATCTTCAAAGATACGGACAGAAGCGTGTCGGAATTGTCACAAAAGATGGAGTAATAGTAGACGGCAACAGACGCGCCATGCTTTTGAGCAAAGTAGGCCACACTCACTTTAAAGCGGTAATTCTAGATGTTCGTATGATTGATGACCCCAAGGAGATTGAGCGTCTTGAGACGATGTATCAAATGGGGGAGGACGAAAAAGTTGATTACAACCCAATTGAGAAGTATTTAAAAGTCGACACAATGCATGAAAAGGGTTTCTCTGAAAAAGAAATAGCCGAGTGTATGGGCATTTCAGTTGGCGAAGTAAGCGATAGATTAGCGGTTTATAAAACAATGGTAGACTATCTAGCGTACTTGGGATATGAGGGCATGTTCACACAGCTCGATGGTAGAGAAGATCCGTTTATTAACCTCACAAAATGGATTAAGAAGTACAGGGGTGGTGAAAGTAATAGTGGCTTTGATAATTATGATGAAGGTGATGTTGATGATCTTCAGACAATCGCATTTGATTACATACGTTACAAATGGGAAGGAAAAGATTTTAGGAAGATAGCAGAAGGTCAAAAAGGAAGTCATTTTTTTGGGAATAAAGAAATTTGGACAACTTTTCGTGATGCACATATTGAAAAAGTTGATCCAATAAATCAGAGTGAAGAAGAAATAGATTTAACATCGCATGATCTCTCGGCAACACTCGAAGCTAGGGATAATGCTTGGCAAAAAAAAGTCGAAGGACCACTAAAAGAAAATTGGAATAAGCGATCCGTTGACTTAGATTCTATTAAAGATTCAAGTCGCCCTGTTGACCTTCTCGACAGGGCACTTTCTGCTTTAAGCAGAGTGGACGCTGATAATGAACATTTTGAAGGCGATGACGTTTTAGAAAAAGTTAAGCAAATTAATCATATTTCATATGAGTTGAAAAAAGCCTTAGGAGGATAGCGGTACGATGAGTAGCGTACTGCTTGACATCGACACGGCTTCTAAACGTTTCGTACTTACCGGAAATATTAAGCCAATAACTGAAGATAGAAGACTGTCGTTCTCTTTTCGTAGAATGGGTGCTGAGTTTCAGGGTCAATCAATTTATATTCCCTATGAAAACGACCGAAGAGACTTTGTTCTTTTTGAATTGCAAACAATTTTAGAAAAATACGATTTAGCTGACACGCCAACTGATAATATAAAACAGATTCTACAGGATTATTACAGAGAACGAGACAACTTTTCAGATTTCGCAAACAGAGCTAAATTAATTCGCAATGATGAATTTAAAAATCATAAGGATCTCGTCGAGGAATTCAGATATTTTACAGAGGTTATCGACAAAGAATTAGTAAGGACTCTTTATCCTTTACAGCTCCTATCGGCTTATCATCTAGCTTTCTCCCAGCATGCATGCAACTTTGCCGTTCCAGGGGCTGGTAAAACTACCATAGTATATGGGGCATATTCATACTTGAAGAATCTACAAGATGAAAACAAGCATGTAGACAAAATCCTTGTTATAGGGCCAAAATCTTCATTTGCACCATGGGAAAATGAATATGAAGAATGTTTTGGTCGAAAACCGTCTTCTATTCGCATTGATCCTACGCTTTCGTATCGAGAACGAGAAGTTCATTTTTATTCTTCAGACCCCGCCGAACTCACTTTACTTCACTATGACTCCGCCAGCCGACTGGAAAGACAAATTGCCGATTTCTTAGAAAAAAATAAAGTTATGGTTGTCGTAGATGAAGCTCACCGTATAAAGGCGAAGGACGGCACGTGGTCTTCGAGTATTCTTGGTTTGTCAAAAAAAGCTACAGCAAGAGTTATTCTTACGGGTACCCCGATACCTAATGGCTACCAAGACTTATATAATCTTGTTAAATTCATTTGGCCTCAGAAGTATAAAGAAATATTAGGCTTCCATTATGGGAACCTGAAAGAAATGTCTGATGCTGGGAATCCTGATGCTCCGCGTGTACAGAAATTAACCGATAATGTCTCACCGTTTTTCATACGGATAAAAAAGGAGGATTTACATTTACCTCCTGCGATTGATAACCCAGCCATAAATGTAGAGATGGGTCCAAAACAAAAAGAAATTTATGATTTTATAGAATCAAAGTATGTGGCCAGTTTCATAAACGACCAGAACGCTGGCTTAAAAGATGTATTTAACAAAGCAAAGCTTATACGATTACGTCAGGCAGCAACAAATCCATCGCTCCTCGATAAACCTTTGGAAGATTACTACCATGAACTTGGCATTGTAGATGATTTAGGAATTGATGATTCTGAACTTATGAGGCAGATACAAAATTATAGTAAAGATGAAACTCCGGCGAAATTTAAATCAATATTAGAATTACTTCAGAATTTACTATCAAATAAAAGTGAAAAGGTCGTAATATGGAGTATTTTTATCCGAAACTCAAAAGATTTGCAAAAATACTTAAAGGCACATGGCTTTAAAAGCGAATTGCTCATTGGCGAAGTAGATCAAGCCGATAGAGAATTAGTAATAAAGAAATTTAACAATCCCGATAACAGTGATTTTAAAGTCGTTATTGCCAACCCATTAGCTGTTGGAGAATCCATTTCCATTCATAAAGGCTGCCACAACGCAGTCTATCTAGAGCGAGACTACAACGCAGCCAGCCTAATACAATCAAAAGATCGAATACACAGAGTTGGACTAGAACCTAGTGTAGTTACAAATTATTACTATATTGTTGCTAGAGATACTGTCGACGAAACAATCCATTCAAAACTAGAAGATAAGGTCACTAGGATGAGTAAATTCATAAATAAAGAAATCCCTTTATTTGTGAATAATCTCGATTATGAAGAAGATGAAACAGACTTAATTAAGGCATTGTTGAAAGATTATGTTAGAAGAAATAAGCAAGTATGACCACCTCGGCACTACGGATTATTTTCTTGATGCTATCCAGCTTCTAGAAAAATCAGACATTTCATGGACTAAGACTAGCCTTGCCCATTTCTTTAGTAACAAGATATATAAGGGATACCCATATATTGATGGCGGCATAGATATTCTCATGCATTTAGGTGTAATCAAAAAGAGTGGAAAAAGTATAAAACTTGCGATTGAAGCCAGTCAGACACCAAAAAACCTATCCGATAC
>DASTHW010000004.1:0-3211 GCA_035717985.1 Saccharimonadales bacterium (SeqCode) | reverse complement strand
GCTGTTTGGCACCTCGATGTCGGCTCATCTCATCCTGGAGGGGGAGCACCTTCCAAGGGTCGGGCTGTTCGCCCGTTAAAGAGGTACGTGAGCTGGGTTCAGAACGTCGTGAGACAGTTCGGTTTATATCCGCTGTGGACGATAGGAAATTTGCGAGGACTTGTCCCTAGTACGAGAGGACCGGGACGAACGCACCGCTGGTGTGCCAGTTGTTCACCAAGAGCATTGCTGGGTAGCTATAGTGCGGAATAGATAAGCGCTGAAAGCATATTAAGCGCGAAGCTAACCTCTAGATAAGATTTCCCCATGTTAGGGGCCTGAAAGACCATCAGGTTGATAGGCACTAGGTATAAGCGTGGTGACACGTTCAGCCGAGGTGTACTAATCCCCCGATCGACTTTTTACGACCAGGGCAAACGCGGTCAAAAGCCGTGTCCGCTCTGGTAACGGAAAGTGCAGATTTGACTAGCTATTGGTAATCAGCAAGATTAAAATCTTACAGATTACTGTTCGTTACTTGTTTACAATTCCTACCGAAAACTTCTAGTAAAGTTTTAGGCAGGCAAGCGTGCATTAACAGACATGGACATCGATCAGGCAGATTCCCAAAGCGAATTTGGGATTTGTGCTGGGATGAAGCACAAGGAGATAGTGAGCTTTCGAGTAAGCTGTACTTTAAGTACTGCTGGGGAGAAGGCGAGCGTAATTGACGTAGTGGTTCGCCCAGAGTCTACCGGTGTAGCCGGCTATGCCGGCTGGCAGGGTAGACGTTACAAATGCCAAATCGGTGCCCATGGCGCTGGGGAAACACCTGTTCCCATTCCGAACACAGAAGTTAAGCCCAACAGCGGTTACTATACTTGGGTTTTAGCCCTGGGAAAATAGCACGGTGCCGAATTATATAAAAACCGCCCGAATAGGGCGGTTTTTATCTTTGTCACAGCTTTTACATCTGTTAATAAATCTTTAGGTCACGCATAGAAAAGTAACTACTATCTAGCTTATCCGAGAACTATTGAGATTTAGGGCTAGCTTTAGAAATTTTTCTTTGTGTCTAAACCTCTGATTCAGGCTGAGAGTCGGTCACCACTTTTTTAAAGAAATTAACTATTTTTAATATGTTCTGGATCTGCCGGCTTTTCGTTTTAAAATTCAGTCTCTTTCAGTAGAGCGCTTTGGAGTACAAAAATGGGACAATTTCACACTTTTTAATCTTAAAATTTAGCTTGACTTAGTCACGCTTATGCTAAATACTGGTAGTAGCTAAGAACATAAAAATTGTTCAAGCAAAATCAATATACAAACCATTAAAATGGCTAAAATAAAAAAGCACTGCGTGGTATGCAATACACTCTTCGTGGGGAGGGTAGATGCTAAGACCTGCTCCAGCCGTTGCCGTAAGAGACTACAGCGAACCAAATCTTTATTATCTCGAGAAGTAGGTGCAATCAAGCAGTCTGCTGAGTCAGCCGCTAAAGAAATCGAAAATTTAATTGAGCCAAAGTACGCCGATGATGAAGGTTTTATCGGCGAAGGGGCATTACCCCCATCTGCTAGTCTGCCGACTATTTCTAAGTCGTCGCCAAAACCAAATTCGGCAAATACAGAAACCGCGCCGTTTTCACCGCCCAAACCACCGCCCCCCTATGACCCCAAGAATCTGGCCCCAATTAACCCGATAGCCGGCGAAAGCAAACCGCAAGAACCAAAGTTTAGCTTTTACACCGAGGAGCCACCTAAAAAACCAATTTTCGCGGCTCCCAAGCCAATATCTCTCGAAGGGGACGAGCCGCTAGAGAGCCCGAAAACAGTAGTTATTCAGGTACCCCAGACCTCGGCGCTTAATCTGTCGAACAGTAAGATGATCCGATTCGCAGGAGCAGTATTGGGTGTTTTGGTTATTGTCGGTGCGTCGGTGTTCTTTCTTACCAACAAACCGGTCTCTACAAATTTAGCTAGTAGCACAGCCCCCACATCGGCTCAGTTGCTGGCTAATAAAAATACTCAAACCATTCATTTTAACCGCACCACTTATATTGATAACGGCAAGAGTCTTACGGCGACCGGCCAAGTTTTGATTCAGAATGAAACTAATTCTAGCTCGGCTTTGGATGTGCAAAACGCCAGTGGCAGTAGCCTATTTACAGTAAACACCACCAATTCTAATGTTGGAATTGGCTCGCGGCCGACCGCTGGCGGGGCTCAGCTACAGGTGGCAGGGAATATATCATCAAAAGGAAGCGTTCTCGCTAGTGGCGGTACAACATCTATAAGCAGTCAGGGGTTGGTTATCAACTCTGTTTTGGTCTGTACATCTACTGGCTGTAAAGCCACCACCCCTCCAACGGATTTTTCTCAATTTGCCACTCTTGGCGGCACACAACAATTTAATGGTGCCAACAATTTCACTAACAGCTCTAACAGCTTTAGTGGAAATGGCACCAACTTAACTAACTTAAATGCCGCTAGTCTCTCATCGGGAACTGTTAGCGATAACCGACTATCTACTAACGTAGCTCTAAAAGACCAGGCAAATGTATTTACGAACACAAATTCTATTCAAGTAACTGATTCAAATGCTTTTTCTGTTCAAAACGCCGGCGGAAGCCAGATTCTAGCGGTTGATACAGCTGGCGCTCAAGTTACTCTGGGTATGTCTGGGCCAAGCGGGGCTAACGGTAAACTAGTCTTTAATAACGCCGTTAACTCTAGCTCAATCTCTTTAGTTAGCGGTGCCACAAGTGCTTCATATAATCTAACTCTACCTACCATAGCTCCAGGTACTGGCCAGTGTCTGCAGACCGATAGCATTACGGCTAGTCAATTAGTATTTGGCAATTGTTCGGGCGGCGGCTCCGGCGTAACAAACGTTGGTGCTATAGATTCACAAACTAAAAGTGCTAACGGAGCAGTAATTTCTGGAGCCAATCTATTTCTGCAGACAGCTGACGGCACTTACCCCGGTCTAGTTGGCACGGGGGCGCAGACCTTTGCTGGAAGCAAGACCTTTAGTGCAGGTGCCACCTTCAATGGTAATGTCCTAGCTAAGACTACTTCTGCTTCTACTACGGCCTTCCAAGTCCAAAACGCCGCCAACGCCGTCTTCACGGTAGATACTTCCGGCAACAAAGTAGTCTTAGGTACGGCTAGCGCTCTGGATGGCCAATTGCAGCTACAGAGCGCCTCCGGCTCCGGCTCCATCTCCCTTAAG
>DASTHW010000003.1:0-14229 GCA_035717985.1 Saccharimonadales bacterium (SeqCode) | reverse complement strand
AACTTTAGTGCCGTAGGTTACTTGAGCCGGATTGGTAGTACCGTTAACATAAACTGTTACACCAGCCGAAGGCGGAGCGGTAACTAAGCTAGTTACCTGAGGAGCATTATTAGTAGTACAAGCAGAGCCGTCCGGGCACTTGGTATAGCTACCTGCCGGGCGGTAATAGACTAAAGTCTGCTGGGGGTGATTGTCGGCGCTTGTCCAGCTGACTTTGATGCTAAAGCGCTGAGCGTTCTTATCATAGCTGTCGGCAATGGTAAAACTAGAGTCTCCCCCGCTATTGACGACGGAGGCTGGGCAACCGCCAGCGGGAATAGTAGTTGGGACGGTTGAGTCACTTTTGATACAGAAGATTTGGTTATTAGTAGTGGGCTCGTAGGCAGAGATAGTTTTAGCGGCGTCGGCGTTTTTAATAATCTCTAGTTGTTGTTGGGCTAGAGATACGGCTTGGTCTCTAGCTTGAGAGTTAAGAGCAGAATGAAAGCTTCTGGTGGAGACGCCGTAGGCCGCACCGGCGACCACGGCCAGGACGGCCATAGATAATAATACTTCGACTATGGTGTCGCCGCGGGCATTTTTGAAAGCTGGAAAATTCATTAAATTTTATTCACTCTTACCCTAGTAATACAATAGCATAAGCGTCTAAGTCTCTGCCTACGGTAAAAGTAACTGCTTATAGAGATCTACTAAACGAGGCCCAAACAGCAAGCAAATAAAGGTGGCGGCAATTAAATACGGGCCGTAAGGAATCCGGGCCGAAAGAGTCTTTTTACCAATAGCCAACATTGGTACGGCTATCACCGAGCCCGCCAGCGAGGCTAAAAATATCATCAGTACTGCCAACGCCGGCCGATGCAAAAGCGTGCCGGTGACCAGCCCCAGCCGGACGTCGCCGTAGCCGATCCAGCGGCCCTTGGAGACCATAAATATCAGCCAGAAAATGCCGGTGGCGATCAATACGCTAATTAGCCAGCCAAGGGCATAGGTGGCTTTAGCTGGGGCAAAACCAATTAGGTAAATCAGCTGGCCGGCGGCGGCAATAAAAAAGATTGGATACAAAATTTTGCTGGGTAAAAGCATGTATTTTAAGTCGTAAAGGGCTAGTGCCAGCAGGCCGACTGAGGCTACCAGCCAGGTGATAAATAAGATTAAATTGCCGGCCTGGTCCAAATTGGCCGGCCAGAAGATATAAGACAGGCAAAAAACCGCCCCGCCAGCCAGCTCGACCAGTGGATACTGCACTGAAATAGATTGTTTACAGTAGCGGCAGCGGCCGCGCAGGATTAGCCAGCTAAACAGCGGCACCAGATCTCTAGCGGCTAGCTGATGGCCGCAGTGCGGGCACTGGCTACGGCCCCTTACCCAGTCCTTGCCCTTTTCCAGCCGCCAGGTTAGTGCATTTACAAAACTACCCAGGCAAACTCCCAAAATAAACAGATAAATTGCCAGCAAAAGCATTACCGATATAATAGCAAACTCACCCTAGATGGGTGAGTTTGCCGTTTTTACTTAGCTAGACTTAGCTTAGACCGATGAGCACTGGCCGACATTACCGCCAGAACCTTCACTGAAGTAATAGATGACTAAATCTCGATTAGAGGTTCCAACTACCGGAGAGTTACCATTGCAGGTAGCCTTTGTATAAACATACATTGTATCCGTGTTATCGCTGGTCGGCATGGTACTAGGAATTGTAGTAAGTGTAGTATCTCCTATAGTTTCCAGCGAAAACTTGTCACTACCCAGGTACATAGTTCCAGCCGTAGCAGTGCAGGAAGTACCACTAGTAGTACAATTACCAGTAGCGATAGCCGTCGGCGGTGAGCCAGCATTATTAGATTCATATTCGTTAATCAACCCCGCCAGGTGAGAGACGTCGCTCTTACGCTGAGTGTTACGTGAGTTACGTTGGAGTGATGGGACCGCCAAGAAGACCACCAGCATAATAACGCCGGCGATGGCTAGGACGATCAAGACTTCGATAATCGTAAAGCCTTTGTTATTTTGTTTTTTAACTGACATTATGCAAATGCCCCCTTTGCATTTACTTTATTGCTTATGCTTACCCATGCTAAAGCTAATTTGACTAAAATGCAAGCCTTTTTAGGATAAGCTTTATCAGAGAGAGCCGCCCAGATTTTTGCCGGCTAGGCTATAGATGGGCAGTAGTACGGCCGCCACAATGATTAGGGCCACCACACCGACCATGACCATAAGCAGGGGCTCAATAATGGTATTTATGGTCTTGATCTGGCCATCAACCTCTTTTTCATAATAGTCGGCTACCCGGGCCAGCATAGCCTCCAGCGCCCCAGACTGCTCGCCAATGCTTATCATATCCGGTACCAGATCGAGAAAGTGTTTGTCGCCCTGCAGGCTGGCAGACAGAGTTTTGCCGCCCTTTACCTGCTCGGCCGCCCGGTCAAGTGAGGCTTTAATTTCGCGGTTGCCTACCGCCTCGGCGGTGGTATTTAGCATTTTTATCATCGGTACGCCGGCACCAATTAAGGTAGCACCGGTTCTGGCAAAGCGGGCCATATAAAGCTTCATAAACAGCGGCGCAAACGGCCAAGCTACCATTTTCAAGTGGTCGGTCAGCTGTTTACCCTTTTCGCTTTTAAGGTAGCGCCGGACGGTGTAGATTACGGCGGCTAAGATTATCAAGGCAATCCACCAAAAATGGGTTATAAAGTTAGAAAAAGCTATCAAAGCCGTAGTTATACCGGGTAAGGAAGCACCAGGAATGGTCTTATATAGAGTAGATACCTGCGGCAAAACGGTGGTAGTCATAAACAGCAAAATGGCAAAAAGCACAATCAAAACAATGGCGGGGTAAATCATGGCCCCGCGGACCTTAGAGATGACCTCAGAATCCTTTTCTTGCTGGGTGGCCAGCCGCTCTAGGGCTGTATCCAGCGAGCCCGAAGCCTCGCCGGCGGCCACTAAATTGACATAGACATTACTAAACATGTCGGGGTGTTTTTCCAGGGCTGAGGCCAGCGAGCTACCGCCTTCAATGTCGGCGATAATTTTGGATAAAGTATCATTTAGAGCTTTGTTTTTAGTCTGTTTTTGGACGGTAGTTAGGCTTTGCAGTAGAGGCAGGCCGGCGTTAATCAGCGTTGATAGCTGGCGGGAGAATAAAACCTTTTGTTTATTGGGGACGTGCTTACGGAAGCTGTGAGAAGTCTTAACGGCCTTGGCGGTGATATCAAGCGGCGCCATGCCGCGGTCAATCAGCAGTTTGGCGGCGGCATTTTCATTTTCGGCCTCAATATCGGCTCTTATTTTTTGGCCGGTGGTTGGATTGAGGGCAGTGTAGGAATAAGTTAGCATTTTAGTTTCTCATTAGCCTATCTAGCTCTTCGACGTCGACGGCATAATTTCTGGCTTCATCGTAGCTGATTTTACCGCCGTGCACCAAACTAACAAGGGTGCGGTCCATGCTTTGCATGCCCATCTCGGCCCCGGTTTGGATGACGGCTTCCAGCTGATAGTTCTTGCCTTCGCGGATGATGTTACGCACGGCTGGGGTAGCAATCAGGACTTCGGCCGCCGGTAAACGGCCGCCGCCAAGCGCCGGGATCAACCGCTGAGAACAAACGGCCATTAGAATATTGCCCAACTGCGCCTTAACCTGCTGTTGCTGGTGCGGTGGAAAGACGTCAACCATGCGGTCAATGCTTTGGGCGGCGCTGTTGGTATGTAAGGTAGCCAGCACCAAATGCCCGGTTTCGGCAATCGTAATAGCGGCGGCAATGGTCTCTAAATCACGCATTTCGCCCACCAAAACTACGTCTGGGTCTTCACGCAAAACGGAACGCAAAGCCGCTGAAAAACTATAGGTATCATAGTGGACCTCACGTTGAACAACTAAGGATTTTTTAGATTGGTGGGTGTACTCAATCGGGTCTTCAACTGTAATAATGTGCGCCGCCCGCTCGGAATTAATCTTATCGACGAGAGCCGCTAGAGTGGAAGATTTACCGGAGCCAGTGGGACCGGTAATCAGCACCAAACCCCTGGGGTAATCAGCAAATTTACTGATAATCGGCGGCAGGGCTAACTGGTCGATAGAGCGGATATTGTTAGAAATTAGGCGCATGGCGGCGGCCATATTCCCCCGCTCGTGAAAAGCGTTTACCCGAAAGCGGCCAAGATCGCCAAAGGCAAAACTAAAATCAAACTCCTTATCACGCAAAAGTATCTGCTTTTGGTCTTCATCCAGCAGGCCAAACACCAACTCTTCAACTATCTTTTCCGTTAGGGGCTGGTAGCCTGGTAACTGCACCAGTGAGCCGTCAATCCTAACAATCGGCGGCATGCCAACCGTAAGATGCAGGTCTGATCCCTTACGCTTAACGACCTCTTCCAGCAAGACTTCTATTTTGGCAGTTTTATTTTCATCCATTTAGCTATCCCCTGAGGCCACCCGGTTAACCTCGATCAGCGTCGTTTTACCGGCTAGAGCTTTTAGATACCCATCTTGACGCATACTGACCATGCCCTGCTTTAAGGCCTGATCCTGAATGGCCGAGCTGGGCGCATGCTTGAGGATTAAATCTTGTATTTCCTCGGTTACCTGAAACACTTCGTAAAGTCCTAGACGTCCTTTATACCCGGTGGGATTTTCGGGCGTTTCTTTTCCCTTGTACAAAGTATAAGCGCTTTGGTCATTCAGTGGCAAGGTATCATAACCCATATCTTCGGCTGTCTTTTGGACATCGCCTTTCTCTTTAGGCAAGATACTGCCTAAGACTTTATGGATGTCGTCGGTCTCGGCCGAACTGGATTTATATTCTTCGCCGTCTTGTATCCGCCTCACCAGCCGCTGGCCAATCACCGTATGGACGGTGCTGGCAATCAAAAATGGTTCAATGCCCATATCGAGCAGGCGTGGCAAGATGCCGGCGGCACTGTTAGTGTGCAAAGTAGCAAAGACTAAGTGACCGGTTAAAGCGGCCTGAACCGCCAGACTGGCTGTTTCTTTATCGCGGATCTCCCCAACCATCACGACATCCGGATCCTGGCGCAAAATCGAGCGCAGGCCGGTAGCAAAAGTTAAGCCTACGGCTGGGTTTACCTGTATCTGATTAACACCCTCCATTTTGTACTCCACCGGGTCCTCCAGGGTGACAATGTTGACGGTGTCATTTCTGATTTCATTAAGCATGGCGTACATCGAAGTTGACTTACCAGAGCCGGTCGGCCCGGAAGTCAAAATCATGCCGTGTGGCAGTTTTAGCGATTCATGGATTAGTCTCAGCGCCCGGCCGCCGTAGCCCATATCCTCCAGCTTCAAGCTAGTACCTGTTTTATCGAGCAGACGCATAACTACCTGCTCTCCCCAGACTACCGGACTTATAGCGACGCGAATGTCTATCGGGTTTTCCTCTACCATGATAGTAAACTGGCCGTCCTGCGGCACACGGTGCTCGTCTATCTTCAAATTGGATAAAATTTTTATTCGACTTACTAGCGGCGCCTCGGCACTTTTAGGTAATTTCATAATCTCGCGCAGTACGCCGTCTACCCTAACCCGGATCTTTAACTGCTCTTCTAGCGGTTCAACGTGGATATCGCTAGCACGATTGCGGGCGGCGTAGTCCATGATGCCTGACAGCGCCTTAGCGATAGGCGAATCTTGAACAATTGTCTGAACTTTTTGATTGGGGGACAGCTTGGTTGGCTGAATGCCAGGCAGTTCAGGCTCTACTTCAGTAGTTTCCAGCTCGCTAAGATCAGTGTGCTTAGTGAACATTTCACCAATTTCTTTAGCGGCATCGTATTGGCTCAGGACATGTCTGATACCCGGTTCACTGGCGGCGTAAACCTTTAAGGGCTTGCCGATTTTATTACTTAAAAAGTCGACGGCCTGGACGTTATCAGCATCCAGCATGGCTACCACTAGCTTTTTATGCATTTCGCCAATCGGTACGGCCATATAGTGTTCGGCTACGTCCTTATCGAGCAGTTTTAAGATGTTGGGGTCAATGTGGGCTGACGACAAATTAACGTAAGGGATGTTGTTGGCTTGAGCCAGAGCCTTAGTTAACTGCTCATCAGTTATGTGGCCGTTTTCTAACAGCGTGGTAAAGAATGGCTGGCCTTTGGCCCGGGCTTGGGTCTTAATCAGATTGAGGCTGTCTTTATCAAGCAAACCCTCCGAGACCAGTATCTCTTCAGTTTTTACTTGGGTAGCCGGCGACATAATATTCATCGGTTTGCCGCCTTAACCTGGCAGTGCCAAAGCTGACGCCCGCTTACTGTTTGGGATCTTGGGGTTTTCACGCCGCCTGCCCCTTACTGTGATGGACCGTTAAATGGCTGACTATTTTGCGATCCGCCCACCTGAACCGGCTGAGCCGGGTCAAGCGCTCCACTGTTAAAAATGGAATTATAGGCGGGGTCATTTTTTACATCAGGAAAGGTGGTGCTAATAGAACTGGCAGTCGGTACATTAGAGCTATGATGGCCACCGCCAAACAGTAGATCGCTTACTACGAAGGAGAAAACAGCCGTAATGAAGGCTACTATAATCAGCGAGGCGATGTCATTTTGCTTCATTAGTGGATCTCCTGAGCGGTTATATTAAGTGTCTTAGCCGGCTGGTAGTAGGTAGTAACATCTAGATCAAAGGTTAGGGCCGACTCATTGCCGGTTAAGGTTAAGTGTGTAATATCAAACGGTCTGATGGAGCGCTCCAGATCATCAATGAACTTTTGCGAATCACTATAGGTGCCGGAGCCGCTAATTGTTAAATCAATACTAACCGGCTGAGGGTTACCGGTGGGGGTATTGTTAGCTGTAGAGGACTGGTCTGTGCCGCCGATTGACGGGCTACCAATTCCGTCATCATTAAGGAGTTGCTGAACGCTAGTCAGTAGCGCCGGATAATCATAAACCGTAGGCAATGCATCCAGTACGATCTGGCCGTTGTCGCCGTCCGGCGGTGTAATATTGGTGCCTGAGATATTGCGGCCGCCAATTATATTTTGCGGGTTAGCACCGATAAAGACGTTGTTATATTGGTCAACTAGAGTGTTGGCATTATTGATGTCGCTTTTTAACTGCTTGGCCGAAGCGTGCCGGGCATTAACAACCCGCCGCTGGTAGGAGGCCTGGCTAACCAGGGCCCGGCTACTCACCAGACAAAAAACGGTAATAATCGTGGCCACACCAACGGTTATCATCATCCGGGATTGTTCTTTACTCACCTTAAGCTTAAGTGAGCCGGTTTTTAGTGAACTTTTATCGAATTTTGGAGCATTCATTGGCCATCTCCATTACCAGTAAATAAGGTGTTAGATGAGCTAGAACCGGAACCGGTAGATTTAACCGTCAGCTTTGGCGTTACCGGTTTACCTTGAGTATCAACCGTATTGGTAAATAGCTTAGGGTCAACCTGGATGGTCAGAGTATAACCAACGCCGGTGGAGGTAATGGAAAAACCACTTTCGACTACCGATGGGAAGGCTGGAGCCGCGCTAACTCCCGGCAAGGTGTAAGTGGCCTCTTTTAGACCATTAACAAAAGCGTTTACACTAGCTTGGTCACTAGCCTGCCCGGAAATAGACAAGGTGTTTTGGCTAAGATCTAAATCGAGGTGATTAATAGTGGCATTTGTAGGTGTTAGCTGGGATAGATAGGTGTAAATTCTGGACGGTATGTGCTTACTTTGATGTAGCGCACTTAAGGCCGACAGCTGGCTTTGGACAGTAATAATATGGCCGATTTTTGGCGTATTTTTTAGCTGACTGCTGGCTTGGTCAACATCTTTGCCGGCCGAGTTCATTTGGGCTTTTTGCAAAACATCTACGGTTACAAACAGAATTATAAATATGGCTAGCGACACAGCGCTGACTATCACGCAGATAGAGGTGACCAGGCGCCGGGTGTGCTGGGCTTTATTAAACTCCAGCTTGGTATCGGGCAGTAAGTTTAGCTGGACCTTGCTCATGGCTCCCTCTCTGCCAGGCCGGCGGCAATGGCGAATTGGTTAGAGGCCGAGGCCGCTTCATTTTGTTTATCAGGTGGTACTGCTACATTGCGCCAGGAATTGCCGATTTCCACATTCATGCCGAACTTATTAGCCAGATAAAGCGGGAACTCCGGCAGAGTTGACGCGCCGCCAGTGACAATGGTGCGGTCTAGCCTTAGGGTTGGGTAGCGGCCCTGGAAGAATTTGACTGATTTTTCAATTTCGCCAGCCAGTGTATCAATGGTCGGTACGATGGCGTGATACAGCTGACCTTCCAGCTTATCCTTACCCAGCCCAAACTTGAAAACAAACTGGTGAGCTTGATTTTCATCTATACCTAGGTGCTGGCTGGCGGCCCGGACAATGGCTTGCTGGCCGATTGGGATAGACCGGGCCAGGTGCGGTACCTGCCCGACACTGATTACCAGGTCGGTAGCGGCGCTACCAATATCCAGCAGTAGGTGCGGATTATTGTTATCACCAGCTACCAGCGAGCGGGCCAGCGACATTGTATCCGGTTCAAAAGCAATAACGTTTAGGCCGACAGCCTCAAGAAGAGCCAGACGGGCCTCGACAAATTTATTCGGTACGCTAGACAGCAAAACCTCTACTTTTTTAGGGTCGCGCGGGCTATCGCCAATCATTGCCCAGTCAATCTTCGATTCGGCTAACGGCGTTGGTATATAAGAGTCGGCCTGGTAGCGGATGGTCTTAACTAGTTCTTCTTTGTCCATCCGGTCCATATCAATCACGGCGCTAAAAACATGGCTAGATGGCAGATTAACGGCCACATTTTTAGCAGTTATGCCCACCTGTTTTAAAAGCTGGCTAATAACTGCTTTGACCTTGGTCTTATCGGCTTCAGCTTCCGACAGGGCGATGGTGCCCTCAAATGGCGCATAACCATAGCGCAGTAATTCTCTTTGCGGACCCTCACCTCTCAGCTCCACTACCCGCACCGCTGATACTCCTAGATCCAGTCCGAAAAAATTAGATTGCCCACTCAGAGATCGCATAACTTATTCCGATTATAGCATGAGCGCTTTTAAGTTTTTAATCTTTATTTTCCTCTTAATTTTTAAGTCTAAAAAGCTGGCGGTAAGGATAAAATGCTGTCTACCGGCAGACCGGCACTGGTACTCGATCCGCCGCTGGTCGCAAAGAAACTGCCTCCCATTATCATCTCAGGGGTGTAGTTGATAATTTCGGCCACGTTGTTACACGATGAATCACTACTGGCATTACCGGCTACCGCCGCCGCCGCACAGCCGCTAGCCTCCTTGTCTTCAGCCGTACTGGCAGAGCCCACATCCCCCAGGGTGCGCAGGAAGTTTACCTGCTTAGCAGATACCGCTCCATTAATAACTAGCCGGCTGTGGCAGTTCTGGGCTGGATAAGTATAAGAGACGGCGTCAGTATTGTCGGGGTGACAGGTCCAAATAACACCAGTATCGGTGTTGATAGCCGAAGAGCCGCTGACCGCTGGCTGAGCCGAGTAAAATCCATCCAGCCTAGTGACACCTGGGTCAATATAAATACTGCCCTTGACGATTAACGAGAACTTGGGCACATCTGTATCCTTGTCCAACCCGTAAGTAATGTTATGGCCAATATAGACATTGCCCTTGACGAAGTACGTTACTTTAGCGCCGGCGCCGATAGTTATGTTATTGCCGCCGGTAAGATTGAAGATGCCAGAACCCGGCTCCGTAACACTGTAACTGCCGCTGTCACTGGCTGTGGTATTAGCCTTTAGGGCTGAGCTAGTGACAACAGCTGTAGACGGCAGTTTCGAATAATAGTCCGGGATACAGTTACCCTGGCGGACACCGCTACCGCCGGTGCCCAGCTCAAAAACTCCGCCCCAGGGGTAGGAGCCACTATTATTAGCAAAACTTAGAAGATTTTTGGCGGTAAGATTATTGCCGGCCATAGCCCCAGCGCTATAAAAGCCATAGCCATTACCAGAGTTATTTCCATCAATAGAGCCAAGGGCAAAAGCCGCATACTGGCTGGAGGCACCGCCACCGGAGTCGGCACTATTGCCGCTGGCCTGATTGGCATAAGCTAAGATACCGCCGTTTCGGCTGTCGGCCGGAATGGAAGAATTAGAAAAACTAGAGTCCTGATAGTTGCTGGAGCTGTCGCTATCACAGCTACCACCGCTCTCAAACCAGCCACCGCTAACTACATTACCGCCATAAACTTTAAAGTATGGTCTGGTACTGGAATCGGCATAAGCCGGCAAGCCGTAAACGCCAACTAGCAAAGCTATGACAGCTAACCTAGGCAGTCTTTTGACCCATGCTGTCTTCATACATAAGCAGTATACAATAGTTTGTCCAGTTATAAACTAGGGTTAAACCCTAGCCGCGCATTTTGCGCGTAAAGCCGTGGGCAAAGCGTTCTGTTGATTTGCCTTTAAAATCGTTTTTAACAGATATATTTATAGTTTTTTGTCTTTTGGTATAGGCTTTCAAATGTCCAACTCGGCCGCGGGGATAGGCATAAACTTTCATACCTTCAGCGCCGATAAGCAGAATTTGGCCGGTGTAGTATAGCCATAATAGTAGAGTGATTATTGACGCCGCCGCGCCGTAAGCACTAGCCGTACCGTTATGGCCGATAACCCAGCCTAGTACCACCTTACCAACCATAAAAAGTAGCCCAATAATCAAGCTAGCCACCCAGACAATCCGAGCCGGCAGGCGGACATCCGGCACCGAGCGGTAAATTAAAAATAAAATGACTATAAAAATGCCAAACGAAATAATAAGGTTCAAGGCCTGCAGTAGGCTATCCGGAATACCGAGGTGACTGGCTAGGCCGGCACCGGCGGCAGATAAAAGCGCTGACAAGGCAATCGAGGCGACTACTATCAAACAGCCGATGACCAGCAAAGAGATATCTTTTAACTTAACATAGACAGTCCGCTTAATACCGCCAGCCGGATCGGGTATTATGCCAAAAACACTATTAAAGGAAGTCTTTAACTGCCCGGTTAAAGCGCTGGCACCAAGCAGGGCCCCGGCCAGACCGAGTACCAAAGCCAGCACACCGTGGCCACCTTGGTGAGTATGAGCTAGAGCATGGCTAAGACTGCTAGCCGTGCTGGGGCCAATTACGTCACCTAGATTAGAGAATAAAGTGCCCTCGGCGGCCCGCTTACCAAAGATAAAGCCGGCGACACTAATGATGACAACTAAAAACGGAATCAGCGCAAAAACACCAGTGTAGGCCAGCGCCGCTGACAGCTGGGAGCCTTTGTCTTTGCCTAGTTCCTGAAAGACTTCTTTAACAAATTTAAATAGTCTCATCTCATGAGCTTTTTATTTTTTTCTGATCGCTTTTTTGGCCTTTCTAACTGCCGCCCGGCCAGCCAGGCCGGCCAGTTCCCCGCTTTTTTCGGCAATGGTAGTAACGGCATTTAACTTAGCTTCGATATTGTCATAAATTTTATTAATTTTGTTTCTTATAACAAAGACTGCCGAAACCAGGGCAATTATCAGCACAAACACCACGCCCATAAAAACTATAGCGATGATGTAATAAGCCTCTTGTAAACCATTCATGTTCGCCCCTTATTTAACAATAATGTCAGTATATGACAAAGCCTAACCTAAAACCTGCGAAAAATATTACTTGCCTGTCGGGCCCGCCGCCGGGCTCCCGCCTGTTAGAATAATGAAATGGCTTTATATATCGGCATTGTCGGCCTGCCTAACGTTGGCAAATCTACTTTATTCAATGCTCTAACGGACGCTGAGGTGCTGGCGGCTAATTACCCATTTGCCACCATCGAGCCCAACACCGGCATCGTACCGATTCCGGATGAGCGGTTAGCTAAACTAGCTGAACTTTATAAGACCAGTAAAATTGTGCCGGCTACGGTTACTTTTACCGATATTGCCGGGTTAGTAGAAGGCGCCAGCCAGGGCGAAGGCCTGGGTAACCAGTTTTTGAGCCACATCCGCGGCTGTAATGCTATTTGCCAGGTCGTGCGAGCCTTTAATGATGATAATGTTCAAAGAGCCGGCTCGGCGGACCCAAAGCACGATATCGAAATCATTAATACGGAGTTGATTTTAGCCGATCTGCAGACCGTAAATAACCGCCTCCAGCGGCTGGAAAAAGAAGTCAAAGCCACTGCCAAACTGCGTCCGCTGATGGAACTAACCCAACGCGTAAAGGCGGGCCTCGAAGAAGGAAAACTGGCTGGTTCGTTTCTGGATGAAAAAGAATTACCAGCCATACACGACCTGCAGTTACTTAGCGCCAAGCCCTTTTTGTTCGTCTATAACCTAAGCGAAGACCAGTTGAACGATGAGGCATTAAAAAATGAATTAGCTGAACTAGTTAACCCCGCCCCGTCGGTTTTCGTGAACGCTAAGCTGGAAAGCGAGCTGGGTGGCCTGGATGAGGCTGACCGACAGGAACTGCTAGCCAGTTATGGCCAAAAAAAGTCTGGTTTGATACAGCTAATCCATGCCGCCTATGCCGCACTGGGCCTGCAAAGCTTTTTAACGGCCGGCGAGAAAGAAGTGCGGGCCTGGACTATCCCAAAAGGAGCCACCGCGCCCGAGGCCGCCGGGGCCATTCACAGTGATTTTGAAAAGGGCTTCATAGCCGCCCAGGTAGTCAAATATCAGGATTTAATAAGAGCCGGTTCTGAGGTCGCCGCCCGGGCCGCCGGACAGGTCCGCACCGAGGGCAAAACATATATTATGTCGCCCGATGACGTGGTTGAATTTAGATTTAACGTTTAAAAACCAGCTTTTAAGAGTCGGGGCCAAACAAGCTCGACAGCATGGTCGGGCCGGTGTAATTACTGCTGACATGCGGCACACTTGGTCTGAAACCATGAAACCTATTAGCCCCGGAAATAGCCGCCGCCCCAACTAATTTAGGGGTGTGCGGATGCGGTAAATGAATAAAGTGCGAGGGCGCCATCCGAGCCTGCTCAAATGGCTGAGCCGGATCAGGCTGGGCTAGCTGGTCCGTCCCCTGCCTTAGCTCCATTACCCGCCGCTGGACATAATTAGTCAAATCTCTAAGCTGACGCTTATATTTCATGGACGTGAAGCGGTGTTGCTTATTTAAGGTAAAGATATGAAGCGTGGCGTCAAATAAGCGGGCACTGAAATCAGTCTCGCTAATCATGTCATAGCGGATATCTTCAAGCGTAATAAAGAAAGTCCGCTTATCAATCAAAAGCAGGCGCTGGTCGGTGGCTACCAGTAAGGCATAGCCGGCAAAGTAGCGCCCCGGCACACAGGCCACAATTTTTTCATGGTCTAAAAGGATATGAACCAGTTCGTTTTTTTCGGCCTGATACCAACGCGACAATTTTACGCCTAGCTGGCTGAGACGAGCCTCGATAACACTGATATGCACCATTTTGACCTCCGCCCTTCTGTACCGGTCTATTTTTACCTAATCAATTAACCTTTTCAGTAATTTTGCCCATGTGATAAATATGATTTTTATCACAATTTAGGTAAGCTAGGCTGAAAAGTTTGCTAACTATGAGAAAATATATGCATGCTAGCGGACAGCCGGCAGTTTGCGGCCTTGGTAAAGGTTTTTCGAGGCGGCACAAAACTGACCTACCGCCGGGGAGAATACATCATCCGGCCCGGCGAAACACCTAGCAGTGTCTTTTACATCGAAGAGGGCTTAGTAAAGGCCTTAAACATCAGCAAATATGGTGAAGAGAATCTGCTGATTATCCGTAAAAGCCAAGAGATCTTTCCGCTAATTTGGGCCCTAACCGGCCAAGAGCGAGAAATTATTTATCAAGCCATAACTCCAACCATTGTTCGCCGGATAGACCGCCAAACATACTTAAAATATCTTCACGGCCACCCATCGGCTATGCCGCCAATTTTAGATATGGTAACCGAGATGTACCGTATTCATTCAGAGCGAATCTTAAACTTGGAGTACCGGACTGTGCGCGAGCGGTTGATATCTTTTTTGATAAGCACCTGCCACCGGCTGGGCGAACAAACCGAGGAAGGTATGCGCATAAATGCTCCCCTGCGCCACCAAGATATTGCTAGTTCTATCAATGCCAGCCGCGAAACCGCTAGCCGCGAACTGGCTAAATTAGAACAAAGAGGTCTAATTAAAACAAAACAGTTTTATATAACTTTGCTGGACGTGCCAGCTCTGCAATCACTTTTGTAATTTAATTAATTTTGACGGTTGCCAAACTAGCAGACAGCCGGCTGGGGGCGGCGCAC
>DASTHW010000002.1:0-39177 GCA_035717985.1 Saccharimonadales bacterium (SeqCode) | reverse complement strand
CCGGGGGGGCCGCCGATTGCGGCGGCCCCCCTCGGCCCCTGGCCGAAAAGAGTGTGAAGGGAAATAAGCAGATCCCGCTCCCGCGGGAGAGGCCGAATTCGGCCTCTCCTAACTCAAAATGATTTCTTATGATCCGATTCTCAGATTTAGCCTCATGGGCGGACCTTAACAATTTAAAGAGCGGCGAAGTAACTGTAAAAATACTAACTTTAATTTAGCGTTAATTAGTGCAAAATTTCAGTCAACGAAGAAAGGAGAAAGGCATGCGTATATTTAATTCTATGCGGAAAAAAATAGCCGGCGTCACAGCGCTTGGCTTTGCCTTAACATTAATTCCGGTTGGCATCGCTATGGCTGATTGGGGTCCTGCCAGACCTACTTTCACCTGGAATAGCCCAGCCACCTATGTAACGTTCAACTCCATCACTGACAACCCTCAGTATGGCGACGAGCGTAAGTTCATATCCGCCCGCGACATAAACAATCCTCAATATTCAAAGAGTGTAGAGGTGCAGAACAATGAAGAATTGTATGTGCAAATCTACTACCACAACGATGCCGCCAGTAACTACAATTTGACGGCCACCAACACTCGTATAAGGTTTGCTCTGCCGCACACGCCCGCTACCAGTACCTATATAAATGGTCACATCAGTGCCAGCAACGCCAACCCTGCTGACGTTCAGGACAGCGTGGACTTAACTGGTAGTGCTCCGTTTACGGTTGAATACGAACCAGGCTCTGCCCAGATTTGGAACAATGTTTTTCGGGGTGCTCCGCTAAGCGACAACATCGTCACTAGCTCGGGTGCACTGATAGGCTACAGCCAGATGGACGGTAACGTGCCCGGCTGTGCTCAGTACAGTGGCTACGTAACTATTCGGGTCCGCATCCATATGCAGACCCCGCAGGTAAGTACTTACACGGCTACGGCTACAGCAAGTGCTACAGCCAGCGCCACTGCTAAGGCTTCTTGCCCGAACTCTGGTGCTACCGCCAGCGCTACAGCTAGCGCCACCGCCAGTGCTACCGCTACGGCTACATCTAACATCAGCCAGGCTGATGCTGACCAAAAAGCCCAGTCTGCCGCCCAACAGCAGGCCAATACCAACGCTCAGGCCCAGGCCCAGGCTAATGCCGAGGCTAAAGCCAAAGCGGAAGTAAATTGTCAGACAACTGCACCTCCCACGGTAACCACAACTTCGGCTAAGCCGCCTACACCTAGTAAGCCTTCGTCTTTGCCGAACACCGGTGCCGGCGATGTCTTTGGCATCTTTGCCGGAGCTAGCGCGTTTGGTACGGCTGGACGATATCTAGTCCTGCGCCGCCGCCGCCGCTAACAAACAGACCTAGAGATAGCTGACCGCTCTAAACCGACACTTCGGTTGCCAAAATCCCCCTCAAAATAAAGGGGGATTTTTGTTAGTGTGTTAGCAAATTTACAGTTTCTATGGTTCAATATAAAAATAATGTGGTGGGAGAGGAAGTTTATTGATGAGATTTATTACTCACCGCGTCCTAAATTTACTAACGGCTGTACTTATAGTGGCGGCTGTCTCGTTTCCGGTTTTGGCGGCCGGCGCTCGCCAAACCTTCACCTGGCAAAAACCCGCCGGTTACGTGACTTTTAACTCTATAACCAATAACCCGGCCGTCGGTAACGAAGAGAATTTTTTAGCAGTCCGCGATCTAAACCAGGCCAATTACAGCCAATCACTAAAGGTAAACAACGGCCAGGAGATAGTGTTTCGAATTTATTATGATAACAATGCTGGCCACAACTTAAATCTAACAGCAAAAAATACCCGCCTAAGCCTGGCCATTCCAGCTAAATCTGCCAAAACAGCCGTGGCGACAGCCTATATCAGCGCCGATAATGCTAAGCCCGAACTAGTCAGCGCCAGCGCCACGCTTAGCGCCGACTCGCCGTTTAGCCTACATTATGAAAAGGGCTCAGCTCAGATCTGGAATAATACCTGGCGCGGTAAAACTCTTAGTGATTCGATTGTTTCTTCTGGCGTACAGTTGGGTTATAAATCTCTGGATGGGAAGGTGCCCGGCGGCGCTAAAGCTAGCGGCTATGTGACAGTTAAGGCCAAAGTGAACTTTAGCCAAAACAGTGCCAGCCAAAACGGCGGTGGTGCCGCGGCTGGGGCCATTGGCGGTTCTAATTCTGGCAAAGGCGGCCAGCCGGCCGAGGTACCCAATACCGGCCCAGGCAGTTTACTAGCAATATTTCTAGCCGTCTCAGCCGCCGGCTATCTTGGCCGGCTGGTTATTGCCCGGCGCTCCCGCTAAGCTGTGGATAAAGATTGCGCTAATGCCTAAATTGTGCTACGGTTTCATCTAGAGTAGTTTGACTGACCGCTCTAAGATAAAGAAATAAGTGCCTCGACGGTTTTAGTGGAGTTTGCCGGCGAGGTTTTTTATACCTAAAAAATAAAAAAATCCATTGATGGACTTTTGTTGAAAGCCTAAAGAGCGCTCTCCATTAAAGTCAAAAGATGACTTTGCTGGCTGGCGGTGTAATTCTCGGAAACTCGAAGTACTACATTGCCGACAACTTTATATGCACCAGCCTGAATCGCCCCTGATTGAAATTGAGCCAAGTAATTACCTCGCTCTGTTGCATCAGTGCTGTTAGCGTAAATTTCAATACTACCGCCATCAGAAGTACTGTAGTTATCTGTTGCAGTATCGGGAGGGTTGGCGGCGGTGTCATAAAAAGACCCCGCATATTTATATTGGTCCTGTTTCCCTAGTTCGTTATTTGGGTCCGTTGACTCTGTATACACCCTCATGGCTGTAACTGTCGGAATATTGGATTTTACTTTAGCTAAAACTGCCTGTACTTCTGCGTTCCCAGTGAGCTTTGTTGAACTGCTGGTTGTTGGTGTGTTCGTAGCAACAGCCGATGCCGGTGGGCTTGAATCATTACTTGCCTTGCTATTTTTCGTTGCAAAGAACACTCCAGCGCCTATACCCACAATAATTATTGCGATGACAGTTATTAATCCCTTTTTCATGTCTCTCCTTCAAACGGACTACTGTTTGGTTGAACTATATCACCATTTCTAAACTAATTAAACTGGTGACCCCAAGGGGAATCGAACCCCTGTTGCCAGGATGAAAACCTGGTGTCCTAGCCGCTAGACGATGGGGCCGCTGGCGGTCTGAATAGACGTCCTATTTTAACATTTTTACCCCTTAGCTAGAAGGGCACCTGGCTTTTGATGGGTCTATTTGTCATACTGAAAAAAGCAGTAAGTAATTAGCTTAAAAAGGGTGGGCGTCTTGAGTTTCAATAAAAAAACTATCCGCGAATACGACCTGCACGGCAAAAAAGTTCTACTTAGAGCCGATTATAACGTGCCGATTAAAAACGGCCGCATAACTGACGATTACCGGATAAAGCAGTCCCTGCCGACTATTCATTATCTGCTGGAACAAAACGTCCGGCTAGTAATTATCTCTCACCTTGGCCGGCCTAAAGGTCCGAACGACAAAATGGACAGTCTGCGGCCAGTAGCCGCTGACCTAAGCCGCCGGCTAGGTAAAAAAGTCGAGTTTGCTGGCGACTGTGTTGGCCAGGAAGTGGAGGTGCTAGCCGCCAAACTCGAGCCGGGCCAGATTCTGCTACTTGAGAATTTGCGCTTTCACCCAGAAGAAAAGAAAAATGACCCAGAATTTGCCCGCCGGATTATTGAGTCTACTGGCGCGGAGGTGTTTGTGCAGGACGGCTTTGGTGTAGTCCACCGAGCCGACGCCAGCACTGACGCTATGGCCCGGCAGTTACCGGCCCTAGCTGGCCTACTACTGGAAAAAGAGGTGGATACTATAACCCGGGTGATGGAAGATCCGGCCCGGCCACTGACTGCTTTAGTGGGTGGAGCTAAAATCAGCGACAAAATCGATATTTTAAACCGGCTAATAGATATTGCCGACTGCGTAGCCGTGGCTGGGGCGATGGCTAATAATTTTTTACTGGCCGAGGGGCATGAATTGGGCCAGAGCTTGATAGAAAAAGAGGCGCTGGATACCACCAAAGAAATTCTAGCCAAGGCCCGGCAGGCCGAAAAAGAGCGTAATTTTAATTTTTTAGTGCCGGTGGACGCGGTGGTGTCAACGGCAATTGACGGCACTAAGCCCACACGGGTGGTAGATTTAGCTAGCCGCTCCCTGGATGACAT
The DNA here is from genome assembly GCA_035717985.1 of Saccharimonadales bacterium (SeqCode). Lineage (GTDB taxonomy): Bacteria > Patescibacteriota > Saccharimonadia > Saccharimonadales > UBA10212 > DASTHW01. The sequence goes on along the minus strand of DASTHW010000002.1, from coordinate 34,987 downwards.
TGAGGCCTATCCTAAAAAGCCTTACCACCGGGCCTACAGCGTGCTGGCTGACGAGCTGGTTCTTGATATTGGGCCGATGAGTGCCTACCAAATCGCCGGGGCTGTAAAAATGGCCGAGACAGTTATTTGGAACGGCACCTGCGGTGTGACCGAAACCAAAGGTTTAGCCGGCGCCCCAGCGCCCTTTGCCCACGGTACGGATATTGTAGTTAGCGCCATGATTGGGCCAAGCAATCGCCACAAAAACAAGCCGTTTACCCTGGTTGGCGGCGGTGATACGGTTGGCTATGTAGAGCAGGAAGGGCTGGTTGAGGATTTTAGCCATGTCTCCACCGGCGGCGGGGCTAGCCTCGAGCTGATGAGCGGCCACAGCCTGCCCGGCGTTGAGGCTCTTTGGAATAAGTAGTGCTGGCGCGGTACAATTAAAGATAAGAACAATGAGCGGCTACGTTTACACTTCGCCTTATGAGAGGGGACACTCCCCTCTCATCGGCACTTTTGAAATAAATTCAAATCCGCTTAAAGCGGACCGCGCCTGCTCTCCCCTGGGACCATTGAGGATAAAGGTATGAGAAAAATAATGATTGCCGCCAACTGGAAGATGCACCTTAATACCGGACAGGCTAGCTTGCTAGTGCACCGGCTGAGCGAAAATCTTAAAAGCCACCATGATATAGAAGTGGTGCTGGCACCCAGCATGCTCACACTACAGCCGCTAAGCCTGCAAATTGATAGGCGTAAATTTCGCCTGGCCGCCCAAAACGCTTATTTTGAAGATGAAGGCGCCTTTACCGGCGAGGTCAGCTTTACCATGCTTAGAGACCTTATCCACTACGCCATCGTGGGTCATAGCGAGCGCCGCCGTATTTTTAACGAAGATTTACCAATGATTAAAAGTAAAGTGGCGGCCGCTTTTCGTAACGGCATTATCCCAATTTTATGTATCGGCGAGACCAAGCACGAGCGCCAAAGTGGCGAAACCAAGCAGGTTTTGCACGACCAGCTAATGACGGCCCTAGCCGACTTAACGGCCGAAGAGGTAGAGCAAATGGTTATCGCCTACGAACCGGTTTGGGCTATCAGTAGCGGCAGTAATTTTGCCCATCACGAAATCCCTAAGCCAGATGAAGTGGCCGATGTGGTTAAATACATAAGAAGTTATTTACATGATATCTTTGGCAAGAAGGCATCTGACGAGGTCAGGATACTTTACGGAGGGAGCACGGTGCCGGAAGTGGTGCATGGCTATTTAAACGTGCCCGGTGTGGACGGCTTTTTAGTAGGCGGCGCCAGCCTTAATTATCAAAGCTTTGGCCAAATTATTGATTCAGCTTGGCGCTGGCAAAGAGACCAAGAGGCTCCCGATGGATGAGCCGTATAAAGTTTTTGATGTCGCTAAACCCAGGCCTTCGCACACCAGCCGGCCGATAATTGTCGGCCATCATCCAGAGATGACTGATCCAATGGTTAGGCGGCCAGACGGACCGATCAGCCGGCCTCAGCCGCCGGCCGAGCCGGCTAGCACTAGCACAACTATTAAAGTACCTATTAATGACAGCCCGCCGGTGCATCAAGCAAAAGATATTCCGGTAACTGATGAGATCCGAGAGGCTATAGCCAAAGCTCACTCACCCAAAGTAGATGTAAGCATCTTAGACCAACCCGCGGCCGCCACCCCGGCAGATTCGACTGCCCCAGCCGTGATATCTAGTCCCGGCCCGATCGAAAGCGCGTCAGCGCCGGCTCCGCCCGCCGAGCGGGATATAATCTCGCCAGAGCCGGTCATGCCTATGGCTGAACCAGCAGTAATGCCGGAGCAGGCTGAACCGATAGTCTCAGCCGAGCCTCATCTGCAAAGCTTGCCGGTTTCGCACATGCCGGTAACTAGCCCGCGGCGCCTGAAGCAGGTTCTAATATGGCTGATTGTGATCATAATTTTGGCGGCTATCGCACTTTATCTACTCATTGATGCCGGCATAATCAGCACCAACATCAACTTGCCGTTTCACCTATTCAAACAGTAGGCCGGCCGTCTGTCGATGTTAGAATAGCTTAAGTGTCTGACTTATTATCTGGATTAAACGACCGGCAGTGCCAGGCCGTATTAACTACGGAAGGCCCGCTTTTGATATTAGCCGGCGCCGGCTCCGGCAAAACCAAAACGCTGACCCACCGGATGGCCTATATTTTGGAGAAAGGCCTAGCCCAGCCGGCTAATATTTTGGCCGTGACTTTTACTAATAAAGCGGCCGGCGAGATGCGCGCCCGGGTAGCCGCCCTGGCCGGCCGGCGGCCCGAAAACCGCGGCTTTCTGCCTTATCTTGGTACTTTTCACTCAATTTGCGTTCGCATCTTGCGCCAAGACGGTGGCGATTACGGTGTAGCCCGGAACTTTATAATTTGGGACGAAGCCGATAGGCTGTCGGCTGCCAAGCAGGCCAGCCGGGCTCTTAATATCGATGAGAAAAAATTTCCGCCGCGCCTACTGACCTCTATAATCAGCAGTGCTAAAAATGAGATGGTCGGCCCGGAAGAATTTGCGGCTTACGCTGGCGATAGCCCAGCAGGCCGGGCGGCCGCCCGAGTTTATCCAGCTTATGAAAATAGCCTTCACCAGGCTGGGGCTCTGGACTTTGATGATTTAATCGGCCGGACAGTGGCTCTACTGAGCCGCTATGAAAAGTTTAGGCAGAAGTGGCAGGAGCAGTTTCGCTACGTCATGGTTGATGAATATCAAGATACCAACTCGGCCCAGTACCAGCTGGTGAAGTTTTTGACTAACCCCCGGGCCGGCGCTGATAATGGCCCGAATATTGCCGTAGTCGGCGACGACTGGCAGAGTATTTATAGCTGGCGCGGTGCCGACTTTCGCAATATTTTGAACTTTGAGAAGGATTACCCAAAAGCTACCATTATTAAGCTTGAGCAAAATTATCGCTCTACCAAGCGGATTTTAGACGGCGCCCACAGCGTTATTGCCAAAAATGCCGAGCGGAGCGATAAAAAATTATGGACGGCGGCTGGAGACGGTCTGCCGATTCAGCTTTTACCGGCGGCCAATGAGCGCCACGAAGCCGAGCTGATAGCCCGGCACATTCACCTAGCTGTAAGCTCCGGCCAGCGCCGGTACGGCGACTTTGCCATTTTATACCGCACCAACGCCCAGAGCCGCCCGCTGGAGGAAATGTTTGTCCGCCGCGGACTGCCGTACAGGATTATCGGCGGCGTGCGTTTTTATGAGCGCAAAGAAATTAAAGATCTGCTGGCCTACCTGCGGCTAATTTACCAGCCCGACGACACGGCTAGTTTTGACCGGATAATCAATGTACCGGCGCGCGGCATTGGCGGCAAGTCGTTGGCCGTTTTCGAGAGCTGGCGGGCGCAAAATAATCTGAGCCTATCGAGTGCGCTTGGCCAGGCTCAGCAGTGCCCGGGGCTTAGTTCTAAAGCTCAAAAAGGCTTTTTAGAGCTGAGCGATATCTTATCAAGTTTCACCAGCCAGATGGACGCTCTTGCCTTAACTAATTTCATCGAATCTCTGATTAGCCGGTTAAATTATCTGGAATTTTTGGAAGACGGCACACCGCAGGGGACGGCTCGCCAGGAAACAGTGCGTGAGCTTTTAAGCGTGGCTGGTGAGTATCAGGACCTGGGTCTGGCCGGCTTTTTAGAGGAAGTGGCGTTGGTATCTGATACCGACAGTTTGAATTTAGGCACTGACTCGGTAACTTTAATGACCCTGCATTCAGCTAAGGGCCTGGAGTTCCCAGTGGTGTTTATTGCCGGCCTGGAAGAATCTATCCTGCCACACGGCCAAGCCCTATATGAGCCCAAAGAAATGGAAGAGGAGCGCCGGCTGATGTATGTCGGCATGACCAGGGCCCGGGAAGAGCTATATCTAACTTACGCTCTGGAGAGGACTCTTTACGGCGGCCGTACCAGCAATCCGCCTAGCCGGTTTTTGGCCGATATTGGCCCGGCCGCCAGCCCGGCACCTGGCATAGGCTTTAATAGTCAGCCTCTTACCCTGAATGATTTATCCGGCTCTACATTGCAAAGCCATGGCGCGCAGGGCAGTGAACCGCGCTATGTGCCGGATCTGGCAGAGGGTGACAAAGTACGCCACCAGCTGTTTGGCGTCGGTACCATTATGGAGCTCGAAGGCGAAACGGCAGTCGTTTATTTTAAAGGCAAGGGCACTAAAAAATTAGATATTTCTTTCGCTCCTTTGGAGAAGCTATGATGGCGCTTGGCCGCCTAGCTTATTTTCTGCTTAGGCCGTTCCTTAGGCTTTATCTTGCTCGGACAACCAGAGTTTATGGTCTGATTACCAGTGAAGGCCAAGTCTTAGCCGTTAAAAACTGGCTGGGCCGGCAAGCCTGGAGCCTGCCGGGGGGCGGTGTAAGACCTAGTGAGTCCAGCCGGCTGGCCCTTTGCCGCGAAATTAAGGAAGAAACCAGCCTCTCCATTAATCCAAAGCAGTTAAGGCCGCTGAGCCAAGGCCGCTGGCAGACGGACAATCTAGGCTTTAAATATATAGTCATGCAGGCAGAAATTAGCAGGATAGAGCCGGTCCGCCGGCAGTGGCCAGAGGTCGTCACGGCCGGCTGGATAACACCGGCTCAACTGACAAAAGCTGGCGATGTTGAGTTGATTACCACACTTAAACTGGCCAATTTGATATAATAAAAGCTCCAAGTCTTTTAAGTGACGGATTGTCCAACCCTACCCGCCCGCCGCTAAAAGAATTGATTTATGAGATTGAAACTACTAAACCACTATCGCCGAGCGCACTCTACTGGCCGCGGTCATATTTACAAGCGGCCTTATATTTTGCCTATTTTTGGATTCTTAGTTGGTCTAGCTATTGTCCTTAGTTTGACGGTGCTTAATAGTAGCGCCGCCAGCCGCCCCAGTGATTCTCACGTTGTTTTCCTGTTTGACGGTGGCAAAAGGCAGACTCTAGATACTCAGGAGCCCACCGTTGGCGACCTGGTTAAGCGACTGCCTCTGCATCTAATGCCCCAAGATGTAGTAGAGCCTTCACTTAATACCCCCATAGTTCAAGACAACTTCAGGGTCAATATTTACCGGGCTAGGCCAGTAACGGTGGTGGACGGTGGTACTAAAACGGTCACCCTAACAGCTCAAAAAAGCGCTAGGGTGGTGGCCGCCCAAGCCGGCATTACCGTCTATCCGGAAGATAATGTCAATTTTGCTCAAGGTGATATCACTAGCAACACCATCGGCGAGCAGGTTTTAATAGACCGGGCTACCCCAGTAGAATTAGCGCTATATGGTACCGACGTAACGGCTCATACCCGGGTCAAGACAGTAGCCGACCTTCTAAAAGAAAAGCACGTAACCCTCAGCCCTAAGGACACGCTTACGCCGGCGGCCAATACGCCAATTACGCCGGGTATGACCGTGTCGGTGGTGCGTAACGGCACTCAGGTGGTGACCCAGCAGGAATCCATCGCGCCGCCGGTGCAGTACGTCGATGACGCTTCGCTTAGCCTAGGCGCGACAGCTGTCCGCCAGCCCGGCTCGGCCGGTCAGCAGGCGGTTACTTATCAAATTGTTACCCAAAACGGTGTAGTCGTTAGTAAAACCATTATTCAACAGACCATCATTACCCCTGCCGTACCAGAGATAATTGCCCGGGGTACGGTGGTTTATGTGGCCGGCGATCACACCTCGCTTATGGCCGCCGCCGGTATTAGCCCAGGCGATTACGGCTATGTGGACTATATTGTCAGCCATGAATCCGGCTGGCGGGTAACCGCCGCCAACCCCAGCGGCGCCTATGGCCTCTGCCAGGCCTTGCCGGGTTCTAAAATGGCCGGCGCCGGCGGTGACTGGCAGGGCAACCCCATTACCCAGCTACGCTGGTGTAACAGCTATGCTCTGGCTAGTTATGGGAGCTGGGCTGGGGCCTATGGTCACTGGGTTGCCGACCACTGGTGGTAGTCGCAGGACCGCACCGCCTTTAGCTTGCCGCCCGGCAAAGCCGGACGCTCCGCTAAAGGCTTTTGGGCATATCACTGTGTTGCCGTCTGCGGTACTCCTTCACTGTATTTCTCTATACAGCTCAGTCTGTTCCTCGCCGGCGCCTTGTGCTATGCGCCAAATGCGATCTGCGGCAAATCTGTGAAATTGCTAAAATCAACATATGCCGGAACTACCTAAAAAATCTCTAGGCCAACATTGGTTAACTGACGAGCAAGCACTTAAAGCCATTGCCGAATCGGCCGAGATTTCGCCCAGCGATACTATTTTAGAGATCGGGCCAGGCCGGGGTAATTTAACCCGTCATCTGGCTCGCCAAGCCGCGCAGGTGGTAGCCGTAGAGCTTGACGCGCCTTTAGCCACAGCTTTGCCAAAGCGGGTATCGGCTGAGAATCTGCAGGTAGTCCAAGCCGACATTTTGCAGTTTGATCTGAGTAATCTGCCGGCCGGCTATAAAGTGGTAGCGAATATCCCCTATTATCTAACCGGCAAACTTTTGCGAGCCTTAAGCCAAGCGGCCAACCCGCCAAGCCTGATGGTTCTTCTGGTTCAAAAAGAAGTGGCCGAGCGAATTTGTGCGACAGCAGGCCAAATGAGCCTGTTGGCTGTCGGTGTTCAGCTGTTTTACGACTGCCAGCTGGGGGTTAAGGTAACGGCTGATAAATTTAATCCTGCCCCAAAGGTTGATTCACAGGCTGTAATCGCACGCCGGCGGGCTAGGCCTCTTTTTAACGGGTTAAACAATAAGCTGTTCTTTCAGTTAGTCCGGGCCGGCTTCAGTGAGAAGCGAAAGAAGCTAAGAAGCGCTTTGGCCGGGGGATTAGCCATAAGTAAACAGCAGGCGGATGACTTGCTAGCTAAGGCACAAATTGACGGCGGCCGCCGGGCTCAAGAACTGAGCCTGGAAGAGTGGCATAGAATATATCAGCAGTACCAAATAAAAAATCAATAGTCCCCTGCCCGTGAGTTACTTGACTTGTTAAGTATCTCGGCTTACTATCTGCTTATGGCTAGACAAATTGGCCAAAGCCAAAACCGCCCCACTCCCCTACTCTCTTTAGTGTGGAAGTTACAACAGTCAGCTGATGAAGTTTTGCAAGCCAAAGTCGGAGTAGGGCTTAGCCAAATCCGTATCCTAGCCGTACTTGACAAATCGGTCGCCTACTCTCAGCGTGCAGTCGCCAGCGAACTTGGGCAGACAGAGGCAAACGTCAGCCGGCAGTTAAGGCTAATGAAAAGACACGGGCTGGTGACAATCAATAAAAATAAGCAGGACCACCGCCAACGCGACGTCAGCTTAACTCCCAAAGGCTGGCGGCTTTACGCCAAGGCCGAGCAGGCTCTAAAGCATTATGAGAAGGGCCTGCTGTCTACCATGAACCGCAGTGAGGCTCGTAATTTTATAGATAACATGAGCGGGCTTTACCGGCTGATTTAGCATATCAGAGTATTGCCATAAGCGGTGTTTTTATGATATAATACTTATAGTTATTTGAGGTACTTTGACTTTTCTAAACCAGACGCCGCGAGCCCTGTAGGCGAGCGCAGTACGAGGAAAAACTGAGCAGTAGACTAAGCTGTATTTGAATACAGCGAGGGAACGGCGGAAGTTTTGACAAAGCAATGCGCCGCAAGCGTCAGTGAATAACAAATTCATTTTGTCATTTGTCTGGCGCGATACAGGTGTCGCGGGGGCTGATTTAGCTCGACGATTGGTCATTAACAACTCGCTTGGCAGGCCGGCCCGCACTTGCACGTAAGCCGAGTGCAAACGGCAATAAATGCCATCAAGAACTTTGTGAACAAGGTAGCTAGCGTACTAACGCCTCAGCTATCTCCAGTAGCAGTTGCGGTTTAATTTAAACCGCCCATCGGCTCTTTGACGTCAGATAGAAGTCAGCCGGTGTCATATCATCTGATCGCTCCGTTTTTTCAGTAATCCGCTGAAATTCGGCTAAGATTTCAGGGTTGCGCTCGAAGTGTTTTTTGGACGTTCTACTAGCACTTTCGAGCAAAGAAACATCTAAACGTCCTAAGCCTGTAGTTGAAAGCGAGTTAGTTAACAATCGGACGCGGGAGCATTCCCCGCCAGCTCCACCACGTCGCAATGTACAAATAGTGCTACTCGTAGTTTTGCAAACAAGTGGCAAAACTTCTGGCAACCCTATTTTGCTTACTCCTTACCATGCAAAGAATCCCCTCTTTGCATGGATTTTATATATAGACGGATTTTTAAGTTGGTGCTTTTTTGTTTTACAAACCCATTTATGCTTATATTTGCTTATGGATAAAAATAAAGAGTTTATCCTAAAGGGCGTCGAGCCAACCTTCCTAGAAGTCAGGCCCGGCGACGCCACTGTTGAGGATTCGGTTTACTCCACTTTCATGAACCACATGAAGGACGCCCTTTCCGGCATGCTGGTTCAAGAATCTTTTTCGGCCTCGGACCTGCCAGAAGATTTGGCTAAAGAAGCCGAAGCCTTTGCGCCTAATGTGGGGGAGGTAATTTTAGAGCGCGAAAGTGAGTATTCCAGAGTCTATGGTGCCTACGCTGAAGTACAGCCCTTGCACAAATCATTGGCCGAAGTGGCCCTGCATGAGCAAGAGGTAAAATTTGTAGTTGATCCGCAGTTTATAGCTTTCTTTACCGGCGAGCTTAGAAAAATTCCAGTCGATAACTTTGCCGGGCTAGAGCAGTACCACCAGATCCTAAGACAGACTGCTATCGTTGAACTTTTGGGTCAGGTGGAAAGGCAGATTAATGAAAGCGATACAAGGAAAGACTGGGTCGAGCGGGCCTATCGGCTAGTTCAACTGGCAGTCGAGCATCCCCAGCACTATACGCCGCCGCTCGATCATCCAGAGAGCTTGATGTTACTGACCTATTTAAACTATAAGACCAGGCAATTAACTAGAAGAGTAATAGTTGGCAATTTTCTAATGGCCCAAACAAAAGCAAATGCGGGTGAGCTAAAAGATGACGACGAACGGGCTACCCTAACTGCGTTAGGCGTATACTTTAAAGCCGACGCGCTGTCAGGCCAGCACTGGAATGACAACGCCTATCGTCACCATATCAGCGAGGCGGTAATAAAAGCGGCCTCTCATCAAAAGGCCGCAAAGCTTCATGCCCTAGCTGATTTGCAAAGACTGCTAAAAACTCCCGGCGGTGCCCGCATTCAGCAGGTGTATGGACAAACAACCGAGCACTTAAGAGAAATAATTAAGACCGAGGATTCAGCCGCGCCATTTAAATATTGGCAGAAGATGGATATTGGACACACCTTTGATAATTTCCGGGCGCTTGAAATGGAATTTACCACGGGAAGGCTAACCAATACGCTAGAAACTCGGCCAAAAGATAAAGGCAAAGCGGCAATACTAGAGGATGACGAAGAACAGATGGAACTCTGGCGTGACGTACTGGACAGGCACAGCGGATATGTGATTACTAAAGACAGGCTAACGGCTGACCCAGCCGAGATTATAAAAATGGCGGACGATCCTGAAATCCGGCTATTTTTGCTAGATATACAAAATGGTCAGGATACGACGGCTGGTATTAGGGCGGCCAAGGCAATTGTTGAGCAAAAACTGAGATTTTACGAAGGCAAAATTCCCGAGGAGTCCCAAAGAACTACTGTTATGATATGGAGCACTTCGGTAGATTTGGTCAAAACAGCCCAGGATGAAATTGATCAATATTTGAGCGGGCTTTCAGAAGATTCTGCCAAACTAATCTCTGCCAAGACCGAGCTGGGCGATATTCAGAACAGCATTGGATTTGGTGACACGCCCATAAAAGTAAATATTCAGCTAAAAGGTTTAGATTCCTGGGATCTAAATTAACTTTAAGTTCTGCTTTAACTAGCTTCAGCCTGAAGGGCTTTTAGGTCTTCGATAATCTGGCCGGCGTGGGTTTTAGGGTCTACTTTTTCGTATTTCTTGGCGATACTGCCAGATGGGTCAATGATGAAAGTATTGCGCTGGGTGCCAATGTACTCGCGGCCGGCAAATTTTAGCGGCTTCCAGGAATCATAAGCTTCGATTACTTTGTGCTCGGGATCACTTAAGATTGTAAAGGTCAGTCCATATTTGTCGGCAAACTTCTTGTGCGAGGCGACCGAATCTTTGCTAATGCCAACTACATCGGCTTTACCGAGTTCGGATATCAATTCCCGCTCGTCGCGAAAAGAGCAGGCCTCGGTAGTACAGCCCGGTGTATCGTCTTTAGGGTAAAAATAAAGCACCAGCCACCGGCCATGGTAGTCAGTTAGTGAATGTGTGTTCCCGTTTTGGTCTGTCAGATTGAAATTTGGAGCTTTTATCATGTGCACCTCCTAGTCCTATTATCTCATGGCCTGCTATACTGTTTTTAGAGGAGTTTTAGCCATGAAATTACGCCTAAAAGAGCAGTTATCTGAATTTGCCGGAACCAAAACTTTTGTTTTTGAGCCTGAGGAGCCGGTTACCTGGCAAGCCGGGCAATACTTGCATTATTTTTTAGAGCACCCAAACGCTGACGAGCGCGGCACGGAGCGCTGGTTTACCATCGCCAGTGCGCCGTATGAAAAAGCGGTGAAGATTACTACCCGCATTAGCCCGGATCACACCAGTTCTTTTAAAACAGCCCTGCAGGCCCTAAAGCCTGGTGACGAAATTAACAGTGAGGAGCCTAAAGGCAAGTTTGTTCTGGATGATCCCAGCCGAGATGGTATTTTTGTATCCGGCGGTATAGGTATTACACCCTACATTGCCATTTTGCGGCAGTTAGATCACGATGGCTCACAAATTAATATTGAACTGCTTTATGCTAACCGCGACGATAAAGACATCCCATTTAGGGCCGAGCTGGAGGCTATCGCCGCGCGCCACCCAAACTTCCATATAACTTATTTTATTGGCGAGCATAAAATTGACCGGCAAGTTCTGGAAGAATTTGGTAAAAAGCTAGAGGACCCGGTCTACTATATTTCCGGCCCGGAGCCAATGGTTGAGGCCTTTGAAAAAACTCTCAAAGAGATGGGTCTGGACGAAGAGCACTATAAGCTAGACTTTTTCCCCGGCTACCCAGCCGAATAGATTCGTCAAAAATGTCAAAATATGCGGCACTTTTACGCGGCGTCAATGTTGGCGGGCGGATAATCAAAATGGCCGAGCTGAAAGATTGCTTGGCTCAAATAGGTTTAAGCGATGTCCGTACGGTCCTGCAAAGCGGCAATGTGGTTTTCAAAAGCGATCTCCCAGCCTCTCGGCTAAAGGCCGATATTGAAGCAAAGCTAGCGGACGCTTTTAATTATCCAGCCAAAGCTTGGGTGAAGCCGGCTAGCGAGATTAGCCAAATTGTTGACAGCAGTCCTTTCAGCCAAGCCGGCAAAGATTACCATCAGTACGTAATTTTCTTCGAGGACGGCTTAGAAAAAGATTTTGCCAGCGAGGCGGGGAGCTTGCCCGAGCCCGTGCAAGCCGGCCAGGGGGTGGTTTACTGGCAAGTACTAAAGGGCCAGACTCTTAAGAGCCCGGTGGCTAAACTGCTGGCCAAAGCCAAATACAAATCCGCCAACACTAACCGCAATATAAATACTCTTTTAAAATTGATTTAGGCTAGTAAAACCAGCTTCGTAAGAAAAGTAACAGCTAGCCGGGCCCGCATTTAAGTAATCTATAGCTATGGACGAACCCGAATATAAACTTTTTCGGGCCACTAAAACGGCCTTTATTATCCTAATGGGCGTTGGCTACTTGACGCGGCCAAAGCTAGTGCGGGGCAATTACGGCGTCAGCAACTTTTGGTTTAAAAAGCGTTCAAGAATTCCTTATGTCGGTGGTTTTGCCATCAATGCCCTAGGCACGCTATTGGTGGCTAGCCGGCTTTTTGGCAAAGGCAGGCCTAAACTGGCCGCCTCGCTAGCGGCTAAATCGGCTCTAGTCGCCAGCGTGCTTTTAACCAGTAAATATCTCGATACCAAACTGAGCAAACTGCACTACGGGGCCGGCGGAGCGATGTACGGAGCCCAAGTTCTGATAAGCGGCTGGCTGGTACTAGGCAAAAAAAGTTTAAAGAATCTAGGGCTTTTTGGTCTAGAGCTTGCCGGCACCGGCCTAAATTTAGTTAGCGCTATGGGTAAAACTCAGCAGATGTTTGTCGGCCAGGTGCTGGCCCAAGCCGGCTACCTGGGCATTTTGCTGGGAATCCTGCGCCCCCGACGGTAGTCAGCTAAGAATGATATATGTTTAACATCCACTCCACACCGTATTTATCGGTCAACTGGCCAAAAAGGCTACCCCACGGGGCTTTGGAAAGAGCCATCTTTATTACGCCGCCTTTGCTCAGTTTATTAAAGACGTCGCGTAGACTGGTTTCATCGCTACCGCTAAGCGAAAGCTCAACTTTAGCACTGTGGGCGCTGGCATTTTGAGAGTCACTGGCCATAAGAATCACCAAGCCGCCGTCTAGCCGGGCGTGCATTATATGCTCAGGCTTTGAACCTGCTATTCTGGCGTTTTCTGGCACCTGACTCATGGTTTGCAGTCTTAGCTCGCCGCCAAAAACCGATTGGTAGAATTCCATCGCCTCGCGGCAGTTACCTTTAAAAAATATATATGGCGCTAGCTCAACTTTGTTCATGTCAGAGCCTCCTTAATTCTTTTTAAAGATTACCAGCTTATAGCCGTCTGGGTCGCGAATAACAAATTCGCGGTTACCCCACGGCCAGTCTTTGGGCTCGCTGGAGGGCTCTAGGCCTTTAGCCACCAGACCCTTATAAAATTCATCTACATCATCGACGCTGACGTAGATAAACAGGCCGGTGCCTTTAGGCTCCAGCACAGCCTCTTTTTGAAAATCTGGCTTATCTTCTTTATCCTGCGGATGAAAGTCCATCCAAAACCAGTTTAAGCGGATCGATAAATGATCGGCTTCGCGCTTATCAATGCGAAAGCCCAGAGCGTCATAAAAGGCGGCCGTCTTTTCAATATCTTTAACATAAAATACTAGCCCTGACACGCTTCGCAGTCTCATCTAATTTCTCTCCACTAATTTTGCTAGACGGTCTAAGCCCACGCTAGCACCGTGCTCCATGCCGGTGGCCACCATGCCCTCTAAGTCGGATAAGCTTTTATATTTAGATACAGTAATTTGGCGGGTTCTGCCGCCGGGCAGGGGTTTAAAGACCACCAACTCCGTCATGTCGTGGCCGGCAAACGGCTCGTACTCAAAAGTGCGGACAATTTTATTCGGCTCATCCAGCTCTAAAAACTGACCGCGAAAGGCATATTCCTGCCCGCCTCGACCGCGGCTGATAAACCGCCACTGACCGCCAACTCTAAGTTCGAATTTATCAATCACCGTATCGGCCCACCATTTAACGATTTGCTCAGGTTGGGTATGGGCCTGCCACAGCCGCTTAGGCGTGGCATTAAAGTCGCGGGTAATCCGTACCTCCAGCTTTTCTTTATCTACTTCAAATTTGGTCTGACTCATCTTAATGCCTCCATGGGTGCGAGTGTAATTTTGGACCAGCGTTCATACTATCTCGCCTGTTTTTAAAAGCTTTTCTCTAAAGCGTCTAACAGATGATGGGTGCCTTTTTCACGCTGGGTCGGTTGGTCAAGTCCGTCAAGAAAAGCGCCTTTTTCAGTTAGCGTCAGCTTAGTACCCCCACCATCTGGAATTAGTTCAATGGTGGCTAACGATACAGAAATTCTCTGGTCATTTAGGTACATTTCGTAAGCGTAGACTATCCTTTTATCCGGCACAATATCGTAATAGGTGGCCTCAAAGCGGTGAGTAATACCGTCATGAAATTTACCGCTGTTGGATTCACGGCCGCCAATGCGAAAATCCATGCTGTGAACGTTGGGCTCTTGATCGCTTGGCCCTTTAAACCAGCGTTCTTTGGCCTCTTTGTCGGCAAAGGCCTGAAAAATCTTGGCCGGCTTAACGCTAAACGTGCGTTCAATTGCAAAGTCGCCGTGAACTATTGAATGCTCACTCATAATCAGACCTCGCCGAGAGCTTTGCCAAATTTATCAAGCGTCTCATCCCAGCCCTGGATCATGCCGGCGCGGTGTTCATCCGGAATTTCCTCAGCGTAGCGGATTGTCAGCTTTGTTTGATTTTCGCCGGCGTCCTCGAAGGTAATAGTTACGTGCATTTTTTCCGGCATTTCACCCATGCCGTAGGCGCTGGGTTTAACAAAACTGCCGTCCTTGTCGGTGAAATAGTCGGTTAGGGCAATCTTTTCCAACGGTACAATTTCAAGAAACTCGCCCCCGCTATAAAAATCCTGCTGGGGCTGGCCGGGGCTTATTGAGCCGCGCATGCAGTATAAATATTTGCCTCCGACCCGCAGATCTATTTCGGCTACCGGGGCAGAAAAGCCAGCCGGCCCCCACCACTTTTTAATTATCTCGGGGTCGGTCCAGGCTTGCCAGACTTTATCCCGCGGCGCTGGTAACACCCGCTCAAACTTCGGTATCTTAGTTTCGTTCATATCTTAGCTCCTCCTCTTTCAGCAATTTATCTAGGCGGTCAAAGCGGTTTTCCCACATCCGGCGATAGTTCTCCAAATAATCTTCGGCCGCTTTCAATCCGCCCGGGTGGGCCCGCACGAATTGCCGCCGGCCAACTTTGCTTTTAACTATCAGCCTGGCTTTTTCCAGAACCATCAGGTGTTTGGAAACAGCCGCAAAGGTGAGGTTATAATCTTTGGCAATCTGACCCACAAATAATTGCGACCTGGCTACTCGCCGCAAAATATCACGCCGGGTAGGGTCAGCTAAAGCCCCAAAAACATTATCCAACTCAATTGTTCCTGCGCTGTCCATATTATTTACCAAACCTTCTCGTCATAGTCATAATTTAAAGCTTTTGCGTTATTGATCTAATTTATATTCAACTACATGGTTGAATATAAATTACACGGACGCACGAGTCAAGAGGTTTTATGAGATTTTATGTTTGCAGAGATACTGCAAGAGCTAAAAGTTTAAAGAGATTAAATCTGTTCGCCTGCTTGGTCGGCGCGGAGGGAGCTAAGCTTCAGCAACCTGCTCCGCAGGTAACTGAGTGCTTTATTGTCTTGGGCCCAAAAAAGGGCCATGCCTCCCATACAGCAAGCAAAATCAACTAAATTGTCGATATTCCCATCACCGTGGCGCTGAGACTCTAGCTCCAGCCAGTGAAACGGGAAATGGTCTTGGCTGAAAGCGGCGTCCTGAACCGATTCGCTAGCAAAGTCGCCCAGGGCGGCTAAAGCTACGGCACTGCTAGTCTTTTTTCGTTTGAACAACCGGCTGGCGCCCCAAGCCGAGTAATAGCCAACCCAAGGATGTTTAAAGCTATGTGCCGGCGGCGGCCAGCCGGCCACCAACCCTCGGGATTCGGCATACCAAGCGCCAACCCCCAGAGCGCCCAAAGCGGCGGCGGTAATAATCTTGGTCTTAGTATTGGCTTTTGTTTCAGCCTGCCGGTCGTTTATTTCTACAAAATCCACCGGCGGAAGGGCTACCTCGGTCATTAATCTATAGTTTATGGGAGAATTCCAGCATTTAACAATACAGCCCTTAAGCTTGCATTAACCTGCGGGCCGGCTAGGCTTAATAAGAGTGAGCACGGAAACCTTGACTTTGAAACTAGCTGTCTGCCCCAGCCTCTATTTTAGCCACCGCCAGCTGGCCCTGCCTTATCAAAGAGTAGCCCGTTTAGAAAGCCAATTTGACCAGGGCGTTGATCTGCCGGACGCGGAGACCTCCACTGAGGAGACAGAAATCGTACTGCCAAAGACCTCGGCCGCCAGGCTGATGGGCGCTGGGTATTCACCAGCTTTAGAGGCTGGCAAAATCTTTATCACTAAGTTCGATATCGGTGGCGGTAATATTTTCATCCAAATGTTCTTTGCTAAGGGTGCCGGGGATCACCAACATTATCGGCGCCCGCTTGAGTAACCAGGCAATAGCAATTTGGATTGGTGTAACCTGGTACTTTTGGGCTAGTTGGCCCAAGGCAGGGCTATTAGCCGAGCTACCGCTGGCCAGCGGGAAGAACGGCATAAAGACGATACCGTGCCTTTCACAGTAGTCAATTACGTCGTCGTGCTGGCGGTTTTGCAGATTGTAGTGGTTTTGAACCGAGGCTATCGGCATGACCTGGCGAGCGGTCTCAATTTGCCGGACGCTGACTTCAGACAGTCCCACGTGTCTGACTTTGCCGGCGCTTACCTGAGATTTTAAAAAGGTCATGGTTTCAGCTAATGGCACCCGCTCATCAACCCGGTGCAATTGCCAAAGCGGAATTTGGGATAATTTTAAAAGTTGTAAGCTCCTGTTAATTCTAGCCTCTAGCGTTTTAGGCGAGTTATCATCGCTCCATCCGCCTTTGGTGGTTATGGTTATACCAGGCGGGTACGGTGCTAGCGTCTGGCCGATGATTTCTTCGCTCCAGCCGTACCGGATGGCCGTGTCGAAAAAATTTATGCCTCGGCTAACCGCCCAGCGTAAAATCTCCCGTGATGACTGGTTATTGCCGATCCGGTTTGTGCCCAGGCCTAGCCGATTGACGGTGATATCGCCGATTTTTACCGTGCCGGCATTGGCGGCTGACAACTCTGTCATGTTTACCCCTTCGTTTTTAAGTATAGGCTAGTGAGCAAACGCCGGCTTATTAAGATTCTTACAGTCTACTTGCGGCCGGTGGTGGCTCTTAAGCCTTTTTTATACTGCTTTTAAGTTTGGCCTCAGCCTAATCTGGCGTACAGCCGCCGGTACTGACGGCCTGAGTCCTGTGCACGGCCTGGTTGATGGCCGGCTGTAGTTGTTTAAGGACTAAAGCGTAGCCGACATTAGTCTGGCTGACGGATTTAGCAAATACGATGCCGGCTACCGAGCCATCCGGCCCTACCAGTGGCCCGCCTGAATCGCCCGGCTCGATATCGGCCTGGACCTCATAAATATCTCTTATAACTATGCCTTGGTTATAAATATCCTGACCTTCAGCGCTAACGTGGTCGATAACAACGGCTCTATCAATAATCATCGGCCCGCCGCCGGGAAAGCCTAGGCTGGCGGCGGCGTCTTGATCAGGCAGGATTTGATAATTTAATTTAAGCGGCGGGTCAGGCAAGTTTTTGATGTGTAAAACAGCAAAATCGGCTCTTGGGTCAAACCAGACAACACTTGTTCGGTAGGTGCCGGACTGGTCAACTACCTGCGGCCGGGCAATACCAGCTACAACGTGGGCGTTGGTTATTACATAACCGCGAGCTACCACAAAGCCGGAACCAAAGACCACGCCGCCGCAACCGGTACCTTCAACCTTAACCACAGAATCTTCATCGCGGACTACAGCTTGGTTATTAACTTCGTTTTTGGGGGAGATGGTGGTGTGCTGGGGTTCTAGGCCCAAAAAGACATCCGGAAAACCATTGGGGCTGACGATTTTTTCCAACTCGGCAAAAACCCTTGGCGGATGGCCAAGCGCGCTGTCGAGGCTACGTACTAACAGTGAACTTCTAATTTGGTGGCCGATGTGAAAGCTACGGACATTTTGCAGGGCGAAGGCCACCACCCACACCACCACCAGCAAAAAAGCCATTTCTAGTAATGCCCCCAGCATGCGGTTGGCTTTTTGCAGACGCAGAAGATTGGTATGCAGACTTACGCCTAGGGCGAGTATCTCGCCCAGTCCAGCTAGTAAAAAAGCCATGCCTATCTCAATAATTATCACTATGACCAGCTTGCTAATCGGACTGCCCAGGTGCGGCGCCACAGCTTTGGCTATCTCTGAGCCGGCCAGCAGGCCCAAAATGAAGCCGCCGGAGCTTAGCACGAGGAGCACCAGCCCGGCGTGGAGGCCCCGAATAATGGCGGCAATAGCTAAAACTATGATTATGGCATCGACCCAGTTCATGGCCTTTAATATAGCTGAGCCGTCTAGTTTAACAATATGAAACTTTTTACGGCTTGATAACAATTACCCCGACCGCTAAAAGTTATTATTTCTCGGATTTGTCGGCCTGGGTATGGCCGGCCGGCTGGTCTTTCTTAGGGTGTTGGTGTATGCGCGCTATAAGTAGTTCATCAATGATAAACACAACGACAGCCGTGATTACAAAGCTAGCCAATATATCGACAAAGTGATGAACGTGGCCGGCTACTCTAGCCCAGCCAATAAGGGCGGCAATTACCAGCACAAACCAGCCCCAGCGCCGTGAAAAGCGCACAATAACAAAACCCAGAAGGGAGGCCAGCAGGGTATGGTCTGATGGAAAGCCGTTATAGCCGTCGGCGTGGAACAGTGGCGAGGCGCCGTCTTTAAAAGCCGGCCTAGGGTTAACGTAAATATGCCCCGCTAATTTAGCAATAATTAAGCTAATCAGCCCGCCTACTATTAGCAGGATTATATATTTTTTGCGCTGGTCACCTTTTAAAGCCCAAATAAAGTAAAGTGCCACGATTACCGGCACGATAATCAGATACTTGGCGACGGCGGTGACTAGACTATCCATTTTGCTTTCTTAGACTCTTATAATAATGGTAAACGGCCGGCAGGGCTGAGGCAATAATTATTAACACAATGACCGGCAAGATATATTTATCAATGTTATGGACGGATTTGCCCAGGGCCCAGCCAAGAATCGGTACCAAAATAGCCCACAGCAAGCCACCGGCCGTATTGTAGGTCAAGAAGTGTCGGTAGTTCATATTACCAATGCCGGCGATTATCGGCACAAAAGTCCGTACCGCCGGAATAAAGCGGGCGAAAATTAAGGCTTTGCCCCCCTGGCGCTCAAAAAATTCATGAGCCTCGGTTATATGCCGGCGCGACAGCAGGCCTTTGCCTCTGCCAGTAAAAATGGCCGGTCCGGCGCGCTTGCCGGTGTAGTAACCGGCACTATTGCCTAAGATTGCACCGGCGGCGGCTAGCGCCATGACCCCAAAAAGATTGAAATAATGCTGGCTTGATAGCAGACCAGCCGCAAATAGTAGGCTGTCGCCGGGCAGAAAAAAACCGAGCACAAAGCCCGATTCTAAGAAGATAATTACAAAAATACCGATCCAGCCAAAAGTTTTGACTAGGTGGGTCGGATCCAAAAGAGAATGCATTAGCTTTTTTATTATACAGGAGGCTTAAACCGGCTCAGGGGGTTGCTAAAATCACTAAAAATTGTTATAATATAGCAAATGAACTACGGTTTTGAGTTTTATCCCAGCGAAGGCGGCGGCTCATCTGACGACGACGATGAGGAGTTACTTAGGCGTGATTTAGAAGGCCTAGGTTTAAACCCCAATACCAATCTTGATGACGGACCAGACACCGACAGTACCGAAGACGCGCTAGAGCGGTTTAATTTAAACGGCGAGCACGACGAAGAAGAAGTGGAGCCGTACGAGAGGCCGGTACTGGTTGAAAGCATAGCTAGAGAAGTCAGCAACCGTTTGGCCGGGCTGACTTTGCGCGGGGCCGAGGGGATTGAAACCGAAATCTTTTTAGAGCTCTGCGAAAAGGCCGGTATCACGCCCGAGCCGCGGGGGGCGGCTATTGCCTTTACCGATCTTTTAATTGAAATGGAACGCCGAGATTACATGGAGCGTAGTATGACTTTCGCGCCAACTCTTTCTGATTTAGCCCAGGCCTGCGAAGTGGTAGACGACATTGATGAACTGCAAAAAGGCCGCACCCTCGTGGCTTACCGGTTTTTGAGTAATTTTATGAAGGATCCAATCTTAGAACTTCCCATTATGGAGGCTCGGCGGCAGGAGCTTGAGGTAGAGCAAGCTGATTCATTCGAGCGGTACGAACAAATAGAATCTGAACTAAAAGAACTAAACGACCGGATTAACTCCCTGACCGCCATTGAAGAGGTGCGCGAAAGGCGCGAAAGCGCTGTACGCTGTATGGACTGGCTACTGCGCCAGGATTACTTAATAGAATTCGCCAAACAACTACGTACGGCTTTAAAAAAGGGCAAGCCGGTTGACTTTGTAATGGTGGCTGGCGCACTAGCCGGCAATTACGATATTGCCGGAGGTGAGCGGGTGCCTGGCGTAATTGAGCGGCTCCTGGAAGAGCACCGTGAGTCTATGGAAGATACAACCCAAAAAACCGAGCGCCAAATGGTTAGAGACGAAACCAAGCTCAGGCGGCTAGAGCAGGCCATGGCCATTTGCCAGTATGTTTTTGCGCAAGACATTGCTGAGCGTATATACGCGGGTTCGCCCATCAGTCCAGCCGAATTTAGAAAGCTGGAATTTATCCGGGAAAGACTTTATGTTAACGGCGACACCAGCGTACTGGATAAATTTATTGGCTTTTTGCCGGGTAGCCCGCTCCAAAATACTGAAGAAAAAGAGATTTATGACGTGGCCTTACCTAAAAAATTTAGCGGCCGGTCTCTAATGGAACTATTTGGTGAAATTGACATGATTATTAACCAGCACCCGGATCTTGATATAGATCGCATTACCGAGCTAGTAGAGGCTAAAAACGCTGGCTTGACCACAGATGAGCACGATGCCGAGCTAGCCATCTATGCACTGAAAATCCTGGAAAAACTAGCCTACCAGGAAAATTATTCGGTCCGCGGACTGGTGAGCGAAAATTAGCACTTGCGATTTGGCTGGCGGGCGTGTATAACTGTTAGCGACAATGCGTAACTATATGTTTACGAACTGGAGCATTATTCTCGCCAAGCGAGATAGTGCTGTAGTTTGGTAAGCGCGCATTAGATAAAAAAGCAAGAACAAACCGGACTACAGCCAACCAGTAGTCCGGTTTTTTTATGCTTCGCACCTTCTCGCTTCGACACACTACGGTGTCAGAGCCTGCGTGTCTCCTTGCAAACAGCAGGCCAGCTTACAAGAGGCGAAGTTTGTTTTTCCACCGCTAGGCTAAAATTCCGCAGACTTAGCCTAGCGGTGGGATAGCAAAAACTGACGGCTAAAAGAGGTCGTCGGCGGCTAACCCAAGCACGCTTCCGAGTGCGAGCCTCGCACCGGAAAAACAATCAACCAGAGGGAGGAAAGGTGACAGCGGGACAGCTGTCAAACTAGAGCCCATCAAAATTTGGTCAGCGAAAGGAGCTAGACGTTGTCGGGGATCCGCAGTTCGGCCAAGAAGGTGCTCAACTCGTATGCGCTCCGCGAGCGCACCCGCAACCCCAAGACGCACCCGCTGAAGCTGAAGAAGCGGGAGGCGCTGAAGACCTACGGCGACAAGCTGTACGGCCCGCTCGTGAAGATGTTCGTCTGCACGGCCGTCAGCCACTTCGCTGACGGCGACGTCCGCACGGCGCGGCGGTTCTACGACGGCGCGTTCGAGTTCGGCACCCGGGACCAGGTCCGCGGGTGCCTGCTGGGCCACGGACTGGCCGCCGCCCGCCAGGCCTTCGCCTCGGGTGACAGCCTGGCGGTCCTGCGCCTGCTGGCGGCGGTTCACGCCTACCCGCCGGACAGCCTGAGTCCGGACGACATCAACCGGCTTTTCGTCCGCTGGGGTGTGCCTCTCGAGGGCATCGGGCGAATTGACCTAGCCTGGCTCACTTCGGACGAACGCCTGCTGAGCCGTCTTCGGAGTGCCGGCGTCCGGCTTCCGATCACGGTCGCCGCCTGAAGCTCACGCTCCGGGTGCTGGGGTCTTCCCCAGCACCCGGAGCCCTACCGGCCATTCCTCCCTCTCTTTCTCACTTTGATATGCTTATGTTATGAAGCCTCTAAACATTAAAAATAAAAATGAGTAAAAGCCTAGTTTGGATATCCATCACTATCTTCAGTACTATCGGCTCATATATACCGGTTTTGTGGCATGCTAGTTTCTTTTCGCTTACTAGCATAATCGGCGGCTTTTTTGGGGCAATCGTCGGTATCTATGCGGCTTTTAAGCTAAAAGATTATTTTTAATTTGACCGGTCGGTAGCAAGAGGCTTATCGTCTTAAGAGATGAGCCTGAATAAAAATCTAAAACTAAAGTCGCCGCTTTCATTTTTGCCAAAAAAGGACTACCAACATCTGAGCCCGGAGGCTGTAGCGCCGGCCCGAGAGTATATTGCCGGCTATTGGCCCAACCTGACGAGGGACAATCCCAAAGACGACGATACTTTAATCGGCCTGCCCAAGCCTTACCTGGTGCCGGCATATGAACAAAACCACGAGTTTGACTTTAATGAGCTGTATTACTGGGACAGCTACTTTATGGTTCAGGGACTCATGGACGCTGAGCACAAAAAGCTGGTGCTGGGTATTTTAGACGACCTATTTTATCTGTTTGAACGCTATAAAATTATCCCCAATGCCTCGCGGACTTTTTTGATGGGCCGCTCACAGCCGCCGATTTTGACCAGCTTTATTCTGGACGCTTATAAGGCCTACAAACTTGATAAAAAATGGCTGGCAAGAGCTATAAAAATTGCCGAGACTGAGTACCACACTGTCTGGATGGGTACTACCAAGCCAAATGCCCGCCAGGTTTACGAGGGTCTGAGCCGTTACTACGACGTTAATTATCTAAACGATTTAGCTGAAGCCGAAAGCGGCTGGGATTTATCACCACGGTTTAACCGCCGCTGTCTAAATTATTTGCCGATTGATTTAAATAGTCTGCTTTATAAGTATGAGCGCGACTTTGCCTATTCCGAGCGCCTGCTAGGCCGCGAAGATAAAGCTGATGATTGGGACCGGGCCGCCCACAAACGCCGGATGACCGTTAATAATTTAATGTGGAGCGACCTGCATGGTTTTTATTATGACTATGACTATATAAAGAAACACCGAGGCGGCGTGGACTCGCTGGCCGGCTACTACACTTTGTGGGCCGGCCTAGCCAGCGAAAAGCAAGCTTCGCGCATGGTGGGTAACCTGCGCAAATTTGAGCATAAAGGTGGCCTAGCTACCACCGACGCCATGCCACTGGGCCAATTCGTGCCCGGCGGCGTGCCCACCCAGTGGGCCTATCCCAACGGCTGGGCGCCGCTACATTATCTGGTGGTCCGCGGACTGCAAAGATACGGCTATCATGACGACGCCCGTCGGATTGCCCTAAAATGGCTAAATACCAATCTGCGTTGGTTTAATAAATATGGTGTATTTCTAGAAAAGTACAACGTGGTTCAAGTAGATAAACCGCCGGCCAAAGGTGTTTATCCCAGCCAGACCGGCTTTGGCTGGACTAATTCCATTTTCGAGCTCTTCTGCCAAGAGTTCATCGACGACTAATCTGCCTAGGTTATAATTTGTCTTAGCCTTGGTCGCAGGTGAGGGATTGTAGCTCAGCTGGCTACCCCGCGCTTTTGCAGGCGCTTTCGTAATCTGATTGCAGACTACTATCGCCCTGAAAAGAAGCGGGGCAAGGAGCGCGTTCTGGGACTGTAACTCAGTGGCTAGAGTGCTTGCATCACACGCAAGAAGTCAGAGGTTCAAATCCTCTCAGTCCCACCAATATTATGAATTTAGAATTGCTAAATAGGACTGACCACCAAGGCGCTAAAGGACCGGTCTTCATAGGTCAAAAGCTGGTTGTGTTTGAGCGGGACAATAAGACAGATTATCTGCCAGGCTATATCGATTTCCCTGGAGGCGGTAAAGAGGCAGGCGAAACCGTCTTTGAGACTTTTCAACGCGAAATAAAAGAAGAGTTTGGCTTAGATATCTCAAAAGACCAGGTCGACTTTGTTAAGGAATATCCAAGCACAAGGTTTATAGGTGAAAAGGCTTTTTTTGTTGTGGCGAAACTGCCAGAAGAGGCGGCTGAAAAAATAAAGTTTGGCCCAGAAGGTACCGGCTACAGGATAATCAGCGTTGAAGAGTTTATGTCGTCTAATAAAGCCGTGCCCTTTATGCTACCAAGAATGAAGGACTATTTGAGTGGCCAAGCTTAGCGCCGGGCTATTAATTTATAGGAAGCATAAAGATGGCTGGCAGGTGCTGTTAGTGCATCCCGGCGGCCCGTTTTGGGCCCGTAAGGATCAATGGGGCATGCCCAAAGGTGAGTTCTTGGAGGGTGAGGAGCCGCTGGCGGTAGCCAAGCGGGAATTTAGAGAAGAACTGGGTCTGCCGGCGCCGGCTGGCAAATATCTCGAGCTTGGCGAGCTTAAATCTTCTGGCAAAGTTATCACAGCTTTTGCTATTGAAGCTGACGTAGACCTTGGCAAAATTAAAAGTAATGTGGCGCTGGTTGAGTGGCCGCCGAGGAGCGGGCAGGTGATAGAAGTGCCGGAAATTGATAAAGCGCAGTACAAATCCCTCAGCGAGGCCGGCCAAAAAATCCACAAAAACCAGGTTGAGTTTATTGGGCGCTTGGCAGAAAAGCTGGGAGACGATTTACCGCCGACGCCGGTCCAGAGTTCACTGTTCTAAGGAGTTAGGTTACAATAGAGCGGATGAAGAGCTTCTTTGTTACCACCTCAATTCCGTACGTAAACAGCGACCCGCATATCGGCTTTGGCATGGAACTAGTCATGGCCGATGTTTTGGCCCGCTGGGCACGCCAAGGTAAACGGCCAACTATGTTTTTAACCGGCACCGACGAGCACGGCGGCAAAATTGCTGAAAAGGCGGCTGAAGCCAAAACTACCCCTAAAGCCTACGCCGACCAGGTAAGCCAAAAATTTTCGCAATTATCTAAAACTTTAAATATCAGCAATGACCGCTTTATTAGAACTACCGACCCAGAGCACGAGCAGAGGGCTCAAACCATTTGGAAAAATCTAGCCAGCCACATCTATAAGGGCACCTACGTGGGCTGGTACTGCACGGGCCACGAAGAATATTTTCCAGAGACGATAGTTAAAGAGAATAAGGGCGTTTGCCCAGAGCACAACCGGCCTTACGAGAAACTGCAGGAAGAAAATTACTTTTTTAAACTCAGCGCTTTTACCGAACCGGTTAAAGAGGCTATCGACACCGGCAAACTACGGGTAATCCCCGACAGCCGGCGTAACGAGATTATGGCCGTACTTGATAAGGGCCTGGAAGATATTAGCATTAGCCGGCCTAAAGATAAGATTTCCTGGGGGATTGGTGTGCCGGGCGATACCGGCCAGGTCATGTATGTTTGGTTTGAGGCTTTGACTAACTATATTACGGCCCTTGGTTATCCGGACGGCAAAGATTTTAAAGAGTTTTGGCCGGCCGACGTGCAGATTATCGGCAAAGATATCCTGCGTTTTCACGCCGCCATTTGGCCGGCTATGCTGATGGGCCTGGAGCTGGCGCCGCCTAAGACGCTGTATGCTCACGGCTTTATTTCTTCAGATGGCAAAAAAATGAGTAAGACTCTGGGCAATGTGGTGGCGCCGGCTGATATCACTGATAAATTTGGAGCTGATACATTTCGTTACTATTTTCTTAGGCACATCCCAAGTAACGAAGACGGTGATTTTTCATGGGAGAAGCTAGAATCGGCCTATAACAACGAGCTGGCGGATCAGCTGGGCAATGCCGTGGCCCGGATATCAGCTATGATTGAGCGTTATCAGCAGGGTGTAATCGGCCAAATACCGCCGCCGGAGCATGACGTGCGGGCTTATGAAGAAGCTTTAGAAGATTGCCGTTTTGACTTGGCCCTAAGTGAGGTTTGGGAGCAGATTCGCGGCTTAAATCAGTATGTTGACGAGCAAAAGCCGTGGCAGATTGCCAAAGACGGCGACGAAGACCATCTGCGCGAAGTGCTGGCCTACATGGCCGGCTCATTACTCGAAGTCAGCGAACTGCTGGCGCCGTTTATGCCTGAAACTGCCCAGAAAATTAATTCGGTTTTTAGCGAAGGAATTTTAAAACCTTTGCCTGGCCCGCTATTTCCCAAGCACGAAGAACCTAAGAAATAGAGGCTGTTTTTGGAATTTATTGATAGTCATGCTCATCCGCATTTTGCCGAACTGGCGGCCGACTGGCCCGGAGTTATGGCCAGGGCCGAGGAGGCCGGTGTTAAGCGAATGATTGCGGTTGGTACGACTCTCGAAGACAGCCAGCGGGCGATAAACTTCGCCAAAGCTAAAAACGGAGTTTGGGCGGCGGCGGGAGTCCACCCGCACGAGGCTAAAAAAACACTGGCGAGCAAGGATTTTGAAGCAAACTTTAAGAAATTACTTGACTTGTCAAGTAATACGGAAAATAAGCTGATGGCGATCGGCGAAATCGGTCTAGATTATTATAAAAATCACTCCCCAAAAGAAGACCAATTAAAGCTTTTGCGCCGGCAAATTGAAATTGGTTTAAGCTACCGCCTGCCGTTTATTTTTCATGTGCGCGACGCTTTCAGCGACTTTTGGCAGGTGTTTGATGACTATGGCGGTATTAAGGGAGTAATCCATAGCTTTAGCTCCGGCCGAAAGCAGTTAGACGTGGCGCTAAGCCGGGGTTTATTTGTCGGTCTAAACGGCATTATGACTTTTACCCGCGACCAAGCTCAACTGGAGGCCGCCGGGCGGGTACCGCTGGACCGGCTACTGCTGGAAACTGACGCGCCGTTTTTAATACCGGCGCCCGAGCGCGGCGAGGTTTGCGAGCCTCGGCACGTGCGGATAGTAGCCGAGTTTTTGGCTAGCTTGCGCGGTGAGGCGCTAGCCGATTTGGCGGCTCAAACCACGGCCAACGCCGTCAGCCTTTTTGACCTGAAGGATAAATCATGAACAAGATATATCTGGATTATGCCGCCGCTACGCCTATGAGAGAAGAGGTGTTGGAGGCGATGAAGCCTTATTTTTCAGAAAATTTTTATAACCCTTCGGCCACTTATTTGGCGGCCCGGGCGGCTCGCCAGGATCTGGAAGAGGCGCGGGGCCGGGCGGCCCAGACTCTTGGTGCTAAACCGGCTGAAATAATTTTTACTGCCGGTGCTACCGAGGCCAATAATCTTGCCATTAGCGGTATTGCCCAGAGGTTTAGCGATGGTCAAATTTTAGTGTCGGCAATCGAGCATGATTCAGTGCTGGCGCCGGCCCGCAGGGCCGGCGCCCAGAAGATACCGGTTTGGGCCGACGGCCGGGTAAATCTAGATAAATTAGCCAAGCTGATAAGCGACCGCACGGTTTTAATTAGCGTCGGCCTAATCAATAATGAAATTGGCACCATTCAGCCCCTTAAAGACATTGCCTCCTTGGTGTCCTCGACTCGCCAAAAGCGCTTGCGGGCCGGTAATCGCCGGCCGCTTTATTTGCATACCGACGCCGCCCAGGCACCGAGTTACCTTGACCTTCACGTCGCCAGGCTGGGCGTTGACTTGATGAGTATCAACGGCGGCAAGATTTACGGGCCAAAGCAAACCGGCCTGCTGTACGTTAAATCAAGCGTTGAATTGATGCCTCAAATTATCGGCGGCGGCCAAGAATTTAATAAGCGGGCCGGCACCGAAAACTTACCGGGCGTGGTTGGCCTTGCCAAAGCTCTTGAACTAGCTCAGGCCGATAAAAGCGAAGGCGCCCGAGTTAAAGCACTGCGGAATCAGCTGGCCGAGGGCATTTTAAAACTAAATAATAAAGCCCAAATTAACGGACCTAAAAAGCTGTATGCGCCGCACATTTTGAGCGTTAGCTTTGCCGGCCGCGATAACGAAAGACTAATGTTTGAGCTGGATGAGGCCGGCATCGAGTGCGGCCTAGGCAGTGCCTGCAGTGCAGATAGCGGCGAGCCGTCACATGTCCTAAAAGCAATTGGCCTATCCGACGAACTAGCCCGCGCTACTTTGCGCTTTAGCTTGGGTGCCCAAACCTCGTCTGCCCACATCGAAAAAACACTGCAAGCGTTAAAAAACATACTCTAAAACCGGCAAGGGCCGTTCTCTTTTGAGCCGGCTAAGCAAAACCGGTATAATACTCTTTAAGATTAGCCATGCAGTCAATATGCCGAAAAGTCACCTCAAAACTGCCGCTAAGAGCGGTTCTTAGTCTGGCGGTTCTGGCCGGCTTAAGTTTGTTCAGTCTGGCTCCGGCTTACGCCGATAATTTGGCTCAAGGCTTTAAAGAAAAGGGCACATTGTCGCCGGGCTTTTTAGTGTCATTTGTCAGCGGCTCCAAAGATACCGTCCAGGCCACGCCGCCGGGCGACGGAACCAGCATGTACGGCGTAGTGATTGATCCTAGCGATGCCCCGGTGACGCTTAACCGCCAGCTGGACAGCCAGGTTTTTGTGGCTGTGACCGGCGACTATCCGGTACTGGTTAGCACCGAGCGGGGGGCGATACACGCCGGCGACTATTTATCTGTGTCGTCAACACCTGGGATAGCCGCCGAGGTAAATCCGGACCAAAAAGCCGTTATCGGCCAGGCTCTGGAGAGTTTTGACGGCAAGAAAAACATAATTACTAATATTGGCGGCCACGCCGTAGGCAAAATATCTGTCAATATTGACCCCAGAAAAAACCCAATAGCCCGAAATGACATAGCCGTACCCGGCTTTTTGCGGACGGTTGGCCAAGCAGTAGCCGGTAAACCTCTGACTGCTACCCGCATATATCTATCATTAGTTTTCTTATGCGCGGCGGTTATTTTATCGATGACTTTGCTGTGGGCGGCGGTGCGGGGAGGCATGATAGCCCTAGGCCGAAATCCGCTTAACCGGCCAAGTATTTTAAACAGCATGTTTAGGGTGGTAACGGCCGCGGTGCTGGTTTTTATAATCGGGTTATTTGGAGTATATTTACTACTGAGAATATAAGGAATAAAAACATCCAAAAATGAATCCCGTTAGAGCTATATTTTCTGTCGAGAACAAAACTTACCATTTCGGTGCAGGCGGTAGGGCGGAGCTCTAACGGGATGAATACAGGTGGGCTAATTTTAATTGTCGGATCCCTGCTGGCCGCCGCGGCGGCCTTTTTGTGGTTGGTCTGGCGCCTGCCATCAATGGGTAAAAACAGTCCCGCTAAAAAAGGTTTAGAGCCTGGTCAAATTGGCACCGAGGCCGCCGAGGACGTCGAGCATATTTTTAATGATGAATTTCGCGAAGAATTGCGCAACCGTGGCCGCCTGCACTTTGAAAAAATCATCGGTGAAAATGCCATGTTCTTACAGCAGGATCTGCGCGAAACCACCGCTCAGCTGAACGACTATATGCGGGCTGAGCTAACCCGGACCCTACAGACCGAATTTAAGAATTATGAGCAAAGTATCGCCGACGCCAAGCAGATTGCGCTAGGCTCGATCGAAAAAACCATTACCACCATCGAACAGCAAAGAGCTTTTTTGGAACAGCAAATGCAGTCCCAGGCTCAGGCCAGCCGGGACCATATGATTAAGCAGTTTGAAAAAGATATGGCTACCATCGTCAACCATTACGTGGTGCGGGCCATTGGCGACCAAATTGATTTATCCGACCAACTGGACTTCATTCTGTCTCAACTGGAATCTAATAAAAAAGCCATTTTAGAGGACATTAGCGGTGGAATCAGCCAGCAAACTTAAATTGCCGACTAGCCTGCTGGACCGCGGTGACCTGTTAAGCCTTATCCGCGAGGTTAACTCACTAAGCGATTTTTTTGTCGGTGCTAACGCGCGCCAAACCGGCTCGCCTATGCAGATTCCCAAGACTACCCGCTTGCTGGATCAGCTGGTTCAGCTCAACCAAATTAATTTGCTGGAAGCCAGCTCGCGCAAGCAGTTAGCCGCTGATTTTGAGGCCATTTTAAAAACCGCCCCCAGCGTGCATATGAGTTTTGCTATGGAGCCATCGCCGCGCTCCATCGAACCGCTAATTACTTGGCTAAGGCAAAATATCCATCCGCAGTTACTTTTGCAGGTGGGGCTTCAGCCGCAAATTGCCGCCGGCTGTATTCTTCGTACCAGCAACAAGATTTTTGATTTTAGCATTCGAACTTATCTGGAAAAGCAGTCACAGTATTTGACGGCCCTGGTGGCGGGAACAGTCAATGGACAATGAGGTAAAAAAACACTTTCAGAATTTAGTTGACGAGGGCAAGCCGGTGGGCGAGGTAGTGGCCGTCGACAATTTTTTGGTTGAGTTATCCGGCCTTCAGCCGGTTAATCCGCACTCGGTAGTTTTTTTTGAAGATGGAAGCCGTGGTTTTGTCCAAAACATTAGCGAAGATAGGGTAACAGTTTTACATATGGGGAGCATTACTCTAAAGTCCGGCATGCTGGCGGTTGTCCAATCTGACTCGCTAATGACTAAGGTCGGTAAAGACTTTGTCGGCCGGGTAGTGTCGGTGACCGGCGAGCCGCTGGACGGCAAAGGCGCTATTGCCTCCGACGCCAGCTGGCCGGTGTTTAACTCGGCGCCGCCGATTTACCAGCGTGAACTGCTGACGACTCAGCTAGAAACCGGGGTGACGCTAATTGACGCTTTGTTTCCAATTGTCCGTGGCCAGCGCCTAGCTCTACTTGGCGACAGTAAATCTGGTAAGTCTACCTTGGCAACCCAAATTGCCATCAACCAGCGCGACACCGACCAAATAGCCGTTTACGTACTTATCGCTAAGCGTAAAAGCGACGTAGATGATTTAATTACCCGCCTGATCGCCAATAAGGCCATGGAAAAAACTATCGTCGTGGTATCGACGATTTTTGAATCATTGGTAATGAGCTATTTAGCGCCTTACGTGGGTTGCGCTATGGCCGAGTACTTATGGCAGGAACTGGGAATCGACACAGTAATTTTATATGACGATTTAACTACCCATGCCCATGCTTACCGCGAAGTTTCCTTGATGTCCGGTGCCAGCCCGGGGCGGGATAGCTACCCTGGCGACATGTTCCATGCTCATTCCAGCTTGCTCGAGCGTGCCGGCCGCCTGAACCGTAATAAAAAACACCTGACTTCGGTGCCGATTGTTATGGCTGACGGTGGCGACATAACCAGCTACCTGCCCACCAACATTATGTCTATTACTGACGGGCAGTGGATTTTAGACATGGAAGTTTTTCACCAGGGTCTTAGGCCGGCTATTAACACCGGCCTGTCGGTTACCCGTGTCGGTACGGTAGGCCATAATGACCGCCAAAAAGACCAAAACAAGAAAACGGTAGCTACCCTGACGGCTTTTAATGAAGCCGAGGAATTTGCCCGCTTTGGTTCAGAAATGGGTGCTGAAGCGAAAGCCGCGTTGGTTGTTGGCCAGCGTATCCGGCAGTTATTTACCCAAGTTCCGGGTGAGACTTATAATTTGGCCACTCAACAGCTACTGCTGGACGTTGTCTTAAACTCTAACCCTTCTCAAGATTTAGATATTGACCAACTAAAGACGGCGGCCAAAGAACTAGGAGCAAACATTAAGACTGATGAAGATTTTGAGAAAGCCAAAGCACAATTAGCCGGCCGGTTCCAGCAGGCGCCAGCGCAAGCTACCGCCGGGGTAGCCGCACCAGCTCAGCCCGCCCCAGCGCCAGCTCAAACTGCCCCGGCCGGAGGCGGCTCATGAGACAGTTAGCTGAGATTTTAAAAGAACGCGACGCCATGGCCACCATGAGCGAACTGTCGAGTGCCTTTGAAGGCATAGCCAGCATGCGTATTTCGCAGATCAAGGATCAGGTTTTGCAAAGCCAGCAGTTTTTTGGTGACCTGTGGCGGATTTACAGTCAAATCCAGGTGGAAAGTGTATTTGGCTTTGGCCGCGGCCGCACTAACCAGATACCAATTGCTAAAGAGCTGATGATTTTAATAACTTCCGAGGGTAGCTTTAGCGGCGACATTGACCAGCGCCTGGTTAGAGAAGCCCTAAAGCATTACGATTCGTCCAAGAACGACATTTTGGTAGTCGGCCACCACGGCGCTGTCCAATTAAAACAAAACGGAGTCAGTTATGTGCGCAGTTTTAAAATGCCGATTCGCGATAAAAATATTAACGTCACACCGCTTACGGACACCGCCCAAAAATACATGTCCACCGTTGTTTACTATGAAAAATATATCTCATTAACCAACCAGGAAGTGGCCAGCCTGCAGTTGGGCCAAACCATTACCGAGCGCGGCCGGCAGGTCCAACAAGGCGACGAAGTGATTAGTGAACATAACTATATTTTCGAGCCTAGTACTTTTGATGTGGTCAACCACCTAGAGCGCTCGATGATGCAGATTATGCTGGGCGAGGTGATTTTGGAGTCAAAGCTAGCTCAATACGCCAGCCGCTTTCGGGCTATGAGCGCCGCTAAAGAAAAATCCGGCGAGTCGCTGAATGATTTAAACTTAAGCTTTAACCGAGCCCGCCGGCACATTAAAGACGAGCGACTGAAAGAGATTATGAATGGTCTAAGGAACAACGAAGCATGAGTACGGTTGCCGCCGGAGCAGGCGTTATTAGATCAATTAAAGACCTGGTAGTCACCGTGCAGTTTGATAACGAACAGCCGGATATTGGCGAGCTTCTTTTGCCTCAGAGTAAGAGCCAGGGCATCTTGCTGGTTAATAGTCTGGCCGCCAACAATACGGCCGTTTGCCTTAACGTGCTGGAAGACCGCTCTTTGCAAAAAAATATGCCGGTTAGCCGCACGGGGCGGGGTATTGAAATCCCGGTTGGCGAGGCCACAATCGGCCGGATATTAGATGCTCTGGGCCGGCCGCTGGACGGCCAGCCGCCGCTAGAAGATCAAACTACGCCGCGTAAAAACATCTTTAAAGTGCCGCTTAACACCATGACCTTTAAAGCCGCCAAGCCGGATATTCTGGAAACCGGCTTAAAGGTTATCGACTTTTTCACTCCATTACTTAAGGGCCGCAAAATGGGTATTATCGGCGGTGCCGGTGTTGGCAAGACGGTGCTAACCATGGAGCTAATCCATAACATCGCTAAAAGTGGCCAAGGCCTGGCCTTTTTCACCGGTATCGGCGAGCGCATCCGTGAAGGCCATGAGCTGTATGACACGCTTAAAAAAGGCAATCTGCTGGGTAGCACCTGCATGTTTTTTGGCCAGATGGACCAAAACCCGGTGCCTCGCGTGCTGGTGGCGCTGGCTTCGGTTACCGGCGCTGAGTATTTTCGCGATGAAAAGAAAAAAGACATTTTGTTCTTTGCCGACAATATGTACCGCTATATCCAAGCCAGAAACGAGCTGTCGACGGTGCTCGAGCAAGTGCCTAGCGAGGGCGGTTACGAACCGACTATTTTTTCAGACGTCAAAGTTTTGCAGGACCGGTTGAGCTCTAATGAAAACGGTTCTATTACGTCTATCCAGACCATTTATGTGCCGGCCGACGACCTATCCGACCCGGCGGTGCTGATGATCCAGCACGAGCTGGACGGCACCATTGTTCTATCCCGCAAGGTGGCCGAGCAGGGTATCCGCCCGGCAGTCGATTTAATTCACACCACATCGTCACTACTTAGCCCCGAGATGGTGGGCGAGCGCCACTATAAATTGTCAGTCGAAGTCCAAAAGCTACTGCAAAAACATGAATCACTCAAAAGCATCATCGCCATTATTGGCGAGAACGAGCTAAGCCCGGCTGACCGAACTGATTTTCGAAAAGCCAAAGAATTAATCCAGTACTTCAACCAAAACTTCTTTGTCAGTGAAAGCATGATGAAGAAAAAAGGCGAGTATTATCACCGCGATGAAACGCTAGCTGGCGTCGAGCAAATTTTAGCTAAAACCAATCTGTAATGAATCAAGATGGTCCCAAAATGCATGTCAAAGTCTATGCGCCGTTTAAGGTTTACTACGACGGCGAGGCTAACAGTGTTTCTGCTAAAAACCGCACCGGCGACTTTGACGTGCTGGCTCACCACAAAAACTTTATGACTCTGCTGACGCCGTGCAATATCGTAGTCCGTAACTCCGGCAAGCCGGATTTTACTTTGCCGATTGCCCGCGGGATTATGCACGTTAAGGCTGATCAAACAACTGTCTTTTTAGATGTTTGACCAGAGTTTTTTTGCTAAAGAACCAAAATTTTTGCCACCTTGGACCGCCAAGGTGGCGCCAAGCTCTCGGCCTGCTTTCTCCAGCTTGATGTATCCGATTGTTGAAAAGATGGCTCGCTAAAGAGCTTCTCGCTAGAACAGCCGCCGGCTGTTCTAGCTCTTCGAACATGCTTTAGCGCCCAAGGGCGCCTCTTTTCAACAATGTCTACTCAGGCAGAGAAAGATGGCCGAAATCATAAGAAAGGTACCAGGTCAGAAGCTTGAATATTAGGTGGTTATTGGATGACGAAGTAGTCGAAGGCGAAGCTGGCACCAGCCGGCGGGGCGCTATAGCAACCAACCGAAAAGCCGGAGACCGTGCGGTTAACATAATAGGTAACAGCGCCGGCCGATACCCCTACCGGCGAAATTATCACTCTAGGTACCTGGCCAAAATTCTGCTTAAAATTGACGGTGGCAAACAAGCCGGGGCTTGGTGAATTGCCGGTGTTGATGGTGATAGTGCCGGCGGTGTCGGTGCCGCTGACGCTAACTGTGCCGCCGCCGCCTAGAGCCGTACCGGCGCTATAGTTAACACTGGTTCCGGTGGTTACAATATGACGGGTTATTGTTAGGTCGCCGACTAACTGCAGGCTGGTGACAGAAAGTGCGCTAACCGCTAAACTGCCAAAACTGGCCGAGCCGGCCACTGTTATATTTTTTTGGACAGACAAATTGCCCTGCAAAGTCGTATCGCCGGTAGCACCCAGCGTGCCGTTAACTTGAGTAGCACCCAAAGACGCGGAGTTACCAACCTTAAGCGTGGGTAGTGACAGCGCGCCGCCCATTTTAATAGTACCGGCTACGCTTAAGTCACTGCGCACCAGCACCTGGCCCTCAAAGACCGAATTACTTTGGACATCTAGAGTCTCCTTCGCGTCGCCTACCAGCGTGGTATTGCCTTTTAGAGCCGAGATTTGCTGGCTGGTCAGCGATGGCACCTTTTGCGTTTTAGTGGTCTGCTGTTTTTTGCTGGCGCTCACAGCGAAGAAAATAATACCAATGGCCATCACCACGATGCCGATAAAAACGAAAAAGTAGATATTAAAAGCTGACTTTAGGCGGTCGTTTCGGCCGCTGGAGGGCTCATCCGGCGGCGGAGCCGGCGTACTAGCCTGCGGGCTCTCCGGCGCCGGC
>DASTHW010000001.1:0-6024 GCA_035717985.1 Saccharimonadales bacterium (SeqCode) | reverse complement strand
GGAGTAGGTGGTAGCACCACTCTGCAACAAGCCTATGACTATAGCACCACCTCCCCCCAAATAACTCTAGATTCTTCTCCTGGAGCAGGGGGACTGGTAGTCCAGGATAATGCTACTCCACTGGTGGGCAATCTATTCACTGTCCAAGGTAATGCCTGTGCTAGTGCTTCTTGTCAGTACCTAGCCGTTAATGCTACTGGTGTAGTCATAGCCGGGTCCTTAAGCGTATCCAGTACCATTACTTCTACTGGAGTCATCACTGCCAACGGCGGTATTAGTGTAGGTGCTAACCAGACCATTACTATGGCCGGCGGCACCACCGCCTCCCGCCCAGCTAGCCCCACTAAGGGAACTCTTTACTATGACACTACTACTAACCAACTAGTCCAATACAACGGCTCTAAGTGGCAAGCTCCCTCTAAGAGTAATACCTTCATAGTAGCCGCCTCTAATTCCACCCAAGCAGAGAAGGATGCGGCCGATTATGTAGCTACGGGGACTGATGATCAAAACACTATTAACTCAGCCCTAAGTGCTCTACCTTCTAGTGGAGGCAGTGTCTACCTTATGGAGGGTACCTATACATTAGGTACTACCAGCATTAGCGTGCCGGATAACACCACCTTAGCCGGATCAGGCTCGGCCACGGTGCTGAAATACGCTAACAGCGTTGGCTCTAGCACCTACTACGCTATCACTAACTCAGATACTACTACTGGAACCAATGTTACTGTTCAAAACCTGTTGATTGATGGGAACAAAGCCAACCAGAGCGCTGGAGTAATGAACGGGATCTACTTTAATCACATGGGTTCAGGATCCTCTAGAAAAGGAGGTACAATCAGCAATGTCACCGTCCAAAATATATACAGCAACGGTAGGGCAATTTACTTATCTTTATCGGCAAATAACAGTGTTATTGGTAACAACATCAACGGCTCTCCATTCGGTATTTCACTGCTTAGCTCAACTAATAACGAAATTAATGGAAACATATCTACCGCTAATAGCTATGGAATAGAAGTTAACTCTTCTTCGGGTAATAACTTTGCTGGTAATGTTCTTCAGAACAACAGCTCATATGGTATCTACTTGTATAGTACTTCGCTTAGTAACACTGTGGTTGGCAATACCATCCAAAGTAATACCTATGGAGTATCTATAGCTTCTTCCTCTAGCAATAACACGATTAGCGGGAATAATATAACTAGTAACACCGGTTCATATGGGATCTGGATAACAGGTGCTTCAAATAATATCATTAGTTTAAATAAAATATATAACAACGGCGGCTCGGCCTCTAATAACGGCATTTATTTAGGTAGCGTCTCCACCAAAAACTCCATCACCGGCAACGACATTACCGACACTTCCTGTACTACTACTTGTTATGCCATAAACATCTCAGATGCTGGTTCCACAGGTAACTACCTTGCCTCTAACCACTTCCTGGGTGATGGTACCCATGTTGCTTCTATCAATGATGCCACGAGTGGAGGCAATACTTACTCTAACCAGCCGCTGACTGAAAATGGCGATGCCAGTTTCCGCAACGGCACAGATAGTGTCACTGCCTTCCAGGTCCAAAGCGCCAGCGGCACCAGCCTGTTCACTGTCAATACCACTGGCTCCGGCACCCTCACCCTGGCCGCCAATGTCTCAGCTACGGCCAACCTTGATGTAACCGGTTCAACCGCCACCAAGAAGGGGACAGACTATGCTACTACCGGTCTTTCAGTAGATACTAGCTTCGGTAACACCAGTCTGGTTAGATTGACTGGTGCTTCTGCCCAGACAATAGCTGGCATTGCTAACGGCCGGGATGGCTACAGGCTTACCATTATCAATGCCGGTTCTACTACTGCTACTCTAAAGAATAACGACACTACCGACGAGACCACAGCCGCTAACCTAATCATCACCGGCACTGGTGGCGACTTAAGCCTGGCAGTTGGAGCCTCTGTAAACCTAGTCTATGACTCTGGCTCATCCCTCTGGCGGGTTATTGGTACATCAAGTGCTGGTGGAGCTACCTCAACCCTCCAACAAGCTTACGATGCTTCTACTACCTCACCACAGATAACCTTGGATGCTTCTCCCGGAGCCGGGGGCCTAGTAGTTCAGGATAATGCTACCCCACTGGTGGGCAATCTATTCACTATCCAGAGTAATGGCGGCAGTACTAAGTACCTACAAGTAGCCTCTAGTGGCGTAGTCGTATCTACTCTTACTTCCACTGGTCTGATAACTGCCAATGGTGGCATCAGCCTAGCCGCTAACCAGACCATAGCTATGACTGGCGGCACCACTGCCTCCCGCCCAGCTAGCCCCACTAAGGGAACTCTCTACTATGACACTTCTACTAATAACTTAATCCAATACAATGGCTCTAAATGGACATCTGCTCCTAAGAGCAATACCTTCATAGTAGCCGCCAGCAACAGTACCCAAGCCGAGAAGGATGCGGCAGACTATGTAGCTACGGGAACTGATGATGGAACGACCATAAACTCCGCTTTATCTGCTCTACCTTCTGGTGGGGGTAGCGTTTACCTAATGGAAGGAACATATACCTTAGGCACCACAGCCATATCTGTGCCGGATAATACGACCTTGAGTGGAGCCGGGGCTAGCACCGTGCTAACCTGGCCAAATAGTTTCGGCTCTTCGACCTACTATGCCATTAAGAACAGCGATACCACGACAGGCGCTAATGTAACGATTCAGAACCTCTTGATAGATGGCAATAAGACTAACCAAACTACCGGAATCTTCTATGGTATTTACTTCAATGGAATGGGTTCAACCAATCGCACGGGTAGCAAAATTAGCCAGGTAATTGTACAGAATGTCTACGACGCTACTACTAGTGGTGCGGGTATTTATATGACTAATTCCTTACAAAACACCATTACTAACAGTGTTATAAACAACGTTGGGAGCTACGGTGTTGAACTATATGGCTCCTCAAACAATAACTATCTTAACCTCGTGACTAACAACACCTTTTATAACGATTACTATGGTGTGTATCTGTACGGTTCTCTATCGGGGATTGTGTCCAATAATACAATCACGGGCGGGACTCAGTATGGTGTGTACGTGGCTAATTCAAAGAGCAATACAATCGCCAATAACACCTTCTTCTCCGCAAACTATAGCATCTACCTAACTAGCAACACTAATAACAGTACAATCACGGGCAATAACTCTTACAATAGCGCCTTCAATAGCATTTATCTGAACGGTTCGCCATACAACAATATTTCTGACAACAATCTTAATAGTAGCGGAGGTACGACTGATAACAATGCCCTTTATCTAACTAACTCTTCAACCAATAACTCCATTATCGGGAACAACATTACGGATAAAGACCTTACAAATAACGGGTGTACCTCCACTTGTTATGCCATTAATATTTTTGACTCTGGTTCAACCGGCAACTATCTAGCCGACAATCATTTGGTGGGTGATGGAAGTCATACGGCCAGTATCAATGACGCTACCGCTTCTGGCAATACATATTCAAATCAAGAGAAGACCGAGAACGGCGACGCCAGCTTTAGAAACGGCACCAACTCCACCACCGCCTTCCAAATCCAAAATGCCTCCGGCACCAGCCTGTTCACTGCCGATACCACTGGCAGTGGAGCATTAACTCTAGCCGCCAATGTCTCGGCTACGGCTAATCTTGATGTAACTGGTTCAACGGCCACCAAGAAGGGAACAGACTTTGCTACAACCGGTCTTTCCAAAGACATCAACTTTGGCAACACCAGCCTGGTTAGATTGACCGGCGCTTCTGCTCAGACTATTGCCGGTATCGCCAATGGCCGTGATGGCTATAGACTGACTATAATCAATGCCGGTTCAACTACTGCCACTCTAAAGAATAACGACACTACCGACGAGACCACCGCCGCTAACTTAATCATCACCGGCACCGGTAGTGATTTAAGCCTGGCAGTTGGGGCCTCTGTGAACCTAGTCTATGACTCCGGCTCCTCCCTCTGGCGGGTTATTGGTACTTCCACTACCGGCGGGGCTACGGCTACTCTGCAACAGGCTTATACCGCCAGCACCGGCGGCACTACTCCTGAGATAGTCCTAGATTCCACCCGCGGCGGCTTGGATATCCAGGACGCTACGTCGGCTTTAGGGACCAACTTATTCGATGTCCAAAACAACGGTGGCACAGTCAACTACCTAGCGGTAGCGGCTACCGGGGTGACAGTTAATAACCTGTCAGTAGCTACCAATGGAAGCTTAACTTTTGCGTCGGGTTCTGGCAGTTTTGACCAATCGGCCAGCTCTGGAACATTCAAGACCGGCACGGGGAATATTTCCCTAAATGGCAACACTACAGTGGCTAACGGAAAGACCCTGGATGTTGGTGGCCTTGGCACTGCTACGGGGCAGGTTTATATATCAGGTAGCATACCAACCCAAATAGGGACTTATGCCATGTCTAATCCAAAAGACGTAGTGGTACAGGGACAGTATGCTTATGTAACAGATTATGGGAATAATACTTTAAATGTTTTTGATATTTCTAACCCAGCATCCCCTAAATTTATCAGTAGCATAGCAACCATAACAAATGGCCCAGAGCAACTCTTTGTTTCCGGCAAGTATGTATTTGTGGGCTTTGGAGTCATGCCGGCCTCTCTTGAAATATACGATGTATCTAACCCGAGTAGCCCATTTCTGGCCGGATCTCTTTCAATGGGCGGCACGGTAGACACAATATATGTACAAGGCCGCTATGCCTATATTGGCGACGAATCCCCAAGAGGAATTGATGTAGTTGATATAAGTAACCCCTCGAGGCCAGTTAAAGTGGGCTTCATTGCTACATCGTACGCTTCGCCTGCTAGCCCCTGGAGGATAACCGGTCAAGGCCATTATATCTATGCCGTTATCACGAACGGTGCCTCCGCTATTGAAATATATGATGTTACCGATCCCACTAATCCCGTTCTTAAGGGAACTGTGAGTAAAAGCGGGGTAAATGGAGATATTTATGTCCAGGGCCGCTATCTATATGCGGCGGATCAAGCAAGTGGTATATCCATATTTGATATTTCGAATCCCGGCTCGCCGACGCTTGTGAGCTCTTACGGATCGGGGGATAGTGGTGATATTTATGTCCAGGGGCGCTATGCTTATACTACCTGCTTCTATTCGGCCAGTCACTGCACACATATTTATGACGTCTCTAACCCTTCTGCTATCACTCTGGTTAATACCACCTCTACCAGTACGACTCCAACAGGGATTGCTATTCAAGGTAGATATGAGTATACCGTTGGGACTACATCATTAATTGTTTATGATCTTGGGGGCACATATAGCCAACAGCTAGAAGCTGGTGGAATAACAGCCAGCACCATCAATGCCGATTCTAATTTACAGGTAGCTGGGGACGCCTCTATTGTTGGAGGTCTCGCGGTGGGCCAATCTCTTCAGGTGACCGGAAATATAGGAACAAGTGGTCAGGTAACCCTGCAAAACGCCACCAACTCCACCTCCGCCTTCCAAGTTCAAAACAGCTCCAGCCGTAGCCTACTGACAGTCGATACCACAGACAGTAATGTCCAGGTAGGTAACACTACTGACGGTTCCACCATAGTCTTAGCCGCCTCCGGCAATACTAACTCTACTATCCAAAAGAACATGCCAGTAGGCGGTACAGTTAACGCCCATGACTTAGTCGTTATAGACAATACTACCAACGGCCAGGTAAAGACGACTACTACCGCTAATGACACCAAGGTCTTTGGTATAGCTACCGCTACCAACACTACCCCCCAGAACATCGTCATCAGCGGTACCTACCAAGTTAACCTACTGCCTACTAACCAAGCCATCTCCCCAGGCGACTATCTAGTATCTACTACTACTGCCGGAGACGTAGATAAAGCTAGCGGTGTACCGCCTAGCGGTACAGCCATAGGTGAAGCTTTACAGTCCGTAGCCGCCAATACCGGTGGTCTAATCTGGGTCTATGTTACTCCTGGG